>NZ_JBEGHQ010000034.1:0-256007 GCF_040676285.1 Sphingobium sp. LMC3-1-1.1 | reverse complement strand
TGTTCGGGGTCATGAAAAACCAGCGACGCATCGCCACCCGCTATGACAAGACCGCGCTCTCCTTCGCCAGCTTCCTTAACCTCGCCGCCGTGCGCCTATGGCTGAAATCTTTTGTCAACATCGCCTAGTGAGCAAGACGATGAGCCGCGGCACCAGTCAAGGCTGGGGGGACCGGGTATCGATGCCCCACAACACATTCAATCGGTCAACGATCAGCATCATACGATGCCGGTCGAAGGGAAGCATCCATCGCATCAGTTCAATCAGATTCGTCCGCCCTTTGGGGTCGCCCGGCATCCAAGCGGGTCCAGCCCATCGCCGAGCCGCACGGCGAGAATAGATTTGCCGCAATGAGAAACAAGAATAGTCCGCGCCATTTGCCTAATGCTCGGACTGATAAATCGCTGCTCGCGCACATCCTCCGGCCGTCCACAGAAGCAGCGAAGTAGGGGAGAATGAAATGCCAAAGCGCTTCAGGGCCATTTTCTGGGTTTCCGCTGCACCGCTTGCGCTGATCGCTTCTGGTCAGGCATTCGCGCAGGAGGCTGCACAGCAGTCGGCGTCATCGACGGCGTCGCCGCAGGAAGTATCCAGCCAGCTGGCCGACATCGTGGTGACTGCCGAGCGTCGGTCGAGCAGCTTGCAGCGCACGCCGATCGCCATTCAGGCAGTGGACGGTGGCGCCCTTCAGGAAGCCAATGTGTCCAAGCCCGTAGACCTCGTGAAGCTGGTGCCGGGGCTGTCGGTCAGTCGCGGCTTCGGCGGGCTGAACAATATTTATGTCCGCGGCATCGGTGCGCAGATCATAAACGCGTTCGGTGACATGGCTGTGGCGCAGAGCATCGACGGCGCCTATGTCGCGCGCGGCACTGCGCTTTCCGGCGCTTTCCTCGACGTTGCGCGGATCGAAGTCCTGAAGGGGCCGCAAGGCACGCTGTACGGCCGCAACGCGACGGGCGGCGCAATCAACTACATCACCAATCATCCGGACTTTGAAACCAGCGCGCATTTCGATGCGCAGTACGGAAATTACGACGCCGTTGATCTGAAGGGCGTCGTCAACCTTCCCTTCAACGACAAAATTGCGATGCGCGCCGCGGTCGGTTTCATCAAGCATGACGGCTACATCGAGCGCACCGGAATGGATGACCAGAACACCGTCGCGAGCCGCGTTTCGCTGCGCTTTGAACCGAGCAGCGACTTCAGCATCTACATCGCCGGCGATTATTCGCGCGACCATGGCAATGGCGTCGGCCAGGTAGTGATGAACACCACGGCAACCCATGCCACGGCGATCACCGCTGATCCGTGGCAGGGGCCGCCGCTCGGCTTCTACGCGCCGGCGAACTATGATGGAACACTTCAGAATCCAGGTGTAGGATGTACCCTGCTGCCCGGCGCGAACCAGTGCGTTCCGCCCAACACCGTCACCTACAATCCCAATCTTTATGGCGCAGGCGTCGGCGGCTATGCGCTCAATCCCGACACTGTGGGCCGCTGGGCACCGGGGAGCTTCCTGAACAACAGCACCTGGGGGGTGTCCGGGCAATTCGATTGGCGTGGCCCGGGCTTCACCTTTACGTTCCTCCCGGCATATCGGCACACCCTGGCAAATTGGGTCAATCCGGCCGGCGGCTACCAGACCATCATCCGCACGCCCGCTGACCAGCAGAGCTACGAGGCGCGCCTCGCCTCCGATGGTAACGGCCCGCTCAAGTGGCTTGTCGGTCTCTACTATTTCCGCGAGACCCAGGATCCGTTCGAGCGGTACTGGAACTTCAATCAGGTGCCCGGCGGCCTTATCACCAACCAGGGTTATATCCGTCGTGACTATCACCTCGCCGACACCAGCTATGCAGCGTTCGGCCAGGTGACCTATTCGATCACGCCAGAGTTGCGCCTGACCGGCGGCCTGCGCCATACCTACGAGAAGAAGTCGATCTCCGGTCTCTTCCGCATCGGCCAGCCGGCCTACACCGATATCGGGGGGACACCGTTCTGCCCGGTTGGAGTCGCGGGCACGACCTACAATCTACCGACGTCGGAGTGCATCGTTCCCAGCAACGACAGCCGCTCGTGGAAGGCGACGAACTGGAAGATCGGGGTGGACTACGACATCGGGCCGCGCTCGATGGTCTACGCCAACGTCTCGACCGGCTTCCATGCCGGCGGTTTCAACGATGGCGTGAATGCACCGGCCGGTACGTTCAATTACAAGAACAGCTACGAGCCGGAAAGTATCACCGCCTATGCGCTGGGTACCAAGAACCGGTTCCTCGACAATCGGCTGCAGTTGAACGTCGAGCTGTTCTACTGGAGCTTCAAGAAAAAGCAGAACGGCGCGCTGAGCGTGCTCTATCCGCCGGTGGTCGGCTTCCCGATCCTCAATGTCGGCAATCTGAAGGAATATGGCGCCGACGTGGAAGCGACCTTCCTTGCCACGCCGGACGATCTGTTGACCGCCAATGTGTCCTACCTGCATTCGCGGTTCGACAATTATGTGTTCACGCCCACTTCGCAGGTCACCTGCCCCGCAATCGGCATGAACCCGATCCTGCACATCCCGATCGTCGACTGCGCCGGCAAGCCGGTACCGAATGCCCCGATGTGGAACGCCTCGCTGTCCTGGCAGCATACATTCCATCTGCCGGGCGACAGCACGATCGTGGCGGGGGTGCGCAGCAACATCCAGTCCGACACGGATCTGACGATCGGCGCACCGGCGTTCGCGCATCAGAAGGCCTATCAGATCACCGACCTGACGCTGACCTACAAGGCGGCCGAGGATCGCTGGAGTTTGTCCGCCTACGTCAACAATGTCACCAACAGCCAGGTGTTCAACAACGCCCAGCAGAGCTTCAACAGCGGCGACAGGACGTGGTGGGGCAATATCCTGCCACCGCGGACTTATGGCGTTCGGGCGTCGGTCAACTTCTAGCCCGCCTGCCTTGCCGGCCGTCGCGATACAGGGACGGCCGGCATTTCTCACACAGAAATGTACAGGGCCTCGTTTCCGACATGGGTGATTTCGCTTCTCATATGGCCCTGACCGGCGAAAGCATCATTGCCAGGCTGGAGGACGCGCCTCTCACCAGTTGGCAGATCAAGCTCAGGCTCGTCGTCGGTACTGCCACCTTCTTCAATGCCTTCGAAGTTCTGGCGATCGCTTATGCCTTGCCTGAATTAAGGGCCCAATGGCATCTGACACAAGCTCAGTCCGGTTTCCTGCTGTCGGCCTTGTTCGTCGGGGAAATCATCGGCGCGCTCCTGTTCGGCATGATCGCGGAGACGCGCGGCAGGCGGGCGGCGTTGATCGGTTGCACCGCGCTATATTCCGCGATGAGCTTGGCAGCTTCACTGGCCCCAAATTATCATTGGCTGGTCGCGGCCCGCCTCCTCACCGGCATTGGCCTCGGCGCGGAAGTTCCGATCGCGGTCACCTACATTTCGGAAATCGCCAAGGCCCAAGGGCGCGGGCGTTTCGTGCTGTTGTACGAACTGGTCTTTCCGCTCGGCCTGCTCGCGGGCGCGTTGCTGGGCTGGTGGTTTATCCTGCATTTCGGCTGGCGGCCGTTTCTGGCGATTGGCGCCCTGCCAGCGGTTTTGGTGCTGCCGATGATGATCCGTTTCGTGCCGGAATCGCCCCGATGGCTCGTGCACCGGGGCCGTCTGTCGGAAGCCGACGCCATAGTGCGGCGCATTGAAGCGGCGAGCGCGGGGTCCACGACACCGGGTTCTACCTTGTGGAACACAACCGAAGCCCGCGTCACGGATTTACCAGGCAAGTCGAACGACAAGCCAATCTTTCCGTTCAGCTTCGCCATCCTCAGCGGCTTGTTTTCTCAGGGCTATGGCCGACGCACAGCCATGCTGTGGACGATGTACTTCTGCTGCTTCTTCATGAACTACGGCTTGGTTACTTGGCTGCCCACGCTCTACCACGGGCTGTTTCACCTGTCTCTCAGCGACAGCCTGCGCAATGCGATGATCACGCAAGCGGCGGGTTTCTCGGGGACGCTGACCACGGCGCTGGCGATCGACCTTGTCGGGCGACGGATTTGGTTCAGCACTGCGTTTCTGCTGGCCGCGGCCGCGTTTTTCAACCTGGGAGTCAACGGGCTGGAGAGCGCGAACCACATGCTCGTGGGCGGATGCATCAGCTTCTATTTCGTCTCGGCAATCTCGATCGGAATGATCCTGTACGCCCCCGAGCTCTACCCGACCCGTATGCGCGTGATCGGCGTGTCGCTTGGATATGCGGTGTCGATCCTGGCCGGCATCGTTGCGCCGATGGCCGTCGGTCTGATCGTCGATACGGCGGGGCTGGGGATGATCTTCGCGATCTTCGCCTGTCTCGGCGCGCTGGCAGGGGCAATCTGTCTGATCTTCGCCGTCGAGACGCGCAATCGCTCTCTTGAACTGATTTCACCTTGAGCCGCAAAGCGGAGAAACCCCGATGCCGAATGCCGATACCGTTCATGAACGCCCCAGGACGCTCGAAGAAGCCAAAGCCTGGATGCTGGATCGCACCCGAAAGTGCATCCACCCGATGAACAACCTCAGCTACGAGGACACAGAAGGCGTCGTCGCCCAGTTGCAGGGCCTTGATCCGGTCAACTGGGCTGCGGCCTGGACCGCCGCCGGGGAGGCTGCCTTTGCCGCCGGCGTCGCTGCGCGCGAGGCCGGCAAGCTCGAGGACGCCAAGGCGCAGTTCCTGCGGGCGGACGGCTTCTTCTTCCTGGGTCGGTTTCCTTGCCCCAATCATCCCGACAAGCTGGCAAGCGCAGCACGCGAGCGCGACGCTTATCTCGCTGCAGGCGCCTTGTTCGATCCGCCGATCGAACGGGTCAGCGTTCCGTTTCAGGGCGAAGAAGGCGACGGCGATGAGGTTGTTTTCCTGCTGCGGCGCCCGAAGGGCATAGAGCGACCGCCGGTCATCGTCATGTGGGGTGGTGTCGACGCCTGGAAGGAGCAGATGACTGCGGCGAGCGACCTTGCGCTCAAGCAGGGGGTAGCAACAGTCGCGATAGATGGGCCGGGAACCGGGGAATCGCCAGTCAAGGGTCGGCCCGGCGCCGAACAGCAGTTTCTGCCGGTCTTCGACTGGCTGGCCGCGCGCGACGATCTGTCGGGCCGGTTGCCCGGATGCCTCGGCCGTTCGTTCGGCGGCTACTGGGCAACGCGGCTGGCCCACCTCTATCCCGATCGGATCGCCTGCGGCGTCAACTGGGGCGGTGGCGCCCACTTCATGTTCCAGCGCGACTGGATCGAAAGCTCGCGTTATCCCGACAGCTACCTGATGGAGCTCGTCGAGACGCGGATGCGGATGCTCGGCGCTCGCACAGAAGGCGAATATGTAGAATTCTTCGAGCGCCTGTCGCTGCTCGATGCCGGCATGCTGGACGGACCCTGCGCCCCAATGCTGCTGGTGAACGGGCGAGAGGACAAACAATGCCCGGTCGCCGACATCGACCTGCTCGTCGGCCACGGCGAACCCAAGTCAGTGCGGATGTTCCCCGGCGGGCACATGGGCATCACTCCACAAACCCTGCCGCTGATCATCGACTGGACATGCCGCATGGTGAAGGAGCGCGCCCAATGATCAACAATTGGCTACAGGCCATTCCGACGGGCGAGGCCTATCAGATCAACCGGGTTCTTTACCGGATCCAGCATGACCGGGACGAGGAGAAGCGCTATTTCGCCAATCCTGACGTCTATATCGCAAGCTATCCGGGACTGACCCCGGCGGCAACCGCGGCACTCGAGCACACCGACGTCACGCAGCTCTATCTGCTGGGTGCCAACCCCTATCTGCTGCGCGCTTACTGCCTGCAACTCCGGATCCCGGAACAGGAGTATCTCGCCGCGCTGAGGAAGGCTGGCAAGGAGCTGGAAAATGGCTGAAATTGCAGGGATCTTCGCCGTCAGCCACACCCCGGCGATGACCAATCTGCCGCACGCGCCGGCAGAGGAGGTGGCCCGTCAGGTGTTCGACGAGTTTCGCCGGACAGGCGAAGAAATCGCCCGACTGGACCCGGACGCGATCGTGCTCGTGTCCAACGATCACCTTCACAACTTCTTTCTTGGCAACATGCCGGCGTTCTGCATCGGCATCGCCGACACCTATGACGGCCCGATCGAGGGCTGGCTCAAGGTCGAGCGCAAGACCATTCCGGGCGCGCGCAGCCTTTCCGCGCACATATTGCAACATTGCCTGGACAGCGGCTTCGACCCGGCGTTTTCGCTCGAACTCGTGCTCGATCACGGCATGGTCACGCCGCTCACGCTGGCCGGCATTTGCGGCGACTTTCCTGTGGTGCCGATCCTGGTGAATTGCGTCCAGCCACCCCTGCCCAGGATGATGCGCTGCATCGAGCTTGGCCGGGCAATGGCCGAGGCAATTCGTTCCTACGATGGCGCCGAACGGGTCGTGGTGCTCGCCACCGGCGGCATCGCTCACGACGTCGGCACGCCGCGCATGGGCTATGTCAACGAACAATTCGACCGGCGCTTCCTCGAACTGCTCGGCGGAACCGACGTCGATGCGCTGACCTCATTTTCCGAGGCGGAAGTCAATAGCGCCGGCAACGGCGCCGAGGAAATCCGCAACTGGCTCGTCGCGCATGGCATTGCTGGTTGCCGCAACTTCGAACTGAACCACTACGAGCCGGTCAGCGAATGGTACACGGGCATCGCTCTGGGCCGATGGAGGGGTGAATGAGTGCGGTGCTTTCGGGCCGCACCGCCGGAGCCGATACGCGGCCAGCGGTCGTGCTGTTGCATGCGATCGCTACATCCTCAGCGTTGTGGGATCCGCAGATCGAGGTCTTGGCGGAGCGCTTCCACGTTATAGCCCTTGACCTGCCCGGCCATGGGAGAAGCGCGGCGCCGCCGTTTGCCGGATCCATCGAGGATTATGCTGTCGCAGTCCTGGCAACGCTGGATGCCATGGGCGTGGAGCGCTTCGGTGTGGTTGGCCTCTCGTTCGGCAGCTCTATCGCGCAGGCCATGGCGGTGATGGCGCGCGAACGGGTGACCTCGGCGGTGCTGGCCGGGGGTACGGCATATCCGCCTCCGCCTGTCCAGGAAATGTGGCGTGGTCGTGCCGCCGGAGCGCGCCGCGATGGTATGGGCGGCCAGGTCGACGACATACTGGCGCGATGGTTTACGCCGGCGTTTCTCGTATCTGCAAAGGCGCGTGTCGATACGATCCGCCAGCTGGTCCTCGCGACACCGGCCGAGGGTTATGCGCTTGCGGCCGAGGCGATCGCCGGGCTGGACAACCGGGCCATACTCTCGCGGATCACCTGCCCGACGCTGGTTGTTGCCGGTGAGCACGACGTGGCGGTGCCGATCGAGGCGCTGGAGACGATCGCACGGGCAGTCCCGAACAGCCGTCTGGAGCGTGTGAACGCGGCCCATCTTATGAACGTGGAGGCAGCTCGGCAATTCACCGACCTTGTCGGTGGGCACCTGTCCTCCACCATTGAGAGTTGATGCCATGAACAAGCTGAATGATCTGAAGGCTCTGATCGTTGGTGGCGGGGTCGGCGGCATGGCGACGGCCCTGTGCCTGCGTCAGTTGGGTGTTGCCGTCGATCTGATCGACAAGGATCCCGAATGGCGGGTCACGGGCGCCGGTATCACCGTGACTCGGCCGACCCTGCGCGCGATCAAGGCGCTCAACCTGCTCGAGGAATTTCTTGAAGTCGGGTTTGCCGGAAACGGGATACAGGTCTGCAACGTCAACGGGCAGCCGGTCACGCACCTGCCGGACCCTGAGCTGGGGGAGGATCTGCCCGGCAGCGGTGGCGTGATGCGGCCCGACCTTCACCGGATCATGTCGAGCCGGGTGCGCGATGTCGGCACCGATGTTCGCCTGGGTTGCACAGTCGACAGCTTTGACCAGGGCGACCATGCCGTCGAGGCGCGGTTCAGCGACGGTCAGACGCGCTCCTACGACTTCGTGGTCGGCGCGGACGGTGTCTTCTCCACGACGCGCGCGGCGATCTTTCCGGATGCCGACCAGGCCGAATATACCGGGCAGACCGTGTGGCGCCTGTACACGACGCGGCCCGCGGGCATCGACCGGCGGCACTTTTTCCTTGGGGGCCCGCACAAGATCGGGCTGTCGCCGGTATCCCAGACCCACATGTACATGTTCCTGCTTCAGGTCGGCCCGCGGCCGCCAATCTATCCCGTCGACGAACTGCACGTCCGCTTGCAGGAGCTGATGGCAAGCTATGGGGGGATTCTGGCCGGGATCCGCGATAGCTTGACGGTGGATTCGGTCATCAATGTGCGCCCTCTTGAGGCATTCCTGTTGCCTGCGCCCTGGTACAGCGGGCGCATCATCCTGGTCGGCGATGCGGCTCATCCGACAACCCCGCAGCTGGCTTCGGGGGCCGGCATGGCGATCGAGGACGGCCTCGTGCTGGCCGACGAATTGCGACGTTCCGGGGGAGACGTGGCGCGCATGTTCGCGGCGTTCATGGCCCGTCGCTATGACCGCTGTCGGCTGGTCACCGAAAATTCGATTGAGATCGGCCGGCGCGAGCAGGATGGGCGGCCTCCCGAGGAGCAGACCATCCTTGTCGAGCAGTCGCTGGCCAAGCTGGCGGAACCGATCTGATGGCACCGCCCAGGATTGCGCTGATCTCAGCCCTGCGGCTGTCGCTCGATCCCATCACGGAGAGCTTCCGGCGATTGTGGCCAGAGGCGGAACGCGTCCATATTCTCGATGACAGCCTGTCGGTCGACCGCGCGGCCGATGGAATCCTGACGGAGTCCATGATCGGGCGCTTTGTCGAATTGTCGCGCTATGCGATCAGGTTCGCGCGCGCCGACGCTATCCTGTTTACCTGCTCGGCCTTTGGCGAGGCGATCGAGACGGTGGCGGGGATGATGGACATTCCCGTGCTGAAGCCGAACGAGGCGATGATCGACGAGGCTGTCGCGCTGGGGCGGCCAGTCGGCCTCCTCGCCACGTTCGCGCCGACTCTCGGTTCCATGCTTGGTGAATTTCCAGGATCGCTTGATGTCGAACCCCGTCTTGCCGTCGGGGCGTTGGAGGCAGCGGAGGCCGGGGATTTTGCCGAGCATGACCGCCTGTCTGCGGTCGCGGCACAGGGTTTCAGTTCCGAACGCATAGTCGCGCTGGCCCAATTCAGCCTGGCCAGGGCAGCACCGGAGATTGCGCGGGTCACGGGCGCGACCGTGCTTACCACCCCTGACTGTGCGGTCAGAGCCTTGCGGCGCAAATTTGGACAGGACACAGATTTTTCTGGATAGATGTACTATTTTCCGGTAATTCTCCTTGCGAAAATAGAATTGCTTGCGGGGAGAGGGGCAATAATGGCCGAGGCTGCGCTCCGGGCGGAAACCTTCACTACAGCTGGTGTGCCCAGCGGTCGGCGATCATCCAAGTTTCGCAAGGACATGGCCTCGCTGTTCTCGATCGGACTGAATATTCGGCCCGTGGGCTCGCAGGCACTGGAGTGCGCGGTCGATGGATTTGCGCGGCCCGGCCTGCGTTTCGCCAAGTTGCGCTTTTCTCCGCATATCACCGAACCCGCCAGTTCGCAGCCAAGCCCGGTTCCCAGCTATCTGGTGAGCGTTCACCGCGAGGGTACCGCATTTGTCAGCCAGGGAGGGCGAGAAAGCATGATCCACCCCGGCGACATGTTTCTCGTCGATCCTGCTCGACCGTTCATGATAGAAACCGGCGAAATTTGCACCACGTCCATCTACGTTCCCTGCGCGGCGCTGCGTTGCTATTTTCCCAATGTCGACAGCTGCACGGCGATTGCGATGCAGACGAATACAGGTCCGGCCGCGCTATTCAGAGCGTATAGCGACGAACTCTTTCGTGTCGGCATGCAACTCAACGCCGATGCAGCCGAAAAGGTGGCTGACACGATACCGTTGATCCTCTCGACCGTGCTTTGCGGCATGGCTGAGGCCTTTTCTCCGGTGTCGGCGGGCGGCCAGGCTGCCCATCGCCAACGGGTTTTGACGTTCATCCGGCAGAATCTGGCGGACGCCGACCTTTCCCCTTCTCTGATCGCCCGCAACGTCGGACTGTCGCTGCGCTATCTCTACGAATTGTTTGAGGGTGAGGCTGAGCCCTTGATGCGGCGCATATGGCGCGAGCGACTGGAGCGCTGCAAGGGAGAAATCGTGCATCCGCAAATGACGGATATATCGATCGGCGAAATCGCCTTTCGTTGGGGTTTCAACGATGCGTCGCATTTCAGCCGAGCGTTCCGGCGTCAGTTCGGGGTTGCTCCGCGCCAGGCGCGCCTGGCCGCGCTCAGGCGTGATCTGTCGGTGAACTAGCGCGATTTCCAAGCGATCGGAACCGATCGCTGATTAAGAAATCGCGGCAAACAAGGAATCCAGAGCGGAGAGCGGATTCAATCAGATCGAAACCCGCTCTGGATTTCAAGATCGCGACAGACGACTGTCGCCTCGAGGAAATCGTCCGGTTCAATTTGATGGGGCATTTTCAGACGGAAGTCCGATGTCCGCCTTTCCTGAAAATGCCTTGGCATCGGGCATCGAGGGCGATTGCGCAGTGAGAGCGCGCATGCCGCCGGCAAGGAACGCGATCGCCTGATCATAATTTTCCGAGAGACGATCGCTCGACATCTTTCCGTTGGACAGGCGATCCAGTAGCTTGGTCGATGCGAACAATCCCACCATGACGGAAATCAGGTGGACATAGCCCTGCGTCGCCGTGTCAAGGGTAAGTCGCGGTTCCACCTCGCGCATGAGCGAGATGAACTTTCGACCCGTTTCGCCAAACAGGCGGTCCACCAATGGTGCCCACCGCGCATCCTGAGCGATGTGCGCCAATATCTGCGCATATCTGCGCCAACCTTCAGATCCTCCTTCGACCTTTTCGCGAAAGGGATCGAGGAATGCATCAAGCAATGCTTCGATCGTCGGATCGACAAGATTGTTCAAGCGCTCTTTCCGCTGCTGGCTGAGTTCCTCTGCGCGGCGCGCCACGACTGCTTCAAACAGCAACTCTTTGTTGGGGTAATGATAAGTAACGACCCCGAGGTGCTGGGCTGCTGCGTCCGCCACCTGACGGATCGAGACGGCTTCGTAGCCCGACAGGGCGAATTGGGCTTCGGCCGCGTTCAGGATCGCCTGCCTGGTGCGCTCGCCCTTGCGCATCGCCTTTTCATTTTCTCGTACGGTCATACAAAAATCTCTTGCCTCTTTCGTACATTGCCTTAAATTCAATATCGCACCGCCGTCAAGCCGTGGGGATGTCCGCACCAATGATCGACCAAGGCGGTAATGGACGGGGAGGAAATGTGTCCGGTTTTGGCATTGGCCAGGCGGTCCGGCGTCGCGAGGATCATCGCTTTCTGACGGGCGCTGGCAGCTACGTCGGTGACGTCAAGCGGGCTCGCATGGCGCATATGTGCGTGATCTATTCGGACCAGGCGCATGCGGACATTGTCCGCATCGACGTCAAGGCCGCAATGGAGTCGCCGGGCGTGCTTCTGGTCCTCACCGGGCAGGATGCCGAGAATGAAGGTCTTGGCGGCCTGCCGCCCTATTTCATGCCGGAGGACGCCGGCGGCCCACCGGGCTTTCGCACCATCCGCCCCATTCTGGTGTCCGATCGGGTCCGCTGTGTCGGTGACAGGGTGGTCGCCGTCATAGCGGAGACCGCCGACCAGGCCCGCGACGCGGCCGAGGCCGTCGAGATAGAATATTCCCCCCGTCCTTGCGTCACGACGCCGGACGGCGCTGCGGCGTCCGATGCGCCGGAAATCTGGCCTGGTTGCGAAGGGAACCGCAGTTTTACACTGGCATTTGGCGACCCCGAACGCACGGACGAGGCGTTCGCCCGCAGCGCTTTCGTCGTGCGGCTTGACTTGCGCAACAACCGCCTCTCGGCCAACTCGATCGAGCCGCGATGTGCGCTGGGCGAGTTCGTCATGAATGATGGCGATGGTCAGTACATCCTGCACACCAGCTCGCAAAACCCGCACGGCGTCCGCAAGATGCTGGCGAATTCGGTCCTCGCCATTCCCGAAACGTGCCTGCGCGTCATCTCTCCCGATGTCGGTGGCGGGTTCGGAATGAAAGCCGACCCCTATCCCGAGGATGCGCTGGTTCTATGGGCCGCGCGCAAGCTGGGGCGGCCGGTAAGGTGGATTGCCAGTCGTTCGGAATCACTGGCGGGCGATAATCATGGTCGCGACCAGGTTGCTTCGGCGCAGATGGCCTTCGACGAAAATGGCCGGGCCATAGGCCTGCGCGTACGCGCCTATCACGCGCTGGGCGCCTATGTCGCTTCGGCCACGGTTGCGCCGATCACCTTTTCGATGCGCATGTTGCCCGGGGTCTACGACATCCCCGCCATTGATGTGCGGACGTCGGCCATGTTCACCAATTGCTCGCCCACGGGTCCGTATCGCGGCGCAGGCCGGCCCGAGGCATGCTTCATGCTTGAGCGGCTGATGGATGAAGCGGGCCGCGTTTCGGGATTGGGGCAGGTGGAGATCCGGCGCCGGAACCTGATCGCCGAGCAGGCCTTGCCATATGCGACCCCCACCGGCTTCACCTATGATAGTGGCGATTTCGCCGGAATGATGGATAAATGCCTCGAACTGGCCGACTGGGAAGGCTTCGCGGCGCGCAGGCAGGCGTCGGAAGGCCGAGGGCTCGTTCGCGGACGCGCTGTCACCTGCTATATCGAGAGCGCAGGCGTGTTCAACGAGCGGATGGAACTGCGCTTCGACCCGTCTGGCGGAGTATCGATCCTCGCCGGCACTCATTCGCACGGCCAGGGGCATGCGACCGCTTTCGCGCAGCTGATACACGACTGGCTCGGTATCCCCTCTGAACAGATCCGACATGTTCAGGGCGATACGGATGCAGTGACATTCGGTCGCGGGACCTATGCCGCCCGTAGCTCCATGCTGGCAAGTACGGCGCTTCGGGCCGCAGCCGACGAGGCGATCGCGCGCTGTTCGCCTATGGCCGCGAGCATCCTTGAGACAGACGTCGATGCTGTCCTATTCAGCGAGGGCCTTTTCCGGGCCGCGGCCACTAACCGTACTGTCTCGCTGCAGCAGGTGGTCAGGGGCTTCTTCGCGCCGATGGGCGTGCCGGGCGGCCAGTCCCTGGGTTTATCGACCGTAGGCACGGCCGGCGGTGAAGCGCCGAACTTCCCGAACGGCGCGCACGTCTGCGAGGTCGAGGTCGACCCCGAAACCGGTGCCATCCGGATAGACCGCTACACCGTCGTCGACGACGTGGGCAAGGCGATCAACCCGATGATTTGCGAAGGCCAGATCATTGGCGGCATCGCCCAGGGTGTCGGGCAGGCTCTGGTCGAGGAGGTCGTCTACGACCCGGCCACCGGCCAACTGCTGAGCGGCAGCTTTTCAGACTATGGAATGTTGAGGACAGATACGATGCCAACCATAGCCGCGAGGCTTGAGGAAATTCCATGCAAGACCAACCCCGTCGGGGTCAAGGGCGTGGGGGAATCCGGTACGATCGCCGCGCCGCCCACGGTGGTCAACGCGGTGCTTGATGCGCTGCGCCCGCTTGGCGTCACCGACCTGCAAATGCCGCTGACTTCGGCGCGCATATGGTCCGCGATCGATGCCGCCGCCTCGCGCAAGGCAGAACCGGCGTGAAGCTCGTCGGTGAAGCGCTGATCCGCGCCGAGCGCGAGCTGGTCTGGCAGGCGATCAACGATCCCGATATCCTGCGCCAATGCATACCGGGGTGCGAGGAAATCACGCGCGAGACACCGGTCGACTGGGTGGCGACGGTGGTGACCCGCGTCGGGCCGGTAAAGGCCAGGTTCAATGGTCGAATCCGGCTTGAGGATCTCCAGGCGCCGGAAAGCTGCCGCATCGTCGGCGAAGGATCAGGCGGCGCGGCCGGTTTCGCCAAGGGGGCCGCGCTGGTCCGCCTTGCGCAGGAGGCGGAGGGCACGCGGCTTACCTATGATGTCAGCAGCGAGATCGGCGGCAAGCTGGCCCAGATCGGCTCGCGCCTGATCGAGGCTTTCGCCAAAAAATATGCGGCTGAGTTCTTCGACAAGTTCGGAGCGATCGTCGAAGCCGGAACGGCCCCGGATATATCCGCAATTCCGGGCGAAGCGCCGGTCGCACCGATCCCCGCCGGAGATGGGCGGGTGCCCGTGCCTGTTGCAGGCGCGCAGCCCCGTCCCGCACCGGCTGTCGCGGAATCCGCCCGGCGGTGGTTCGATGCCCAGTCCTTCACGATCCTGGTGCTGGCAGCGCTGTTGGTCTTCATGACCGTCATGTACACACTCAAGCCCTGACCATGGAAAAGCTCTACCCACTTTCGCTTGCTGTGAACGGCCGGGAAGTCAGCGAGATGGTCAGCCCGCGGCTGCTGCTGGTCGATTTCCTGCGCGATGTTCTGGGTCTGACGGGCACGCATGTCGGCTGTGATACAACCCAATGCGGTGCCTGCACCGTTCATTGCGACGGGCAGGCCGTGAAGAGTTGCACGATGCTGGCGCTCCAGGCGCAAGGGCAGGCGGTCACCACGATCGAGGGGCTCGGTCCACGGGGCGATCACCCGCTGCAGCAGGCGTTTCGCGAGGAGCACGGCCTTCAGTGCGGTTATTGCACGCCCGGCATGATCATGGCTGCCGCCGCGCTTCTGGACACGAACCCCTCGCCGGACGAGGCTGCGGTCCGCCATGCGCTGGAAGGCAATCTGTGCCGCTGCACCGGGTACCAGCCGATCATCGCGGCCGTGATTTCCGCCAGCCGGAAGACCGGCCAATGAGAGAATTCGTCTATTCTCGCCCTGAAACTCTTTCGGACATTCTCGATATCCTTGCGGGCGATTCCGATGCCAGGCCGCTGGCCGGAGGCATGACCTTGCTGCCGACCATGAAGCAGCGGCTTGCCGGTCCTTCGGAGCTGGTGGACCTGGCGGGGGTTCCACTGCTGAGCGAGATCGAGGAAGACGAAGGCGAACTGCAGATCGGCGCCATGGCAACGCACGCTGCCGTCGCAGGCAACGCGCTCGTGCAGTCCCGGCTTCCTGGGCTTTCGCTGCTGGCCGACGGCATCGGTGACGTCCAGGTCCGTAACCGGGGTACGATCGGCGGCTCGATCGCCAACAACGATCCGGCGGCCGATTACCCGGCGGCGATCCTCGCGCTCGATGCGGTGGTCGTCACAGACCGCCGCGAGTTGCCTGCCGACGCCTTCCTGACAGGATTGTTCGAGACCGCGCTGGAACCGGGCGAGCTTGTCCTGCAGGTGCGCATCCGCACTGACCAGGCATTTTCCTATGCCAAGTTCCGGCACCCGGTTTCGGGTTACGCCATGACCGGCGTGGCCGTCGCCCATGGCCCCCGTGGCTGGCGGGTCGCAGTCACCGGAGCAGGCGCGGGGGCATTCCGGATGCCGGACGTCGAGCACCAATTGTTGCGCGACGGCAGCCCCGAAGGCATCGATCGACTGACCTTCGATCTGCCGGAACTCATCAGCGATTTTCACGCGGGCGCAGACTACCGGGCCAATCTTGTGCGCGTGATGACACGGCGGGCGGTACATGCTCTGCTTGGAGGACAAAATGCCGACTGAGCTTCCCCGGTCGGGCCGTCTTGCCGCCAAGGTCGTCGCGATGACTGGCGCCACGGGGGGACTTGGCCTGGCGACCGCGCGATTGATGGCGCGCGAAGGCGCGAAACTGGCTCTGACCGACATTGACGAGCAGGCGCTGGATATTCTGAAAACGGATTTGATTGCCGAAGGAACCGAGGTCGTTGCGGTTCCGGGTGACGCGACGCTGCCGGAAACCCACGCCGCGCTGGTCAACCTGGCCATGGAACGGTTTGGCGCCCTGCACGCCTGGTGCAATATCGCCGGCATTCTGGGGCCCGGCGATCTGGCCGACGTCACGCTGGCCCAGTTCGACCGTGTGATGCACGTCAACTGCTTCTCGCAACTCATCGCCATGCAGAAGGCCGCGCCGGCCATCCGCGCTTCGGGCGGCGGGGCGATCGTCAACGTCTCGTCGGTCGGGGGGCTGGTATCGCTGCCCCACATGAGCGTCTATTGTGCTTCCAAGGCGGCGATCATCGGCATGACGCGGGCATTGGCGGCCGAACTGGCGCCCGACATCCGATGCAATGTCATCTGTCCGGGCGGAATCGACACCGGCATGGCGCAAGGGCTTCTGGCCGGGTTACCGCCGGAGGACCGAGCGGATCTGCTGGCCAAGTTGACCGGTCGCCAGCACCTCAAGCGCTTTGCCCACCCCGCCGAGATCGCGAAAACCATCCTGCACCTCGCGTCGGACGAATCTTCGTTCATGACGGGATCGGTCATCGCCGCGGACGGCGGCCACACGAGTTGGTAGACAAGGCCAAGGCGCTCGCAACGTTGATGCGGTTTTCGGTGGCGGCTCGTCTGATCGGCGGATGACGAACGGGCCGCACTGCATCGACATGGTCAGCCACCCACGGGACGTCGCCCGATTTGTCGTCGAATGCGCCGAGGCCCGGATCGGCGTGGCGCTGGTTTTCGTCACTGCGGTCGATGGGGGCAGCATGCGCGAGCCCGGCCTGCGAATGGCGGCCAGCATTACGGGCACCACAGCAGGCTATGTGTCGAACGGCTGCGTCGAGGCGGACCTGGTGGCGCAAGCGCGCAAGGCAATCGTCGAAAATCGGCCGGCGGCCGTACAATATGGGCGGGGCAGCGGCAGGATCGACGTCGTGTTGCCGTGCGGAGGCCGAATCGAACTGTTGATATATCCCGTCGCGGATCATCATCTGCCGGCCCTGCGGGCCATGATTGAGGCGGAACGGGAGGCCGGGGCGATCGCACTGGCAACGGACGGCTCGCTCCCGTGGTACCCCGGAATGGAACCTGCCTCGCCCGGCACAGCGGCCTATGTGGTTCGACCGAAGATCCGGCTATTGATCGTGGGATCCGGCGTGGAGGCGCTGGTCCTGGCGCGTCTGGCTGCGGCAGCCGATATGCAGGTCGAGCTGGCCTCGCCGGATGACATCACCTTGACCAGGGCACGCCACGCCGGAATTTCCGTCCGGGTACTGCGGGGGCTTTCGTCGCCCGTTGATTTGCATATCGACGGGGGCACTGCGATAGCCCTGATGTTCCACGATCATGAATGGGAGCAAATGGTGCTGCGCCAGGCGTTGGGCAGCGACGCCTTCTATGTAGGTGCGCTCGGCAGCCGGCGAGCTCATGCCCGCCGCGCTGAAGGCCTGGTCGCTTCCGAGTGCAGCAATGAAGGCATCGCAAGGATCAAGGCGCCGATTGGTCTGGTTCACCAGCTGCGCGATCCGCATTTAATCGCCGCATCGGTGATCGCGGAAATTGCAGCCGCTTTTCAGGAGCGGTTCACGGCGTTCTAAGTACCAACGTGCGCTAAGGCTGAACAAACGACAGCTTCAACGGGCTGCCGCTCGGAAGCGGACTAACTGGAACGTCCGACAAAGCAGACATGATGGCCGGCTCGAGCGCGGCAATGAGATGTCCGCTGCCGGCTAGCGAAATTTGGCCGCTAAGCGGCGAGGAAGGGTCGTCTCCGCCCGCCCTCATGCGAGCACCGGATTGGTTGCTTCAATTGCCTCGCACTCGGTTTGGACGCCCAACAATACCGGTTCGGCCATAATTTCGCTTTTGCAGAAGGTCCGGCAGCTCGTCTAAAGGCGGGCCGTCAGGATTTTGAACCACGATGAATTATCGCCATTTCTTCCATGCCGGCAATAGCGCCGATGTCGTAAAGCACAGCCTGCTGATCGCCCTGGTGCGGGCTTTGCAGCACAAGCCGGGCCCGCTGACCCTGATCGACACCCATGCCGGCTGCGGGCTGTACGACCTTGGCGGCGACGAAGCCCAACGCACCGGCGAAGCCACGCAGGGCGTGCTGCGGGTCTTTGCCGATCCGAACCCCTTGCTGGATGACTACCGCGCCGCCGTACGGGCGGTGAATGTGGGTGACGAACCGCACCTTTACCCCGGCTCACCGCGATTTCTGGCCCAGCTTTTGCGCCCGCAGGATTTCCTGATCCTGAACGAAAAGCACCCGGAAGACGCTTACGCCCTGCGCGGCGTGATGCGGGGCACGAGCGCGGCCGTGCATGAACGCGACGCCTACGAACTTTGGCTGGCTATGCTGCCGCCCAGCACCGCGCGCGGCGTGGTGGTGGTCGACCCGCCCTACGAGCAGCTGGACGAACGCGCGCGCATCACCGCCACCCTCGCCGCCGCTCACCGCAAATGGGCGCATGGCGTGACGGTGATCTGGTATCCGCTGAAGGACAGCGCCACGCATTGGCGGTGGAAACAGCAGTTACGCAAGCTCGGCATCCCGAAATTGCTACTGGTGGAGCATTGGCTATACGATAGCGAGCAACCTGGCATCTATAACGGCGCGGGCCTCTTTATCGTCAATCCGCCCTACGCTTTCACGCAGGCACTGCCGCCACTGTTGGAGGCTTTGCGCGCCGCGTTAGCGCCCGAAGAGCATAAGGGCGAGATTATATCCGGTTGGCTGGGCGATTAAAATAGAGCCTCGCCCCACCCATCATGCAAAGGGGCACGCTCGTTGGCCGTGCTCCAGACATTGTGCCTCTGCGCCCGCTGGTAATGGACTCGATCATGTGATCCTGTTCGCTCGGAATGGCGACTGAGGGCGTCGAAAAAGCCTCCCGATGCCAGGGGTGGTGTACTGCTGCCGACATGCTAAGGGTCTGACATGTTTCAAGCACCCGGCCGCAGCGGCACTGTCGAGATCGATGGTTTCAAATTTGATTGGGAACTCCTGAGCGAGCCTCAATTGTCCTCTTCCGATGGCTGGAAGGGAATGACTGTCTCCCTGCGCCAGAGAGACATGCCGCGCGAAGCGGTACTGGAATTTCCCGCACCCAAGCGCCTGATGAGAGGATTGCCGAAAGGCCGTTTGCACATCAACGATGCGATTGCTTCGCGAGGGGTTCGGGCAGCATTATCGGCAGGATGGGATCCTGCTTCGCGAGGCAAGCCCACGGTTTTCATGGTTGATGCCAACGGTGACTAAGCGGGGCATAGATCGTGCACTCCCGCCATCGCTGAAGCCGAACCACCATCTCGTTCGGTACCGACACGAAGCTGACTGATCCGCCTCGTCGGATCCGTCCGTCCTTGCCGAACGCCCGTTCGCCCAAGACCATCCCTGATGGCGCGTGTGACTGGTTGCGCCGCCGGTCCATGCCTGCAATAGCCGCCAGCCCGCCTCCACAATCCGCACATAACAGGACGGAATCATGACTTCGCTGGCTCGCTCGATCGGCATCGACTTCGGCACCACCAATTCGGTTGTCGCGCTGGGCGGCGTGGATGGCGAGGCGAGGATGGTGGATTATCCGGGGCCCGACAACACCGGGTCGATCTTCCGCTCCGCTCTTTGCTTCTGGGAGGATCATAGCGTTTCCGGCGGTGTCGCGCGTGAAGCGGGGCCTTGGGCCATCGCCGAGTTCCTTGAGTTCCCCCAAGGCAGCCGCTTCCTGCAATCTTTCAAATCCGTGGCAGCAAGTAGGGCGTTCGAACATGCAACAATCTTCGACAAGCGGCTTCGCTTCGAGGAGCTGGGCCATGTTTTCCTGGAGCGGTTGCGGGCGCATGCTGCCGACGCGCTAAAGGACCTCCCTTCCCGCATCATCGTGGGACGCCCGGTCCGCTATGCGGGGCAGCGCCCGGACAGCGCACTTGCCTGCCGGCGGTACGAACTCATGTTTGCGGCCCTCGAACGGGAAATCCATTATGTCTACGAGCCGCTGGGCGCTGCGTTCAGTTTTGCTTCCCGCCTGGCCGAACCTGCCACTCTGCTGGTCGCGGATTTCGGCGGCGGCACCAGCGACTTTTCTGTCGTACGGATAGAGGCGCCGGGGACCCTGCGGCGCTGTACGCCGCTCGGGTCCGCCGGCATCGGTATAGCGGGCGATCGCTTCGACTATCGCATCATGGATAAGCTGGTCCTGCCGATGCTGGGCAAGGGCGGCACCTATGCGTCCATGGGCAAGACGCTGGAAATACCGCCCGGCCATTTCGCCGATTTCGGCGACTGGGCCCGCCTCGCGCTGATGCATAACCGGCGTACGCTGGCCGAGCTGGAGAAGCTGAAGCGGGCAGCGAATGATCCCGCCGCGATCGGCCGTATGATCGCCGTGGTGGAAAATGAGCTTGGCTATCCGCTCTATGACGCGGTTGGGCGGTTGAAGCGGACGCTTTCCACCGAGGAGCGCGCGCACTTCCATTTCGACAGTTCGGGCGTGTGCGTGGAAGCGGACGTCAGCCGTGCCGATTTCGAAAGCTGGATTGCACCCGACCTCGCCCGCATCGGCGCGACGGTGGATGTAGCGCTCGACCGGGCTGGGATCAGCGCGGGTGCGATAGACCATGTCTTCCTGACCGGCGGCTCCTCATTGATCCCCGCCGTCCGCCGCTTGTTTGAGGAACGCTTCGCCGCGAGCCACATTGCGAGTGGCAATGAGTTGACCTCCATCGCCCACGGCCTCGCACTGATCGGTCAGGAGGCCAGCATCGCTGAATGGACGGCAAGCAGCGAAGATGAAATCGAGCAGGGTTGAATAGCGGTCGGGTACCAAAAATTGGCGCCGAATGACATCCGGTCGGCCCGCTCTGCAAAGCCCGCCTCCCCCTGAACGCCGGTCGGGAGAACATCGATCGCGGTCAGGTGGTTTTTTTGGCCGCCCCATGCCTCACATCTTCGATCGGGGGGAAATAAGTGCATCCATGGACCAGATGCCGCCGCCGCGGGCGACAAGCGGAAGAAGGATCGCGGCCCAGCTGAGATGCGTCGGCCAAGCATCGGGATAGACGAATGTCTGGATGACTAGGGTCATGCCGAGCAGGGCGAATGCCGAAAGCCGCGTGAACAGGCCGAACAGCAGCAATATCGGGAAAAGATGCTCCGCCCAGGTCGCCATCGTTGCCGCAAGATCCGGCGGGACGAGCGGCAAGGCATATTCGGTGCGGAACAGTTCAAATGTGCTGTCGGTAATGGTAAGGATACCATCCACCTTGGTCCGTCCCGACAGGAAGAATATGGCTGCAATGCCCAGACGGGCGACCAGCAGCAACAGCGCATCGGGCAGCAGCGTTTCGATCCGCCGGACGATGGCGCCGTGGATTGGCGAGGGCAGGTTCATCGTTCGTCTCCAGGAGGCATGGCCGGGACGGAATGGCGCCCCGGCCGCCATGGTCAGGCCTTGGGGGAAAGCGCGCCGTTGCCCTTGGGCGTCTTGATCGACGTGCAAGTGCCTGCCTTCACCAGCTTCCAGGCATTGCCCTGATAGTCGACCTTCGACGTGCCGGCGCAGCTCGTGCCGGGACCGGCCGCGCAGTCATTCTTGCCGGCGAGCGAGACGCCATAGCATTTCTCCATCTTCGGCTTCGTCTCGGCATGGGCGGACGCGGCGAGCGCGGTTGCCGAAGCGATAGCGATGCTGGCGGCGAGCGCGGCATGAGTGGTACGCATGATAATGTCCTCTTCGATCCGTCGCCTCTGCGCGCGACCCGGACAGGGGCCGGGCCGCGCGGTGACCGGGGAGGAGGCGTGAAGCCCGTGTCACATCGGTGGGTTCGGGGAAGGGCAAGGTGCGGTTACAATCGAACAGCGCAAAAATTTTCCGTCGATGATGTAACCGATGGCCGGTCCGGTCCGAACATGCGGGCGAGGAGATTGAATGCAGACCACAGAGGAGCATCTGCGCGCGTTGATGATCGATGGGCTGGACGGCGACGCTGCCGCCCATGCGGCCTTGCTGCGCCTGCTTGTTCCGCTGCTGCGGGGTTTCTATCGGCGCCGTGTTCGCGGCGCCGACGACGATGTCGAGGATATGGTGCAGGACACCCTTATAGCCGTTCACACCCGCCGCGCGACCTATGATCGCGGGCGCGCCTTCACCGCCTGGCTCTATGCGGTCGCCCGTTACAAGATGATCGACCATTTCCGCCGCGTCGGCCGGTTGCGGCCGATCGACGATCTGGAAGAATTGCTGGTCGCCGACGAATTTGAAACAAGCAGCATCGCGAAGCTCGACATAGACGATCTGCTGGAGCAATTGCCGCCCAAGCAGGCGCGGATGATCCGCGCGACCCGGCTGGAGGGGTTGAGTGTCGCCGAAGCGGCAAGCGCGGAAGGCATAGGCGAATCCGACGTGAAGATTTCGGTGCATCGCGGGCTGAAGGCGCTGATGGCGCGGGTGCAGGGGGCGATGCGATGAACACGGACGATCTGATCCGGCAGCTTGCCAGCGATACCCGCCCGGTGGGCAGAAACAGCGTCGCGCGGCGGCTGGCCATCGGGATCGTCGCCGGCGGTATCGCGTCGGCGCTGCTGATCCTGGCGTCGATCGGCGTCCGCCCGGATCTGGGCACGGCCATGCAGGGCGCGTCCTTCTGGGTGAAATGGGGATACACCCTTTCCCTGTCGATCGCCGCGCTGATGATGACGGCCCAGCTCGCCCGGCCCGACAGCGGTCGATTGCGCGGCTTGTGGGCTCTTGGGATACCCGTCCTGCTTCTCGCGGCGATCGGCCTGCTCGAACTGGCGCGCACGCCATCGTCGCAATGGCTGGTGATGTGGCTCGGCCATAGCTGGAAGAGTTGCCCCTGGCTGGTGCTGTCGCTGTCGGCGCCGATCTTTGCTGGCTTGCTATGGTCGTTCCGCAGGCTCGCCCCTACCCGGCTCCGCGCGGCCGGTGCGGCCGCCGGTCTGTCGGCAGGAGCCTTCGCGGCGACCGTCTACTGCATCCATTGTCCCGAAGTGTCGGCGATCTTCGTTCTGACCTGGTATTCTCTAGGAATATTGCTCGCGACCTTGGTCGGCATGCTGGTCGGGCCGCGGCTGTTGCGCTGGTGAAGCGGAAGCCGCACCGTCGCGCAGCATTTGCCGTCGGTACCGTAAATTTCCGCCGCCGCTGTAACCGCGCGCCGCTTCGAACCGAAAGACAGGGGCCACACTGGCTCAACATTTTTTCGGAGAGATCATCATGCTCACCTATAATAGCGGCATCGGCATGGCCGCTTCCGCCGCCGCCATCGCGATCGTGTCGGCAGCAGCGGCCCCGGCCGTGGCGCAGGACAGCGCGGATACGAAGGTCGTCCATTGCTACGGCGTCAACAGCTGCAAGGGCACGTCCGACTGCAAGACCGCCAGCAACGAGTGCAAGGGGCAGAATGTCTGCAAGGGGCATGGTTTCAAGGCCATGACCGTCAAGGCGTGCAAGGCCGCCGGAGGCAGCCTGACCGAGCCGAAATGACGTTTCCATGCCCGGCGCGACCATTCGCGCCGGGCAGCATTATCAGCAGGGAGTGTGCCCATGATCCCGTCCTTTCCCGGTTTCGGACTTGGACTGCGTAAACCGCATTACGCCGACTTCCTGGACCACCGTATCGCGGTCGACTTTCTTGAGGTGATCTCGGAGAATTTCATGATCGACGGCGGTCGGCCGCGGCGTATCCTGCGCGACATCCGCGCCCGCTACCCCGTCGCCCTGCATGGCGTGTCCATGTCCATCGGCTCCGCCGACGGCCTTGATCAGGCCTATCTCATCCGGCTTCGCGCGCTTGTCGATGACATCGAACCTTTGTTCGTTTCGGATCACCTGAGTTGGTCGCGGATCGAAGAGTTCAGTTCGCACGATCTGTTGCCATTGCCCTATACGCAGGAAGCATTCGACATCGTCAGCGCCAATATCGACCGCGCGCAGAACGCGCTGGGCCGTGCGATGCTTATCGAGAACCCTTCGACCTATATCGATTTCGCTCCAGCGGACATGACCGAATGGCAGTTCATCGACGCCCTGTGCGCGCGAACTGGCTGCGGTCTGCTGCTCGATGTGAACAATGTGTTCGTCAGCGCCAGCAATCATGGCTTCGACCCCATCGCCTATCTCAACGCCGTGCCGCATGATCGCGTGCGCCAGATCCATCTCGCCGGGCACAGTCAGGGTGACCATCTGCTGATCGACACGCATGACCGGGCGGTACCTCCGTCCGTGTGGCAGCTCTATGCACATGTCCTGCCGAAGCTTGGGCCGGTCGCGACGATGATCGAGCGCGACGACGCCATCCCGCCGTTGCTAGACCTTCTGGCCGAACTCGGAACTGCGCGTCGGATCGCCGCCGGAAAGCTGGAGGAAGCGGCATGAGCCTGCTGGCGCTTCAGCGCGACATGCGTGACTGGCTGATGCGGGAAGATGGGGCTGCTGCCGACCGCATCGGTGCGACCGCTGCGCCAGGTCTTGCCGTTTATCAAAATAATTATCGTACCCAACTTGTCGCCTGTCTGGAAAGCAGCTTCCAGCGGACACGCGCGTGGATCGGCGAAGACATGTTTCTTCATGCCGCCGTGCATCACATTGACAACGTCCCGCCGAGCAGTTGGACGCTTGACGCATATGGACGCGATTTTCCGGCAACACTTGCACGACTTCACGCTGCTGATCCCGAGATCGCGGAAATCGCCGGCATCGAGCTTGCGCTGGAGGAGCTGTTCGTTGCAGCCGACAGCCCTGCCGTTGGACTGGACGGTCTGGGCGGTGTCGATTGGGATCGCGCGGTGTTGACCTTCGCGCCGTCAATCGACCTTCTGCATCTTAACACCAACAGCTTTGCCATTTGGTCAGCGCTGGCTGCTCAAAAGGAACCGCCCGCGCCGCAATATCTGGACAGGCCCGATGTCGCCCTCTTGTGGCGTCAGGGCGAACAGTGCCGTATCAGGACTATCGACGATGCCGAATTGCAGGCGCTGCTCAAACTGCGTTGCGGCATGACATTCGGCGCATTGTGCCGCGACGTCGCTCTGTTGCTCGGAGAAGAGGCAGGCATGACGCTTGTTGGACGGTGGCTGGGCTCATGGCTTTCCGACCATATGGTCGTCGCCATAGACGATCGCGTGCAAGCTGCAGCACGGTGCTCATCGCATCTTCAGCTTTGAAGACCGCTTTTTGAAAGATGCCGTCGTTGCGGCTTCCTTTGAGGAACTGCAAAAATTGGTCGACACCTGAAGGAATAGCGAACCGTCTGCACCTGGGAAGCAAGAATGGGAGGCTGGGCGTCTCATAAGGGTCGAAATAGGTAGGCGGCACTTGGGACATTAGACGCATTCGTATTTCAGGGACCGCCAGAGCCGCTCGATGAAGACATTGTCCATCCAGCGTCCCCGGCCATCCATGCTGATCTTGATCTCGGCCGCCCGCAGAACGCCGGTGAAGGCGTTGCTGGTGAACTGACTGCCCTGATCCGAAGATCTCTGGCTTGCCAAAGCGGGCGAGCGCCTCCTCCAGCGCCGCGACGCAAAATCCCGCATCCATCGTGTTCGACAGCCGCCAGGCCAGCACCTTGCGGCTCGCCCAGTCCATGATGGCGACCAGATAGAGGAAGCCCTGGCGCATCGGAATGTAGGTCACGTCCGCGCACCACACATGATTGGGGCGCTCGATTGCCAGCTTGCGCAGCAGATAGGGATAGACCCGGTGCTGTGGGTGCGGATCGCTCGTTCGGGGCCGTTGGTAGATCGGCGTCAGACCCATCTTCGCCATCAACCGCCGAGTCCGACGGCGACCCACCGCACGGCCAAGGCGCTGCAGATGCCGCGCCATCTGGCGGCTGCCATACCAGGGGCAGTCCATGAACACGGTGTCGATCACCGCCATCAGCGCCAGCGTCTCGTCCGTTTCCGGAACCGGGGCGTAATAATAGGACGAACAACTGATCTGCAGCAGGCGGCATTGCGTCGAGATCAACAGGCGGTGGTGAGCAGGTTCGACCATCGCCCGCCTCCGATCCACGCTCATCGACCAAAGGCGTTCGCTAAAAAATCCCGCTCCACCATCAGTTGCCCGATCTTGGCGTGCAGCTTTTCCACCTCGCCCTCGCTGACTGCCTTGGCCGCATCGCTCGCCCCGGAGAACGTGCCCGCCATCCCGTCGATGGCCTGCCGCTTCCAGGCCGCGATCATCGTGTGATGGACCCCATGCTTGGCAGCCAGTTCTGTCAGCGTCACGTCCCCACGGATCGCTTCCAGCGTCACCTTGGCTTTGAAATCGGCGCTGCAGCGCTTTCGTCTTCATTCCCGTACCAATCCATCAGGTCGGGATTAGGACGGATCGACATTCAGATGATGACGAGCCGAAAATGGTGATTGTTCGTGACCCGGCGCGCAGCGTACTTTCAGTATGTGAGCACCGGAAGCACGGAAAACCGCGATTTGCAGGCCGTCGGGGCTGGATGTCGATCCGTCCTAGCCGGCATGACCCAAGGCCTGGGTCAAATCTGCAAGGATGTCGTCGATATGCTCCAGCCCGATCGAGAGGCGCACATAGCCTTCCGATACACCGGCGGTGGCGCGCTCTTTCTCTGAAAGCTGGGAATGGGTGGTTGACGCGGGATGTATCGCCAGACTGCGCGCATCCCCGATATTGGCAACATGGTAAAACAACTGGAGCGCGTCGATGAACCGGCGGCCCGCTTCGCGACCGCCGGCAAGCTCAAAGCCGAGCAACCCACCATAACCTCCGGTCAGAATCCGGGCGGCTCTCTCGGCCTGCTGTCCGGTTTGCAGCGAGGGATGAATGACGTTCAGTACATCCGCCCGCGCGTTCAGGAAGGCTGCAACCTTGACGGCATTCTCACAATGCCGGGGCATGCGCAGGGGGAGGGTTTCCAGGCCCTGCAGTATCTGGAATGCGTTGAAAGGGGACAATGCCGACCCAAGGTCACGCAGCAATACCGTCCTTACGCGCAAGGCATAGGCGATCGGGCCCAAGGGCCTGGCCGCTTCGCTCCACACCGCTCCATGATAGCTTGGATCAGGTGTGTTGAGCAGGGGTTGTCGATCGGGGAATGCGCTCCAGTCGAAGTTGCCGCTATCCACGATCATGCCACCCACGGAAGTGCCATGCCCGCCGATATATTTGGTGGTCGAATAGACGATGATTGCCGCACCATGGTCGAACGGACGGGCAATCAGCGGGGCGGCCGTGTTATCCATGATGAGCGGAATGCCCATCGGCCTACCGAGTGCGGCGATCTCCGCAATCGGACATACAACGAGCTTGGGATTAGGCAGAGTTTCGGCGTACCAGGCCCGCGTGCGATCGTCGCTGGCGCGAACGAAGGCGTCTGGATCGGCGGGATCCACAAAGCGAACCTCGATGCCCATGTTCTTCAGCGTATTTGCAAACAGGTTCCAGGTGCCGCCATACAGGTCCGTCCCGCTGACAATATTGTCGCCTGACTTCGCAAGATTCTGGATCGCAAAGGCCGAAGCGGATTGTCCCGACGCCACCGCGACCGCAGCGGCACCCCCTTCGAGCGCGGCAATGCGCTGTTCGAGGATGTCGGTCGTGGGATTGCCGAGGCGTGTGTAGATGTTGCCCAGTTCCTTCAGGGCGAACAAGTCAGCGGCATGGTCGGCATCGCGAAACTGATAGGAGGTGGTTTGATAGATTGGCGGCGCGACCGATCCGGTCGCGGGATCTGCCCGCCACCCAACGTGAAGGACCATTGTTTCAGGGTGCAGGCTGTGGTCCGTCATCATGTTCCTCTCTTCGTTGATGCCTTTGATAGGAAGATTGCTGAAATCATTCCCCGAAATTGGCACATCGCGATGCTAATTCTTAACGTTGCACATCATGCATGTGAAGGAGGAATGGCTTTGCTGCTGCTCGTCCACCTGGCGCTGTCAAAGCAAATGCACGTGATGTCAGGAGGGGGGTTCCGCCTGCCCTTCCCACCTAAAATGCATCCGGTGGAGACGAGTTCGCATTGGACTGACAGCACCGTTCCCAGTCTATTTTCAGCCACATCAGCCGCCGGGTTCACTCGCTCCCTATGCGTGCCAGATAATAGGGGATCATTGCCCGCACCGCCCGTTCCGCATCGTGCCGGCGATAGCCGAGGCGCCGGACGCTCTCAGGTTCGGGTTCATAGGCGACAATTGTGTTACGCCCGGAATAAAGGGTGGCGTCGGGCATCGAAGGATGTTCGGCGTCGCGCACCGGCAGGGACTGCGGTCGGCCCAAGGCGTCGAGGATCAGTTCATAATAATGAGCGAACAGCCAATTCTCGTCGCCTACGAGATAGGCTTTCCCGTTCTCGCCCCGCTCGAGCGCGCCGGAGACAGCTTCGGCAAAGGACAGGATCGACATGAAATTGCCGCCACCTGGAATCATCCAGAGCGGTTGGCTGTCCATCTGGCCGAGCAGGTAACGGATCGACCATTCCAGTGAAATCGCACCCACGCCCTCCACATGACCCATGATAAAAGGGGCTTCCAGGCTACAGACGTGGAAGCTGTCGCTAGCCATGGCGCGCACAGCGTCGTCCGCCGCTTTGCGTGAAGCGACATAGCCGCTCGCTTCGATGCGGTAGCGCGGAAGAACGGCAGTATAATAGCTGCCTACATAGACAGCCCGGCCGATTCCGGCAGCGCGCGCCCGGGCGAAGAAGGCAGGCACGGCAATGCTGTTCGCCTGGTGGAAATAGGCTGCTTCGTTGGCGTTCGGCGGCAATTGCCGCACATCATTGGCTGCGGCGAAAACCAGGGCGTCGAAGCGCGACAGGAAGGCGACATCGAAATCGTCGGTCTGGTAGCTGCCCTGCGCGAAGGCGAGGCGATCGAGCGCGCCGGGTGCAGGCGGATTGCGCCCTGCGATCGTCACGTCGTGACCCTGCTCGGCAAGGTGCAGCGCTGCGCCCGCGCCTATCAACCCGGTGCCGCCCACCACCAATATCCTGGCCATAGCCTCTCCTGCTGTAGCGCATGGCTCCGACCTCTGGGATCGGTTCAACGCGCGAGAAGAGTATCGAACCGGTAGCCGAGGCCAATTTTATTCTGCTGAATGGCGCATCCAGCACGGACGTGATCAGCTCCGCTACAGATTGTGGTCCAAATTGGCCGATGATAGCCTTCCGTACCGATAAAATTGGGAATGGAGAGCCGCTGTGGCAACGGTCCTGAAGGACGTCGAAGCACCTGCGCACGTGCCCGTCGATCTGATCTTTGACGTCGATATCTACAATTTGCCAGGGCTGGAACATGGGCAGACGCTCGACGTCCATGCGCTGTGGAAAGATGTTCAGGACCGGCATCCGCGTGTGTTCTGGACGCCGCGTTATGGCGGTCACTGGATAGTCAGTCGCTACGCTGACATAGAGAAGATACTGCTGGACCACGGCACATTTTCGAATGCGGAGCCCTTCATTCCCAAGGGCGTCATTCCGTTTCAGACGCCCGTGCAACTCGATCCACCCGAACATGGCCCATATCGCAAGCTGTTGATGCCAGCGTTCATGCCAGCGTCGCTAGCGCGCGCGACTGACCGCGCCCGCGCCGCAGCGGCATCGATCATCGAGGAGTTGCAGCCCCGCGGACGGTGCGAATTCGTCAAGGATTTCGCCGGCGTCATGCCGATTATGGCATTCCTGACCCTGATTGACCTTCCGGTCGAGGATTTCGCTTATCTGCGCAGCGTGGCGGTTGAAATGAGTGACCCAACCAATCCCAATGCGGCGCAAGCCTGGACGGACATGTCCAATTACGTGCTGCGCCAGATACAACTGCGCCGGGATGAACCGCGCGACGATTTCATCACGTCGATCCTGTCGGGACAGGTGGCAGGGAGGCCGCTGACCGATGATGAGATTTTCAGTATGTGCCTGCTGATTGTCGGGGGCGGACTGGACACGGTCGTGTCGATGACAAGCCTGGCCGCAAGTTACCTGGCGCAGCATCCTGAGCTCCGGCGCATGATCGCAGCACGGCCTGAGCTGTTGGATAATGCTGTGGAAGAGATTGCGCGGCGTTTCGGCACCAGCAACCTCGGTCGATTGGTGCGCCAGGACACCGAAATCGCGGGCGCGAAAATGAAGGCGGGCGACATCGTGCTATGCCTGTTCCCCCTTGCAGGATTGGACGAGACGGTAAACGACGATCCGATGACGCTGAATTTTGAGCGCAAGCGTCCGAAACACCTGGCGTTTGGCACCGGCCCCCATACCTGCATCGGCAATCGCCTGGCCAAGCGGGAAATTCGCATATTTCTCGAAGAATGGTTCAAGCGGATTCCCGATTTTCGCTTAGTCGAAGGGTGTATGCCCCGAGTGCGCACGGGCATAGTCAATTCGGTCGAACGGCTCGATCTGGAATGGGACGTATAACGCGGCAGGATAAATTTGCCGACCAATTCGCGTGCCGTCTGCTTTGCTGAGATCGCACATGGCGGTACTGTCAAAGCAAACGGCCCCGCAGTAACGGTTGGCATGAACAAGCCTGTTGCCAGTCCATTCCGGTGCTTCAACTCCTCCCCGAAAGTAATCCGCCTCGTGGTGCTGATGTATGTCCGCTATCCGCTGTCACTGCGGAACGTGGAGGACCTGCTCTTCGAGCGTGGCATCGACATCTGTCATGAGACGGTGCGCCTCTGGTGGAACAGGTTCAGTCCACCGTTTGCGGACGACATCCGCCGGCAGCGGATCAGCCGCATGAAGGACTTCCGCCACTGGCGATGGCACCTTGACGAGATGTACGTCAAGATCAACGGAGATTCGCATTTTTGTACATGGACCGCATGAAGGCCATCATTATGACTGCCATTGTGCCACCCATGACCATAGCCATCCATGTCCGGGTCTGGCTGAATTCCACATGGCTGAGCGCGTAGCTATTAACGTACATTAGACCAAACATGATGACAGTCGATGTCGCGATCATGGCTGCGAAGCGACCGTAACTCATCGACATATCCATCTTTTTATTCCGGTCATGTTGCTCATATTCCATTGCCAATCTCCTTTTGCGGTCCCCTCCTTTTCATTCCGAATAGCGTGTGGTTGATCGCAACGTTCCCGCGATCGCTACACTCTCTAGGATGATTTTCGCGGCAGTCGACATCTACGCTGGACTCAGAACCGGAAGCGCAGCCCAGTAACCGGCGGACTTACAAAGAGAGACGCTCGGCCGCCTTGCCCAGTAGCGGCTTCTCTTCAACGGAATCCTCGCGCTTTTTGACCGAAAACATCATGTGGAGAGTGGTTTGCCTTTGTCTGACAGCACCGGTCTTAGCAATCTGTTTACTATGACGGCATAGAAGCGACAGATGTGGGAGAGGCTGTCGCTTGCTCAAGGCATTACAGATCGGATACAAGCCTCGTGAGGCACGTCACCCGGTGTTGATACCGGCGCGGATGCACATAGGCGCATCCTGGATCGAAGTTGTCATTCACAATCTGTCCTCCGGTGGTGCGCTTGTCGCATCTGACGAAGCCCCAGATCGCGGCACATATGTGGAAATTCGGCGAGGGCGACAGACCATCATTGGGCGGGTCGTCTGGCGAAAGGATCGCTTTTTCGGAATCCAGGCGCAGGGCAGGCTCGACGTCGCTGCCATAATCGACGAACCGCGCCTGGCTTCCCGCCCCCGGTCGGCGAAAGACCCCGGATCTACTTTTGAGCGCCGAGCACAGCCGAGAATGGATGCTGATGCCAGGATCGCACGCCAATTGGAGAACAGCCGGCGTTGGTCAGCGGTATTCCAATTTGGTGTGTTTATCGCCCTGGCTCTCATTGCTGCTGGCTTCGCCGCCAGTCAAATATACGATGTCCTCTCGCCATCGTTTTCCGAAATAGAAAGTCACCTTTAACTTTACGTCCTTTGGGCCCGCAAATTTCGCACTCGGGCCATCGCCGTTCAGCAAAAATATTTCATGGACAAACATGCGATATTGGATGCCATCGCGGCAGGCGGTGCATTGCCAGATCGACCGGGCTATTTCATCGCCCCGACCACCGTGCGGGGCATAGAGGATGGAGGCCGGCTGGCCGATGAAGAGTCGTTCGGTCCGCTTCTCCCCGTGGTGAAGGATCAAGGATGAGGAGAATGCGCTGCCTCATGCTACGGCCTTGGCGGATCGATCTGGTCGTCGATAATGGTGGTGAAGGCCTGCATGAGTTCACGCAGTTGCATGCCGTCAATATTGCGAAGTAGCAGAGCGCAGTGCGGACCTGCGCAAGAGAGGATCGTTCATGAAAGCGGCGGTACTGCGGGAAATCGGCAAACCATTGACCATTGAGGACGTTACGATCGGCGACGTGGGTCCGCGAGAGGTGAGAGTGGCTGTGAAGGCGGTCGGAGTGTGTCATTCGGACCTGCACTTCGCCGAAGGGCACGTGCCTTTTCCGCTGCCCACCATATTGGGCCATGAAGCGGCGGGAATCGTGATCGAGGTCGGCAGCGATGTACGCTCGGTCAAGCGTGGAGACCATGTCGTAGGCTGCCTCTCCGCCTTTTGCGGCCACTGCGCGTCGTGCGTTTCCGGCAGGCTGGTCCTGTGCAGCACGGGCGAGACGCGGCGGGACGCGGCAATGCCACCGCGGCTTTCCATCGGCGGCGAGGCCGTTCACCAGTTCGTCAACCTGTCGGCGTTTGCCGAGGAGGTGCTTGTCCATGAAAATGCCCTTGTGGCGATTTCGCGCGACATGCCCTTCGACAAGGCAGCCGTGCTGGGATGTGCGGTGCTGACGGGGGTTGGCGCCTCCATCCACTCGGCAGGGATCCGGCCCGGCCAGACCGTTGCGGTCATCGGTTGTGGAGGCGTAGGATTGTCGGCAATCAATGGTGCTCTTCTGGCGGGTGCTGGCAGGATCATCGCGGTTGACCGCGCCCCCGCCAAGCTCGAACTGGCGCGGCGCTTCGGCGCTACCGATGTCATTGAGGCAGGCGAAGACTTGGTCCATCAAATATTGGAGATGACCAGAGGCGGCGTCGATCATGCCATAGAAGCGATCGGTCTCAAATCCACCGTCGAAGCGGCTTTCGCCATGCTCCGCCCTGGCGGAATCGCGACGGTCGCCGGCATGATGCCCGTGGGAGTCAAGATCGAACTTGAGGGCTTCGCCCTGCTCGGTGAACGCCGGCTTCAGGGTTCGAACATGGGCTCGAACCATTTTCCGGTCGACATACCGCGCCTGGTAGATTTCTACATGCAAGGTCGCCTGAATCTTGATGACCTCGTGGCCGCGCATATCCGCTTGGATGAGATTGGCTCGGCCTTCGACGCCCTGCGAAACGGCGAGACAGCAAGGTCTGTCATCATGTTCTGACCATAAGAAGGCCGTCGGCGGTCTGCGTCGTTCGCTACGTGATTCCTGCTGATCTTAAAGCGGTTCCGAGATGCTGCAGGAGCTGCAAATGCATGATCGAGCGGATTTGACGCAAACTGCCGAAATTGAGGGCAGAGGCGAGAAAGCTGCCATTTCGGAATCTGGAACAATAAATTTGGCGCTGAACGGCCGGGTAGGGTGGCTAGCGGAATGTCGGCTTTTCAACAGATACGTGTAGAAAGCGGACGGAAATCAGTTGCGGTGAGGGCTGCTGCCCATTTTTGCCAACCACGCATTATGCTCTGCAACGTCCTTAGGTGCAGCGATCCATCCAAAGATGAGAGTTCCGACCCCTTGCCCAATGATATGAGCGCCCATTGGAGCCCAAAAAAAGGTCCAAACGGTAACAGGCAGGATTCGCGGCAAAAGGAATAGGCATATCAAGCCACCTACAATCATCGCCCCGGCGGAGAAGGTGGTTAAGCGCCGTTCGTTCGGTAATGTTTTCGCGTCGGGCCGAGAAAAAACCGCCACAAATGTCGGCTTAGGATCAGGCCATTTTCGCCCCATCCAATAGCTCAAGTAGGTCATTGATAGGCCAATCCCGAATGCCGCAAGGGTAGGCGGTTGAGCCACTGCACAGGCCAAGAGGCTTACGAGCACCGATATCCGACTGAGTCTGTTCATGGCGGAAAGCTACGGCGCGTGAGGTTGCTGGACCGTAAAGAGCGGCCGGTGAAAGCGGTCATTAACTCGACAGCTCTACATCGGCACGGAAAGGGAATGCTGTGCGGAAAATGAAGTTATCTCAACGGGCACTTATATATGGGATCGCCTTCGCATTATTTGCCGCTGGCTTTGCGGTCCGTTTTCTTTCCCTTCCTGCATGGCTCCATCTGACGATCTACGGGATTTTCGCTGTGCCGGTGATCTGGTTGGGCTGCCGTGAATTGATCAAACGAAAGGCGGAAAAGCGGATGGACCGAGAGGCGGCTTGGCGGACCTTTATCCGCGACCGCAACGTCCGTTAGTGGTCGATTTCGCATAGGCAGCTTACCGATGAGGCAGCGACCATCTCATGCCGCTTGCGCCACGGGCTATCGCGGTGCTGCGGGCGCCTTCAGTGGACCGGAGACGGGCGCCTGTTGTTCCTCAACAATCGTCACTCCCATCGGTCGATGAGCAAAAATGCAATCGGCTCGCCAAACCGATGCTGGTCGGCATGCACCCCGATGTGTCTAGCGAAATCCGCGTCCTGCTCTTTGCTCGCCGTCCACGGTAAAGGTGGTGTGGTTCGCGGCGTCGGAGCTGTTGCCCACCCACAGGTCGAAGGTGCCGGGATCGATCACCCAGCCCTTGGCGGCGCTGCTCCAATATTGCACGCTTGCTTCGTCAAGTTCAAAGCGAAGGGTGCGCCGCTCCCCTGGTTGCAGCGTAACGCGCTGGAACCCCTTCAGCTCGCGCACCGGGCGCGAAGCGCGGCCCGCGCGCTGATGTATATAGAGTTGCACCACCTCGTCTCCCGCGCGGCGCCCCGTGTTGACAACGGTGGTGGAGACGGTGATCCGCCCGCCCGGCGCCAGCCTGGCCTTGTCCAGCTTCGGCGCGCTGACAGTGAAGCTGGTGTAGCTCAACCCGTAGCCGAACACGAACTGCGGGGTGGAGGGGATGTCCCAGTACCGCTTGTCCTGGTCCTTGGGGCTATGGGTGGTGTTGTGCGCATAGTAGATCGGCACCTGCCCCACGCTCCGGGGCCAGGTGACCGGCAGCTTGCCGCCCGGATTGACGTCGCCGAACAGCGTGCGCGCGACCGCGGTGCCGCCACGGGTGCCGCCATACCAGACGTGGAGGATCGCCGGGGCACGATCGAGCACCGGGCCGAGCTCCAGCGGACGGCCGCTCATGGTGACGACCACCATCGGCTTGCCGGTCGCCATCACCGCCTCGAACAGCCGCAGCTGATTGCCCGGCAGCTTGAGATCGGCGCGTGAAGCACCCTCGCCGCTCATATCCTCGGCCTCGCCCAGCGTCAGCACGATGAGGTCGGACTTTGTCGCCAATGCCACCGCGCGGTCAAACTCCGCCTTGGCACGGCCGGCGTCCCAGCGCGGCTCGGGTTTGGCGGTGCCGGGGATCGACAAGGCCTCGAAGATGGAGGGTACCGTACGCTTGAGCTGAACCCCCGGGGCGGTCTCGACCGACGCGGCGGCGCCGAGACGATCGCGTATGCCCTCGAACACCGTCACCGTTTCCGGCAGATCATATTGGAACGACCAGGGGCCGAGCATGTCGCGCCTGGAATCGGCGAGGGCGCCGATCACCGCCACCTTGCCGTGCGCACCGGGCCGAAGCGGCAGCGCGCCATCGTTCTTCAACAGCACGAACGAACGCTCCGCAGCGGCCTGCGCGGCCTCGCGATGCGAGGGGTCCGCGAGCGTGGCCGCGGCGCGCGCTTCATCGACATAGGGGGTTTCGAACAGGCCCATCCGGAACTTGGCGACGAGGATGCGGCGCACCGCCCGGTCGAGGGTCGCCACGGGCAACCTCCCCTCGCGCACCGATGCGGCAAGCGTTTCGGCGGAGGCGGCAGGGCCAAACGACATCTCCATGTCGTTGCCCGCCGATATACTGCGCACGGCGGCATCGGCCTCGTCGCGCGCGAAATGCTGCGTCACCTGGTTCCTGGTGCCGTTGGCATCGGACACGACCCAGCCCTGAAACCCCATCTGGTCGCGCAGCACGTCGGTCAGCAGCCATTTGTTGCCGACCGCGGGCACGTCGTTTAGGTCGGTGTAGGCGCTCATCACATTGCCCGCGCCGGCCCGCACCGCTGCGGCGAAGGGTGGCAGGATGACATTGTAAAGCTGCGAATCGGAAATGTAGACGCTGTCATAGTCGCGCCCGCCGTCCGCCGCCGCATAACCAGCGAAGTGCTTGGGCCCCGCGATCAGATGGTCCGGCGAGCCGATCGCCGGTCCCTGGAATCCTCTGACCTGCGCCGCCGCCATCACAGAACCGAGGAACGGGTCCTCACCCGGACCTTCCACGATGCGTCCCCAGCGCGGATCGCGCGCGATGTCCAGCATCGGCGCGAACGCCCAGTGGATGCCGACCGAGCGCGCCTCGCGAGCGGCAATGCCCTGCGAGCGCTCGACGCTCACAGGATCCCACGATGCCGCGTTGGCGATCGGCACCGGGAAGATCGTCCGAAAGCCATGGATCACGTCATAGCCGAAGAGCAGCGGAACCTTGAGGCGCGTTTCCTCCACCGCCACCTTCTGCAGCCGGTTGATTACCGCTGGATCGGTGACGAACAGCAGCGAGCCGACCTTGCCGCGTCGCACCGCCGGGACGAACTCTTCCAGCGCGCCGAACATGAATTGCTGGGAAACCTGCCCCGCCTTCTCCTCCAGCGTCATCGCCGCGAGCAGCGCATCCGCCCGCCGTTCAGGCGAGAGCGATGCGTCCGTCCATACGCCGGCGGTGGGCGCAATCTGCTGGGCGACGAGCGCGCCGCTGACGCTCGTCAGCGCCATCGCCCCCGCCAGCAGCCGTGCCGCCAATCCCAATCTCACCATCTGCGACAACTCCCCGACCGATCCCTGCCTGCGCGCATCAGAAGCTCAACCTGGCGCGGATGCCACCATAGCGGCGCGAGTTGCGCAGGAACGTCTGCGACAACTGCCCGACCGTCGCACCCGATGCCGGAGCCAGTGCCGCGACATAATGCTTGTCGAATATATTGTTGACGAACAGTGCGATGCGAAGGCCGCCGCGATCCTTCTGATCGATGCCGATGCTGCCGTTCACCAGCGCGTAGCTTCCGTAGATATTGATCGGGTTGTTCAGCAGGTCGAACTGAACCTTGCTCTGATAGCTCACATCGGCCTGGATGAAGGCATCGAACGGCGCATTGGGCAGCAGCAGCTCATAGGTTCCGCCAAGATTGGCCTTCCAACGCGGCGAGTTGCTGAGCCATTTGCCCGCAAGGTTCTGGCCGGTAGTCGTCGACGGACCGGCGCCGTCGAGGTCGAAACAGCCCAGCGCCGCCGTCTGCCCGGTATAACATTGCGCGTTGGGGAACTTGCGGATGGTCGCCTCGGTATAGCTGACGCCGCCGTCGATCCGCAGCGCCTCGATCGGTCGCGCCTGGAACTCGGCCTCGATGCCACGGGTGCGCAATCGGCCGACATTGTTCAGGAAGACCTGGATCGTGTTGTCGGGCAGCTGAACGCCCGACTGCGCCTGGAAATCGTTGAAGTCTGTCCAAAAGGCCGCGACGTTCAGTTGCAGCCGATTGTCGAGGAAGCGGCCCTTGAAGCCCAGTTCATAGGCTTTCGACGTTTCGGGGCGGACGGGTACGGCCGCCCGCGTCGAGGTGAAGCCGGTGGAGATGTCGTAGCCCTGCCCCTTGTAGCCGGTGGCGTAGGAGGCATAGGTCATCACATGCTCCGACAGGTCCTGCCGCAGCGCGACCTTGTAGGTCACGACCCCGTCCTTGTCCGACCCGCGACAGGTGGCCAGACATGTCGCGTTGTTGGCAGGCGCCACCGCTGGGGTGACGAGGTTCAGGAAGCTGACCGAGATCTTTTCCAGATTGGCGCGGATGCCGACATCGACATGGGTCCGCTGGGCAATGTCGTAAGTGAACTGGCCGAAGGCGGCGTAGCTTTTGGTGCCATTCGCAGAATTCCACCGCGCCACCACCGGGCCGGTCGGCCCGCGGTCAAAGGAGCGATCCGTATCGCCATTGGCATAATATAGTCCCGCGACATAGCTGAACGGCCCGCCGCCCTTGGACGCGAGCCGCAGCTCCTGCGTGAACTGCCGGGCATGGTAGCCGCTCTGCGCGACGATGCCTCCGGGGATGCCCAGCACCGGGCGCGACACGAAGTCGAAATCCTCTATGAAGCGGAAGCGCCAGTCCTGATAACTCGTCACGGAGATCAGGTTGGCGAAGCCCAGGTCCAGCGTTACGCGCGCGGACCCGTTCGTTTGCCGGCTTTTGTTGAACAGGGGTCCATCGATCGAAGTCCGAAAATTGTCCTTGCCTGGCTCGATTCCGTCAAGCGACGCAATGGGAACACCGAAGATGGCCGCGCCCGGAGGCGCCAGGCGGAACGTGCGCGCAGTGCCGCGGCTCTCGCTTACCGAATGGCCGGCAATCAGATCGACCGTGAGGTTGGACGCCGGGTTCAGCGTAAGACGTCCGCGTACCCCGTAGCTCCTGTCATTGTTGAGCCGACGGCCATCGAACACATTGCGGATGAAGCCATCGCGGTCACCGTAGAAACCATTGATGCGGAAGCCCACGCCGTCCGCGACTGGACCGGAAAGAACCGCGTCGACCCGATATTCGTCGTCGGTCGTGGCAACACCTGTGACGGCGCCGGTCAACTTCGCCGTTGGGCCCTGCGAAACGATGTTGAGCGCGCCGGCGGAGGCGTTCTTGCCGAACAGCGTGCCCTGTGGTCCGCGCAGCACCTCGATCCGGGCGATGTCGCTCAGGCCCGAAAAGGCCTGTGCTTGTTGAAGAAGCGCGACGTCGTCAACGATTACGGCCACCGAGGGTTCGATCGCGGTGGAGAAGGCGCTCGTGCCGACGCCGCGCAGGTTGATCGAATTGTTGGTCGGCAGCGCGCCCGTGGTCACGGTCAGACTGGGAGCCAGCCGGGGCAGATCGGACACGGTGGTGACATTGCGGTTGACCAGCGTGTCGGCGGTGATCGCCGTCACTGCGACCGGCACGTCCTGGAGGTTTTGCTCGCGCTTCTGCGCGGTGACGACAATATCTTCAAGCGCGCCGGTATTGGAGATGGAGGTGTTCGAGCCCTGCTGATCGCCTGGCGGGGAACGCGGGCTGGCGACGCCACCGGCCGGCGTGTCGGATGGCGTGTCGGATGGCGAGATGCTGCCTTCCTGCGCCTGCGCCGCGAGCGGCGTGATGGCGAATGCAGTGCCGGCAAGCAAAAGGCCTGGATAGCGCATGTGGACCTCCCCTTAATCATTGTCGTGTCACACGATCTGGTAAGGCCAATTTATAGTATTGGTAGAGCACGTCAATGGCGATTCTGATTTTAGCCTTTGGCCATTGCGTCATGATAGATGCTTTGGCCTGACCGCATAGGGAATGCGCATGTGTTGCGCGTCGTCCTGCGCCATGCACCCAATCGCAGATATTCACGCCCTTCCGTAGCGGCGCTGCGCCGGGCTCCAGCACTGACCAGTCTACAGATCGCCTTCGACGCCAAACCCCGCGCGCGGCGCACGCGACCGCTCGACCATCCCTTCGCTTGCCGATCTTATTGCTGACATCTGCTCCCCGCTGCTGCTATATGGATTTCTCCAGCAGTCATGTTATTGGTCAGTCCGATGTCAACAACTGCGCCTGCGATCCCGCCATCCTCGTCTGTCACCGATCCTGTCCCGACGGGAGGAGAGCGATTATACCAGCGGCTTGCCAAGATGCTCCACGATCAACTGGCCTCCGGCCACTATGCGGTGGGAGACAGATTGCCGGCGGAGCGCGAACTTTCAGTCGCGCACGGCGTCAGCCGGCCCGCGGTGCGCGAGGCGCTGATAGCGCTGGAAGTACAGGGATTCGTGGAAGTACGCGTCGGTTCGGGCGCGTTCGTGCGGCGCCTTCCCGGAGACGGCGACGACCGGCCGGGTTTCGCGATCACCGCGTTCGAACTGACCGAGGCGCGGATGGTGTTCGAAGGCGAGGCGGCAGCGCTGGCCGCGCTGCACATCACCGATGCGGAACTGGCGGAACTGGCGCGGCTGATCGAGCTCATCGAGCAGCCGGATCTGCCGTTCGAGGCCGCCGAGGCGGCTGACCGTGCCTTCCATCTCCTCATCGCCCACGCCACGCGAAATGCTGCGGTGGAGATGACGATCAACCAGTTCTGGCAAATCCGCACGAGTTCGCCCGAATGCGCCCTTCTCCACAAAAAAGCGCGCAGCGCCAATGTCCGCCCCGTGATGGACGAACATAGCGCTATACTGATCGCACTGAGAACCCGGGACCCGGTGAAATCGCGCCAGGCGATGCGGGCACACCTGAATGCGGTGATGGATCACCTGCTCTTCGCCACCGAAGAACAGGTGATCGAGAATGCCCGGCGATCACTGGATTCCGCACGCGCGCGTTATCGCGCCGTCTCGAAGGTTTAATGATCTTACAGAATTTGCTGACTGGTCAGACCAGTTTGAACCTGATAGATGCGCCTTACTGGAGAGGTGGGCATGATCTATCTTCGCGCGGCGCTGATCGCCACAACCACGCTACTGGCATTCTGCGCCGCCCCTGCCGGAGCTTCGCCCGGCCCATCCACGCGCGTCGAGGCGCGAGAGATCGTCTCGCTCGCCGACGGCTGGCGCTTCCATCTCGGCGACCTGCGGGACGCGCCGACCGGCGAAACGATCGACGACAGCGGCTGGGAATCAGTCCGGGTACCGCATAGCTGGAACCGGGTGGGCTATTACCGGCCCAACCCCGCCAGCCATCTCCATAGGGCCGAGACGGTCAACAAGACGCAAGGCGTCGGCTGGTATCGCTTGCGCTTCGCAGCGCCCAGGGCAGCCGGTAAGCGCATATGGCTGGAATTCGATGCGGCCAGCCGCGTTGCCAGCATATGGCTGAACGGCCGCAAGCTGGGCGACCATGCCGGCCCCTTTTCCCGCTTCCGCCTCGATGCGACCGAAGCGCTGCGACCCGGCGCTGACAATGTGCTGGCCGTTCGCGTCGACAACAGCGCGCCCGGCCCGGATGCAGCGACAGCCGATGTGCTGCCGCTGACCGGGGATTTCTTCGTCCATGGCGGCCTCTATCGTCCGGTCAGGATGGTGATCACTGATCCAGTCCATTTCGACCTGGCGGATTTCGGCGGCCCTGGCGTCTACGCCACCACCCGGAGTGCGGACGCGAGCGCCGCGAAGGTGGAGGTGCGGACGCGCATCGCCAATGACACGGGCAGGCGCACGGCCGCCCTGGTCACCGCGACTTTGCTCGATGCAGCGGGACGCGTGGTCGCCGCGACAAGCCGCAGGTTGACCGCCACTGCGGAAACGAGGGAGTTGCGCCTGGAGCTCGACGTGGCATCCCCCCATTTGTGGCAGGGTGTTGATGATCCGTATCTTTATACTTTGGCGGTGACGCTGTCCGACGCGCGCGGGCGCGTGCTCGACCGCTTCGCCCAGCCGTTCGGCATCCGCACGATCAGCATCGATCCGGACCGTGGCCTGTTTCTCAACGGGCGTCACCTGGCGTTGCACGGCGTCGGCTATCACCAGGATCGCGAGGGCAAGGGCTGGGCGATCAGCCCGCACGACGTCGCCCAGGACGTTGCGATCATGCGCGAAATGGGCGTTAATGCGATCCGGCTGACTCATTACCAGCACGGACAGGCCATTCACGATCTGGCCGACCGTTATGGTCTGCTCCTGTGGGACGAGATCCCGCTGGTCACGATCTGGACCCGTCGCGGCGAACTGGATCCTCGCCCTGCCTTGATCGACAATGCGCGGCAGCAATTGCGCGAACTGGTGCGGCAGAACGGCAATCACCCATCGGTAGTGAACTGGGGCATCGCCAACGAGGTGGATTTCGGGAATTCCTTTCCGGCCTTCCTGACCGGCTATCCTGAGGGACGCTCGCCTGATCCCATGCCGCTGCTGAACATGCTCCACGCGCTGGCGCGCGAGGAGGATCCGTCGCGGCCTACCGCGCTCGCCACCTGTTGTGAGGGCCGGCTGTTCAACGAAGGCACAGCCATACCGGAAACCGCGAAGGCGGCGGGCCTGGGTGGCGCGAACCGCTATTTCGGCTGGTATTTCGGGGTGGCCGACGATCTGGGGCCTAATCTCGACCAGCTGCACGCAAAGCGGCCGCGCCAGCCATTGTCAGTGACCGAATATGGCGCTGGCGCGGCCACCACCATCCACACCGATGATGTGCGCGGCGGGCCAATCGATTCGCGTGGCGTCAATCAGCCCGAGGAATATGCCAGCTACATCCATGAAGAGGCCTGGCGCACCCTGAAGGCGCGGCCCTATCTGTGGGGCACCTGGCTGTGGAACGGTTTCGACTTCGCCACCACGATCCGGAGCGAGGGCGATGCGCAGGACATCAATACCAAAGGGCTGGTCAGCTACGACCGGGCCATCCGCAAGGATCCCTATTATTTCTACAAGGCCAACTGGACCGCCACGCCCACCGTCTACGTCACCGGGCGGCGCTATGTCGACCGGGCCTATCGGGTGACGGATGTGCGGGTCTACAGCAACGCCACGTCGACCGAACTGACCGTCAACGGCCGCGCGCTGGGCACGCGTACCAATTGTGCGGACCGCATCTGCCTGTGGGAGAAGGTAGCGCTGTCCCCTGGGGCAAACGCGATCATCGCGCGCGGCGCCTTCGCCTCCGGCCCTGTGGAGGACAGGGTCGACTGGACGCTGTCGCCTGCGGCAGCGACGGCGTTCCGCATCGATGCAGGGGCGATAGTCACGGCCACCGCCTCCACCCGCTTCGGCTCCGATGCCTTTTTCGAGGGCGGCGATGCGGGGACGCTCAACACGCCGGCCGACTATGGCAAGCCAGCCGTCACCGCCGCGATCGCGGGAACCGAGGAAGATGCGCTCGTCGCCACCTTTCGTCAGGGTCGCTTTCGCTATCGCGTGCCGCTGGCCGACGGCCGCTACCGGATCGTGCTGACCTTCGTCGAACCCTCGCTGGCGGCGGGTGCCCGCCTGTTCGACGTGACCGCCAATGGCCGACCGATCGTGTCCGCGCTGGACATTGCGCACGCTGCGGGCGGCACCGCCATCGCGCTGCGGCGGGAGGGGGAAGTGGCGGTTCGCGGCGGGACACTGGATCTGGCGTTCGTCCCGCGAAAGGGCGCCGCGATCGTTTCCGCCATTGAAATCACGGACGCGTCGCACCGCGCGCGCTGACTGGGAGACAGAATGCCATGCCGCTGACACAGACCATGCGCTGGTTCGGACCGAGCGATCCGGTGCCGCTGGCGCATATCCGCCAGGCGGGCGCGACCGAAGTGGTCAGCGCGCTCCACGAAGTGCCCAATGGTGTTGTCTGGAGCGTGGAGGCGATCGCCGCGCGCAAAGCGATGATCGAGGAGGCTGGCCTCCGCTGGAACGTGGCGGAAAGCCTGCCTGTGCATGAGGGCATCAAGACCCGCAGCGCCGACTGGGATCGGCTGATCGAAGCCTATCGGGACAGTCTCGTCAATTTGGGTGCCTGCGGCATTCGCGTGGTCACCTATAATTTCATGCCCCTGCTGGACTGGACGCGCACCGATCTCGCCTGGCGGGTGCCGGACGGGGCGCTGGCGCTCCGCTTCGAGTGGGAGGCGGTCGCCGCCTACGACATTCACATCCTGCGCCGCCCCGGTGCCGACGCCGATTATGAGGCGGCGGTGGTCGAGGCCGCCGGCCGCCGCTTCGCAGCGATGGACGACGAGGCCCGCAACCTCCTGGAACGGACCATCATCGCCGGCCTGCCGGGCAGCGAGGAAAGCTTCAGCTCGGCCCAGTTCCTTCGGGCGCTGGGCACCTATGCCGAGGTGGACGCCGAACGTCTGCGCGCCAACCTTCATGCCTTTCTGGAGGCCGTCTGCCCTGCCGCGGAGGCGGCTGGCATCCGGCTGGTGGTCCATCCGGACGACCCGCCCTTCCCGATTTTCGGCCTGCCCCGTGTGGTCAGTACGGAGGCGGACGTGACCGATATGTTCGCCGCAGTACCCAGCCCCGCCAACGGTTTGTGCCTGTGCACCGGCTCGTTCGGTGCAAGGCTCGACAATGATCTGCCGGGAATGATCCGCCGGCTGGGCGCCCGCATCGGCTTCCTTCACCTGCGCTCGGTCCAGCACGAGGGTTATCGCGTGTTCCACGAGGCGGATCATCTTGGCGGCGACGCCCGGATGGCGGAGGTGGTGGCCGAAGTCGTCGCGCTGTCAGAGGCCGAGCGGCGCGACATCCCGATACGTCCCGATCATGGTCATCAGATGGCCGACGATCTCGAAAAGCAGACCAATCCGGGTTACTCGCTGATCGGACGCCTGCGCGGGTTGGCCGAGCTTCGCGGGTTGGAACGCGGCATCGTCCACATGCGGCATGGCCCGTCGGCGCACGCATGACCAGCCGACTTGTCCTGTAGCTTAGAGCAAGTTTCCCAGCTGTCCGGTGCAACGCGCGCACGCTCTACGCCGAGGTCGCCGGGTTGCCGATCGGCAGCCCGCATGGTCATACCGCCATGTTGAGCAGTTCGTGGGTATATTCGCCCAGGTAACGAGACGGTTGCGACCGCCATACGAACACTTGAGCGATTTTCCAGCGATCTTAACGCTATGTCACCCGGGAAGGCGGATGGCATGATTGTAGGTGCCGGTCGGGGCCTTAAGCCTTTTCCAGCGTGCACTGGAGCGGGTGCTGGTTCTGGCGGGCGAAGTCCATGACCTGGTTCACCTTGGTCTCCGCCACTTCATAGCTGAAGATGCCGCAGATGCCGACGCCGCGCTGGTGGACGTGCAGCATCACCCGCGTCGCCTCCTCCATGTCCATGCGGAAGAATTGCTGGAGGACGTGCACGACGAATTCCATCGGCGTGTAATCGTCATTCAGCATCAGCACCTTGTAGAGGGAGGGCTTTTTCGTCCGGGCGCGGGTGCGCGTCGCGATGCCGACATTGGGACCGCCCGAGCCTTCGCCCTGGTCGTCCTGATCTCTGTCCGTCATCATCACGGAATATGCCATGGTCGAGAAGCTGTTCATGATGGGCAAGGATATGGCGATTTGCGCTTGCATGGCAAGGGGGACGAGAGCGCGTAAACCATCCTTCCCGTCCGGAAGGGCCTGGGGGAACGTGTGATGGGCGGTTTGCCGTCGGCGTGCGCCGTGGCCTGAAGGGACGGGCGCGCTCATCCTCCCATGGGTCGATTGTCGATCGGCCCCCTGGCGGAAAAGGAAAACGGCCCCGATGTCGGGGCCGTTCCTTGTTCCAGAACCCGAAGGCAAGATCAGGCGGCGAGCGCCTTCACCTTGTCGGTCACCACGGTCACGCGGGCGGTGAGCGGCGAGGTCACCTCGCTGGCCAGCTTGATCAGCGCTTCACTGCTCTTGGCCGCCTCCTTGGTGAATTCATCGAAGCTGCTGGAGAGCAGCTGGCTCTGCAGCTGGAAGAATTCGGTCGGCGTCTTCACGGTCGAGAAGCTCTTGAACGACGCGGTCGCCTTTTCGAAGCTCTTGCGGCTGTAATCCACGGCTTCCTGGCCGATGGTCTCAAAGCCCTTGGCCGCGATCTTGCCGGATTCGACCAGCGCTTCGACATTGCCTTTGGCGATGTCGCTGAACTCCTCAATCGCCTTGGTCGACTTCTCGACGCTCACCTTGGCCTTCTCGTTGAGGTCGGCGTAAACCGTCTCCAGCTTGGCCTTGGTTTCTTCAGCGAATTTCTTTCCGGTTTCGATCACATCGTTCATCATCTTCGTTCCTTCTGTGGCGGGCAGCAACATGGGCTCTAGCGGCCCGGCCTTGGACGACAGGCTCTTCGATAGGTCCGGTTGAGCCGGCTTGGGCTCCACGACCGGCTTTGACTGCGGCTTTTCCACCTCTGGCGCCGCAGCGATGGGGGCCGGTTGCGCCGCCGCTTCCTTCACCAGTTCCGGTTCGGGCGCGGCATCGACTGCCGTGGTCGCCGCGATCACCGCCACCGGATCAGCCTTCGCCACGGGCGCCGGCTTGGCGGCCGGTGCGGCAGGCTTGGGCGGTGCCGGCTTGCTGGCCGCAGGCTTTGCCGCCACCTTGGCCGGGACCTTGAGTGCCGCTTCGGCAGCCTTGAGCGCCTCGCTGGCGGACAGGGTCGACGACGCTTTTTTGGCGACGGGCTTTTTACGAACTGGCTTTGGGGTAACGGCCATGGACCAACCTCCATTTGTTGCACTGCACAATATAGGCATCGCATCGCCATTGCAAGCGTTTTTGTGCAGTGCAACAAATTTGCCATATACGGCCCGTCGCCCCGGCAAGGCGGGCTGCCGCAAAAACCGTTCAGCAGGAAGGAACTAGCGGCTTTTCACATAGCGGCCGGGCGCGTCCTCGATCGCCTTGAGTCGGCCCTTGCCGGGGCGGCGGGCACCCTTCACCGGCACCGTGGCGGGGGTCTGTCCGCGAATCCATTCGATCCAGTCGGGCCACCAACTGCCCCTGGTCTCCCTCGCCTGCGCGAGAAACGCCGCCAGGGTCGGCTGCGATTCGTCGCAGCTCCAATATTGATATTTGCCGGCCGCGGGCGGGTTCACCACGCCCGCAATATGCCCCGAACCCGCGAGGAGGAAGCGGATCGGTCCGGAGAAATGCTCGGTCAGCTTCCACACGCTTTCCAGCGGGGCGATATGGTCTTCACGTCCGGCCTGGACATAAGCGGGCGTCCTGACCTGGCGCAGGTCGATGGGCGTGCCCGCGACGCTGATCGCGCCGGGCTGCACCAGCAGATTGTCGCGGTAGAGCTGCGTCAGATAATCCTTGTGCCAGCGCGCGGGCAGGTTGGTGGTGTCGCCATTCCAGTAGAGCAGGTCGAAGGGCGGATAATCCTGCCCCAGCAGGTAGTTGTTGACCACATAGTTCCAGATGAGGTCGCGCCCGCGCAGCAGGTTGAAGGTCGCGGCCATGTAGCGTCCGTCGAGGAAGCCGCCGGAGGAAAGCTGCTCCACCATCTTCATCTGCTCGTCATCGACGAACAGGGCGAGGTCGCCGGCCTTGCTGAAATCGACCTGGGCGGTGAAGAAGGTGGCGCTCGCGACCTTGTCCGCCTCCCCCCGCGCCGCCAGCAGCGCCAGCGTGGCGGCGAGCGTGGTGCCCGCGACGCAATAGCCGATGGTGTGGACGCTCGGCACGTCCAGCAGGTCGCGCACCGTGTCGATCGCATCGAGCTGGCCGTTCAGGATATAATCGTCCCAGACCAGGTCCTTCATCGAGCCGTCAGCCGATTTCCACGACACCAGGAAGACGCTGAGCCCCTGATCCACGGCCCATTTGACGAAACTCTTTTCCGGCGACAGGTCGAGAATGTAGAAGCGGTTGATCCAGGGCGGGAAGATCAGCAGCGGCGTTTCCATCACCGTTCCCGTCGTCGGCGCATAATGGATGAGCTGGTAGAGCGGGGTTTCCTTGATCACCTTGCCCGGCGTGGAGGCGATATTCCGCCCCACCTCGAACGCCGTGCCGTCGGTATGGCTGAGCTGGCCCTTTTCCAGATCGGCCAGCATGTGCTTGAGGCCCTTGACCAGATTTTCGCCGCCGCTCTGGATCGTCCTCTGCACGACCATGGGGTTGGTCAGCGGGAAATTGCTGGGCGCGATCGCGTCCAGCAGGCCGGTGGTCGCGAAGCGCAGCTTGGCCTTTTGCCGGGGATCGACGCCGTCCACCGCATCGGCCATGCGCATCAGATAGTCGGAAAGCAGCAGATAGCTCTGCCGGATGAGGTCGTAAAAGGGATGCTCCGTCCAGGCCGGGTCGGCAAAGCGCCGGTCGCGGGCCGCCGCGGGACTGCCCGAAGGCGGCGGCTCCGGCTGGTCACGCAGCAGCCCACCCGACGTCAGGAAACGCTGCCACAGGGCAAGCCCCTCATCGGCGAAGCTGGTCTGGATGCGCGCCACCGCTTCCGGATCGAAGGGCAGCGTACGCCCGGTCGCGCCGGCCGCCTGCTCCAGCAGCAATTGCTGAGCGCGGCCCAGCACCTGGGTCCATTGCTGCATGTCCTGAAGCGTGGGGAGATGGGGTTCCATGACATCCTGTTCCTTCATGGCCACCTTCCTCCTCCTGGCATGGTCCGGTCTGCCGCTTTCTCTGGCGTGTCACGGGCTGGCGGGTTATAGCCGGATGGTGACGCGACGAATGCGCGTCACGCACTATTCCTCACAGCGAGCTTTCAGGAAAGCCCCAAATGTCCGAAGAATTCTACCGCATGAAGCGCCTGCCGCCCTATGTCATCGCTGAAGTGAACGCGATGCGGGCCGCCGCGCGCGCCGCGGGGGAGGACATTATCGACCTGGGCATGGGCAATCCCGACCTGCCGCCGCCCGACCATGTCATCGCCAAGCTGTGCGAGGTCGCGCAGAAACCGAGCGCGCACGGCTATTCCCAGTCGATGGGGATTCCGGGGCTGCGGAAAGCGCAGGCCAATTATTACGGCCGCCGCTTCGGCGTCGATCTGGACCCGGAGACGGAAGTCGTCGTGACCATGGGGTCGAAGGAGGGGCTGGCCAGCCTGGCCACAGCGATCACCGCGCCGGGAGACGTCGTGCTGGCGCCCAATCCCAGCTACCCGATCCACATGTTCGGCTTCATCATCGCGGGGGCGACGATCCGGTCCGTGCCGACGACGCCGGACGAGCATTATTGGCAGTCGCTGGAGCGGGCAATGGCCTTCACCGTGCCGCGCCCGTCCATTCTGGTCGTCGGCTATCCCAGCAACCCGACGGCAGAGACGGTCGATCTTGCCTTTTACGAGCGGCTGGTCGCCTGGGCGAAGGAGAACAAGGTCTGGGTGCTGTCCGACCTTGCCTATTCCGAACTTTATTATGACGGCAATCCGACGCCCTCCATCCTGCAGGTGCCGGGCGCGAAGGACGTCGCGGTCGAGTTCACCTCGCTCAGCAAGACCTATTCCATGGCGGGCTGGCGCATCGGCTTTGCCGTGGGCAACCGGCAATTGATCGCGGCGCTGAAGCGGGTGAAATCCTATCTGGATTATGGCGCGTTCACGCCGATCCAGGCGGCCGCCTGCGCGGCATTGAACGGGCCGCAGGACATCGTGCAGAAGAATCGCGAGCTCTATCACAAGCGCCGTGACGTGATGGTGGAGGCCTTTGGCCGGGCAGGATGGGACATTCCCGCCCCCCGCGCTTCGATGTTCGCCTGGGCGCCACTGCCGCCTGCATTGAAGGATATGGGCAGTCTGGAATTTTCCAAGCAGCTGCTGACCCATGCCAAGGTCGCGGTCGCGCCGGGCGTCGGCTATGGCGAGGATGGCGAGGGATATGTGCGCATCGCCATGGTCGAGAATGAGCAGCGGTTGCGCCAGGCGGCGCGCAATATCCGGCAATATCTGAAGTCGATGGGGGTCAACACCCCCGCCAAGGGCGCGGCCTGAGGGAGTATGGATGAGGCCGCACTCCTGCGAGGGCAGGAGTCCGGCTCCCTCCGTCCGGTGGCGCCTCCTGCGTTCGAACTGGATTCCTGCCGTCGCAGGCGCATGATTTCCTCATGCCTTGATGGCGTGCGCCCCATGCCATCATTTCGCCTCTTGCCATTTTCCTTGCTCTGCGCTGCTTTGACACGATGATCGCACTCCCCCAGGTTTCCCAGGTCGCCCAGACCATCCAGCTTGCGCTGGCCCCGGTCTTCCTGCTGACCGGCATTGGCGCATTCCTGAACGTCTGCGTCGGGCGGCTTGCGCGCATCATCGACCGGGCGCGGGTGGTGGAGGAAAAGATCCTCGGCTCCCGCGGCAAGGAACATGACCGGATGGTCAGCGAAATCCGCGTGCTGGACCGGCGGATGAGCGTGGTGAACGGCGCGATCTTCCTGTCGGTGGCGTCGGCCTGCGCCGTCTGTCTGGTCGTCATCCTGCTGTTCGCCGCCAATCTGCTGGGTTCGCATCTGGGCACGCCGATCGCGATCCTGTTCAGCCTGGCGATGGTGTTGCAGGCGGCAGCGTTCGGCACTTTCATCCAGGAAATCCGGCTTGCCTCGCGGACCATCCACATCCGCAACGAAGTCCTCTATCATCAGGTCGAGGAAGAGAGCGCGGAATGACGAAGTTCACCGTCAACGACCGGCCCGTCCAATATCGCATGGACCCGGCCACGCCGCTGCTCTGGGCGCTGCGCGACGCGTCCAACCTGACCGGCACGAAATATGGCTGCGGCACCGGCGATTGCGGCGCCTGCACGGTCGACATAGATGGCGAAGCCGTCCGGTCCTGCCAGGTGACGATCGCCGCGACCGAGGGGAAGTTCGTCACCACCATAGAGGGACTGTCACCTGATCGCGGCCATCCACTCCAACAGGTGTTCGCGGCGGACAATGTCTCGCAATGCGGATACTGCATTCCCGGGGTCATCATGGCAGCTTCGGTACTGCTGCGGCGGTCGGGCGATCCGAGCGATGAGGAAATCGACGCCGCGATCACCAATATCTGCCGGTGCGGCATCTATCCCCGGTTGCGCGGCGCGATCCAGCGTGCCGGCAGGGTGATGCGCGGCGAGGAAGTGGTGGACGCCGTGCCGCCATCGGGCATCACGCCGGAGGAGGCGGCGAAAGCGGTTCCGGCGCTACAGAATCAGCCGAAGCGATAGCCTGAAACGGCCCAGCCCAGCACGGTGCTGGCATGGTCGCGCACGGCCGCATCCCTGCCCCCCGCGCCCAGAGCGACCATCAGCGGCAGGAGATGTTCCTCACGCGGATGGGCGAAGTGGGCATGGGGCAGATCGGTCCAGGCGGCGATGCGTCGCGCCCGGCCGGCAGGGTCAGGGTCCGTGACGGCGTCGGTCAGGGCGTCGTCCCAAAGCTTCGCCGCCCCGGTTGCCTGCGCGCCGCGCACCCGCAGATTGTGGAAGCTGAGGCCCGAACCGACGATCAGGACGCCCTCGTCGCGCAGGGGCTCCAGCGCCCGGCCGGCGGCGATATGCGCTTCGGGGTCAAGGCCGTGGTGAAGCGAAAGCTGGGCGACGGGAATGTCGGCCTGCGGCAGCGCCACCTTCATCGGGATGAAGACGCCATGGTCCCAGCCGCGCGCTTCCTCCGTGCCGGTCTGGAAACCTGCCTGTTCCAGCAGATCGGCCGCGCGGCGGGCCAATGCGGGCGCGCCCGGCGCATCCCAGTGGAGCGTATAGGTGTGCGGCGGGAAGCCGTAATAGTCGAACAGCAGGCCGGGCCTTTCCCCGTCATGGACCGTGAAGCGGCTTTCCTCCCAATGGCCGGAGACCAGCAGGATCGCGCGAGGACGTTCCGGCAGGTTGGCGATGATGCCCGCCAGATAATCCTGCATCGGCTGCCACATCGGGTCGCAATGCGGCGTTTCAGGGTCGGCGGGATCCATGAAGAAGCAGGGGCCGCCGCCATGGGGAATGAACAATGTCGGTTGTCTCATCCCCGATAGATCGGATGGACGCAGCCGCGACGCAAGCGGAACCGGGGAAACGCATTGTTTCGGGCGGATGCCAGGGCAGCCTCTGTACGAAACGGCTAGGACGGATCGACATTCAGATGATGACGAGCCGAAAATGGTGGTTTTTCGTGACCCGGCGCGCAGCGTACTTCCAGTACGTGAGCACCGGAAGCACGGAAAGTCGCCATTTGCAGGCCGTCAGGGCTGAGTCGATCCGTCCTAAAGGACGGGGGCGATGGCCTGGGCCAGGGTGGCGCCGGAATAGGGCTTTTTGAGCAGCGTCACGTCGTCGAAGCGATCGGGCAGCTCCAGCCCATCGCCATAGCCGGTGGCGAAGAGGAAGGAGATGCCCTTTTCCGCCAGCAGTTCCGCCACGGGAAGGCTGGTTTCATTGCCCAGGTTGAAGTCCAGCACGGCCAGGTCGACCTCATGGTTTGCGATCGCCTCCCGCGCGCGGCTCACGCTGGCGGCGGTGATCACCTCGGCCCCCAGGTCGCGCAACGCATCCTCGCCGTCCATGGCGATGATCATATTGTCTTCGACGAGCAGCACATTGCGGCCCTTGAGCAGGGTCGGCGCGGGCGCGTGGACAATGCCGGCGCGTTCGGCGCCGATGACGTCGGGCAGGACGGAGGCGACATGGGCGGAGGGGATGCAGAAGTGCGCCTCCAGCCCGGAAAGGCGGTAATGCACCTCCACCCGGCCATCGAGATCATAGGGGATGGACCGTTCGATCACGGTCGATCCGAAACCCCGGCGCGTGGGCGCGAGCACGGCGGGCCCGCCGCTTTCCCGCCAATCGAGCAGCAAGCTGCCATCAGCATCGACGGTCCAGTCGATGGTGACGCTGCCATTGTCGGACAGCGCGCCATATTTGGCGGCGTTGGTCAGCAATTCGTGAATCACCAGCGCCAGCACCGTGAAGGCGGCAGGCGTCAGCAGGACGTTGGGGCCGGTCAGCGTCACCCGGTCGCGCCGCGCACCCAGATAGGCGGCCGATTCCACCTCGATAAGATCGTAGAGCCGGGCGGGCGCCCAGCGGTCCGCAGTGATCTGGTCGTGCGCCCGGGCCAGGGCATGGACGCGGCTTTCCAGCGTGTCGATGAACTGGTCGATCGACTGGGCGCTGTCGCGGGTCTGGGACAGCAGGCCCCGAATCAGCGAGAGGATGTTGCGCACGCGGTGGTTGAGTTCCGCGATCAGCAATTCCTGCTTTTCATGCGCCTTCCGCCGATCCTCATGCGCGGAATCGGACAGGCGCAATATGACCTCCAGCAGCGCGGTACGCAGAGCCTCCGCGACGCGCAGTTCGGCGGCGGTGAAGGGCGTCGCCGTGCCGCGCACCAGTTCCGACCACTCCTCGAAGCTCTTGCGCGGCGTCAGGCGCGGGCCGTTGGGGCCATATTCGACATGCTTTTCAGGACTGCCCGCCCAGCGTACCGAGCGAAGCTGTTCCGCCCGGAAAAGCACCACATAGTCGCGCGGGCGGCGCGAAAGCGGGATGGCGAGCAGGCCGGCCGCACGATCGGCATGGGCAGCCGCTTCAGGCAACAGGCGCGACAGATTTTCGGTGGCGAAGACCTGGCCAGCCGCCGCCCGGTTCAGCATGGCGACGATGGCGGCGAAGCTCCGCTGGTCGGGGGCAAGGCCGGAAAAGGCCATCTGGCCGTCGATATATACGCCCACGCCGTCCGCCGGGATGGTGTCGAAGATCACGTCGCCCAACCAGCGGGCGTTGGAGAGCAGGTCATGGTCCTGCGCCACCGCCGACATCAGCCTGTCAGCGACCTGCCGCGCCTTGCCCTCATAGGCGGCGGTTTCGCTCCGTTCCCGATTTTCGAGCATCATCGAGAAAATCTGGCCGAACAATTCGGCCGCGCTGCGCTGCGCGAAACTAGGCAGGCGGGGACCATAATGGTGGCAGGCGAAAAGGCCCCAGAGCCGCCCTTCGACGACGATCGAGATGGAGAGCGAGGCCCCCACCCCCATATTGCCGAGATATTCGATATGAATCGGCGAAACCGCCCGCGTCAGGCAGAGCGACATGTCCAGCGCCGCGCCCGACGGATCGAGCTGCGGCACGATGGGAACCGGCTTTGCCCGAACATCCGCGATTACCCGGAAGATGTTGCGCAGGTAGAGCGCCCGCGCCTGCGCTGGTATGTCGGACGCGGGATAATGCAGGCCGAAAAAGCTCTCGACGCCCGGACGCAGAGCTTCGGCGACCACTTCCCCATCGCCACCGTCCGCGAAGCGATAGACCATGACCCGGTCGAAGCCGGTCAGCGCCCGCACCTGGCGCGCGCCGTCCCGCAGGAAGGCCGCCATGCCCTGCGTCTGGCCAAGCCGCGACACCATGGAGCGGACCGTGCTGCTCGCCTCCATCTCGTCGCGGGACGCCGGTTCCGCCTCGATCACGACCAGCGAGCCGGAGAAATGGACGGCCACGTCGAAGGGCGCGATGCCGTCTATCAGCGTGAGCGAGAAGATGCGCTCGACCGCGTCGGGACCGCGCAACAAGGTGATGCGGTTGCGCAGGGAGTGGACCGCCTCCCCGCTGAAGATCGCGCTGATCGGCTGGCCCAGCATCTGCTCTGGCGAAAGGCCGATATGGTCGGCGCTGTTGGCGGATACGCGCGACACCAGCCAGTCGGCGGTCAGCGCGATCAGGAAACCGAAGGGCTGGACCGTACCGAGCACATGGATCGGTTCCCGGTCGCAATTGTCGAGGTCGACGGCGAAATCCTGAGCCAGAATATCGCCATCAGCCATGAAGCGGCGCCATTTCGAGGGCCGCCGCCGCGAACAGATCGAATGCCGCACTGGCACCGCGAATCGCCTCGTCGATCCATGTCCTGCCGCCCTTGGCAGCGGCGGCGTCCAGCCGGCGCTGGAAGGCCGCCCAGCCGCCCTTTTCATGCGCCGCGCTCAGATAGGCGCGGGGCAGGCCGGAGCCGACGCGGCGGGCGAGCATGGCCCCGCCTAGCCGTGATCCTTCCAGCGTATAGCGGACGCCCCAGCGATAGGCATCGGAAGGGGGTGTCGGCGCAGCAAGCGGCGCGGGCAGCGTTTCGTTCAGAGTCGCAAGATCCTGCGCCAGTTGCGGCAGGCGCGGCGCGTCCGGCCGGATCATGGCCTCCAGCGGGGCCAGCGCGCGGGCATGCGCCCTCAAAAAAGCGGCATAGCCGGGCTGGTCGTCCAGCGAAAAGCGCGAGAACAGATCATCGACTCGCTGATGGCTTTCCATCGTCGCTTGACGCAGGGCCTGTCGAGCGCTGCCGGCAGTGGGCGTTATCGTCACCCCGCATCCCTAAGGGGGTTTATCGAGCACCGCACTGATCTGGATCAGCTTTCCTTATAACATTGGTTATATTTCCCGGCAGTTCGGCGCAGAGTGCGTCCCGCCGCAGGCTGCGGATTCTTTCAGATCGCTGACAGTCAAGTTCAGCATCACGACATCGCCCCCCGTTTAAAAGCGGATTATGAGGGGCGAATGGCCCCGCAAGATGAAGGCGAACGGCATGTTGAGGAAAATGATGCTGGCGGGCTTGATGACCGCGACGGTTCTGGGCGGGATCGCCCCGGCCTATGCCCAACGGGGCGATGATGGCGGCTGGCGCGGCCGCGGCGGCGAACGGGCGGGACGCCCGGAAGGCGGCCGTGGCGGATCCGGCAATGGACAGGCGCAGCGCCAGTGGCAAGGTGGCGGCGAGATGCGGCAGCAGCGCTGGCAGCAACAGCAGGCGCCGGCCGCCCCGCCGCCGGCACCGGCCGCGCAGCCGCAATGGCGTGGCAACAATGCGCGGCCGAACGCGCAAGGGCCGGCCACGGTCACCCGCTGGAACCGCGACCAGCAGCGGTTCGAGACATCCCCGCGCGGCGACGACAGGAACGGCCGCGACTGGAACGACCGCGATCGGCGCAACGGGCAGGACGGTCGGCGGGATTGGGACCGGAATGATCGGGACCGGAATGATCGGGACCGGCGCGACGACCGGCGCTGGAACAATGGCGACCGGCGTTGGAACGGCGGCAACCCGGGCTGGAACAGCGGGGCGCGCTTTGACGACCGTACACGGTGGCAGGGGCAGAGGCGCTGGGACAATGGCTGGCGCAACAACCGCCGCTATGACTGGTACAGCTATCGCTCCCGCTATGGCGACCGTTACCGGATCGGCCGCTATTATGCGCCAAGCGGCTGGGGCTATGGCTATTCGCGCTTTTCGATCGGGATCTACCTGAACAGCCTGCTCTATTCGAACAGCTACTGGATCGACGATCCCTATTATTACCGCCTGCCGCCTGCCTACGGCTCGCTGCGCTGGGTCCGCTATTATGACGATGCGCTGCTGGTCGACATACGCGACGGCTATGTGGTCGACGTGATCCACGATTTCTTCTGGTAACGCCGGAAGACAGGCGCTCCTGAACTGGCCTTCAGGAAACACTGGGTCCGGAGCCGGGAGGTTCCGGGCCCTTTTCATTTGCGCCGAACGCCCGCACGGTGGCAGGAGAGCGGCATGAGCGAGATTGTTGACGATGGCGGGGTCGCCTCCGCAGCACGGGCGCGGATCGGAGAGATGGTGCGGGCGCGGCTGGACCGTAATCCGATGGTCAGCCGGATCGATACGCCAAGACTCGAAATCTATGGACGGCAGGAATTTCTGAGCGCGGAGGAATGCGACGGCCTGCGGGAACTGATCGATGCGGGCGCGCAGCCCTCCACCCTGTTTTCAGGCAGCGCCAATGCCGATTACCGCACCAGCGCAAGCTGCCATCTCAGCCCCTGGAGCCCGCTGGTCAGCGGGATCAGCGACCGGATCTGCGCGCTGATGGGCCTGGCCGGAGAGCATGGCGAAACCCTGCAGGGGCAGCGCTATCAGCCCGGACAGGAATATAAGGCGCATTGCGACTATTTCCCGGTGACCGCCAGTTACTGGCCGGCCATGATGAAATCCGGCGGGCAGCGCAGCTGGACGGCGATGATCTACCTGTCGCCGGTGGAGGCGGGCGGGGAAACGCATTTCCCCCATTGCGAATTCATGGTCCCGCCTGTCGAGGGCATGCTGCTGATGTGGAACAATATGGAGCGGGATGGATCGCCCAACCTCCTCAGCCTGCACGCCGCGCGTCCGGTGGAGCGGGGCGTCAAATATGTCGCCACCAAATGGTTTCGCGAGCGTCCCTGGAAGCCCTGAGTGCCACGGATGCTGATACAAAGTGCGACATAAATGACTGATTCCTGACCGTTTCATTCCCGACATGTTCAGGTGACCGGGTGCATATCTGTCTTCGTGGTCGGCGGAACCGGCGGGGCGCGGGAAAGTTACCCTCTCCCCACCGGACTTCAGCCACCAGGCAATGGGAGAAGACCTATGCGTAAATTCATTATCTTGGGCCTGATGGCCGTAACAGTGATGCCGGGCGCCGCCATGGCCCAGTCTCGCGCCGAGGTGCGCGACAGCGCCCGTGATCTGCGCCACGAACAGCGCGACCTGCGCGATGCCGAGCGCTATGGCAGCCGGCACGACGTGCGGGAAGAGCGGCGCGACGTGCGCGAGGCGCGGCAGGAATTGCGGGAGGATTGGCGCGATTACCGCCGTTCGCACCGTGACGTCTATCGCGGCGGCAACTGGCGCGCCCCGTTCCGCTACAACCGCTGGGAGGTCGGCGCGCGGCTTCGGCCGACCTATTACAGCTCGCGCTACTATATCGCCGATCCCTATCGCTATCGCCTGCCGCGCCCCGGCGTGAACCTGCGGTGGGTGAGGCATTATAACGACGTGCTGCTGGTCAATGTGCGGACCGGCCGGGTGATGGAAGTGCATCGCGGCTTCTTCTGGTAAGCAGCAGAGCGGTTTCCAGGCACGCGCAACTGGTCGCTGATCAGAAACCGCGGAAAGCAGGGAAGCTGGAGCGGCGATCTGGATCGATCAGATCGCCGCTCCAAAGCTCAATCCGAGCCTGCCCAATCCAAGCCTCAATGACGAAACGGCCCCCGACGAATGTCGAGAGGCCGTTTCCTTTGGCGCCAAGGCGCCGATGGTCCAGCCTGCACCCCTTGGCCGCGCCGCTCGTTTCCGGGCGGGCGCGGCCGATGGCACGCGCCAGGCGCGCCATCAGTCCGAAAGGGGGTGGACCATATGCCGAAACGCCCGGCGCCCCGTTATGTTCCGCCGTCCCCCGTTCAGGCGGCCAGTGCTTCCCCGATCAGCCGGCGGCTGTTTTCCACGCCGTAAAGCGCGATGAAGCTGCCCATGCGCGGCCCCTGGTCGGCACCCAGCAGTGTCTGGTATAGCGCCTTGAACCAGTCGCGCAGCTCGGCAAAGCCATAGGCTTCGTCCTTGCCGATAGCATAGACGATATTCTGGATATCCTCCGCCGTGGCGCCTTCGGGCAGGGCGGCGAGTTCCGCGTCCAGCTTGCGCAGGGCGGCGGCTTCGCTCTGGGTGGGCGCGCGGCGCTTGAGCGTCGGGGCGACGAAATCCCGGTGATAGGCCAGCGCGTGGCCGATCAGCGCGTCCAGCTCCGGATAGCTTTCGGCATTGGCATCCGCGACATAATTCTGGAGATAGCCCCAGACCTGTTCGCGGCTGGCGTCGCCCATCACGCCGACCAGGTTCAGCAGCAGGCCGAAGGTCACCGGCAGGCGTCCCTGCGGCAGCTTGCCATCATGGATATGGTGGACCGGATTGCCGAGCTGCTGCTCCACCGGCTGGCCCGGATAATTGCCGCGGAACTGCCAATATTCGTCGACCGCGCGGGGAATGACGCCCATGTGGAGCTGCTTCGCCTTCTTCGGCTCGCGATAGGCGTAGAAGGCCAGGCTCTCCTGCGGGCCATAGGTCAGCCATTGCTCGAGGCTGAGGCCGTTGCCCTTGGACTTGGAGATTTTCTCGCCCTTTTCGTCGAGGAACATCTCGTAATTGAAGCCTTCGGGCGGGCGGGCACCCAGGGCGCGGCAGATCTTCGAGCTTTGCGTGACGGAATCGATCAGATCCTTGCCCGCCATCTCATAATCGACGCCCAGTGCGACCCAGCGCATCGCCCAGTCGACCTTCCATTGCAGCTTGGCGGCGCCGGACAGGATCGACTGCTCGATCACCTCGCCCCCCGGAACAGAGTTGTCCTCGAAGCGGACCAAGCCCTTGTCGGCATCGATCACCTCGACCGGCACCTGAAGCACGATGCCGCTGCTGGGCGAGATCGGCAGGACCGGCGAATAGGTCGCCTGCCGTTCCTTGCGCAGCGTCGGCAGCATGATGTCCATGATATCCTGATAATGGCGCAGGACATTCTTCAGTGCGTCGTCAAAAACCCCGGACCTGTAGCGCTCCGTCGCGGAGACGAATTCATAGTCGAAGCCGAAGCGGTCGAGAAATTCCCGCAACATCGCATTGTTGTGATGCGCGAAGCTTTCATATTTCCCGAACGGATCGGGCACCTGCGTCAGCGGCTTGCCCAGATGCTGCGCCAGCATCGCCTGGTTGGGCACATTGTCCGGAACCTTGCGCAGGCCGTCCATATCGTCGCTGAACGCAATCAGGCGGGTCGGCACGTCCGACAGCGCATGAAAGGCGTTGCGCACCATGGTGGTGCGCAGCACTTCGTTGAACGTGCCGATATGCGGCAGGCCCGAGGGGCCATACCCCGTTTCGAACAGCACATGGCCTTTTTCAGGCGCGCCGTTCTGATAGCGCTTCAGGAGCTTGCGGGCTTCCTCATAGGGCCAGGCCTTGGACGCCTGCGCGGCGGTGCGGATGTTTTCGGACACGGTCATGATGCGTCCCCCTAAGCATTTTCGCGGCCGTTGGAAACATCTGACGAATCGGAAAACAACATGATGGAAAGCGGATCGGCAAAGCCGGCGTTAACGTCGATCAATGTCCAGACCGGATGCAAGGCAGCGGTTCCAGGTGCCGAAATGGAGATGAACGGCGCTTTTCGAGACCCGATGTTTAACTTTGATTAACCCTGATGACCTATATTTATCGGGAGCTTAGAGCTGGTGTGACCATGACGCGGTTGCGGAACGGCAAGGCTTGTCGGGTACTGGCCAGGTCGCGACAGACCGCCCGACCGATCCGCCTCATGGTCAGGCCAGCCCTTCACACAGCTCAGGAGGGACCATGCAGCCGCGCAGCCGTCAAAGAATAGCCGTCGATATACCCGTCGTCGTGACGACCGTGCTCGACAGCCTTGAAGGAACCATCGTCGACCTGAGCGAAGGCGGCGCCCAGATTGCGGGCTGCGGCTTGCCGGTGCGCAGCCAGTGCCAGATCGACTATGACGGCCATATCGTTTTCGCCACGGTGCAGTGGTCCGAAGAGGATCGCATGGGCATCCGCTTTCCCTATGAGCTGACGGACGGACCGCTATTCGACCGGCTGGAGATTGCACGGGCGGCGCAGCTTGCCCCGACGGCCTTTGCGCCGCGGTCGCCGGCACCGCGACCGGCGGGCGGTTTTGGCCGTCGCTTCAGCTGAATTCCGCGCTTTTCAGGTTTCCCTTTTGTTCCCGTTGTCCTAAGCGGGACGGGTGATCGATCCCGCCGCCCTGCCCGCCCTGCATGCCAGCCATGGCGGCATCTGGATCAGGGAGGGGGATCGGACCGCGGCCGTTCCCAAGGGCACGGCCATTGCGCGGACGGCCGAGACGCCGACGCTGCTGCTGAACGCGCCGCTGACCGGACAACGGCTGGGTTATCCCGATCTCAATGGCCTGGACCTGCTGGAACTATGGGCCTTCATCCATCCCGCGCGCTTTCTTGTGCCGACGCCCAAGGGGCTGGCGGAAGCGTTGAACCTGCCTCGTCCGGCCAGTGAATCGGATATTCCCGCATTGTTGCAGGCGGCGACCGGCGCGCTGCTGGCGATGCTGGAATCCCCTGCATGGATCGAGCGCGAGGGCGGCTGGACGGCGGCGCAATCGCTGCACCGGCTGCGCTGGCCCTGGGCGCCGCTGGTGGCGCCGCGCATTGCCCGGCCGAAGGAAGCGGAGCGCTGGCTCTTTTCCAAGCTGCCCGAATGGGAGGAAAACCCGCCCCGCCCCGCCCCGCGCACCATATCGCTGCAATCCGATGCAGTGGTGGCGCGGTTGCAGCAATTGACCGGCACTGGCGCCGAAGCGCGGCCGGGGCAACAGGCCTATGCCGCCGCAGCGGCGGAGGTGTTCCACCCCAGGGCGCATCGCGACCAGCCCAACATGCTGCTGGCGGAAGCCGGAACGGGGATCGGCAAGACGCTGGGCTATCTCGCCCCTGCATCGCTCTGGGCCGGGGAAGCACAGGGCACGGTGTGGATTTCGACCTATACCAAGGCTTTGCAGCGGCAACTGGACCGGGAAAGCCTGCGCCTGTTCCCCGATCCCGCCGTGGCGGCGAAGCGGGTGGTGGTGCGCAAGGGGCGGGAAAATTATCTTTGCCTGCTGAACCTGGAGGATGCGCTGCAGGGCGGCTTTGCGGGGCGAGCGGCGATATTGGCGCATCTGGTCGCGCGCTGGGCGGCGTTCACCAAGGATGGCGACATGATCGGCGGCGACCTGCCGGGATGGTTGCCGACGCTGTTCCGGCGCAACGGATCGACGGCGCTGACCGACCGGCGCGGCGAGTGCATCTATGCGGGCTGCCCCCATTATCGGAAATGCTTCATCGAGCGATCGACGCGGGCATCGGCGGATGCCGACATCGTGATCGCCAATCATGCGCTGGTGATGATCAATGCGGCGCGAGGGCGCGAGACCGGACAGGCGCCGCAGCGCATCGTGTTCGACGAGGGCCATCATCTGTTCGATGCGGCTGATTCGACCTTCTCCGTCGCGCTTTCCGGGCAGGAGGCGATCGAACTGCGCCGCTGGGTCATGGGGCCGGAGGGTAATTCGCGCGGGCGGCGGCGCGGACTGGCGGCGCGCCTGTCCGACCTTGCCAGCTATGACGAACAGGGCGGCGAGGCGATCAGGGCGGCGGCGGACGCGGCACGGGCGCTCCCGGCCGATGAATGGCTGAAGCGGGTCGTCGCCGGGGAACCCTTCGGGCCGGTCGAGGCGCTGCTCGCTGCGGTGCGCGGCACTGTCTATGCGCGGGCGGCCGACGGCGGCGAGGCGGATGCCGGCTATGGGCTGGAGACGGAACTGGCCGAACCGGACGGGACGCTGGTCGAGGCAGCACAGGAGGCGGCTCAGGCGCTCGACAGTCTGCTGCGCCCCCTGACCCATCTGGGCAAGCGGATGGAGGCGGTGATCGAGGAAGCGCCCGACTGGCTGGACGGCGCGGCGCGGGCGCGGGTCGAGGGGGCGATCGCCTCGCTTGGCTGGCGGCGCGATCTGGTGACGGCCTGGCTGGCGCTGCTGGCGCGGATCGGTGGACCGGCGGACGCGGATTATGTCGACTGGCTGGCCGTGGAGCGGATCGAGGGGCGAGAATATGACATCGGCATCCATCGCCACTGGCTGGACCCGACCCGCCCGCTGGCGCAGGCGGTGCTGAAGCCGGCGCAAGGCGTGCTGATCACCTCCGCCACGCTGAAGGGCGGCGGCGACTGGGACAATGCGATGAGCCGGAGCGGCGCCAACCACCTGCCGCGGGGGGCCGGGCGGTTCGAGGCGAACAGCCCCTTCGATTATCCGGGCCGGTCGGAAGTGCTGATCGTCACCGATATCAAGCGCGGCGACATTGCGGCGCTGTCCGGCGCCTATGCCCGGCTGATCGAGGCGGCGGGCGGCGGAACGCTTGGCCTGTTCACCGCGATCCGGCGGCTGCGCGCCGTGCATGCGCGGATCGCAGACCGGCTGGCGCGGGCGGGGTTGCCGCTTTACGCGCAGCATGTGGACCCGATGGATACGGGCACGCTGATCGACATTTTCCGCGACGATCCCCGCGCCTCCCTGCTTGGTACCGACGCGCTGCGCGACGGCGTGGATGTGCCCGGCCATTCGCTGCGGCTGGTGGTGATGGAGGGGGTGCCCTGGTCCAAGCCGACCGTCCTGCATGCCGCGCGCAAGCTGGCGGCCAGCAATCAGGGCGGCGGCGGCAGCGCCTATGACGATCGGCTGATCCGGGCGCGAATGGCGCAGGCCTTCGGCCGGCTGATCCGGCGGGCGGAGGACCGGGGAAGCTTCGTCATCCTGTCCGCGGCCATGCCCAGCCGATTGTTGAGCGCCTTCCCCCCCGGCACGCCGATCCGCCGCCTGACGCTGGACGAGGCCATCATATCCGTCAGCGGCCAATCCCGCGCTGGTCTTAACGGGAATGCAACGCTAGGGCTTCAGGGACTCGACGCCGGCACCCACGACCTGGAGCAAAAATGAAGCGGTTGATCCTGTTCCGTCACGCCAAGTCCGATTGGGACGATCCGGTTGCGCGGGATTTCGACCGTCCGCTGAACAGCCGGGGGGAAAAGGCGGCCCTGGTGATGGGCGAATTCGCCAGGGCGCAGAATATCCGTTTCGACATGGTGGTCGCTTCCCCGGCGGTGCGGGTGGTGGAAACGCTCAATGTCTTCTTCACCGGCTATGGCGAGGTGATCGATCCGCATTGGGACCGGCGCATCTATCTTGCCTCCACCCCCACCCTGTTCGACGTGATCCGCGACCTGCCGGACGATGTCGACAGCGTGCTGATGTCGGGGCATAATCCGGGGCTGGAGGAACTGGTCCTCGACCTTGTCCCCGATGATGGTGCCAGCCCGCTGCGCGAGGATGTGGAGGTGAAGTTCCCGACCGCCTCCATCGCCGTCATGGACCTGCCCATCACGCATTGGAGCGAGGCAAAGCCCAACATCGCCACCCTGGCCCGCTTCACGCGGCCGCGCGACCTGGACCCGGCACTGGGGCCGGGGTCGCGCTGAGTAGCGCCGATGACGCCGATCCACTGGCGACGGGCGGAGCCGCGCGATGCCGCGGCACTGTCGCTGCTGGGCGGCGCAACCTTCCTCGCCAGCTTTGCCTATGATCATCCGGGCGACGCCCTGATTGCCCATGTCCGGACCGCCCATGGGGAGGATTTCTATGCCGCGGCGCTGGCCGATGTGGACCAGGTGGTGCTGATTGGGGAAACCCCGCTGGGCGCGCCGGTGGGCTATGCGCTGCTGGCGCCGCCCAGGCTGCCGGTCGAAACGCGGCAGGACGATCTCGAACTCAAGCGCATCTATCTCCTCTCCGGCTGGCAGGGCGGCGGCAATGGCGATGCTCTTCTGGCACGGGTGATGGAGGAAGCGCGGCAACGCGGCGCAAGGCGCATGTTGCTCGCGGTCTATACCGACAATGCGCGGGCGCAGCGCTTCTATGCCCGGCATGGATTCGTGGAGATAGGCGAGACCGTCTTCATGGTCGGCAACGTGCCGTTTCGCGACCTGATCTACGCAGCGCCGGTGGTCTGATCGCCACCGGCATAGAGCTATTCGCCTATCGCCCTGGCCAGCGTTGCGCGGATGGCCTCCAGCCGGGGAAGCAGATCGGCGCCCCGGGTCGATTCGGCATGGCCTGCCCGGGGCGGCGCGGATGATGTCCGCACCGGATCGCCGCCGCCTTCGCCCAGCGCCTTTTGCGCGCCCTTCACGGTGAAGCCCTCGACATTCAGCAGATGGTTGATGCGCCGCACCAAGGCCACGTCGGCGGGCCGGTAATAGCGGCGATTGCCCGATCGCTGGAGCGGGCGCAACTGAGTGAAGCGGGTTTCCCAATAGCGCAATATATGCTGCGGCAGATCAAGTTCGCTTGCCAGCTCGCTGATCGTCAGAAATGCGCCCTCTGCCTTTTCCATGGTCATGATGTTGCACCCTTAGCGGCGCAAAGGTCAACCTTCGGGAAAATAGCCGTTTTGGCGGGCCGTTTTCAGGCCGAGGCGACGCGGTCCCGCATCGTCTGGCTGGCGCGGAAGGTCAGCACCCGGCGCGGTTCGATCGGCACTTCGACACCCGTCTTCGGGTTGCGGCCCATGCGTTGCGTCTTGTCGCGCAGGACAAAGGTGCCGAAGCTGGAAATCTTCACATTTTCCCCGCGTTCCAGCGCGGCGGACATATGCTCCAAAATGGATTCGATCAGGGTTGCCGCTTCTGCCCGCGAAAGGCCAATATGACGGTTCACGCTCTCCGCGAGATCCGCGCGCGTCAGAGTTCCGTTACCGCTCATCCTATGTCCCCACCATGACACCCGTCGAGCCTAAACGCGGGTGATCACTCGATAATGTGCGCGATTCCTAATGATTCGGCAAGATGATCGATCGCCGAAATCCTTAAAAAACCGTGAAAAATCGACATGGTAACGGTCCCAAAAGGGAGCTTGGCGGAATGGGGGACGCAGATGCGGTCCATCGGGGGCAGAATCAGGCATGTGGCGGTCGTTGCGGGAGTGATCGGCAGGTGGATCGGGACAAAGGAACGAAGCTTTTCCACCCCCTTATCCGCGACATGGCAACGCGGTGCCCGGCGGCCCTTTACACCCGCAGGACGCAGGCGCCCCAGGTGAAGCCGCCGCCCATCGCCTCCAGCACCAGCAGCTGGCCGGGCTGGATGCGGCCATCGCGCATGGCAAGGTCCAGCGCCAGGGGTACCGACGCGGCGGAGGTGTTCGCATGGCGGTCGACCGTCATCACCACCCTTTCCGGCGAGAGCTTCAGCTTGCGCGCAGTCGCGTCAAGGATGCGGGCATTGGCCTGATGCGGCACCAGCCAGTCGATCTCCGACGTTGCAAGGCCAGCGGCCTCCATCACTTCGGTCAGGACAGAGGCGAGATTGGTGACGGCGTGGCGGAACACCTCCTGCCCCTTCATCCGCAGCTTGCCGACGGTCTGCGTCGTCGAGGGGCCGCCATCGACATAGAGAAGCTGGTTGTGCCGGCCGTCGGCATGGAGTTTCGAGGCTAGGATGCCGCGCTTGCCTTCGGCGCTTTCCTCCGCGCCCAGCACCACCGCCCCCGCTCCGTCGCCGAAGAGCACGCAAGTTGTGCGATCTTCCCAGTCCAGGATGCGACTGAAGGTTTCCGAGCCGATGACGATCGCGTTCCGGGCCGCGCCCGACCGGATCATGCTGTCCGCGACGGTGATGGCATAGAGGAAGCCGGAGCAGACCGCCGCCACGTCGAAGGCGACGCAGTCATCGATGCCGAGCGCCGCCTGCACGATGGTGGCCGTAGCCGGGAAGGTCTGATCGGGCGTGGCCGTCGCCAGGATGATGAGATCGATGTCCTGCGCCGACAGGCGGGCAGCCTCCAGCGCCGCCTTCGCCGCATCGGTGGCAAGGCTGGCGGTGGTTTCGCCCTCTCCCGCGATGTAGCGCGTGCGGATGCCGGTGCGCTCCACGATCCATTCGTCGCTCGTGTCCACGGTCCTGGCCAGTTCGGTATTGCTGACGGAGCGGACCGGCAGGGCGGAACCCGTGCCCAGGAGAACGGATCGGCGGATCACTTTGCGGGCAGCTCCATCCTGGATGCGGGGGCAGTCAACCCCTCGATCCCGTGCATGTCGGCGGCGATGCGCCGGGTGATGTCTTCCTCCAGCAGTCGGGCGGCGACATGGACGGCATTGGCGACGCCCTTGTCATTGGCGCTGCCATGGCTTTTCACGACCACGCCATTGAGACCGAGGAAAACCGCGCCATTATGGTTGTTCGGGTCGAGATGATGGCGCAGCAGGTGCATTGCGGGCTTGGATATCAGGAAGCCGAGCTTCGAGCGAATCGAACTGGTGAAGGCCGTGCGCAGCAGGTCGGTGACGAAACGGGCGGTGCCCTCCGCCGTCTTGAGCGCCACATTGCCGGAAAAGCCGTCCGACACGATGACGTCGACATCGCCCCGGCCGATCTTGTCGCCTTCGGTGAAGCCCTCGAATGACAGCGGCAGGCTGGTCGCGGCGCGCAGGATCGCGGCGGCGTCGCGGATCTCCTCCGTGCCCTTCATCTCTTCCGTGCCGATGTTCATCAGGCGAACGCGAGGACGCTCAAGGTCGAGGGCTATGCGGGCGTAGGCGGCGCCCATCACCGCGAACTGGACGAGATTGCGGGCGTCGCATTCGGTGTTGGCGCCCAGGTCCAGCATGACCACGTCATTGTCGCCCAGCGTCGGCAGCATGGCGGCCAGCGCAGGCCGGTCCACGCCCTTCATGGTACGGAGCGCCAGCTTCGCCATCGCCATCAGCGCGCCGGTATTGCCCGAAGAGACGGCCGCGCCGCAGGTTCCCGCCTTCACCGCCGCGATCGCCATGCTCATGGAGCTGGTCTTCTTGCGGATGGCGACGCTGGGCTTGTCCCCTGCATCCACGACATCAGGCGCGTGGACGATTTCCGACGCGGCGCGCAGATTGGGATGACTGTCAAGCGCGGACTTGATCCGCACCTCGTCTCCGAAAAGGGTGAAGCGCAGCCCTTCGTGACGGCGACGGGCGAGCGCCACGCCCGCCATCATCACGCGCACGCCTTCATCCCCGCCCATCGCGTCTATTGCGATTCGCGGTTGGCTGGACAAGTTAACGCACCCTTTTCAGGAGAAATGCTTGAGCGTCAGGCCCCGACCGCGACAACTTCACGGCCGTTATAATGGCCGCAGGCGTCGCAGAGATTGTGCGGGCGCTTGAGTTCGCCGCAGTTCGAGCATTCCTGATAGGCCTCGACGCGCAGCGAGTCATGGCTGCGGCGCATGCCGCGGCGGGACGGGGACGTTTTCCTCTTGGGGACAGCCATGTCGGCACCTTATTCCATAAATTGATCTGTTAGTGCGACTGGCCGTATCCGATGGATGTCGACGCCAACGGCGCCGCAGACCCATGCGGCCCGGATGATCGCGAAGCCCTGCGCCTATAGCGTTTTTTGGCCCATGCGCAAGTCCTTCTTGCCCCGGCGGGCCGCCGCCCTATTCTTGCGGGCGTCTCGACAAAAGGGGGTAAATCCGATGTTGCTGCCGATAACGCTGACGCTGGCCGCGGCCTGCGCGCTGCTCAACATGTGGCTGGGCGTGCGCTGCGCGCGAATCCGGATTTCCGACCGGGTGATGCATGGCGACGGCGGCAGTGCGCTGCTGGCCAAGCGGATGCGGGCGCATGCCAATTTCATCGAATATGTGCCGGTGACACTGATCCTCTTCGGCCTGGTGGAACTGGCGGTCGGGGCGTCGATCTGGCTTTGGATCGCGGCGCTGGTGCTGGTGCTGGCGCGAATCGCCCATGGATTTGGGATGGATGCGGACAAGCCCACCGTCTGGCGTGCGGGCGGGGCGCTGCTGACCTGGGCGGTGATGGTCGGCATGGCGGTGACGGCACTCTATGTCGCCTATGGCGCGACCCGCGCAATGCCGGCGCCGCCCGCCATGGCGATGATCCGGTAGGGATCAGGCCAGCACGGCATCCCCGACAAAGGGGTTGGTGCGCCGTTCATGGGCGAAGTTGCTCATCGGCCCATGTCCGGGGACGAAAGCCGTGTCGTTGCCCAGCGGCCATAGCTTGCCCGTGATCGCGTCGATCAGATCCTGATGATTGCCCATCGGAAAGTCCGTGCGGCCGATAGAACCCTGGAACAGCACGTCGCCGACGATGGCGAGCTTACTGGGGGCGTGGTGGAAGACGACGTGCCCCGGCGTATGGCCGGGACAGTGATAGACGTCGAGCGTGAGATTGCCGACCGTGACGCGGTCGCCATCCTTCAGCCAGCGATCAGGTTCGAAACTCTCGCCATTGATGCCATATTTGCGACCGTCCTCATCGAGCCGGTCGATCCAGAAACGGTCGGCCTCATGCGGACCTTCGATCGGCACGCCCAGGTCGCGAGCCAGCATGCCCGCCTGACCGCAATGGTCGATATGGCCATGGGTGACGAGGATCTTCTCTATGGTGACACCTTGCTGCTCGGCCGCCCTCTTGAGCACCGGCAGGTCGCCGCCAGGATCGACGAAGGCGCCGCGATTGGTCGCCGTGCACCAAAACAGCGTGCAATTCTGCTGGAGCGGAGTGACCGGGATCAGGGTGGCTTTGAGGGGTGGAGTCGTCATGGCGTTGATGTGGCGAAGCTGCGCGTCCGGCGCAAGGCTTTGGGCAGGAGCCCGGCATTCGCATCCGGCGGGAGGAACGGAAATGGCTCGGATCGAGCCTCTTACCCCATTTCCTCCGTCGCGAAGGGTTCGGCCAGGCTGATGCTGTCCAGCACCTTGGCGGTCTCGTCGCGTACGCGAAGCATCACGCGGTGCAGGCGGCATTCCGATTCGGGCAGGCAGTTGGTGCAGGTTTCATGCGCGAAGCGGCTGGCGCAGGGCGTGAGCGCGAGCGACCCGCGCGTCAGCCGGACGATGTCGCCATAGCTGATGTCGACCGGGGCCAGCGCCAGCCAGTAGCCGCCATCGCGCCCCCGCTGCGTGGCGACCAACCCTTCGCGCGACAGTTCCGACAGGATCACGGTCAGGAATTTGGAGGGGATATTCTGGCGTGTGGCAATCTCACCCAAGGGCACCGGACCCTGGCGATAGCGGTCTGCGAGATGTTGGAGAGCGCGGATAGCGTAACGGGTCTTCTGCGAAAGCATAAGGCTGTTATTCGCTTCCGCCGCAGGTTTGACAAGTCATCAGCGAGAATGAACCATCAGAGCGCGGGCTTCAGCGCCTCGCGCGCCTGCCTGGGAAAATCGCTGAACATGCCGTCGACGCCCGTGCCGGCGACTGCCCTTGCATAGCCGGCAAAATCGCCCCGGCCCTGCGGATCGTCGGGACGCTGGAAGGCCGTGGGCAGGAAGCTGTTTTCCATGCGCAGCGTCCACACATGGACCTGCAGCCCGACCTGATGGGCGCGATCGACAAGGCCGGTCGGCCCCTCCGGCGCCAGCACCATGGCTGTCGGCGGGCCGATGCCGTCGGCATAGTCGGCGATCTGCTCCAGCCCCCTGGTCGTCATCATGTCGGCATAGGTCGTGCCCGGCGCATCGGCCGGACCGCCCTCCCCATCCACGAGCTGGATCAGGCGCAGGCGGGTCACTGCGCGCAGGGCCTTGAGGTTCCCGACCTCGAAGGACTGGATGAAGACCGGATCGGCCTCCGTCTGATAGCCATATTGGCTGAGCAGAGCGAGCAAGGGCGCCTGATGGGGCAGGCCGATGCCGGCGAAATAGCTCGGATGCTTGGTTTCGGGATAGACGCCGATGCGGCGGCCGGTCTCCGCCTCCTTGGCTCGCACCAGCTTCAATATCTCCTCGAAGGTCGGTATCGGATAGAGGTCATTGAAGCGGCTGTTGGCGGGACGGAGCGCGGCCAGGCGCTCGCGAGCGCGCAGCGTGCGCAATTCCGCCAGCGTGAAATCCTCGGTGAACCAGCCGGTCACCTGTTGCCCGTCGATCGTCCTGGTGGCCTTGCGGGCGGCGAATTCCGGATGGTCCGCGACGTCGGTCGTGCCGCCTATCTCATTTTCATGCCGGGCGACGAGGACGCCATCCCGCGTCAGCACCAGGTCCGGCTCGATATAGTCGGCGCCCTGATCGATCGCGCGCTCATAGGCGGCGAGCGTATGTTCGGGCCGCTCGCCGCTGGCGCCGCGATGGGCGATGATGAGGGGTTCTGCCCCGGTCTCTGCCATCACAGGCGCCGCCATCAACAGGGTGAGGAGGAGGATGGCGGTCCGATGGATGACCGGCCGCAGCATCCTCCCCAGGATCATGCCTTCACGCCCTCCAGCGCATCCTCATAGGTGGTCGCCTTGAAGCCGACGATGGTGCGGTCGCCCAGGTCCAGGATCGGTCGCTTGATCATCGAGGGGTTGCTCATCATCAGCAGCACCGCCTTTTCCGCGTCGATATGCGCCTTGTCACCCGCATCCAGCGCCTTGAAGGTGGTGCCGGAACGGTTGAGGATGGTTTCCCATCCATGCTCCATCACCCATTCCTCCAGCTTTGTCTTGTCGACGCCCGACACCTTGTAGTCGTGGAAGCCGTAGGCCTTGCCGCTATTGTCGAGGAAATTGCGCGCCTTCTTGATCGTGTCGCAATTCTTGATGCCGTACATGGTCAGCATGGCCATTATCCCCCAAATTACCCGCGATATGCGGTGACTTCGATCTCGATCTTCATCTCCGGCTTGATGAGGCCGGTGACGATGCAGCTCGCGGCGGGGCGGAGGTCGCCGAAGACCGGCGCGGTCGCCTCCCCCAGCACGTCCCAATAGGCCGGGTCCGTGATGTAATAGGTGACGCGTACCACGTCCGCGAAGGAAAAGCCCGCTTCCTCCAGCGCCCGGCCGATGACCTTCAGCGCGTTCCGGCCCTGGTCGACGACGGATTCGGGCATGGCCCTGGTTTCGGGATCGGTGCCGGTAGTGCCGGCGACGAAGCACCAGTCGCCCTGTACGACGGCGCGCGAATAGCCGACCTGCGCCTCGAAAGGCGAGCCGGAGGAAATGAGCTGGCGGGGCATGGAAGTTCCTTGTGCAGAACGAGGCGAAAAGGATCGTGGCGGCTCTTGCCCCGTTCGCAGGATGCTGTCCAGCGCCTTTTGCCGGGCGGGAACGGGGCGGGCCGCCGGCCGTTGGAGCGGGGAAGGAGACAGAGCATGAACCGATCCGACAACAGCCCCTTCCCCGATACGGGCGAGGAGAATGGCGAACAGGACGAAGCGGGTTCGCAGGCGCAGGACGTGGCCGATGAGGCGCGGGCGCGATCGACGGATCTGGCCGAGGACAGCGAGCGCGGCGGCCGGCCCAATCCGGCCCAGATCCTGCCCGACGACACGCCCGATCTGGTCGAGAGGATGGAGGAGATGAACCAATCCGGCCGGATCGACAATGACGCCTTCGCCGGCGAACCGCAGATGGACGATGAGGAGGATATATTGGGGCCAACCGAAGACGAGGATTAGGGTTCGGTTCGGGATGCGGCATAGGCGGGGTCAGCAAGGGTCCTGCTGATCAGGCCAACGGTTTGCGCGAATGATCTTTGATCCCGGTCGGATCGGACGATTTTCGCACGAGACGGGAAGCGCGCTCCCCGTTATGGGCGCGTCATGGGTAAAAGGTCGGGGAAGGCGAGCGGGGAGCGAATCTGGCTGGCGGAGGCTGGCCGCGCTGGTCGAGGGCGCCTGCGACCCAGGAAGCGGGGATATCCGTCCATTGCCGTCCTGGTCGTCGGCGGGGTGCTGGTCGGCGCGGCGCTGGGCTGGTTCGGGCCGGATCTGCTGCAACGCGTCCAGCAGCATTGGCATGAACCCGCCTCGCCTGCCTCAAGGGACAGCCTGTCGGCGCAATTCGGTTTCTGCCATGTCGGCGGCGGCGTCAATTGCGTTGTCGATGGGGACACCTTCTGGTTCCATGGCGAAAAGGTGCGGGTCATGGACATCGATGCGCCGGAAACGCACGGGCCGCGCTGTGCCGAGGAAGCCGCGCTAGGTGTGCGGGCAACGCAGAGACTGCAACAGTTGATGAATGCCGGCCCTTTTTCTCTGGAGAGTGGAGACCGGGAGACCGACCGCTATGGGCGCGCATTGCGGGTAGTGACGCGGGGCGGTCAATCGATCGGCGAGGTGCTGGTGGCCGAAGGGCTGGCGCGCGAATGGGACGGTGCGCGGCATCCATGGTGTTGAGGGCCTGATGTTGACGGCCTGATTTCGGGCGGTTCGTTGAGGGAGGGCCTTCGCCCTCCCCCGCGGTTTAGCGGCAGTTCAGATTGCCGCGATCGACTTCCCGACCCAGCAGCGCGCCAGCGCCTGCACCGATCAGGATGCCTGCCGTGTTCGAACGGCCGCGGTCGAGCTGACCACCAAGCAGGCCGCCCAGCGCCGCGCCGACGATCAGGCCGGTGGTGCCGTCCGAACGGCGGCAATAATAGCGGTCGTCATAGCCGCGATAGATGCGGGTGGAACGGGTCACGCGGATCGGCTCATAGCCGTCGCGATAATAGCGATCGGGCCGATAATAGCGGCCATAGCGCGGGTCCGGCCGGTTCCAGTCATAGCTGTAGATCACGCCGCCAGGACGGCGCCAGCCTTCGTGACGGCCATTGTCGTGACGCCCTCCATGCTTCCAGTCGTCGCGGCCATGACCGCGCTCCCCACCGCGACCATGCCCCGCCCATGGCGGCGGATCAGCGGCTGCCGGAGCAGCGCTCAAGGTTACCGCGCCAAGCGACAGGGCGGCGAAAGCGGCTTTCAGGTTGAATCTCATCTCTGGTTCCCACGGTCCAATTATCGATGGGAGCACAACAAACCAAGGCGGATAAATGTTTCATGAACGGAACAAAACGCAGCGTTCATATAGGGGTCAGTTTGCCGGCCGGCGGCTGTCAGGAAAGCATTTCCCTTGGTCGAAGGGCGACACCGCTGTCGCGGCGCCGCCTTTCCCGTTTCGCGATTACTCCGCCGCGATCCCCGCCGCCTTGAACATGTCCGGATCGCCCGCCTCGTCAGCATTGGCGGCGGTGCCGCCCTTGAGCTTGGTGCGGCGGTCGAAGGCATCCCATACGTCGTTCCACTGGCCGCGGGTCGCCGCCTTCGAATATTCCGTCGCGCGGGTTTCGAAGAAATTGGCATGCTCCACGCCGTTAAGCAGCGGAGTCAGCCAGGGGAGCGGGTGCTCGTCGATCATGTAGATGGGCTTGAGGCCCAGCTGCCCCAGCCGCCAATCCGCGATGTAGCGGACATATTTCTTGATGTCCTTGGGCGTCATGCCGGGGACCGGGCCCATTTCGAAGACCAGGTCGACGAAGGCGTCCTCGATGCGGACGGTCTTCTGGCACATGTCCATGATGTCGTCCTTGACCGACGCGGTCAGGCAGTCGCGTTCCTTCACGAAGGCATGGAAGAGGCGGACAATGCCCTCGCAATGCAGAGTCTCGTCCCGGACGGACCAGCTTACGATCTGGCCCATGCCCTTCATCTTGTTGAAGCGCGGGAAGTTCATCAGCATCGCGAAGGAGGCGAAGAGCTGGAGCCCCTCTGTAAAGCCGCCGAACATGGCCAGCGTCTTGGCGATATCCTCGTCCGTGTCGACGCCGAACTGCTGGAGATAGTCGTGTTTGTCCTTCATCTCCTTATACTGCATGAAGGCGCTATATTCGCTTTCGGGCATGCCGATGGTGTCGAGCAGGTGCGAATAGGCGGCGATGTGGACCGTTTCCATGTTGCTGAAGGCGGTCAGCATCATCTTGACTTCGGTCGGCTTGAAAACGCGGCCATATTTTTCGTGGTAACAGTCCTGCACCTCCACGTCGGCCTGGGTGAAGAAGCGGAAGATCTGCGTCAGCAGATTGCGCTCATGGTCGGAAAGCTTCTGCGCCCAATCACGGCAATCCTCGCCCAGCGGCACTTCCTCCGGCAGCCAGTGAAGCTGCTGCTGGCGCTTCCAGAACTCATAGGCCCAGGGATATTCGAAGGGCTTGTAGACCTTGCTGGCTTGAAGAAGAGGCATGGTGGTTACTCCGGGCGATCAGGTGAGCGCAGCGGCAAGGCCAATCAGCGCAATAATAAATCCAATTACGGTCAGAAGCCACGCATGAACGCGGTTCATGATCCGACCAAACGCGGTCAATGGAAGCGGCTCGGTTCCGGCCGCTTTGAGGATCGCAGCTTCAGCCAATGAAACGCTTTCATCAGGCTTCCGTCGCAAACTGGAAATGCCCAGGAGAAGCATTCCCATCCCTATGGCAGCCATGACGGCCAACTGCGTCACCACGATCCTCCTGCTCGGTCAAAGTACCACTTTGACCGAAAATCATCACTGGCAGGCGAGGCACTCGTCATAGTCGGTGGTCTCGCCAATTTCGAATTTCGGGGCGTCGATGGTGTTGTCGGCCTCCACGCCGCCTGCGAAGCCAGCGCGTTGGACCGACTTGGAGCGCAGATAATAAAGCGACTTGATGCCCAGTTCCCACGCCCGGTAGTGGAGCATGAGGAGGTCCCATTTTTCCACGTCCGCCGGGATGAACAGGTTCAGCGACTGGGCCTGGTCGATATAGGGCGTGCGGTCGGCAGCCAGTTCGAGCAGCCAGCGCTGGTCGATCTCGAAGCTGGTCTTGAACGTGTCCTTTTCTTCCTGGCTAAGGAAGTCGAGATGCTGGACGCTGCCGCCCTTTTCCAGGATCGAATTCCAGACGGCGGTCGAATCCTTCGCTTTTTCGACCAGCAGTTTTTCCAGATAGGGATTCTTGACCGAGAAGCTGCCGGACAGCGTCTTGTGCGTGTAGATGTTCGCCGGAATAGGCTCGATACAGGCGGACACGCCGCCGCAGATGATGCTGATCGACGCCGTGGGCGCGATCGCCATCTTGCAGCTGAACCGCTCCATCACGCCCATGTCGGCGGCGTCCGGGCACGGGCCGCGCTCGACCGCGAGCTGCATCGAGGCCTCGTTCACCTTCTCGTTGATATGCTTGAAGATGCGCAGGTTCCAGCTTTTCGCCATGGCGCCTTCAAAGGGAAGCCCCCGGGCCTGGAGGAAGGAGTGGAACCCCATCACCCCCAGGCCCACTGACCGTTCACGGCTCGCACTATATTTCGCCCGCGCCATTTCCGGCGGCGCGCGGTCAATATAGTCCTGCAGCACATTGTCGAGGAAGCGCATGACATCCTCGACAAAGCGCCCGTCGTCCTTCCACTCATCCCATGTTTCGAGATTGAGCGAGGAGAGACAGCAGACAGCCGTGCGGTCATTGCCGATATGGTCGCGACCCGTCGGCAAAGTGATTTCGGAACACAGGTTCGATGTCGACACCTTGAGGCCCAGATCGCGATGATGCTTGGGCATCGTGCGATTCACGGTGTCGTTGAAGACGATATAGGGTTCGCCGGTGGCGAGGCGGACCTCCACCAGTTTCTGGAACAGCGCGCGGGCGTTGACGCTGCCACGCACCGACTGGTCCTTCGGGCTGCGCAGGGCGAAATCCTTGCCGTCGCGCACCGCTTCCATGAACTCGTCGGTCAGGAGGACGCCGTGGTGCAGGTTCAGCGCCTTGCGGTTGAAGTCGCCGCTGGTCTTGCGGATTTCCAGGAACTCCTCGATCTCCGGATGGGAGATGTCGAGGTAGCAGGCGGCCGAACCGCGGCGCAGGCTGCCCTGGCTGATGGCGAGGGTGAGCGAGTCCATCACCCGGACGAAGGGAATGATGCCGCTGGTCTTGCCGTTGAGGCCGACCGGCTCGCCAATGCCGCGCACATTGCCCCAATAGGTACCGATGCCGCCGCCGCGCGAGGCGAGCCAGACATTTTCGTTCCAGGTGTTGACGATACCTTCCAGGCTGTCGTCGACGCTGTTCAGATAGCAACTGATGGGCAGGCCGCGGCCGGTGCCGCCGTTGGAGAGGACAGGCGTGGCGGGCATGAACCAGAGGCGCGAGATATAGTCGTAGACGCGCTGGGCATGGTCGGCATCGTCGGCATAGGCGGCCGCGACGCGGGCGAACAGATCCTGATAGGACTCGCCGGGCAGCAGATAGCGGTCCTGCAGCGTATCCTTGCCGAATTCAGTCAGCAGAGCGTCGCGGCCAGCATCGGTCACGACATGGAAACGCCGCTCCAGCACGGTGGACGAGCCGGGCGTGGGATCGGCCTTGGGCGCCGGCGCCTGATCCACCGGTGCCTGTTCCGAAGGAACTGGGGCCTTCTTCTTGTCCGCCACGGTTTCGACCACTTCGTCAATCACGGTTGCCACGTCGCCTGCACTCACCTGTTCGCTGTCTCGAAAATCCATGACCAACTCCCCCGAATGTTCCTGTTTCGTTCGATTCGGTCAAGCCGGTGCCGGCCGGGCCGAACGAATGTAGCATTATCGACCCGGTCAGGCACGGAGATGGGGCCAGCAGAGCGGATCGCAAGGCAAAAACAGCCTCCCTCCGGGAAGGAGCCCGGCCGGTGCAATCACAATCTGTTGGGTAACCCCCGTTAACCCGATACAAGGGATAGTGCCACAGCTTCATTTCCTTTCAAGGGGGTAAATGACAGTTCGGGGACTCAGCTCATCGACGCCGGGAGTCATCTCGTCGACGGTTCGGCACGTCGCAGCGCAGCGACGCGCCGACTTTCCTCGGCTTTGCAAAAGACAAGAGGGACAATTGGGGGACGAAAATAAATTTGGCTTGCCACGCAATTGCGCGGGCCGGCCGATTCTGCCCATGGCGCTTCATGACGGACGCATGACAGGTTATGGCGGAGGGGGCGGCAAAAGCATTGCGACATGAGAGGAGCCGACATGATTCTCTACTATCACCCCCTCTCCTCCTGCAGCTGGAAGGTGCTGATAGCGCTTTACGAAAACGGCACGGCCTTCGAACCGCGCGCACTCGACGATGCGGCGGCGGCGCAGTCCTGGCTGGCGCTGTGGCCGCTTGGCAAGTTCCCCGTGCTGCGCGACGAGGCGCGGGACAGGACGATCGCCGAAACCAGCATCATCGTCGAATATCTGGGGCAGCATCATCCAGGGCCGTTCCACCCGATCCCGCAGGAAGGCGATGCGGCGCTGGAGGTGCGGCTGATGGACCGGCTGTTCGACATCTATGTCATGACGCCGATGCAGGCGATCGTCGCGGACAAGATCCGGCCGGAGGGCGTCGCCCATGACACCCACGGCGTCGGGGAAGCGCGGCGGATGCTGGGCAAGGCCTATGCCCTGCTGGAGGACAGGATGGCGGGGCGGCGATGGGCGGCGGGGGACGACTTCACCCTCGCCGACTGCGCGGCGGCGCCTGCGCTCTTCTATGCGGACAGGATCGAGCCCATGCGGGGCGGCTTTCCCCGACTGCGCGCCTATCTGGAACGGCTGGAGGCGCGGGAGAGCTTTGCGCGGGTGCTGCGCGAAAAGGAACCATGGTGGCATATGTTCCCCTTTGCCGATTAGGGATTGCCAGGCGACCGGAACCGATCGCTGGTCAGGAAGTCGCGGAAAGCAGGGAATCCAGCGCATCGGCGCCGTCAGTCCTCGCCTGCCCAGGCCTTGAGCGGCCGCTCATAGCGCCTGGCGGCCGGCAGTCAGCGCCGGATCGGTCACGACCTCCACTGCGCCGCAGGCGAAGAAACCGGCATCGGCGCCCCACGCCTTCAGGGCGGCCGCCCGTTCCCTGCCGCTACTGGACTCGGGCGCGATTCCCTACTAGCCGCTCCCCTGCATGGACCCGCCGTGCAGGGTGGGCCTTAGACTAGGGACCAGGGTAGATGACCGTCATCAAGACCGCCGATCTGATCGAGAGCGTTGCCGACGCGCTTCAGTTCATCAGTTACTATCATCCGATGGATTATATCCGCGCGCTGGGCAAAGCCTATGAAGCGGAGGCCAATCCGGCGGCCAAGGACGCCATCGCCCAGATCCTTACCAACAGCCGCATGTGCGCCGAAGGCCATCGCCCGATCTGCCAAGACACCGGCATCGTCAATGTCTTCATCAAATGGGGCATGGACTGCCGACTGGACGACAATAGCCGATCCATGCAGGACGTGGTCGATGAAGGCGTGCGCCGCGCCTATCTCAATCCTGAAAACCGCCTGCGCGCCTCGATCCTGAAGGATCCCGCCTTCAGCCGCGTCAACACGAAGGACAATACGCCCTGCGTGCTGAACGTCGAGATGGTGCCCGGCGACAAGGTGATCGTCGATGTCGCGGCCAAGGGCGGCGGGTCGGAGAACAAGACCAAGTTCAAGATGATGAACCCCAGCGATTCGATCGTCGACTGGGTACTGGAAATGGTGCCGCAGATGGGCGCGGGCTGGTGCCCGCCCGGCATGCTGGGCATCGGCATCGGCGGCACCGCGGAAAAGGCGGTGGCGTTGGCCAAGGAATCGCTGATGGACCCCATCGACATGGGCGAATTGAAGGCGCGCGGACCACAGAACGAGATCGAGAAGCTGCGCATCGAGATTTTCGACAAGGTCAATGCACTGGGCATCGGCGCGCAGGGCCTGGGCGGCTTGGCGACCGTGCTGGACGTCAAGATCTACGACTATCCCTGCCATGCGGCGGGCAAGCCGGTGGCGATGATCCCGAACTGCGCGGCCACCCGGCATGCGCATTTCACGCTGGACGGTTCAGGCCCGGCCTATCTGGAAGCGCCGAAGATCAGCGAATGGCCGCAGGTCGACTGGAAACCGAGCAAGGAAGCGATCCGCGTCGATCTGGATAGGCTGACGCCGGAAGTGGTGCAGAGCTGGAAGCATGGCGACCGCCTGCTGCTCAACGGCAAGATGCTGACCGGACGCGACGCGGCGCACAAGCGCATCCAGGACATGTTGAGCCGTGGCGAGGAGCTGCCGGTCGATTTCAAGGGCCGCGTCATCTATTATGTCGGTCCGGTCGATCCGGTGCGCGACGAGGTGGTTGGCCCCGCTGGCCCTACGACCGCGACCCGCATGGACAAATTCATGGACATGATGCTGGAACAGGGCCTCGCCGCCTGCGTCGGCAAGGCCGAGCGTGGTCCCGCCGCGACGGACTCGATCGCCAGGCACAAGAGCGCCTATCTGATGGCGGTCGGCGGCGCCGCCTATCTGGTCGCCCGCGCGATCAAGGCGGCCAAGGTGGTCGGCTTTGAGGATCTGGGCATGGAGGCGATCTACGAGTTCGAGGTGCAGGACATGCCCGTCACGGTCGCCGTCGACAGCGAAGGCCAGAATGTCCACCGCCTCGCTCCGCTGGTGTGGCAGGAGAAGATCAGGAAGGAAGGCCTTCTCGAAGGGGCATGAGCTTCGCCTTGTCCTCCCCGTCGCAGGACGGGAACGGGGGGAAGGATAGATGATCTGGCTTCCGGCGACATTGCTGGCGGGCGCGATCCAGGCGTGGCGGACCGCGGTGCAGCGCCGCGTGAGCAGGGAGATGTCCGTCAACGCGGCGGGACTGGTGCGCTATCTCTATGGCCTGCCGTTCACGATGCTGCTGCTGGCGGGTCATCGGCTGATCTTTTCCGGTCCCCTCCCCTCGCCCGATCCGTCCTTCCTGCTGTTCTGCCTGGGCGGCGGGCTGGCGCAGATCATCGCGACCAATCTGCTGATCATGGCCTTTGCCCATCGCAATTTCGTCGTCGGCACCGCTTATTCCAAAACGGAGGCGGTGCAGGGGGCCATCCTGTCCTTCCTGCTGATGGGGGAGCGCCTGCCTCCCCTGGCCTGGGTGGGGATAGGCTGCGGCGTGGCGGGCATCATGCTGTTGTCGATCGGAGGTGAAAGACCCGGCTTCATCAGCGCCCTGGGACAGCCGGCGGCCCTGTGCGGGATCGCATCCGGCTTCTTCTTCGCCCTGACCGCGATCGCCATCCGGCGGGCGACGCAGGAGGTGGGGGGCGGCGCGGACGCGGACCCGATCCTGGCCGCGCTGATCGTGCTGGTCGTCACCGTGGCGATGCAGACGATGATGCAGGGCGGCTTCCTGCTGCTGCGCGAACCTGGCGAAATGCGCAAGGTGCTGCGCGGCTGGCGCATTTCCGGACAGGTGGGGCTGTTGTCCGCGCTGGGTTCGGCCTGCTGGTTCACCGGCTTCGCCACGGCGCCGGTCGCGCTGGTGCGGATCGTCGGGCAGGTGGAGGTCGCCTTCACGCTGGGCTTCGGCCATTTCTATCTGGGCGAGCGGATGAAGCGCAGCGAGGCGATGGGACTGATCCTGGTGGCCACCGGCGTCGTGCTGGCGCTGGCGGGCGCACTGTAACGGCCCGCCGCATCGCTAACGGATATTTTACCAACGTCCGATAGCTCGGCCGGCGTGGAAAACCAGGCAAGAAACCGGAATATCGAGCAGGCGGTGATGAAGGTGGCCAGGCTGTCGGGCGACCTGGGCATCCGTACGCTCGACCTGCAGGCAGACATCAGCGAACTGGCGGAGCGCGTCACCAACCAGGCGCGCACCATAGAGGCGATCAGCGGCGCGGCGGCGCAGCTTTCCCGCGACGGCGAAAGCGTGTCGTTGGCAGGGCAGGATGCGCGCGAAAAGGCCGTGGCCGCGCGCAGCATCATCCAGGATTCCGGACGCCAATTGTCGGACGCCAACGGCAATTTCGTCGACCTGATCGAGCGGGTGAGCAGCGTTCATGCCCAGCTGGACGGTTTTCGCGAGGCGCTGAAGACCGTCGCCCATGTCACCAGCGTGATCAGCGGCATTGCCAGCCAGACCAATTTGCTGGCGCTGAACGCCACCATAGAAGCGGCGCGCGCGGGCGACGCCGGGCGCGGCTTTGCCGTGGTGGCGGCGGAGGTCAAGAAACTGGCGCAGGAAACCGCGACCGCCACCCAGACGATCGATCGGTCGATCGGCGCGTTGACCGGCGAGGCGGGCAAGATGCTGGAAGGCATTGTCCACAGCGCGGAAACGGCGCGTACCGCTCTCAACGACACCAAGAATATCGAACTGCTGGTCGAACGGCTCGGCGCGTTGATGCAGGATCTTTCCAGCAACAGCGAGACCGTGGCCGAACGCATCACCTCCATCGTCGCGTCGGCAGGCGAGATTCGCGGCGGGCTGGCGGCGCTGGCAAGCACATCGACCGACAATGCGGGCGGCCTGCAGAGGCTGTCCTCCCGTATCTCGATCGCCAGCGAGGACACCAACCAACTGCTGCAACTAATGGCGGAAAGCGGGGTCGAGATTGCCGACACGCCCTATATCGACTTCTGCCTGGGCGCGGCGCAGGCGGTAAGCGACGCGCTGGAACTGGCCATTGTGGAAGGCCACCTGACGGAAGGCGAACTGTTCAGCGAAACCTATATGCCCATCCCCGAAACGCAGCCGGTGCAATATAGCCATCCGGTGCAGCCGGTGCTGATCCCTGCGGCACGGGCGCAGCAGGAACGGGCGCGCGCCTTTCCGGGGCTGTTCGGCATGACCTTCACCGACCGCAACAGCTTCGGCGCGGTCGCCATGCCGGAACGATCGCATCCGCAGCGGTCGGGCGACGACAATTGGAATTTCGAATATTCGCGCCAGGGGCTGATCTTCGACTTTCCCGACACGCGCGAACAGTGCCGGATCACACAACCCTTCTGCATCAAGGCCTATCGGCGGCTGAACGCGGCGGGCGAGGTCATCTTGCTGAAGCAGGTCATCGCTTCCATCCACGTGCGCGGACGGCATTGGGGGATTTTGCAGATGGCCTACCAGGACCAGGACAGGTGAGATTCCCCGGCTGAGGCATGGGCATGCCCGACTGGAAAACGCTTCAGGACATCAGCCGCTGTTCCTCAGCGCCGTCGCAATCGCGTTGATCGACAATTCTATGCCCTCCTTGATGCGCGGGTCGTCCTCACCGCTGCGGTGGCGCTTCATCAGTTCGACCTGCAGCAGGTTCAGCGGCTCGATATAGGGCAGGCGCAGGCGGATCGACGTGTCCAGCTTGGCATTCTTCTCCAGCAGGCGGGTCTGGCCAGTGGCGGCGAGCAGGCCGTCATGCGCCTTGTCCCAGCCGTCGCGGATGCGGCCGAAAATCTCCACGCCTCGCACCTGATCCTCCACCAGCGGCAGATAATGGGCGGCGATGCCGAGATCGGACTTGGCAAGCACCATTTCCAGATTGGCGAGCGCCGATTGCAGGAACGACCAGTGCTGCGCCATGTCCGCCAGCAACGCCTTGTCCTCGAAGGCGGCAAGCGCGTGGCCGACACCGTACCAGCCCGGCAACATCACCCGCGCCTGGGCCCAGCTGAACACCCAGGGAATGGCTCGCAGATCCTCGATCCGCGTACTCTTTGTACGACTGGCGGGCCGGGAACCGATCTTGAGGCCGGAGATTTCCTGGATAGGGGTCAACTGCCGGAAGAATTCCTTGAAGCCGTCGGTGCCATAGACAAGGTCGCGATAGGCGGCGAAGGCGGTCTTCGACAGTTCGTCCATGGCCGCGGCAAAGCGGGCCGCGTCACGATCCGACAGGATTTCGGGTTCCAGGCTGGCGAGCAGGGTCGCGCTGGTCATCGCCTCCAAATTGGTCATGGCGACGTCGCGGGTGCCGAATTTGGCGGCGATCACCTCACCCTGTTCAGTGATGCGGATGCGGCCCTGGACCGTGCCCTTGGGCTGCGCCTGGATCGCCGCGAAGGAGGAACCGCCGCCGCGGCCGACCGCGCCGCCGCGGCCGTGGAAAAGCTGCATCGCCGTGCCCGCCTCGGCAAAGACGGGGGCCAATGCCTTGCTCGCCTGGAACAACCCCCAGGTGGAGGTGATGTAGCCGCCATCCTTGTTGCTGTCGGAATAGCCGATCATCACTTCCTGATGACCCCGCGCCCGGACCACGCCGCCTATTTCGGGCAGGCCGAAATAGGCGCCCATGATCTTGGGCGCGGCCTCCAGGTCAGCGATGGTTTCGAACAGGGGAACGGCCATGATCGCCGCCTGCGGCGGGGCACCATCGGTCCCCGCGCGCCAGAGGCCCGCTTCCTTGAGGATGATGTTGACTTCGAGCAGGTCGGAAACGCTCTCCGCCTTGGAGATGATATAGTGGGTGATGCATTGCGGGCCGTAGATGCGGTGCGCCTCCGCCGCGGCCTGCACGATGGCGAGTTCGGACGCGGTCCTTTCCGAATATTCGAAAAAAGGCGTGCCGAGCGGCCGGTTGTTCGCCAGTTCCCGCCGGAGCAGCGCGATGCGGGCATATTCGTCGAGGCTGGCGTAATCCGCCTCGACGCCCGCGACCTTCAGCAGTTCGGCCACCACGCCTTCATGAACATCGCTGTTCTGCCGCATGTCGAGCGTGGCAAGGTGGAAGCCGAAGGTTTCCAGCGCCCGGATCAGGCGACCGAGCGCGCCGCCGGTCGCCAGCGCGCCATTGCCCTCGCTCGCCAGGCCCTGCGCCACCGTCACCAGATCGCGGCGCAGGTCCGAAGGGCTGGCATAGGGTTCGCCCTTGAGTGCCGAGGGGCGCGCTGGCGCCTTGCCCACCAGCGACCGGTGCGTTGCGGCCAGGCGGGCATAGATGCCGGAAAGCGCCCGGCGATAGGGTTCGTCTTGACGGCTGGGGGACATGTCGCCGCTGGCGTCGGCCAGGTCGAGCACCGCCTGAGACACATGGGCCAGTTCGGTGGACAGCGACAGTTCCGCGCCCAGCGCGTGGAGCGCGTCCATATAGAAGCCCAGCGCAGCCTCACAGCCCTTGACCAGCGCCAGTCGGAGCTGGGGCGCCTGGACGAACGGATTGCCGTCGCGATCACCGCCGATCCAGTTGCCCACGCGCAGGAAACTCTGGGGACGCGCGCCCAGCACCCGTTCCCACCGGGCATAGAGCGCGGGCAAGACAGGGAGGAACACGTCGCGGAAATAAGCGAGGACATTTTCGATCTCGTCCGCGACGAACAGCTTTTCGCGGCGCAGCGGCCGCGTCTGCCACAATAGCGCGATCTGGCGGAAGATCGCCTCGTCCAGATTCTCGCCCTCATCGGTTTCCGTCCGCCCCGCATCCTTGAGCGCCATCAGGTCGGCGATGCGGTTCTTGTGGTCGATCATGCTCTTGCGCCGCACCTCGGTCGGGTGGGCAGTCAGCACCGGCACGATCAGGGCGTGGGACAGAAGGTCGAGCACGGCTTCGCGTTCTATGCCGTGCGACTCCAGCTTCGCGACCACCGATGCGACGTCGGCCCCCGGTTCGGCGGCAACGCCCTGGCGATCTTCGGCGAGGTTGGCGAGCATCGAGAACAGCATGAAGCCACGCACGAAGCTGAGCGTATCGTCGAGGCTCAGCGCGTCGAGGCCGGTATCGACCACGTCGGCGCCATGCAGGCCGCGCGCCCGGTCGACCGAGGCAGAGCGGATATATTCGGTCTGTTTGTAGATCTTCTCCCCGCCATAGGCGCGGATCACATCGCCCAGCAGACGGCCGAGATAGCGGATGTCGGGATTCTGCGTGATCGCAGGAGCGGAGGAGGATGCAGGAGTCGCCATGGAGGAACGATGCTGCATCGCAACAATGCAATGGTCAAGCGCTTCCCCCGATCCGCAGTGCCCGATCGCGCAACCAGAAGCATGCCGGAGGTCGTCGTGCGGGGTTGCGCAAGGGCCACCGGCTGGGCCAAAGGACATGCGTGACCGCCAGCATCAGCATAGGAACCGACAGCAACGGCAACGCCGTTCTGGTCGATGTCGAGGAATTGCTTGCCACCCGGCTGCTCGTCCAGGGCAATTCGGGATCGGGCAAGTCGCATCTGCTGCGCCGGTTGCTGGAGGAAAGCGCCGCGCTGGTTCAGCAGGTGGTGATCGATCCGGAAGGCGATTTCGTCACGCTGGCGGATGAATATGGCCATGTGGTGATCGACGCGGGCGACTATAATGAGCGCGAGATCGTCAAGATGGCGATGCGCATCCGCGAACACCGCGCATCCGTGGTGCTGAGCCTCGAATCGCTGGAACTGGAGGCGCAGATGAAATGCGCCGCATCCTTCCTGTCGACGCTGTTCGATGCGCCCCGCGACCATTGGTATCCGGCGCTGGTCGTGGTGGACGAGGCGCAGATGTTCGCGCCCGTCGCGGCAGGGGACGTGTCGGATGAGGCGCGCCGCCTCAGCCTGGCGGCGATGACGAACCTGATGTGCCGGGGACGCAAGCGCGGCCTTGCCGGGGTGATCGCGACGCAGCGCCTGGCGAAGCTCGCCAAGAATGTCGCGGCCGAGGCGTCGAATTTCCTGATGGGGCGCACATTCCTGGACATCGATATGGCGCGGGCGGCGGATCTGTTGGGCATGGAGCGGCGGCAGGCGGAGCAGATCCGCGATCTGGAGCGCGGGCGCTTCCTGGCTTTGGGGCCGGCCATCTGCCGACGGCCGGTGGCGGTGAAGATCGGATCGGTCAAGACCAGCACCCGTGGCGGCACGCACAAGCTGATGCCGCCGCCGGTCGCGGCGACGGAGGATTTGCAGGAATTGCTGTTCGCGGGCGCGGGCGAGGAAGAGGTCATGCCCCCGCCGCCGCCGCGTGCCGAACCACCGCCCCTGCCCGCCGAGGAACTGATGCGCGCCCTCGCCGCCGCGCCGTCGGCCAAGCCGGCCGCGCCCGAGCTGGATTTCGGACAGAATGAGCCGATCGTGATCGCCGTGCTGGAGGAGATCGTCGCCGATCTGGGGGAAGCGCAGCCGAGCGTATCGACGCTCTACCAGGATTTCGGCGTCCGGTGCCGGATGAAGGGATTGCGCCAGCCGCCGCTCGACCTGCCGGCCTTTCGCAAACGCTTCGCCATGGCGCAGGCCGGGATGTTCGACGCCGGTGATCCGCGCTGGACCGATGCGATGAAGGCGGCGGAAGCCTTGCCGGAGGACATGCTCGCGCCCTTCCTCCTCATCGCGCGCGCGGCGATGCAGGGACTGCCCTGCCCCGACGATGTGGCGTTGGCGCGCGCCTATGGCACCAGTTCGCCGGGGCGCGTGCGGCGGCTGATCGACTATATGGAGAAGCTGGGCGTGATCGTGGCGCGCACCGATTTCGGCGGACGGCGGTCGATCGGCGTGCCACATCTCGGGCTCAGCACGGCAGCGGCGGAAGGATGAGCGCTTCGGTCCTGTTCGTGTGCCTGGGGAATATCTGCCGCTCGCCGCTGGCGGAGGCGGCGCTTCGGGCGGAGGCGCAGCGGGCCGGCCTTCCGCTGACGGTGGATTCGGCCGGGACCGGCGACTGGCATGTCGGATCGCCGCCCGACCGGCGGGCGCAGGCCGTGGCGCTGCAACATGGGATCGACATTTCCGGCTATCGCGGGCGGCAGGTGACGGCGGCGGATTTCCGGCGGTTCGATCATGTCTTCGCGCTGGACGCGGAGAACCTTCGCAACCTCAGGCGGATTCGGCCGTCAGACGGGACGGCGGAACTGCGGCTGCTGATGGACATGGTGCCAGGACGCGAGGGGAGCGGCGTGACCGATCCCTATTTCGGCGACGATGCGGGCTTCGACGTGACCTGGGATGATGTCACGCGGGCCGCGCGGGCGATTGTGGAGCGGTTGCGACCCTGAACTGTTGCACCTCAGCTTGCGAAGCGGAAACCGATCCACAGGGTCCGCGGCGTGCCGAGGTCGATGGATCCCGCAGCATTGCGGGTGACCACCTCCTCATCGAAGAGATTCTCGCCCCGCGCGACCAGGGTCACGCCATGGCCCAGCGGGAGGCGCGCCACCGCGTCGACGGTCAGCGCATGGGGCAACACGTCCTTCTGGAGGTCATCCTCATATTGCTTGCTGACATAACGGAGCGTGGCGGAGAGCGCCGGTCCCTCCTTCGGCTCCCACGCCAGCGTGGCGCTCGCCGCATGGCGGGGGCTTTGCGCCGGTGTCAGGCCGTCAAAGCCCATGCCCGGCGCATGCACCATGCTGTGGCTGTAGGCGTAGGATGCCGAAAGCAGGAAATCGCTCACGCGGCCGATGGCGGTCAGTTCGACGCCCTTGGCGGTGATATGGTCGACATTCTGCCGCTCCCGCGTGTTGGCGACATTGGTGAGGGTGACATTGGCGATGGCGTCGTCCAGCCGGTTGATGAATCCGGTGACGGAAAGGGTGAGGCCCTGAACGGGGGTGACGTCGACACCCGCCTCTGCGCCCTTCAGCTTTTCAGGCGTCAGCGCGGCATTGGCACGGGTCGTGATCGGGAAGACCACGAACGGCCGGTAGAGTTCGTTGAGTGTCGGCAGGCGGAAACCGCTATAGGCCGCGCCACGCAGGGCGACCGCATCGCTGATCCGGTAGAGCGCGCCAGCCCTTCCGGAAAACTGCCAATCGGAGCGGTCGGCAAAGCTGTTGTTCGCCGCGCCGGCGCCAGTGGCGCGATAGAAACCGTTGCTGATCGTCCAGCGATCGGCACGCACGCCGCCCGTCAGGACCAGCCGGCCCAGCGTCCAGTCATCCTCGGCGAAGAGCCCGGTCGTCATCTGCTCGCCACCCGCATGACGCCGGGAGGTCACGGGGTTGGCCGCGATATTGGCGTTATAGGCGTCCTCGAACATATCGCCGGTGGCGAAGCGGGTATCCGCGCCGACGCGCAGCACATGGTCGGGGCCGACCGGCGGGCGCAGCTCGATCTTGCCGCCGATGCCGGTGGAGGGCGTGTTCCGCTGGTCCAGCGACTTGCGGAAGGTGGACGCCGAAATCACGATGTTGGAGAAGTTGCGCGCCTGGATATAGGCGAGCGCATCAACCTGCCACGCGCCGCGGGAGATGAAGCGGATGCTGGCGTCCTGCCCTTCGCTCATGCTGTCGGCGCCCTTGAAGCGCAACGTCCGTTCGTCGTGGAAGATGGTGCCGCGAAACTGGATTTCCGACGTCGCGGAAAGCGGCGCGACGGCGCGCAAATTGGTCGACCAGCCGTCATAGGCGGCGGGCGCGGTAGCGGCGACGCGCTGGTCCTTCGGCGTGGTCTGGAAGCCGTCGCCCCGGTCCCAGCGACCCGACAGCGAGACATAGCCGCCGCCCAGGTCGGGCGTCAGGCTGGCGGTCAGTTCGGTCGCGTCCTTGCTGCCGTAGAAGGCGCTCGCGGCCAAGGTCGGCAGCTGGTCACGGGTGGCGCTGGCGAGTTCGATGGTCCCGGCGACCGCGCCCGCGCCGAAGGCCCCTATACCACCGCCGCGCGTGACCCGCACCACCGACAGGCGGTCCGGCACCAGCGCGCTGAACGGAATATAGCCGAAAAAGGGATCCGCCATCGGCACGCCATCGAGCAGCACCAATGTCCGGCTGGAGGCATTGCCGCCCAGGGCGCGCAGCGTCGCCCCCTGCGCCGAGGGATTGGCCGAGCGGCTGTCGGAGCGGCGGAATTGCTGGAACCCCGCCACGTCGCCCAGCACGCTTTCGATCCGCCCGGAGGCGCTGTTGGTCAGGCGGTCCCGGTCGATGATCACCGATCCATAAGCGGGCGTGCCCGGCGGCAGGGACAGCCCCTCTCCCGTCACGACGATACGGTCGGGATCAGGAGCCTCCCCCGCCGTCGCGATCGTCGGAATTGCGGCCAGAACCAGCGACAGCGTAAGATATTTCATGGGCGCCCCTTTCCTCTCTTTGGGACAGGGACTAGGGGCGCCGCGTAGGAAGTTCAAGCGACCCTATTTCCGGTTGACGCCGCGAGAATCCTGTCAATCGTCAGTGGATAGTCGCGCAGGCGAACCCCCGTGGCATTGTAGATCGCATTGGCGACCGCGGCCCCTGCCCCGCAAATGCCCAGCTCTCCGACACCCTTGGCCTTCATCGGGGAACTCTTGTCGTCCAGTTCCTCGACGAACAGCACATCCTGATGCGGGATGTCTGCATGCACGGGCACCAGATATTCGGCCATGTCATGGTTGACGAAAAAGCCGAACCGCGTGTCGACGCTGAGCTCCTCCATGAGGGCGGCACCCACGCCCATGGTCATCGCGCCGATCACCTGGCTGCGCGCCGATTTGGGGTTGAGGATACGCCCGGCGGCAAAGGCCCCGCCCATGCGGCGGATGCGCACCTCGGCCGTGTCGATGTCGACGCCCACTTCGCAGAAATGCGCCCCGAACGTCGCCTGCGCATAGCGCTTTGTAAGGTCGCCATAATCCATGCTGTCCTCGGCCCAGAGGCCCTGGCCTCCCGCCAGCGTTCCGAGCGGCTGGGACTGGTTGCCCAGCCGCACCAGACCATCCTCGAACAGCGCCTTTTCCGCGGGAAAGCCCGCCTTTTCCGCCAGCATGGCGCGCAGAGCCATGGCGGCGGCATAGACCCCCGCCGTGGCGCTGTTGGCGCCCCATTGCCCGCCCGACCCGGCCGAGGCGGGAAAGCGGCTGTCGCCCAGCCGCACCGTCACGGACTCCAGCGGCACGCCCAGCATTTCCGCCGCCGTCTGGCCGATGATGGTGTAGCTGCCGGTGCCGATGTCGGTCATGTCGGTTTCGACCGTCACATGCCCCTTGGCATCGACGCCGATACGCGCGCCCGACTTGACCACCAGATTGTTGCGGAAAGCGGAGGCGACACCCATGCCGACCAGCCAGCGGCCGTCGCGCACCTGCGCCGGCTTGGGTTTGCGGCGGTTCCAGCCGAAACGGGCAGCCCCCTCACGCAGGCATTCGACCAGTTTCCGGCTGGAAAAGGGACGCTGCGGCCCAGCTTCGGGATCATATTGCACATCGTTTCGGATGCGCAGTTCCACCGGATCGACACCGCAGGCTTCCGCCAGTTCGTCCATCGCGACCTCCAGCGCCAGAAGGCCGACGGCCTCGCCCGGCGCCCGCATGGCATTGCCCTCCGGCAGGTCGAGGGTGGCCAGGTGATGCGCCGTCATCCGGTTGGCGCCGCGATAGAGCAGGCGCGTCTGCTGCGCAGCCATTTCCGGCTCGCCGCCCGGCAGGTCGCCCGACCACACCTCATGGGCGATGGCGTCGATCACCCCCTGCCGGTCGGCGCCGATGCGGATGCGCTGGATGGTGGCGGGCCGATGGGTGGTGTTGTTGGGGATTTGCGGCCGCGCGATCGCCACCTTGACCGGCCGCCCGACCAGGCGCGCGCCCAGCGACGCCAGCAATGCATCGGCGCGCAGAAACAGCTTCGCACCGAAGCCGCCACCGATATAGGGCGAGACAAGGCGGATATTCTCCTTGGGAATCTTCAGCGTCTTTGCCAGATCTCCCACGCTCCACGCGATCATCTGGTTCGATGTCCAGAGCGTCAGCCGGTCGCCGTTCCAGGCGGCGATCGTCGCATGCGGTTCCATCATCGCGTGACTCTGGTCGGGCGTGGTGTAGTGCTGGTCGATCTTCACCGCAGCCTTGGCAAAGCCGGCCTCGAAATCGCCCGTCCTGGTATCGGAAGTTCCGTCGCCGTCCTGCGGGGCTGAGCCCTTGTCCCGTTCCACCGCCAGATCGAAACGCCCCTGTTCCGGCGCATAGTCGATGCGGACGAGCCGCGCGGCGTCGCGCGCATTTTCCAGCGTGTCGGCGATCACCAGCGCCACCGCCTGTTCATAATGTTCGATCTGCGGACCGCCGAGCAGATGGGCCGTGTTATGATTGCCCTTGCCAAGCGGTCCGGCATTCTGGTGCGTGACGATGCCCAGCACCCCGGGCGCGGCTTCGGCGGCGCGCAGGTCCATGGCGCTGATCCGCCCCTTGGCGATGGCCGATCCGACCATCCAGCCATAGGCGGCATTGGGCGCGGCATCATGCCGCTCATAGGCATAGGGTGCGGTTCCGGTGACCTTGGCGGCGCCATCAATGCGGTCATGGGGAATGCCGATGACGCGGCCCCGGTCGATCGGGTTGGTGGTGGCGGGCGTGTCGAACTTCATGGCTCAGGCCCCCTTCTGACGGTAGATCGAAGCAAGCGTGCGGGCGGTCAGTTGCTGCTTGAACGCATTATGCGCCGTGGGACGCGCGCCGGTGAGCGCAGCCTCCGCCACGGCCGCCGCGCCGGATGGAGCCGCCGCATCGGCGGCATCGGTGCGCCAGGGCCTGGCCCCTATGCCGCCGAAGGCGAAGCGCGCCTGCCCGTCCTTCGCGAACACCGCCGCGACGGAGACCAGCGCGAAGGCATAGGAGGCCCGGTCGCGCACCTTGCGATAGACATGGGTGCCGCCCAGGGGCGTGGGCAGCGTGACGGACGTGATGAGTTCGCCGGGTTTCAACGCATTTTCGATATGCGGCGTTTCGCCGGGCAGCAGGTGGAAATCGGCGATCGGGATGGACCGGCGGCTGCCGTCGGCCCCCACGGCGTCGACCTGCGCGTCAAGCAGGCGAAGCGCCACCGCCATGTCGGAAGGGTGCTGGGCGATGCAGGCATCGCTGGTCCCCAATATGGCGAGGCTGCGGCTCATCCCCTTGAGCGCGCCGCAGCCGCTGCCCGGAACACGCTTGTTGCAGGGCATGCGCGTGTCATAGAAATAGGGGCAGCGGGTGCGCTGGAGCAGATTTCCGCCCGTCGTCGCCTTGTTGCGCAGCTGCCCCGAAGCGCCCGCCAGCAGGGCCCGGCTCAATACCGCATAATCGCGGCGGACGACCTTGTCGGCGGCCAGATCGGTATTGCGGACCATCGCCCCGATCCTGATGCCGCCTTCCGCCGTCGGCTCGATACGATCAAGGCCGAGGTGGTTGACGTCGATCAGATGGGTGGGCGTCTCGATCTGAAGCTTCATCAGGTCGAGCAGATTGGTGCCGCCCGCGATGAAGCGCGCGCCCTGGGTGGCGGCAGCGGTGCTTGCCGCCTCCTCGACGCTGGCGGCGCGGCTGTAGGTGAAGGGCCTCATGCCTTGTCCTTCCCCGTTCCTTGGCCGGCGACTTCGCTGATCGCCGCGACGATATTGGGATAGGCGGCGCAGCGGCAGATATTGCCGCTCATCCGCTCGCGCACTTCGCTCTCGGAAAAGGCCACCCGGTCCAACTCCTCGGTAACATGGCTGGGTATGCCAGCCTCAATCTCCGCCAGCACAGCCACCGCGGAACAGATCTGGCCGGGCGTGCAATAGCCGCATTGATAGCCGTCATGGGTGATGAAGGCGCGCTGCATGGGGTGAAGCTTCTCCGGCGTGCCGAGACCCTCGATAGTGGTCACATGGTCGCCCTCATGCATCACGGCCAAGGTGAGGCAGCTGTTGATCCGCCGCCCCTCCACGATCACGGTGCAGGCGCCGCACTGCCCGTGGTCGCAGCCCTTTTTCGTGCCGGTCAGGTGCAGATGTTCGCGCAGCGCGTCGAGCAGGGTCGTGCGGGGATCGAGTTGCAGATGCACCTCGCGGCCGTTCACGGTCAGTCCTACTGCGCTCATGCGGGCTTGCTCCTTCTGGCTTTGCGGGCGGCCGGACGCTGCGGCCTGCGCCTCGCCCAGCACGGGAACGGCAGCGGCCGCCGCCGCGCTGCCCTGAAGCAGGCCACGGCGGGTCAATGGTTCTGGCATGCGTGCTCCTCCTCCGGCGCTCCGCCTCCAGGGCGAAGAGCGATCATATCCGTCGTTGCTCAATGATTTAACGGGCAAAATGGTAGCATAGGTTGGATCACCGCCAGGCCGCAAGCCGGATAAAGTCGTGAGGGCGTGGGGGCAAATCGGGCCTGAGCGGAAAAAAATGACTTTATGCAGATTCTCCCTTGCCGAGGTGGGAAGCCGCTGCTAGTTGCCCCCCACCCGCCGAGAGGGACACTTCCTCCGGCCGCCAGAGCGGGCGTAGCTCAGGGGTAGAGCACAACCTTGCCAAGGTTGGGGTCGAGGGTTCGAATCCCTTCGCCCGCTCCAGTTTTCCTGCCTTTTTGAGGGCAGTGCAGCCCGAATTTAGCCGAAAATCGAAAAACGCGCGCCAGTCGATCACCTTTGATTGGCCGGGTGCGCTGTCAACACCTTGGCTGTGCTGGCGGGCTCGGCCGGGACAAGTCCGGCTTTACGCGCCCTGTTGCGGCACGGCCTCTGCCGGAGCGCCAGTCAGGAGCAGGACCGCCCCCGACCAGCGTCCCGGTCAATCACGCCTGGCCAGAGGCAGCCGCGCGCTCAATCATGCTCGCGGCCGCCGGCACCCATGTACAGCTCGCCGCCGGTTTCGCGGAAGACCTGGCTCATTTCCTTCATGCCCTTTTCCGCATCCTCGGCCGCGATGAAGCTGTCTGCCGGCTGGTTCTGCTTCGCCGCGAAATCCCGGACTTCCTGCGTGATCTTCATCGAGCAGAATTTGGGGCCGCACATGGAGCAGAAATGGGCAGTCTTGGCGCCTTCCGCCGGGAGCGTCTGGTCGTGATATTTCTCGGCCGTGTCGGGATCGAGCGACAGGTTGAACTGGTCGCGCCAGCGGAACTCGAAGCGGGCGCGGCTCAAGGCGTCGTCGCGGACCTTGGCGGCGGGGTGGCCCTTGGCCAGATCGGCGGCGTGGGCGGCGAGCTTGTAGGTGACGACACCGACCTTCACGTCGTCGCGATCGGGCAGGCCCAGATGCTCCTTGGGCGTGACGTAGCAGAGCATCGCCGTGCCGTACCAGCCGATCATCGCCGCGCCGATGCCCGATGTGATATGGTCATAGCCCGGTGCGATGTCGGTGGTGAGCGGCCCCAATGTGTAGAAGGGCGCCTCGCCGCAGGCCTCAAGCTGCTTGTCCATATTCTGCTTGATCTTGTGCATGGGCACATGGCCCGGCCCTTCGATCATCACCTGCACATCCTGTTCCCAGGCGCGCTTGGTCAGTTCGCCCAGCGTGTAGAGTTCGGCGAACTGCGCTTCGTCATTGGCGTCCGCGATCGATCCGGGGCGCAGGCCGTCGCCAAGGCTGTAGGCGATGTCATAGGCCTTCATGATCTCGGTGATCTCGTCGAAATGCTCGTAGAGGAAGCTTTCCTTGTGATGGGCGAGGCACCATTTCGCCATGATCGACCCACCGCGCGAGACGATGCCGGTGACGCGCTTCGCCGTCATCGGGATATAGGGCAGGCGCACGCCCGCATGGATGGTGAAATAGTCGACGCCCTGCTCGGCCTGCTCGATCAGCGTGTCGCGGAAGATTTCCCAGGTCAGTTCCTCGGCAATACCACCGACCTTTTCCAGTGCCTGGTAGATCGGCACGGTGCCGATCGGCACGGGCGAGTTGCGCATGATCCATTCGCGCGTGTCGTGGATGTTGCGGCCGGTGGAGAGGTCCATGACCGTGTCGGCACCCCAGCGGATCGACCAGACCAGCTTGTCGACTTCGCTCGCCACGTCGGAGGCGACGGCGCTGTTGCCGATATTGGCGTTGATCTTCACCAGGAAATTGCGGCCGATCGCCATCGGCTCCGATTCCGGGTGGTTGATGTTGCTGGGGATGATGGCGCGGCCGCGGGCGACTTCATCGCGGACGAACTCCGGCGTCACATAGTCGGGGATCGACGCCCCCCAATCCTGTCCGTCGCGGACATATTCGGCGAGGCGGGCGCGGCCCAGATTCTCGCGCTCGGCGACATATTCCATCTCCGGCGTGATGATGCCGCGGCGGGCATAGTGCATCTGGGAAACGTTCATGCCGGGCTTGGCGCGCAGCGGACGCTTGACCGTGTTGGGGAAGGGCTGAACGCCGCCGCTGCGGTCCGGACCCTTCAGACCATTATCCTCAGGCAGGATGGCACGGGCGTCATATTCCTCGACATCACCCCGGCCGATGATCCAGTCGCGGCGCAGTTGCGGCAGGCCCGCCATGATGTCGATCCGGGCATCGGGATCGGTATAAGGGCCGGAGGTGTCGTAGACGCGGACGGGCGGCTCCCCGCTGCCGGGTTCCAGGTCGATCTCCCGCATGGCGACCTTCAGGGGGCCGATATGAATCTTGCGCGATCCGCGAATGGGTCCGGTGGTGACGCGCATTTCGGTGCGAGCTGGAACGTCGGCCATATGCTTTCCTTTCAGGCGATGACGGTGGCGCGGCCGGTAAGGCCGGCGAGGAAGAGGAGAATGCCAAGAACGATGCTGGCGATCGCCCAGGCTCGTGTGGAATTGAGCGACCAGCGGCCGATCTTCAGCAGCGGGTCGGGAATGGCGAGCAGCAGCGCCCCTTCGATCAGCGCGACATAGCCAATGGCCGAAACGACGATCGAGAGCGGATCGCGCCAGATGCTGTGGATAAGGACGAGCGCCGCGCCGACCGCGAAAACCGGAAAGGCGAGCGCCATCACCAGTCCCGGCGAGCGTTCCAGATCGTCCATCATCTGCCGCCAGCGTTGCGGCGCAACGAGGCCGCCTATGCCGATGACGATCATGTAGAGGCCGATGGCTTCGGCCAGACGCAGGGTCAGGACGGAAATGCTGTCCATGGCTTGCCGTCCTCTTCTTCGCATCGGGGCGGAGGGCGGGCGCGGGTTGCTGCAAGCGAACAAGCCGTTCCCTCCCTACGCCGGTCTTATCCGGATCAGGTTCAGCGGGTCGCGGCCACGTCAGCCGCCTCTCAACCGCCTGTGGACGGTCCCCCGGGGATAGCCCGCATGTAGCCCAAGCGGAGAGCGAACGAAAGCCCCGTTCTGACGCTGGACAGCAGGTCGCCTTTTCCGCTTTAGTGGTCCGCGATGAAGCATCCCGATCTGTCGACCAAGGAAGGGCGCAAGGCGCACCGGCACGAGATGCGCATGATCGCGGTCAGGCCGCGCCGCTGGGGATTATGGTTGCTGACGGCGGGCTTCCTGCTGGTACTGGCGCCATCCGCGTTGAACATGCACAGCCTGTTCGGGCTTTGGCCGCCGATGCTGGGCGCGATCTGCATCATGCTGGGCGTGCCGCTGCTGGTGGCGAGCGTGCTGTTGAAGCGCCGCTATCTGCGGCAGCGTGTGGCCGGGCAGGCAATGGTGGGGCGGATAAAAGGCTGATATTTCCGCTGTTTTCCGTCGAAGTTCACACCATATGCGCGCGCGTGCCTGGGCGCGCGTAGGCCGGGTGACAATGTGTCGGACGTTTCAAAGAGGGCTGCGGCTTAGGCCGGGCCGGGCGGAATAGGACAGGCTGAATCTGCCGCCGGTTCGAGGAAATAGGATGGTTTTTCAGGAGCCTGTTACCTTTGGGACACAGGGGATGCCGATGTTGGCGGAGAGGGTTCCGATCCTGGGATTCTAGTCATTCGCGGATCGCGCGATCGATCGTGAAACTCGCAGCTCGTTTAGGGAAAAGCAGAGCGACACTGCGTTTCATGACATCTATCAACAAATAACTTTGTTTGACAAAGTACTTTTTTGCTCCATAGGATCATGTGTCAACCGGAGTCGATATGATGATCAGCAAGTCCGAAGCCGCCGAAGCTCTGCGCGATATGAAGCAGGTCCATCGCCGCACCAGCGCGGGCAGCGCTTATGCCAAGGCGAGCCCGCATCTAGTGCTCGGCGGTGTCCTGTGGGCGATCGGCTACGCCGCCTGCGGGCTGCTTCCGCCCGAACGCTGGGGGTCGGTCTGGGTGCCGATTGGGCTGGTCGGGGCGATCGCCAGCTATATCGTCGCCCTGCGGGCGCAGCGCTCGGTGGCCAGCAATCCGGCGGCGGGTGCGGTTCAGGCGGCGCATATTCTGTGGCTGATCGCCACGACAATGGCGTTCATCGCCACCTGCTTGCTGTTGTTCCAGCCCGCCGATCCGCTCGTTTTTCTCGCTTTTCCAGGGCTGGTGGCGGCGTTCGTTTATGTCCTGCTCGGAAGCCTGGGCTTGCCCCGCTTCCGCTGGATCGGTGCGGCGATGTTCGCGCTTCTGATCCTGGGGCTCATCGTCGAACGCGAAGCGATCGCCTTCTGGATCGCAGCGGCCGGCGGCGGTGGCCTGGTTCTGGGCGGCCTCTGGCTGCGCCGGGCATGACCATGACGGCGCCGAATGAAGTGATCCACCAGTCGCTGCGGCTGAAGATCATGGCCGCGCTGAATGCAGCGCGGGAGGATGGACCCCTGGAGTTTACGCGGTTGAAGGCACTGACGGGCGCTTCCGATGGCAATCTCTCGACGCATCTCTCGACGCTGGAGACGGCAGGCTATGTGGCGATCGAAAAGGATTTCGTTGGCAAGCGGCCACGGACGCGTGTGGGCATCACCGAGCCCGGCTCGATCGCATTTCTGGCGCACAGCGCTTACCTAAGGAGCATTATCGACAGTTAATCGGGCAAGAGAGAAAAAGGGCCCGTGCGTCGAACTTGCGCTACGGTGCTTTGGCGAACGGCGTGCCGCGATGTCGGCTTACGACCATTGTTTGCCTTTTGTTATCGATCTTTGCCACGCCCGTTGCAGACATTAAAGATCGTGTGCGATGCTGCTAGCATGACATTGACGCGAAGATCAGTGATTGGCGGAATTGCGGCTGTGGGTCTGTTCGGCGCACGGGGGAGCCAAGCTCAGCAGATGAACCCTGACCTCAGCCATCTAACGCCTAAGCAGCGGGCGGAATATGAAGCCATGCATGCTCGAATGATGGCAGCGTTCAAGTATGAACGGATCACTGTTCCGGGCGCAGCGGCGTTGATAGAGTGGGAGAAGTTGAAAGGGGCGGGTCGAGGGTGGCCGGTTATCGTCGGTGACGATGAAGACCTCGAACAAATCGCAGGCCAGTTTACAATAGCTGACCATGCTGTTTCAGGTGCAACTATACCGGGCCTGTCGTTGCGTTCGCCCGATGAGATTTTGACAGCCGCCACAACGCTACGGTTTCCCACCGATCTGCAAACGTGGTCAGGCGCATACAAACCTGAAGACCTGACCGCGCCAATAGGCTCGTGGCCATCGAGGGTGGACAATGATCCTCCGGGGCCGACCATCGCAACCGACATCCTCTCCGGCAAATTCCACGACAGGGTCCACATTATACTCATCCCGACTAGGTCGAGTTGGGAGGTTCCAGCCTATCTGCGATGGGGGGACTGGAACGCCTGCCCGCCTCCAGAATATCATGTCGCAGCATTGCGGACATGGCATGAACAATTCGGCGTGGAGCTGGTTGGCCTCAACGGCGACACGATGAACTTGCGAGCGGGAAGGCGACCGATCACCCGCCAACGAGCAACGGCACTCGCCAAAGATCAATATGCATACTGCCCCGACATCGTAGACCAAGGTGTCGGCACGGTGTCTGCGCTTGCAGCGACGCTCATGTCATCGGAGTGGTGGTATTTGTGGTGGGATTGAGATAGGCACGCCCGTGTCGGCTAACTGACCTTTGCGCGTCAAAACCCGACCTTCCGCAAACCAACCCCTTTCCGCAAACGCTGTCGTGCTCCTGCGCAGGCAGGAGCCCAGTTCTGACAGGTGGACTGGGTTCCTGCCTGCGCAGGAACACGTTGCATCCCTTCAACGGGTCCCCTTTCCACCCATCCGTCACACCCCAATAGCGTCGAACATCAGCTTCATGCCCGTCCTTGGCCGGATCGTCGGGCGGCTGATCGGTTCGGCTCCGCCTGCTCGCGATACATTTGGTGGTAGAAGCGCGCACCGCGCGGATCGAAACCGGCGAGGTGGAAGACTTTACGCTTGAACTTTTCCCTGGCCCCTGTCCACATCGGGCCATGACGACAGCCGAACGCGATTACTGCTATTTCCTGGACCATCGCGGATACGGCCGAAACGCCGGCTGGTTCTGCTGGAATTATCATCCCGGCAAGGGGCTGTGGCGCGGCCTGCTCTTGCGTCGTTTCGTCAAAGCGCCGAAGTGAGCGCCATGATGACAGCCAAGCATGTTTTGATCGGGCCGGTTACCGTCGGCAACGACCTGCCCTTCGTCCTGATTTCCGGTCCCTGCCAGATCGAGAGCCGCGATCACGCGATGATGATGGCGGAACGGCTGTCGGGCATCGCCGCGCAGAAGGGCGTGCCGTTCATCTTCAAATCCTCCTTCGACAAGGCGAACCGGACATCCGTGTCGGGGCAGCGTGGCGTCGGGATCGATGCGGGGCTGGCGATCCTGGCGGAGGTGAAGGCGGCTTTCGGCTGCCCCGTGCTGACCGATGTGCATGAGGCCGGACAGGTGGAGGCGGCGGCGCAGGCGGTGGACATACTCCAGATCCCCGCCTTTCTGTGCCGCCAGACCGATCTGCTGCTGGCGGCCGGGCGGACCGGCGCCGTCGTCAATGTGAAGAAGGGGCAGTTCCTTGCGCCCTGGGACATGGCGGCCGTGGCGCAGAAGGTCGCCTCGACCGGGAACGAACGGATCCTGCTGACCGAGCGGGGGGCGAGCTTTGGCTATAACACGCTGGTCAGCGACATGCGCGCGTTGCCGGTCATGGCGCAGACGGGCTATCCGGTGGTGTTCGACGCGACCCATTCGGTGCAGCAGCCGGGCGGGCTGGGTTCGGCATCGGGCGGGCAGCGGGAATTTGCGCCGGTGCTGGCGCGCAGCGCCGTGGCGGCGGGGATCGCCGCGATCTTTGCCGAGGCGCATGATGACCCGGACCATGCCCCTTCGGACGGGCCGGTGATGCTGCCGATCGAGTGGGTCGGGTCGATGCTGGAGACGCTGAAGGCGATCGACGGCGCAGTGAAGGGCTGAGCCTGGCGCGATGTGCTTCTGCGGAGGCAGGAGATCAATTCAGGCCGTCCGATAATCCACGGAGGGCGGGACTGGGCTCCTGCCTCCGCAGGAGCACGACACTTATTACGGCCGGGTCTGGCCGGTTCCGCGCACCAGCCATTTATAGGTGGTGAGACCTTCCAGCGCGACCGGACCCCTTGCATGGAGCCGCCCGGTCGAAATGCCGATTTCCGCGCCCAAGCCGAATTCGCCGCCGTCCGCGAACTGGGTGGAGGCGTTCCACATCACGATCGCGCTGTCGACCGCGTTCAGGAAGCGCTCGGCCCTTTCGGCATCCTGCGTGATGATGGCGTCGGTATGGTGGCTGGCATGGGCGGCGATATGGGCGAGCGCCTCATCGAGCCCGTCCACCACCCGCACCGAGACGATGGCGTCGAGATATTCGGTGTCCCAATCCTCGTCCGCGGCCGCCGCAACCCGGCTGTCCATCGCCTGCACGGCTTCGTCGCCGCGTACTTCACATTTGGCGTCGAGCAGCGCCTTCACGATGGCGGGCGCCTGGGCATAGGCCCTGTCGATCAGCACCGTCTCGGTCGCGCCGCAAATGCCGGTGCGGCGCATCTTGGCGTTCACCACCAGCTTCTGCGCCATGTCCGGATCGGCCGCGCCGTCGACATAGCTGTGGTTGATGCCGTCGAGATGGGCGAGCACGGGCACGCGCGCCTCCTCCTGCACGCGGGCGACCAGGCTCTTGCCGCCCCGGGGGACGATCAGGTCGATGAACTCCGCGGCTTTCAGCAGCGCGCCCACGGCGGCGCGATCCGTGGTGGGGACCAGTTGCACGGCATCGGCGGACAGGCCGGCGGCGGCGATCCCCTCGACCATCGCGGCGTGGATGGCGCGGTTGCTTTCCTTCGCCTCGCTGCCGCCGCGCAGGATCACGGCATTGCCCGCACGCAGGCAGAGCGCGGCGGCATCGGCGGTCACATTGGGGCGGCTTTCATAGATGATGCCGATCACGCCCAGCGGCACACGGACGCGCGAAAGTTCCATGCCATTGGGGCGAACCTGCCTGTCGATCACGCTGCCGAGCGGATTGTCCAGCGTCGCCACCTGTTCCACGCCGGCCGCGGTCGCAAGGACGCGATCCTCGTCCAGTTTCAGCCGGTCGAGCATGGCGGGCGACAGGCCGTTGGCGGCGGCATTTTCCATGTCGCGGGCATTGGCGGCGATGATCTGCGGCGCCTGGTCCCGCAGGGCCTGCGCAGCGCGGCGCAGCGCGTCGATCTTCTGCGCGTCGCTGGCGGTGGAAAGCTGAGCCGCCGCCACGCGGGCGCGGGCGCCCATCATCGCGATCAGCATTTCGGGGGTCTGGGTCAGGTCGTTCATGAACTATCTCGCCGTGTTATGCGCCGGGCCTTATCATGAAAGCCGGTCGAAGCGAAACCATCGTTGCACGCAAAGCGGAGAGCGCTTCATCACGTGGAGGGGCGAACCCTGTGCTGTGACGATGCGACAACAATCGGGCGCGCATAGCCGGCAACCGGGCCACGGGTCGCAATATGACCCGGCCGCCGGAGGCAGAAGGTCTGCCTGTGCCGGCGCTTAGTGATCAACTCCGCGAGGCGCATACCCCAAATAGGGGATCAAACCTGCCGGACGATAAAAATCCCGATGCAGATTCAACAGGATGACAGGGAAGTCAGGCCACCTGCGCCAGGATTTCGCGCTTCACTGCCGTGAACATCCGGCAAGGCGGAATGTTGCGCCACTCCACCCGGTCGACGGTCTCATCGAACAGCGGCGACAGCAGCCGCCGCATATAGCCGGAATATTGATAGACCAGAAAAGCCCCGCCGGTTTTCAGCACCGATCGGGTTTCGGCGCAGATCGCCTCCCCCACGCCTTCGGGCAGGGTAGAGAAGGGAATGCCGGACAGGACATAGTCCGCCTGGGCATAGCCCGCCTCCTTGATGAAGCGACGGACGTCAGCGGCCGAGCCATGGACGATGCGCAGCCGGGGATCGTCGATCTCCGCCTCCAGATAGGCGACGAAGTCGAGGTTGAGGTCGATCGCCAACAGGGTCGCGTCCGGATGCAACCGGTCGAGAATGGGACGCGTGAACGTCCCGACGCCCGGACCATATTCCACGAACAGCCGTGTCCGTTGCCAGTCCACGCCCTCCAGCATGCTGTCGACCAACATCCGCGAAGACGGGATGACCGATCCGATCATGCCGGGATGCTTGATGAACTGCCGGAGGAACATGCTCCATTGACCCAGGAAGGTGGAGGATGGTTTTCCGGAAACGGCCCGGTTCTTTTTCTTCAAAGGGATGGAGGCCATTCATTCTCGCCTGTCTGCCTTGCCTGTCCGACTCGCAAAAATCGCACGGCCATGCAAGCGACTTCGCCGGGGAAAGACAAATAGGCCAGAGGGTAAGGCAGGCCGCCGGGCCAAAAACATGACCTGACCTGGCGCGACAATATGTTCCCGGACCGGCCGTCGCGGGAACATATTGCACCTCTCAATCCCTGGTTCGCGTCCGCAACATGCCGGGCGATACGAAGCCGATGGGATCGATCTGCATCACGCTCTGCTTCAGCGTCGCCTGGATCTGCTCATATTCGCGTTCCATTTCGGGCGTGACGGAGGCGCGGGTGTCCTCCAGCGCGGCCTCGAAATGCGCCTGGGTGACCCGGTCGACCGACAGGGACTGGCGCAAGGCGACCAGGCCGGCGCGGCGGACCAGATCCTCCAGATCGGCCCCGGTGAACCGCTCCGTACGCTCCGCCAGCACATCCAGGTCGACATCGTCGGCAAGCGGCATCTTGCCCGTGTGGATGGACAGGATGCGCTTGCGGCCTGCCTTGTCGGGCACGGGAACATAGATCAGTTCGTCGAACCGGCCCGGCCGCAGCAGCGCTGGATCGATCAGCGTCGGCCGATTGGTCGCGCCGATGACGACGACGGACTGCAATTCCTCCAGCCCGTCCATCTCGGCCAGGATGGTGTTCACCACCCGCTCCGTCACCTGCGGTTCGCCCAGGCCGCCGCCGCGGGCGGGAACCAGGCTGTCCAGTTCGTCGATGAAGATGACCGTCGGCGCCACCTGCCGCGCGCGGGCGAAGAGGCGGGCGATCTGCTGTTCGCTCTCCCCATACCATTTGCTGAGCAGGTCGGAGGATTTGGTGGCGATGAAATTGGCCTGCGCTTCCCGCGCCACCGCCTTCGCCAACAGGGTCTTGCCGGTGCCGGGCGGGCCGTAGAGCAGGAAGCCCTTGGCCGGGCGGATGCCGATGCGGCGGAAGGCGTCGGGATCCTTGAGCGGCAGCTCCACCCCTTCCTTGAGGCGCATCTGCGCATCGTCCAGGCCACCAATGTCGGCCCAGCCGATATTGGGCGCCTGCACCATCACCTCGCGCATGGCGGAAGGCTGGACCCGCTTGATCGCGGCCATGAAGTCGTCGCGCGCGACGGACAGTTCCTCCAGCACGTCGGGGGGGATCGTGCCTTCCTCCAGATTGAGCCGGGGCATGAAGCGGCGCACGGTCTCGATCGCCGCCTCGCGGGTCAGCGCCGCCAGGTCCGCGCCGACAAAGCCATAGGTCATGCGCGCCAGTTCGCCCAGGTCGACGCCGTCGGCAAGCGGCATGCCGCGGGTGTGGATGCCCAGAATCTCCCGCCGTCCGCGCTCGTCCGGCACGCCGACGATGATTTCCCGGTCGAAACGGCCGGGCCGGCGCAGCGCCTCATCTATCGCTTCGGGCCGGTTGGTGGCGGCGATGACGACCAGATTGGTGCGCGGTTCCAGCCCGTCCATCAAGGTCAGCAACTGGGCGACGAGGCGCTTTTCCGTTTCCCCGGTCACACTGCCGCGCTTGGGCGCGATGGAATCGATCTCATCGATGAACAGGATCGACGGCACCGACTTGGCGGCCGCCTCGAAAATCTCGCGAAGCTGCTTTTCGGACTCGCCATAGGCCGAACCCATGATCTCCGGCCCGTTGATCAGGAAGAATTCAGCCTCCGATTCATTCGCGACGGCGCGGGCAAGACGCGTCTTGCCAGTGCCCGGCGGACCATGGAGCAGCACGCCCTTGGGCGGATCGACGCCCAGTCGCTCGAACAGTTCGGGATAGCGCAGCGGCAGCTCCACCATCTCGCGCAGCTGGTCGATCGCCTCGGCCATGCCGCCGACATCGTCATAGGTGACGTCGGCGCGCCGCGATTCGCGCGGTTCCTCATATTCGGCGCGCAGCTCCACCTCCGTATCGGCGTCGATATGGACGATGCCCTTGGGGACGGTCGACACCACGACCAGGCGGATTTCCTGCAAGGCATAGGCCGGCGCGGCCAGCATCTGGCGCAACTGGGGCGGCATGTCGCCGGGCGGCACCTGTTGCTGCCCCGACGTCGCGACGATATCGCCGGAGGTCAGCGGGCGCTGGAAGAAGACGCGCTTCAAAGCCTCCGGATTGCCCTGCAGCCGCAGATTATTTTGTGCAGGCGCGAACACGACGCGCTGGGCAGGCCGGGGATCGATCTTACCGATGACGACGAAATCACCCGATCCGACGCCGGCATTGGCGCGCTGAAGCCCGTCGAGGCGCAGGACGTCCAGCCCCTCATCCTCCTTATAGGGCCGCACCACCCGCGCAGGGGTGGAACGCTTGCCGGCGATCTCGATCACATCGCCTTCCGCAAGGTGGAGTTCCGTCATCACCGCCAGCGGAAGGCGCGCAAGGCCCCTTCCCGCGTCCTCGGGCCGGGCGTTGGCCACCTGTATCCTACGTCCTGCGGTTTCTTCGTCGGCCACTTCGACTTCCCCGTTCTGTTCGCTGGCAAACGAGATAGGGAACGTCGGGGCGGAGGGAAAGGGGCCATCGAGAACCCCGGAACGAATAAAAAAAGGGCCAGCCCGAAGGCCAGCCCGGAAAGTTTTTAGGAGAGGATGCCTGAAAGGCCTTTCCTATGTGCAGTGCGGCAGGTATTTTTGCAAGTGCGAAAAGAATCGAGGAGTTGCAATTTTTGCATCTTGTCAAAAGTCCTTTTTTACTGCTCATTGAAATGAGGATGCTTGGAGCCGGTTTGCGCGCCGCTAAAGAATAAGCAATGACGCGTCGCAGCGGACAGGCCGGATGAACATGACGATTTATGCGTAGATTGCCGCCCCTTACGGCCCTGGAGGCCTTTGTTCAGGTTGCCCGCCTTGGATCGGTCAAGGCAGCGGCGGAGGAGCTTGCGCTTTCGACCCCCGCGCTCAGCCGCCGTGTCCAGGCGCTGGAACGCTTCATCGGTCGGCCGCTGTTCGACCGCAAGCATCAGGCGCTGGAAATCAACGCCGATGGTCAGCGTCTGCTGGACGACATCGCCCCGGCGCTTGATTCGCTGAGCCAGGCGCTGGAGAATATCCAGAGCGGCGGCAACCAGCTGCGACTGCGACTGGCCGTCATGCCGCTGTTCGCGACGCAGCGGCTGTTCCCGCATCTGGGCGCCCTGCGGCAGCGGCATCCGCAGCTTCACATCGACATCGAGACCACGCCCTATGCCGTCGCCCGTCTGGGCGAGGGGCTGGACGCGGCGATCGTGCTGGCGAAGGACATTGATCCGGCGCTTTATGCCCATGAGCTCGACCATGACGAAGTCTATCTGATCGGCCGCAAGGCGTTGCTGGAAACGCCCAATGCGCTGACCGCCCCGCAGGAGCTGGCCAATCACACGGTCCTGCTGCATCGCGACATGGCGCTGGCGTTCGATGCGTGGAAGGAGGCGGTGCACCTGCCCGATCTGCAGCCGCTGGCGATCGACAATTATGATTCCGGCCAGTTGATGCTGGAGGCTGCGGCACAGGGGCTGGGCATCGCCGTCATGCATGCCAGCCATTATAATGAAGCGCAGGATTCCCGGCTGGTCCGGCTGTTTCCGGAACATCGGGTGGAAAGCCCCTATCGCTATTTCTTCGTCTGCCGGCCCCGCGCGCTGCAAACCCGCGCGGTGCGGATTTTCCGCGACTGGTTGATCGGCGCGGACATATAATCGAGGTCAGCCAGCGCCTTGCGCTTTTTCGCTTGGCGCGTCCTTAACCTTGTTTGCGCCCTGCCGTTCTGGTGAGCATGACTGGGGCATCATCTTCCGCAAACGCGCAACATGGCCTGACGGATCGCCTGGCCCGCTGGGCTCGCGGCCTGTCCGGCAAGACCGACGACGAAGCCATGGACGTCCCGGAGGAGCCGCAGCGCGCCCGGCATGGCAGCGCTTCCAGCCGGGAAGCCATCCGGCGGCGCAAGCTGTACGAGGACATAGGCGATTTCCTGTTCGCCCATGATCTGGACCTGACGCCGCTGAATTTCGGCGTGGCGCATGACTATCTGACCGGATCCCATATCGGCGTGGAGAAGGCCGTGAAGGCCGTGCTGGCCGAACAGGGCAAGATCTCCAATGGCTGGGTCGAAAATGTCGCCGCCGAACAGCGCACCGACGAGGTCACGGCGGAAGCGCTTGCCTCCATGCTCGACAGGGTCGAGGAGAATCTGTCGCAATTCACCGGCCTGATGACCGAATCGCGCAATTCGGCCAAGGATTATGGCGCCGCGCTGCAGGAAGAGGTCAAGGGGCTCTCGGCCGGTTCGGAGAGCCAGCCGGTGCTGGCCCGCCTGGTGGCGCTCACCCGGTCGATGGTCGAAAAGACCCGGCAGGTCGAAAGCCAGCTTCGCGACAACCAGAAGCAGACGCAGCTTCTGAAATCCAATCTGGAAAGCGCGCGCCGCGCCGCCGAACATGACCATCTGACCGGCCTGCCCAATCGCCGCGCCTTTGAAGGAACGCTGCGCGAGGAACTGGCGCAGGCGCAGAAGGAAAGGCAGCCGTTGGCCGTCGCCTTTTGCGACATCGATCATTTCAAGCTGATCAACGACAGCCATGGCCATGACACCGGCGACCGGGTGCTGAAGTTCGTGGCCGGATTGCTGTCGAAGGTGAGCAACGAACAATGCCATGTCGCGCGTCATGGCGGCGAGGAATTCGTCATGCTCTTCCGTGGCAAGACGGCGGCCGAGGCGTGCGAGGCGGTGGACAATGTGCGGCAGGACCTGTCCACCCGCAGCCTGGTCAACCGCGCCAATGGCGAACGGATGGAGCGCGTCAGCTTTTCCGCCGGGGTCGCCAATGTGCTGGCCTATGACGATCCTCGCGCTGCGCTGAAAGCCGCGGACCGGGCGCTCTATCTGGCCAAGGAACATGGCCGCAACCGGGTATATCTGGCCGCTGAAATGGATTGACCGTCGCCCCCTCTCCTGACGGGAGGGGCGTTGCGGGTTCAGAAATCCGGCTTTTCATAATGGGGCGGCGGGGTGATCACCTCCATCCGTTCGGACAGCAGGGGCCGGAAGGACGGGCGCGACTTGAAGCCGGCATACCAGCGCTTCACCGTCTCATGCCCGGCCCAGTCGATGCCGCCCAGATAATCGGCCACCGAAAGATGCGCGGCGGCGGCGATGTCGGCCAGGCTCAGCGTGCCGCCCGCCATCCAGGCGCGGTGGTCGAGCAGATAGTCCATATAATCCATGTGGACATTGGCCCGCTTCATCGCCTCCCGCAGGACGCGGGCATCGGGCGGCGCGCGTTCGATCAGCCGCTTCTTCATCCGTTCATGCAGCAGCGGGCCAACCACGTCGCCGTAGAAATTCTGGTCGAAAAAGGCGGTCAGCCGCCGCACCTCCGCCCGGCCGGCGGCCGTGCCGGAGATCAGCGGGAATTTTTCCACCGTCTCCTCGAAAAATTCGCAGATCGCCTGGCTGTCGATCAGGGTGACGCCCTTTTCCTGATCCACCATCACCGGCGTCGTGCCGGCCGGATTGAGGTCCAGAAACTCGTCGCGCGCCTCCCAGGGGGATTCGCGCGCCAGATCGTAGCCCACCCCCTTTTCACCGAGCAGCAGGCGGACCTTGCGAGAAAAGGGGCAGAGCGGAAATTGGAAAAGTTGCCACATATGCCCTTCCTGTTAGGCCCGGCGGGCGCGCGCGAAAAGCGGCAAAATAGCATCATCCTGCTTAAATCCCGACCGACAAAGGTGGAAACTGTGGCGAGCGCAGAACGATCCCATCTTCCTGTCGTCGCGCCTTGGCTCTAGAGCGGGTTTCGATCCGATTGAATCGGATCGCCGCTCTGGATTCCTGGTTTTCCGCGATTTCTTGACCAGCGATCGGCTCCGGTCGCTTGGCAATCGCTCCAGGACCTCCAAAGCGAGAATTTCGCAGAGGAAGGATGCCCGCATGTCTGACGATTATTTCCCGGTTCCTGCAGAGTGGGCGGCGTCCGCGCTGTTCGACCGGGAGGGCCGCGCGGCCGATTATGCGCGGTCGGTCGAGGATGCCAATGCCTATTGGCTGGAACAGGCCGGGCGGCTGGATTGGGTGAACTTTCCCACCAAAGCCGATGAGAGCAGCTTCGATGAGGCCGATTTCGGCGTGAAATGGTTTGCCGACGGCGTGCTGAACGTCAGCGCCAACTGCATCGACCGGCATCTGGCCGAACGCGGCGATCAGACCGCGATCATCTGGGAACCGGATTCGCCGGACGCGCTGCCGCGCCGCTTCACCTATGCCGAGGTGCATGAGGCGGTGTGCCGCTTCGCCAATGCGTTGAAGGCGGCGGGCGCGAAGAAGGGCGACCGGATCACCGTCTATATGCCGATGATCCCGGAGGCCGCCTTCGCCCTGCTCGCCTGCGCCCGCATCGGCGCGGTCCACAGCGTCGTGTTCGGCGGTTTTTCGCCCGAGGCGCTGGCGGGACGGATCACTGATTGCGACTCGACGCTGGTGATCACTTCAGACGAGGGCTGCCGCGCCGGCAGGAAGGTGCCGCTCAAGGCCAATGTCGACGCCGCGCTGACGCTGTGCACCAGCGTCCGCAAGGTGATCGTGGTCCAGGCGACCGGCGGCGCCATCGAAATGAAGGAAGGCCGCGACCTGTGGCTGCATGAGGAAACGGCCAGGGTGTCGGCCGACTGCCCGCCCGAACCCATGAACGCGGAGGATCCGCTGTTCATCCTCTATACCTCCGGATCGACGGGCAAGCCCAAGGGCGTGCTGCACACGACCGGCGGCTATCTGCTTTGGGCCAGCCTGACGCATGAGCTGTGCTTCGACTACCGGCCCGGCGACATCTACTGGTGCGCGGCCGACATCGGCTGGGTCACGGGGCACAGCTATATCGTCTATGGCCCGCTGGCGAACGGGGCGACGACGCTGATCTATGAGGGCGTGCCGAACTGGCCGACGCCGAGCCGCATCTGGGAAGTCATCGACCGGCATCAGGTGCAGACCGTCTTCACCGCTCCCACGGCGCTGCGGTCGTTGATGAAGGAAGGCGACGATTTCGTGACCCGCACCAGCCGCAAGTCGCTGCGCCTGCTGGGGACCGTCGGCGAGCCGATCAATCCCGAGGCGTGGCGCTGGTACCATCATGTCGTGGGCGAGGACCGCTGCCCGATCATCGACACATGGTGGCAGACCGAGACCGGCGGGGCGATGATCGCGCCGATGCCGGGCGCAACGGACCTGAAGCCCGGCTCCGCAACCCTGCCCATGCCGGGCGTGGTGCCGCAGATCGTCGACGCGGAGGGGCATGTGCTGGACGGCGCGACGGAGGGCAATCTCGTCATCGCGCAGAGCTGGCCGGGGCAGATGCGCACTGTCTGGGGCGATCATGAGCGCTTCTTCCAGACCTATTTCACGACCTTCCCCGGCAAATATACGACCGGCGACGGGGCGCGGCGCGACGCGGACGGCTATTATTGGATCACGGGCCGGGTGGACGACGTCATCAACGTGTCCGGGCACCGCATGGGCACGGCTGAGGTCGAGAGCGCGCTGGTGCTGCACGAAGCGGTGGCCGAGGCGGCGGTCGTGGGCTTTCCGCACGACATCAAGGGCCAGGGCATCTACGCCTATGTGACGCTCAACAGCGGCGAGGAAGCGAGCGACGCGCTGCGCCAGGCGCTGGTCAAATGGGTGCGCAGCGAGATCGGGCCGATCGCGACGCCCGACGTGATCCAGTTCGCCCCCGGCCTGCCCAAGACCCGGTCGGGTAAGATCATGCGCCGCATCCTGCGCAAGATCGCGGAGGGTGAGGTGTCCCCGCAGGCGCTGGGAGACATTAGTACACTTGCCGATCCTTCGGTGGTGGATAATCTGGTCGCCAATCGTCAGGGGTAAAGGTCAGGCAGGAGTATTGGATGGATCGCTACAGTCCCGTCGCCCGCGCATTGCACTGGATCATGGCGATCCTCATCCTCTTCAACCTCTTCCTGGGTTTCGCGCATGATGCGCTGCCCAGGGAATGGAAAGTGATGCCCGTCCATAAATCGATCGGGCTGACGGTTCTCGCATTGACCGTCGCGCGCATATTGTGGCGCCTCACCCGCAGGTCGCCGCCGCTGCCCGCCGAAATGCCGGCGTGGGAGAAGGGAACCGCGCGTGTCACGCATTTCGCCTTTTACGCGTTCATGCTGATCGTGCCGTTGAGCGGATGGATCATGACCTCCGCCGGCGACCGACCCCTGAACTGGTTCTTCCTGTTCGACGTGCCGAAATTCGCGGTGGCGAAGGGCGACGCGATCGTCGGGATTTCAGGCGAGGCCCATGAGCTTCTGGCCTTTGCCTGGGCGGCACTGCTGATCCTGCATGTGCTGGCGGCCGTGCGCCATCATGTCATCCTGAAGGATGGCGTGCTGCGGCGAATGATCTGACCTCCTGATACCGCATTTCCCGAGCCGTCGGCCGTAGACGGTCAACTTGAAATCGCTCTAGCGTCCGAACTTCTTCTGCACCTTTCCATAGCGCAATTTGCGCGTTCCCGGCTTGCCCTCGGTGGCGCGTCCCCGAGGCGCGGCCACCTGCTGATCGGCAGGGAGGCCCAGCTCCTCCGCCTCCAGCTTGCGGATCTCGTCGCGGATGCGCCCGGCCTCCTCGAATTCCAGGTCGGCTGCCGCGGCGCGCATCTTCTTTTCCAGATCCTCGATATAGGCGCGCAGATTGTGGCCGACGAGATGGGGGCGGTCCTCCAGCCCGGTATCCACCGTCACCTGATCCTTCGACGCGACATGGGCGATGATGTCGCCGATGTTGCGCTTGATCGTGGTGGGCGTGATGCCATGTTCCCGATTATAGGCCATCTGCTTTTCGCGACGGCGCGAGGTTTCGTTGAGCGCCCGCTCCATCGATCCTGTGACCCTGTCCGCATAAAGGATCACCCGCCCATCGACATTGCGCGCCGCACGCCCGATCGTCTGGATCAGCGAGGTTTCCGACCGCAGAAAGCCCTCCTTGTCGGCATCGAGGATCGCCACCAGGCCGCATTCGGGAATGTCCAGCCCCTCGCGCAGCAGGTTGATCCCCACCAGCACGTCATAGACGCCCAGTCGCAGGTCGCGGATCAGTTCGATGCGCTCCAGCGTCTCGACGTCGCTGTGCATGTAGCGGACCTTTATCCCCGCCTCGTGCATGAACTCGGTCAGGTCTTCGGCCATCCGCTTGGTGAGCGTCGTCACCAGCGTGCGATAGCCCTTCTTCGCCGTCTCCTTCGCCTCATGGATCAGGTCGTCCACCTGATCCTCCACCGGCTTGATCTCGACCGGCGGGTCGATGAGGCCGGTCGGGCGGATCACCTGTTCGGCGAAGGTGCCGCCGGTCTGCTCCATCTCCCACGAGCCTGGCGTTGCGGAGACGCTGACCGTCTGCGGCCGCATCGCGTCCCATTCGTTGAAGCGGAGCGGCCGGTTGTCGATGCAGCTCGGCAGGCGAAAGCCATATTCGGCCAGCGTGATCTTCCGCCGATGGTCGCCCCGTGCCATCGCCCCGATCTGGGGCACGGTCTGGTGGCTTTCGTCGACGAACAGCAGCGCATTCTCCGGCAGATATTCGAACAGGGTCGGCGGCGGCTCGCCCGGCAGGCGGCCGGTCAGGAAGCGGGAATAATTCTCGATCCCCGCGCAGGAGCCGGTGGCGGCGATCATCTCCAGATCGAAATGGGTCCGCTGCTCCAGCCGCTGCGCCTCCAGCAGCTTGCCCTCGGCCTGCAGTTCCTTCAGCCGCTCGGCGAGTTCGAAACGGATCGCCTCCATCGCCTGCTTGAGCGTCGGGCCGGGCGTGACGTGGTGCGAATTGGGGAAGACCTTCACATAATCGAGGCTGGCGACCTTCTTCCCCGTCAGCGGGTCGAATTCGACGATGTCCTCTATCTCATTGCCGAAGAAGCTGACGCGCCAGGCGGTATCCTCATAGTGCGACGGGAAAATTTCCAGATTGTCGCCCTTCACGCGAAAATTGCCGCGCGCGAAGGCCGCATCGTTGCGCTTGTACTGGAGCGCCACCAGCTTGCGGATGATCTCCCGCTGGTCCTCGATCTGGCCCTTCTTCATCGAAAAGGTCATGGCGGAATAGGTTTCGACCGAGCCGATGCCATAGAGGCAGGAGACCGACGCGACGATCAGCACATCGTCCCGCTCCAGCAGCGCGCGGGTCGCCGAATGGCGCATCCGGTCGATCGCCTCGTTCACGCTCGACTCCTTTTCGATATAGGTGTCGGAGCGCGGCACATAGGCTTCGGGCTGGTAATAGTCATAATAGCTGACGAAATATTCGACGGCATTGTCCGGGAAGAAGCTCTTGAACTCGCCATAAAGCTGCGCGGCCAGGATCTTGTTCGGCGCCAGCACCAGGGCGGGCCGCTGCAATGCCTCGATCACCTTCGCCATGGTGAAGGTCTTGCCCGATCCGGTCACGCCCAGCAGCACCTGGTCCTTCTCGCCCTGCAGCGCCGTTTCAACCAGTTCGGCTATGGCAGTCGGCTGGTCGCCCGAGGGTTCATAATCGGAAACCAGCCTGAACGCCCGTCCGCCCTCGCTCTTTTCCGGACGCGCGGGGCGGTGGGGGACGAAGCCTTCGCCGGTCTGGGGCTCGTCCAGCGTGGTGCGGATTTGAATTGTCATCGCCGCTTGATATGGTCCCGCCATCAGCGGGGTGCAACAGGGAGGATTTTCAATGCGTAAAACTGTGTGGTTCCTGATGGGAGCGGCCGCTCTGCTGTCGGCCTGCGGCGAGAAGAAGGCGAGCGAGCCGCAGACTCGCGAGGAGGTCCGCCAGGAGGTGCAGAAGGTTCAGCTCAAGCCCGGCCAGTGGGAGGGCAGCTATGAGCTGGAGGACATCGACATGCCGAACATGCCCGGCGGCGCCGACCAGATGAAAGAACAGATGAAGAAGATGATGAGCCGCACCTCGATCAAATATTGCGTCTCGCCGGAGGAAGCCGCCAATCCCAGCGGCAAGATGTTCTCAGGGCAGGAGAACAAGGACTGCACCTATAAGGGGTTCGACGCCAGCGGCGGGTCCGTGAAGGGGGAGATAAGCTGCAAGTCGCAGGGCGGCACGATGAACGCCGTCATGTCCGGCAACTATGCGCCCGAAAGCTATGAAATGAACATGGACATGAAGATGACCGGCGCACCCAACGGCATGAACATGAGCATGAAGGCCAAGACCAGCGGCAAATGGATCGGCGCGACCTGCTCAGCCAAATAAGAGCGGGACATGGGCGAGGCGCCTGCCTGCTGGTTGTGTGAGCGACCGCTGGGCAGGCGCGTCGAATGGCATCATCCCGTGCCCAGGAGCAAGGGCGGGCGGGACATGGTGCCCGTCCATCCGATCTGCCATCGCGCCATCCACGCGAATTTCGCCAATGCGGAACTGGCCCGCGCCTATTCCGACGCCGACGCGCTGCGCGCTCATCCCGCGATGACGCGCTTTCTGGCCTGGGTGGCGAACAAGCCGCCCGATTTCCACGCCCCGACCCGCGCCAGACGATAGCAGATTCCTCTTGCGCTTTGCGCGGCTTGGCGCGAGCCTGCCCCGGTTCCAACAGAGAACAGGGGAGAGGATATGCAGAAATTCGCGCTGGCGGCCCTGCCGCTTGGGCTTGGGCTTGCTCTTGGCTTGGCCGCCTGTGGCAGCAAGCCGGAACCCGCGCCCGAAACGACCGAAGCGCCGATCGTCATGAAAGCGGGCGAATGGGCGCTGACGCGAAAGACGACCGGCTACAACACGCCCACGGTGACCCCCGCCGAATATCAGGCCGCATTGAAAGAGGTCAGCGAGGACAGGATATGCATCGCCGTCGATGCCGCCGGCGTGCCGGATGCCAATGCGCTCGCTGGAAATGAGGGCAAGGACTGCACCTACAAGGACAAGCTGCTCCGCAAGGGCCGCCTGATCGCGACGTTGAGCTGCACGTCCGGCAAGGGCACGTCCGAAGTGGCGCTGGAGGGCAATTTCACCGCTGACACGCTGACGCTGGGCAGCACCATGACGAAGACCGAAGGCGGCCAGCCGGTGCTACGCACCACGCATGACGTCACGGGCAAGCGCGTCGGGGAATGCACCAAGGCGTGAGATGACAAAAAAAGCCGGAGCGCGCGACCTGCGTCAGCTTTGACGCGGCGCGCTCCATTGAAACCGGGCGCATTCCGGGCCTTGTCCGGCATGGCAAGCTGTCCGTGCGTCCTCTATTTCGACTGCGCGACAATGGCTGCCGGCAATCGACCATCGCTCACCCCGGCGGCGCGGTAAGTTTCTTTCAATCTCTTGCCGTTACGCGGCATATATGACTTCCATGCGGGCAAATCTGGCAGAATTGCATTCGCGGCGGCCCAATCTTGTCGCGGCGCTCGGCCTGGTGGAAAGCGATGTCTCCATCAATGCTTCCTGGATATCCGGCGCGTTCGTTCATATCGCGCGGATGTGGCCCCTCATCCTGCTGGGAAAGCTCTGCGTTACCGCCCTGCTGCACGTTCCCTTCTACCGGCAGGGCGATGCCGGCCACGCCGCCGCCATGGCGGCCATGCTGCTGATCGACGGTGTCGCCATTGTCGTGCCGCGCGGGGCGCAGTTCCAGCAGCTGCGGCCGCATCACCAGAAATGGCTGATGCTGCCCATGGTGCTGCTGTCGGGCCTGAGTTTCAGCCTGCTGCTGGGGCCCTCGCTGATCGTGGGAGAGCCTTCGCGCAATTTGACGGCGGAAATGGCGGTCGCACTGATGGCGGTGTCGATCTTCGGCGACCGGCGCCTGCTTGGCGCCAGCTATTTCTGCGGCTTGCTGATCGCCGCCATGCTGCACCGGAGCGAATTCATGCAGATCGGCTTGCTGATCAGCTGTATCGCGGTGATATTGGTAGCCGCGCTGCGCCAGGCGCAGGCCGACATGAACCGGGCCATCGCCGTCCACCAGCGCGACCTCAGGGCGCAGCGTTCCGACCGGCTGCTGCATGAATATGAACAATCGGGCCGCGGCTGGTTCTGGGAAACCGACCGCCATGGCTGCATCGCCTATATTTCCGACACATTGGCCCGGACGATCGGCCTGGGCAGCGATGCGCTGATCGGCCGCCCGATCACGGAGATCATTCGCCCCGGCGACCGGCAGGATGGCGATGGCGAGCGCACCCTGGGCTTCCACCTGTCGGCGCGGACGGGCTTTGCCGAAATCCCGGTGCGCGCCGCCATGGCGAAGGACGAGCGCTGGTGGTCGATTTCGGGCCAGCCCGTGTTCAACGAATTCGGTCAGTTCCACGGCTTCCGGGGCAGCGGCACCGACCTTACCGAAATGCGCCGCAGCCAGGCGGAGGTGACGCGGCTTGCGCAATATGACTCGCTGACCGGGCTCGCCAACCGGGTGCAGATGATGCGCTCTCTGGAGCAGGCGGTCGCGGGCAAGAAGGGGCAGCCGCGCGACTGCACGCTGATGATGCTGGACCTGGACAGGTTCAAGATCGTCAACGACACGCTGGGCCATCCGGCTGGCGACGCGCTGCTGCGCCAGGTCAGCGAACGCATCCAGCGCGTGGTCGGCAACAAGGGGCTGGTCGGCCGGCAGGGCGGCGACGAGTTCAAGATCCTGCTGCCCGGCCGGTCCGACAAGATATCGCTGGACGATCTGGCGCGGGCGATCATCACCGACGTGTCCCAGCCTTACAAGGTGGAGGGAACGGCGGTCGTCATCGGTGTGTCGATCGGCATCTCCTTCTGCCCGCAGGATGGCGTGACGGCGGAAGAACTCATCCGCAATGCCGACCTCGCTCTCTATGCCGCCAAGGGCGACGGGCGCGGCATCCATCGCTTCTACTCCCCGGAAATGCACGCCGATGCGGAGGATCGCCGCCAGTTGGAGGAGGACCTGCGCAAGGCTCTGGTCGAAGATGCCCTGCACCTTGTCTACCAGCCTGTGGTCTCTTCCCGTACCGAGCAGATCACCGGCTATGAAGCGCTGCTGCGCTGGCACCATCCGGTGCGCGGCGCGATTTCCCCGACCCTGTTCATCCCCATTGCGGAAGAAAGCGGCCTGATCGGCCCGATCGGCGAATGGGTGTTGCGCACCGCCTGCCGCGATGCGGCGCAATGGGCGGAGGACGTGCGGGTCGCGGTGAACGTCTCGCCCATCCAGTTCACCAATCAGGGCCTGCCCTCCATCGTCATGAATGCGCTGGCCGCTTCGGGCCTGGCGCCGGACCGGCTGGAGCTGGAGATCACCGAAAGCGTGTTCCTGAACGACGACGACGGCACCGACTCGATGTTTTCGCGGCTCAAGAGCATAGGCGTGCGACTGGCGCTCGACGATTTCGGCACGGGTTATTCCTCGCTCGGCTATCTCAAGAAAGCGCCGTTCGACAAGATCAAGATCGACCAGAGCTTCGTGCGCGGCGCGGCGATCAAGGGCAGCCCCAACAGCGCGATCATCAAGGCGATCGTCAGCCTGGCCGAAGCGCTGGGCATGGACACGACGGCCGAAGGCGCCGAAACGCAGGATGAGCTCGCGCTGATCCGCAATCTGGGGTGCAGCCATATCCAGGGCTATGTCTATGGTCGCCCGCTGCCGGCGGCGGACGTGCTGGTCCAGCAACACCGTCCTTGCGGCGTCGTATTGCCGCAGGGATTCCAGTTGAGCCGGCCGGAACGCCGGACCATGCTCCGCACGGTCGCCGTGCAGCATGAGGGCCATGTCTACGCTGGACGCATCCGCAACATTTCCGCCACGGGCGCGCAGTTGGAAGGCTTGTGGAACGTGCCGGAAGGCACGCGGTTCACGATCGATCTGGGCGACAATCAGACGGTCGACGCCATCGCGCGCTGGTCCCGCGAGGATCGGCTGGGCGTGGAATTTGTCCAGGCGATCAACCTGTCCCCACCGCGCGCCGCGCCGCGTTCCGCGACGTCCTGAACGGCGAACGGCCAGCTTGTCCTGCAAGGGCAGCTTTTCCCTCTGGTCCTGATCCCCTTTGCCGATCAGGATGGCGGGAAAGGAGAGTCCGGGATGAGTGGAAAGATAAGGGTCGGGATCGGCGGCTGGATCTTTGAACCATGGCGCGGCACCTTCTATCCAGAAGGGCTGCGACAGAAGGACGAACTGGCCTATGTCGGCCAGCATCTGACCGCGACGGAAATCAACGCCACTTATTATAGCACGCAGAAACCGGCGACCTTTGCCGGTTGGGCAAAGGCCGTTCCCGATGGCTTCCAGTTCGCGGTCAAGGCCTCGCGTTTCTGCACCAATCGGCGCGTGCTGGCGGAAGCGGGCGAGTCCATCGCCAAATTCACGCAGCAGGGACTGGTCGAACTGGGCGATCGGCTGGGCCCCATCCTCTGGCAGTTCATGCCGACCAAGACATTCAATGCCGATGATTTCGCCGCTTTCCTGAAGTTGCTGCCGGACAGCGTGGATGGCGTGCCGCTCCGCCACGCGCTGGAGGTACGGCATGAGAGTTTTGACGATCCGGCCTTTTTCGATCTGGCCAAAAGGGCGGGTGCAGCCGTGGTCCATGCCGACCATCCGGAATATCCTGCGCTGCAGGGCCATGATGTTGGTTTTTCCTATGCCCGGCTGATGCGCACGCGGGAGGAGGAACCGACCGGCTATTCTGCGTCCGAAATCCGCCGATGGGCAGACGAGGCGCGCGAACAGGCCGCAAGGGGCGATGTCTATGCCTTCTTCATCAGCGGGGCGAAGGTTCGGGCGCCCGCCGCGGCGCAGGCCATGATTGTGGCTTTGCAGTAACAACGACTGTTGCATTTGCTGCAACCGCGAAGTCGTCCTTTGCGATTGTTACATTATCCAGCGGGGCGCATAGGCCTGTTCGCCCTTGAGGCGATAAAGAATAATGATTTGCAGGACGAATGATATGCGACACACTGTTCAGGGCGTTGCCCTTATGGTTGCGGTCGGTGCACAGATGCTGACCTTCTATTCGGTGTTGTTTGCCTGAGCGCAACACGACCCGATCCAAGCAGTCCGTCATGGACGTAGAAAGAGCCGCCCTGGATATTACCATGGGCGGCTCTTTCATTATCGCTGGACTTGATCAGCCCTGCGCCAGCCAGCCGGCCAGCAGATAGGCGACGACGCCGACCGGACCCAGCGCGCACAGCGTCAGCAGCACGAGCGCGATCCGGATCAACGTAACATCCATGCCGGTGCGGTTGGAAAGCCCGGCACACACGCCCATGATCTTTCCATTGCGGCGGTCGAGGGTGAAGCTGTTGTTCATGAATCTGGCCTTTTTTTAGAGCGATTTCCAAGCGATCGGCACCGATCGCTGATTAAGAAATTGCGGAAAACAAAGAATTGAGAGCGGCGATCTGATTCAATCAGATCGAAACCCGCTCAAGAGATGCGGCGGGATCAGGCGATCGGTGTGACCGGGACGGCGGCGCCGATGAACAGCGCGGAAACCAGCAGCGCGCCGGTAAGGGCGAAAGCGACATTTTGCAGCTTGGCGAACATGATATACTCCCTGACATGCGATGGGCCGAACCATCCGGCCTCGATGCCGGGAAGATTGCAGGAGCCGTGCCAATTTCCATTTCGGCCGCAATTTCCGGGGTTTTCGCCAGTCCACGCCTGATTTTTTGCGGGAAAATTTCCGTTATTTGGGTAAATTTCCTGCAAGTCAGGAATATTTGCGGGGTTTAGACCTGAACGAGACGCTCCTCTTTGTCTATGGCACGCTTCGACCGGGCTGCGACGATCCGATGGCGCGTTGGTTGCGCAACGCGGCCCGACATGTCGGGCCCGCGATCGCGCAGGGCCTGCTCTATAGCGTGGGGACCTATCCCGGCTTTGTGCCCGATGGATCCGGCGTGGTGACGGGCGACCTGTTCGCGCTTTCCGATCCGGAGCCGGTACTCGCCGCACTCGACGACTATGAGGAATGCGCCTCCCATTTTCCGCCGCCCCATGAATATCGGCGCGAACGACTGACCGTCCGCTGCGAACATGGGCAGGTCGAGGCATGGACCTATATCTACATGCTCGACAGCCGCGGGTTGAAGCGGATCAAGAGCGGTGATTTCCTCGCCCGGGAATAGGTGCGCCGGGCGCGGTCAGGGAAGGGCCGAACGAACCGGACGCCGGTAAGAAAACCAGCGTACCCGCCATCGCTGGAGCGTGGGGCGGAAAGGTCGGAACCGGCTTTCCGCTTGCAATGTGTGGTGCGCGCGGCCTGCGCCTGATCGGACCCGGCGCGCTCCAGGGCGGCGGCCTGGGCCGATCAGATCGGAACCAGGATTAGAGCGATTTCCAAGCGATCGGAACCGATCGCTGGTTAAGAAATCGCGGAAAACAAGGAAACCAGAGCGACGATCTGATTCAATCAGATCGAAACCTGCTCTAGTGGGCGGGCATGCCCTGCGGCATGCCGCCCTGCTGCATCATCTGCTGCATGCGCATGATGTCCGCCTTGGACTTGAAGTCATGCAACTGGACATCGAAGACCAGCACCGAATTGGCCGGGATCGGGCCCGCCGCCTGCTCGCCATAGCCAAGCTGCGGCGGAATCCACAGGCGGTACTTGCCGCCCTTCTTCATCTTCTGCAGGCCTTCGGAAAAACCGGGGACCACGCCGTCCACCGGCATGGCGGTCTGCGGATTTTCGTCGAACACCGTGCCGTCGAGCAGCGTGCCCTTATAGCCCACCAGCGCCACGTCGGCCGGCGTGGGGCTGGGACCGCTGCCTTCTTCCAGCACCTTGTACTGCAGGCCCGATTCGGTCGTGACCACGCCGTCCGCGCCACGATTATGCGCCAGGAAGCTGGCTGGCGAAGCCTCCACGCCCCGCTGCCCCGCCCAAGCCAGGCCGCCGGCGGCAAGCGCCACCGCAGCGACACCGATCCAGAGCCGCGTCAGCGATCCCTTGGCGATAGGACGAAGGGGAACGGCTGTGGTCGACATGCGCTATGCCTCGCAAATTGGTGCGGGTGATCTGTCAGCAGAGGGAAGGGACGATCAGGCGACCGCCCCGATGACGACGGTCCTTACCGGACGCCGTCACGCTCGGCGCGCTTGCGCTCCAGCTTGCGGGCGCGGCGAACGGCGGCAGCCTTTTCGCGGGCGCGCTTTTCCGAGGGCTTCTCATAGTGACGGCGCAACTTCATCTCGCGATACACGCCCTCACGCTGCAGCTTCTTCTTGAGCGCGCGCAGGGCCTGGTCGACATTGTTGTCGCGAACGATGATTTGCATAAGCCAGTCAAACTCCAGTCGAAAAACAGACGGGCCGCCAGGAAACATAACCCTTCCCGACGGGCCACCCGAATGAAATAGCAGTGAGTCGCCGCAGGTCACCCTGCGCCGTGTGGGGCGCGCCCTACCAGCAGAGTCGCGCAAATTCAACCCAAAAGCCGTTTTTCTCGACAGCGCCGGAGGACTGGCGGATAGTCCCCCAATAAACAAGAAGGAGGATCGCCATGGCAACCATCGCCAGGAGCATGGGCAAACATCCCGACATGCCGGCCGCAGAATGGACCGCGCGCCAGCAACTCGCCGCCTGTTACCGCATTTTCGACCATCTGGGCTGGTCGGAACTGATCTACAACCACATCACCCTGCGCGTGCCGGGGGAAGAAAATGCCTTCCTCATCAATCCCTTCGGCCTGCTGTACAGCGAAGTGACCGCATCCAGCCTCGTCAAGATCGACATTGACGGCCATGTGCTGGACGGCAACCCCTATCCGGTCAACCGCGCCGGCTTTACCCAGCATAGCGTCTTCCACCGCCACCTGCCCGATGCGCATTGCATCGTCCACACCCACACCACCGCGGGCATGGCCGTCAGCGCGACGCGGGAGGGACTGACACCGACCAATTTCTATGCTGCGGCGTTCATCGGCCGAATCGCCTATCACGACTTCGAAGGCATCACGATCCGGCCGGAGGAAGGCGAGAGGCTGATCGCCCATCTGGGCGAGAGGCGCATCATGATGCTGCGCAACCATGGTACGCTGGTCATGGCCAAGTCCTTGCCGGAAGCCTTCCTGACCCAGTGGATGCTGCAACGCGCCTGCGAGGTCCAGGTCGCGACCGGCGCGGCCGGCACGCCGATGAACATCCCGGCGGAGGTCATCGCGGTGCATCAGCGCGACCTTAGCGGCGTGCAACTGCCGGCCGGCCCCGGCGTGCCGGATTTCGAGGCCATGGTGCGCAAGATCGACCGGATCGATCCAGGCTGGCGGGAGTAGAGCGGGAAGAGCCGGGGATCGGCGCGCTCGCGGCGCTTTCCAGAGGTGCTAAAGCGTCGATTTCCCTGCCATAATCCTTTTGGCTGGATATCCTTTCCCGGCTTGCCCCCCTCGCCTTTTTTCCGCATCTTCCGCCGCCATGCCCGCAATCCGCCCTGAACGATCGATCTTCCTGCTGCTGCTTGCCCTCCTTGTCGGCGCGCTTGCGGTAGGCAGCACCTATTGGATCTACGCGGTGCAGCAGCGGGTCAATATCTGGGTCCAGCACACATTGCGGATCGAGAACCAGCTCTCGACCCTGCTGCTTCACGCGCAGGAAGCGGAAAGCGCGCAGCGCGGTTTCATGCTGACGCGCAAGAAGTCCTTCCTTGGTCCCTATGAGAGTTTTCGCAGCGAATGGCGGCAGGAACTGGCCACGCTGCGCGTGGAGATGCGCGACAATAGGCTGCAGGCCCGATCGCTGGAGGAACTGGAGGAACTGCTCGACGACCGCCTGTTCCTGATGCGGGCGGGCATAGAGCGGCGACAGCGTGGGGAGGTGTTCGAGGCGGACGATTACGATGCGGGGATGATAACGATGACCCGCATCCGCGCATTGGTCGCGACGATGCGGGCGCGTGAGGCGCAATTGCTGAAGAACCGGACCGCCAACGACAATCGGCTGAGCACGATGGTTTCAGTCGGGCTCACGCTATCCGCCGTGCTGATCACCCTGTTGGGAGCGCTGGCGCTGCGCACCGCCTATCGCCGCGTGGCCGAAGCGACCGAAAGCCAGCAGGCGCTCGCTCACATCAACCAGCGCCTGATCGAAGAGGCGCAGGATCGCGAGGCGGCCGAAGGGCAGTTGCGCCAGATCCAGAAGATGGAATCGATCGGGCAACTGACCGGTGGCATCGCCCATGACTTCAACAATATGCTCGCCATCGTCATCGGCTCTCTCGACATCGCAAGGCGGCGGCTGACGCCGGATTCGGACCCCCGGATCATCAAAGGCATCGACAATGCGGCAGAGGGCGCCCAGCGCGCCGCCCAGCTCACCGCGCGCCTGCTCGCCTTCTCCCGCCAGCAGCCGCTGGATCCGCAGCCGATCGACGTGAACAAGCTGGTTGGCGGCATGTCGGAGCTGCTGCGCAGGACCATCGGCGAAGCCATTCGGGTGGAAACAGTGCTGGCCGGCGGGCTGTGGCGCGCCAGCATCGACGCCAGCCAGCTCGAAGCAGCCATCATCAACCTTTGCGTCAATTCGCGCGATGCCATGCCCATGGGCGGCAAGCTGACGATAGAGTCGGCCAACGCGCATCTCGACGATGCCTATGCCGCGACCCACAGCGACGTCACCGCCGGCCAATATGTGATGGTATCCGTCAGCGACAGCGGCACCGGCATGCCGCCCGAGGTGGTGGAACGCGCCTTCGAACCCTTCTTCACGACCAAGGGGGTCGGCAAGGGCACCGGGCTCGGCCTCAGCCAGGTGTTCGGCTTCATCAAGCAGTCGCGCGGCCATGTGAAGATCTATTCCGAACCCGGCGAGGGCACGATCATCAAGATCTACCTGCCGCGATATTATGGGCCGGAGTCGGTCGGCGGGACCGTGACGGTGACGCCCGCCGAACTGCCCCGTGCCAAAGGGGAAGAGATCATCCTGGTCGTGGAGGATGAGGAGCGCGTCCGCCACATGTCGGTCGATTCGCTGCGCGAGCTGGGCTACACCATCGTCCAGGCTTCCGACGGGGAGCAGGCGCTGGAAATGCTGACGATCCAGCCGCGCATCGACATGCTGTTCACCGATGTCGTCATGCCCGGCATCAACGGGCGCATCCTGGCCGATCGCGCGCGGGAGAGCCATCCCGGCCTCAAGATCCTCTACACGACCGGCTATACCCGCAACGCCATCGTCCACAACGGCATGCTCGACCCCGGCGTCTCCTTTCTCGCCAAGCCCTTCACGCTAGACCAGCTGGCGGTGAAGGTCCGCCAGGTGCTGGATGCGGACTCCCCACCGGCCTGACTGATCGAGATTATGGACAGTGGGGGATAGGGAACATATGATGAACAATCATGACCGCCCTCTCCATCCGGCAAAAGCTGGAAATCCTTGCCGACGCCGCCAAATATGATGCGTCCTGCGCGTCGTCCGGGACGGCGAAACGGGACAGCGCATCGGGACGCAAGGGCGGCATCGGTTCGACCGAGGGCATGGGCATCTGCCATGCCTATGCGCCCGACGGCCGCTGCATTTCGCTGCTCAAGATCCTGCTGACCAACAGTTGCATCTTCGACTGTCACTATTGCATCAACCGCCGGTCGAGCGATGTGCGGCGCGCCCGCTTCACCGTGCGGGAGGTGGTCGACCTGACGCTGAGCTTCTATCGCCGCAACTATATAGAGGGCCTGTTCCTCTCCTCCGGCATCATCCGTTCGTCCGATTATACGATGGAGCAGTTGGTGGCCGTCGCGCGCAGCCTGCGCGAAGAACATGATTTCCGCGGCTATATCCACCTCAAGACCATCCCCGACGCCGACCCCGAACTGGCCCGCCAGGCGGGCCTCCATGCCGACCGGCTGTCGATCAATGTCGAACTGCCCACCGAACAGGGCCTGCGCAGGCTGGCGCCGGAGAAGGACAAGGGGCAGATCGAAAGCGCCATGGCGGGGATGCGCGACGCCATTGAGGAAAGCACCGACGCCAGCCGCCGCTACACCCATGCGCCGCGCTTCGCCCCGGCGGGCCAGTCGACCCAGATGATCGTCGGCGCGGACCAGGCGGACGACAGGGCCATCATCCAGCGGGCAAGTTCGCTCTACAGCCGGCACAAGCTGCGCCGCGTCTATTACAGTGCCTTCTCGCCCATCCCCTCGCCCAGCAGCGTGCTGCCGTTGAAGCGTCCGCAGCTGATGCGCGAACATCGGCTCTACCAATCCGACTGGATGATGCGCTTCTACGGCTATTCGGCGCAGGATCTGGAAAGCGCGACCGATCCCGCCACCGGCTGCCTGCCGCTCGACATCGATCCCAAGCTCGCCTGGGCGCTGCGCCATCGGGAGGTCTTTCCGGTCGACGTCAACCATGCCCCGCGCGACGCGTTGCTGCGGGTCCCGGGGCTGGGCGCGAAGGCGGTGGACCGGATCGTCGCGAGCCGACGCCACCGCCGGTTGCGGCTGGACGACGTCGCCCGCCTGACGCGGAGCATCGCCAAATTACGGCCCTTCCTGATCGCGGCCGACTGGCGGCCGGTCCAACTGGCCGATCGGCTCACCCTGCACGTGGCGCCGCCGCCGTCACAATATGAGCTTTTTGAATGAGTCGCGCTCATTTTGCCGTTGATCGGAAAGGCGGTTCATGTTTTTCTTGCCCGACGCAAGGAAAGGGCCGGATTTTTGGCGACGAAGTGGAACGATGGTATAACGCGCCGCACGGGCCATGCCCAGCGGATGAGTTCCCATCTCGCCGCTGCGCTTGTCATTTTCTGCCTGCTCCAGATTTTCATTGTCGCCAAAATGGGCGGATCGCTGCTGCTGCATCTGGGCATCATCGTGGCGATCGGCGGCTTTGCCGTTGCCGCGCGGGGGCTGGAGCGGCGCTGGGAGCTGCTGGATCGCAGTGGCCTGCCCGCGCACGGCCTGGATCTTCGCTTCCGCCGCGATCTGGTGCAGCTCTGGGCGGCCAGCATTGGCGGCGGCCTGCTCTGGATTCCTGTCGCGATCATCTTTCGCGCGCTGTTCGGCTGAACCCAAAGGCCGGGTCCATCGTTGTTCCTTCCGCAAGAGAAGGAGCATCCCCCATGGCCGACCGCAGCATTTTCGACCGATTGAAGCAGGATCATGACGCCCACCGGCAGCTGTTCGACAAGATGGCTGACGCGAAGGACGAGCCCGATCGGCTGGAAAAGCTGTTCGAACAGTTCAAGGTGGAAGTGACCGCCCATGCGGCGGCGGAGGAGGAAACGCTCTACGCCACCATGCTGGCGCGCCCCGACCTGCGCGAGGACGCGCAGCACAGCGTGTCGGAGCACAAGGAGATCGACGACTATCTGGAGGAGCTGGAAGAGCTGTCCTTCAACGGCGAGGAATGGAACCACGTCTTCGCCCAGCTCAAGAAGCGCTACCTCCACCATATCGAAGAGGAAGAGGAGGAGATGTTCCCCGACGCCGCCAAGGAACTGACCGCCGAGGAGGAGCAGAAGCTGGCGGCCCGGTTCACCCAGCGCAAGCCGGCGGAATTGCAGCGCGCAGAGGCGAATGACTAAGGGGCGATGCATCGGGCGCGGCTGAACGGACCGGATGATTTCGATGGTTGGCGCCAGGCCGCGCGCGCCTTTGCCCTTGCCGGCACGGAGCCGGCCGACATTGTCTGGCAAACGGGCGATGAAGGAGATCTGTTCGCGGCGGACGAACCCCCTCCAGCGACTAACGGCGCCATGTTTTCCGTCCCTCGCGCCTTTGTCGAGCTGGCTGAAACGGCAATCCTGCACAGCGATCCGGAACGTTTCGCCCTGCTCTACGCCCTGCTCGTGCAATTGCGCGGGCGCCCAGCCAGCCTGGACGATCGCGCCGACCCGCTGGTCCGCCGGGTGGAGGCGCTGGCCAAGGCGGTCCGGCGCGACATGCACAAGATGCGCGCCTTCGTCCGCTTCCGCGAACTGGCCGATGCGGACGGCGCGCGCTTCATCGCCTGGTTCGAGCCGGAACATCATATCGTCCGCGCCAATGCGGGTTTTTTCGTGCGCCGCTTCGCCTCCATGCGCTGGTCGATCCTGACGCCGGAGATCAGCATCCATTGGGATGGCGAGACGTTGACCGAAGGGCCGGGCGCCACGCGCAACGATGCGCCCGCGCAAGATCCCGTCGAGGATATCTGGAAGGGCTATTATGTGTCGATCTTCAATCCCGCACGGCTCAAGGTCGGGGCGATGCTGTCCGAAATGCCCCGAAAATATTGGCGCAACCTGCCGGAAGCCGCGCTCATTCCCGAATTGGTGGCAAGCGCCCAGTCACGGGAGGCAGCCATGATCGCAACGCCGCCCAAACCCTCCGCCCGGCAGGGAAATGCCGACGCGGCCTGGAGCGCGCTGCGCGAGGAGGCGATGGGTTGCACCCGCTGCCCGCTCTACCGCGACACGACCCAGACAGTGTTCGGGGAGGGACCAGTCGATGCCCCGCTGATGTTCATCGGAGAACAGCCGGGCGATCAGGAGGATCTGGCCGGACATCCCTTTGTCGGGCCGGCCGGGCAATTGTTCGACCACGCGCTGGAGGAGGCGGGGATCGACCGCAGGCGCGCCTACGTCACCAATGCCGTCAAGCATTTCAAGCATGAGCGACGGGGCAAGAGGCGCATCCACCAGACGCCGGAAACGCCCGAAATCCAGGCTTGCCGCTGGTGGCTGACGCAGGAGCTGGAGCTGGTCCGGCCACGGATCATCGTCGCCCTGGGCGCCACGGCGGGGCGCGCTCTGCTGGGGAAGGCCGTGACCATCAGCCGGGTCCGGGGCGCGCCCCTGGCTTTGGAGGGCGGCGCGCAGGGATGGATAACGGTTCATCCAAGCTATTTGCTGCGGGTACCGGACGCGGCACGCAAAGCCGAGGAGAGAAAGCGCTTCATTGCGGAATTGCGGGAGGTCGGCGCGCAGGTGAAGGCGCTTGCCTGAAAAAGACCCCGCCCCCGCGAAGGCAGGACGGGATGATGTGAGACCTTAGAGCAACCCGAGCCGCGACAACTCCCCCAGCAATCGCGTCGGCATCGCATCCAGATCATTCGCCTCGCCTGCGCCCAGATCGGCCGGGGCGTCCTTCTCCTCCAGATAGCGCCAGCCTTGATGCGCCCGCTTGGGCACGGCGCGCACCGGGATCAGCCGTGGCTCCAGCCTGATCCAGTAACGGCCCTGTCCGGTTTCCTGAAAGCCCAGCAGCGGACTGCGCCCGACAAGCTGATGCCCATGAATCCAGAAGAGCGAACCGCCCTCCAGCTCCTCGACCCGCTTGGGCAGATAACGCGTCGTCAGCCTTGCCTCCTCCGCATGGCTTTCCAGCCAGGCGCGGAGCGTTGCAGGGCTTTCGCTCTGAAAGGCGATCTTGGTCAGGTGAAGCGGCATGGCAGGAAGATGGGCGCTGACCGGCCGATTACAAACCCCATATCGTGGCAAGGCCGAGGAAGGAGAAAAAGCCCATCACGTCCGTCATCGTCGTCACGAACACGGCGGAGGAAACGGCGGGATCGACATTCACCCTGTCCAGCGCGACCGGGATCAATATGCCCGATAGCCCCGCCACCAGATTGTTGATCAGCATCGCCAGCCCGATAACGATCCCCAGATCATGATTGCCGTAGATCAATCCCACCGACAGGCCGATCAATATGCCGAGCGCGGTGCCATTGGCGCTGGCGATGCGGAATTCGCGGACGATCTGGCGCATGGTGTTGGAACTGGTGAGCTGGTTGGTGGCGAGCGCGCGCACGGCGACGGCCATGGTCTGCGTCCCCGCATTGCCGCCCATGCCCGACACGATCGGCATCAGCACGGCCAGCACGACATATTTGGAGATTGTCGCCTGGAACAACCCGACCACGGAGGCCGCCAATATGGCCGTGCCCAGATTGACCACGAGCCATTGCAGGCGCGTGCGCACGGTTTGCAGGATGGGCTGGTTGATGTCGCCCTCACCCGCGCCCGACAGGCGAAGAATGTCTTCTCCCGCTTCCTCGGAGATGATGTGGACGATATCGTCGACCGTTATCATGCCGACCAGCCGACCGCTGCCGTCCACCACGGCCGCGGAAATCAGCGCATATTTCTGGAAGCGCAGCGCCACCTCTTCCTGGTCCATGTCGACCGGGATCAGCGTCTGTTCGCGCTTCATGAGGTCCGCCATGGCGACGCTGCGCGGGCAGGTCAGCACCCAGCTGAGCTGGCAGGTACCGATCGGCCTGTGCGCTTCGTCGACCACGAAGATTTCCCAGAAGTCGGTCGTCAGGTCGCGGTTGTCGCGCAGATAGTCGATCACCTGCCCGACCGTCATATGTTCCGGCACCGCGACCAGATCGCGCTGCATCAGGCGGCCGGCGGACTCCTCCGGATAGGACAGCGCGCTTTCGATGGCGGCACGATCTTCGGGATCAAGCGCGTCGAGGACAGCCTGCTGGTCGGCCTCCTCCATATCCTCGATGATGGCGACGGCGTCGTCGGTGTCCAGTTCGGCAGCGAACTCCGCCACCTGTTCGGGGAGCAGCGCGTCGAGCAGGTCGTCGCGGACATAGTCGTTGAGTTCGGACAGAACCTCCGCACCGACCAGATCGCCCAGCGCCGCGGCCACCTCGCCCCTCCGTTCGGACGGGGTGAGTTCGAGAAGGTCGGCAATATCGGCCGGATGCAGCGGCGACACCAGTTCGCGGGCACGCTCCCGGTCATCCGCCTCTACCGCATCCAGAACGGCATCGACGAATTCGCCCTTCAGCCGATCATCCTCGTCATGGCGGGATTCGACCTGCCCGGCGGCAATGTCCTCAAAATCGTCCGGCCGGGGTTCGGCCAAATCGGCTCGCTCGCTCATCGCGTCCCCTACTGTCCGGTTCCTGTAGCATTTCGCTGCTTTTGCCCATGCCCGTCATAATTGCAATGGCTTCCATCCCCGTCTCAGGGTCTAAACTCAATTACGGCGAGGATCGAGGCAGGCTTGTCCGGGATGCTGTGGGAGAAGAAGCGCGAGAAGCGGGCGCTTTGCCCGGTCGAGCGCTTCGACGCTCCGCAGCGCCCGGACAAACCTGCTCCGAAGGAGTGGGACGAAAAAGCCCGCTGGCGCGGTCGGCCGCTTGCCGGATAGCCCCGCTATCTGGCGGCGCGCCCTCCCTCCCAGCGGGCTTTTTCGTCTCCATCTCGACCTCACCGTAATTGAGTTTAGACCCTAACGCTCTATATGGTCCATCTCCCCAATTTTCCCCGGAAGAGGATTTTTCATGGCCGACGACACCCTGACCCTTACCCTCGACAGCGGCGGCGACGTCGTCATCAAGCTGCGCCCTGACCTGGCGCCCGGCCATGTCGAGCGCATCACCCAGCTTACCCAGGACGGCTTCTACGACGGCGTCGTCTTCCACCGCGTCATCCCCGGCTTCATGGCGCAGGGCGGCGACCCGACGGGCACCGGCATGGGCGGATCGAAGCTGCCCGACCTCAAGGCCGAATTCAGCCGCGAACCGCATGTCCGGGGCGTCTGCTCCATGGCCCGCGCGATGAACCCGAACAGCGCCAACAGCCAGTTCTTCATCTGCTTCGACGACGCCACCTTCCTCGACGGCCAGTACACCGTCTGGGGCGAAGTCACGTCGGGCATGGAACATGTCGACGCCCTGCCCAAGGGTGAGCCGCCCAAGACCCCGGGCAAGATCGTGAAGGCGACCATTTCCTAAGGCATTTCCTGCGGCATCATTTTGGCCCGTCAGTGGCGGAGGCGGCGTTGCCCGCCGTCTCCGTCGCTTCTCCAGCCGGTGGCTGATAGGGGCCGACGCTCTCTATATGCCAGCGGCGATCCGCCTCGCTGGTGCCGGGGACGTCATTGGCCCGCCGCAAGGTAACCTGCCGCAGCCGGTACCAGGGCTTGCCGTTCGCGGCCAGACGCCCATAGACCTGCACCGGCACCGTCACGAACAACGATCCCGCCGCACCTTCGATCACGCCCGGGGCGCCCACCTGGGCATGGATTTCGCTGAACCCGCGAAAGCGGGCAGCAAAGCGCGCATCGTCCTCCGCTCCCATGGCGCTGCTGTCGTTCCACAGGTCCTGCGCGTCATTATAGCGCTTTTCCTCCAGCAGGCCGTAATAGCCCTGCACCACCTGGGCGGCGCCCTGCGCGCCCTTGGGATCGATGGAGTCTTCCTCCACCACCGGCTGCGGGTTGACCGGCAGGCCGCCGGGCATGCCGGGCGCAGGAGGATTCAGCGGCTCCAGCACCGCCTGCGCCTCCGCCCGGACGCCGTTTTCGACCTGTGTAGCATTGGCGCCATTGGCCAGATTGTCGATAGCGCTCTCCTCCCGGCCATCGCAGGCCGCGAGCAGCAGCAGGCCGAGAACCACAGTGGACCCAAGCCGCATCAGTTGCGCCGGCCCCGCCAGCCATCGCGTCCGGACCGGCCGCCGGATCGCGCGCCGCCGTCCCCGCGCGTGCGCGGCGCGCCCCAATTGCGGTCAGCCCGTGATGTCGTCATATCGCCTGATCCCCTTCCTGTCGCCTGCGCGCCCGCAGCGGGATTGCCCTGCGGGGCATTCCTCCAGCCGCCATTCCATCGATTGCCGTCGCCGCCGGAACGCTCCCGCCAGCTCTGTCGCGGCACGCCACTGTTCCAGTCGCCGCGCGAACCCCCGTCGCGGCGCGCATCCCTGCGTCCTTCCCAATAGCGGCGCTGACCATCATTCCAACGCTGGCGATGACCGCTGCGATTGTACACATAATAGCCGCTTCCGGGATAGTAGTAGCCATCATACCAGCCGCCATAATATCCTGGACGATAATAGCCGGGGCCCCAATAATCATCATAATAGCCGCCGCCATAATAGCCGCTGCCCACGCTCACGCCGCCATAATAGCCGTCGTCATAAGCGCAACCGCCAAGGGCCAGCGAGCCGGCAAGGCCGATCGCGGCAAGCAACCTTCGTCCGGTCCAGGCCATTGCCTTTCTCCTTCGTCCTGCATCCATGCCATGCATAACGCGGGCTGCTTGAATTGGTTGTGAATGGCGAGCATGGGGAGGCCAGTCCAGCGCGTGAAATCGGCTTCGGCCGCGCAGCCGCGTCGCTCAGGCCTGGCTCGGCGTGCCTTCGGCGGGCACAGCCCTTTGCCGATGCCCCCGCCACCAGCCTATGATCGCTTCCCCGGCGGGCCGCTCCACCAACCGGTTGATCAGCGTCCCCAGGGTCAGGGCCACGGCAAAGGCCGTCGCAAAAGCTGTCCAGGGACCATATCCCGCCTGCGCCATCTTCAGCATCACGACGAAGCCGACATGCTGGTGGATGAGGTAGAAGGAATAGCTGATCCCCCCCAGCCAGACGAGCGGACGAAGCCGGAGGAAACGCAGCCCCCCCGCGATCAGCGTGGCGAACGCCGCCAGCAACAGGACGCCCGCCAACAGGATGTCCGGACTGTCGACCGTCGCGATCGAGAGCAGCGCAAGCGCCGCATAGGGTGCCTGCTGGCGCCAGCTCCGCTGCCCTGCCCATACGCGATAGGACAGCATGCCGATGATGAAGAAGGGCACGTAACGCAGCACCAGCAGCATCACGATCCGTTCCGGCATGCCTGGCCAGAGCGCGTAGAGCCAGCGCAGGATCAGCCAGCCGATCAGCACGGGCTCCAGCCGCTTGAGGCCCTTGCATTTCCAGATCGACACCATGCAGGCGTAAAAGGCGATCTCGACCGTCAGCGTCCAATAGGCGCCGTCCACCTCCGGCAGGAAGGCGAAGCCCTGCAACATGGTGAAATTGGCGAGGACGGCACCCGGTCCGACCAGTAGTTGCGAAACCCGTGCCAGGGATTCGATGCCCAGGGTCAGCAGCATCGCGACGAGATAGGCGGGATAGAGCCGGGCGAAACGGTTGACCAGGAAATCGGCGACCGTGTGGATGCGATCAAGCGTGAAGAATATCGCGAAGCCGGAAATGGCGAAGAACAGCAGCACCCGGTAATTGCCGCCCAGGAAGCTGAAGGGCACATGGGCCGCCTGCGGGAACAGTTCGTGAAATCGCGTCGAATAATGGAAGATGAGCACGCACAACGCACCCAACCCCCGCAAGGCGTCCAGTTCCGTCAGGCGGCGATTGGAAGGACGCGACCCCGTCATGCGGCGGACATAGCAACATTACGGCAATCATTCCGTTAATATCGTGGTTAACATAGGGGCCGATGGCATTGCCGGAACTCAGCACCTGTACCGTTTTGGGAGGAGCGCAGTCGGGACCATCCACGGGGAAGCATCTTCAGGGTTGTCCTGATTCGGCGGCGCGTTTCAGCCCTTGCAACTGCTCGGCCAGTACCCGGTCGACGACAGGCGCCATGCCCGCCGCGCCCGTGCGGAGATAGCCGCCAACGGCATAGCTCATCCTGACCTGGACGCCCTTGGCGTTCGGTACGATGTCAAAGGTCAGCGTCCCGGTCACCGCCTCGGCCTGCAATGGCCCCAGCGCCCCGGAGAGGCGCAGCAGGCGGTCCGGCGCTGCATGGATCACGCGCGCATGTTCGACGCTGCCGGGCTGGCCGGGCTTTCCCGGCACTTTTTCGCAAAAGCAGCCGCCGGCCACGGGATCAAGGGAGAGATTGGCGGCGTCGCCGCTATAGCTGTGCTGCCCGTTCCACCAACGGGCAGGTTGAGCCAGGAGCTGGTAGACTGTGGCCGCATCAGCCGAAACATCGACGCTGTTTTCGACGGCGAAGCCCTGTTCGTTGCTGCCCGTGACAGCAGAATGGGCGGGCACGGCCATCGCCATACCCGCCCATATTCCGATCCGATGCTTTCCCATCGCGGTCCCCCTCCCTGATCAGGAGGACGAGCCTAGAGCGATTTCCAAGCGATGGGAACCGATCGCTGGCTAAGAAATCGCTACAAACAAGGAATCCAGAGCGGCGATCTGATTCAATCAGATCGAAACCCGCTCTAGTTCCGATTGCCGCATTTGCCGAGGGGGCAGATGTGATGATCGAGCGCGAAAAATGAAGTTCAGGCGCTCTTGCCGTCCAATATGGCGGCAATCGCGACCGTCACCTCGTCCATGTCGGCCATGCCGTCGACACGGGAAACAATGCCCCGCGCTTCGTAGATCGGCAGGATCGGCGCGGTCTTGGCCCGATATTCGGCCATGCGCGTGCGGACGGTTTCCTCATTGTCGTCCGGGCGGCGCTTGAACTCATGCCCGTGGCATTTGTCGCACTCGCCCTCGACCTTCGGCTGCTTGAAGCTGTCATGATAGCCCTCGCCGCAGGTCGCGCAGGTGAAACGGCCGGTGATACGCTCCACCAGGGCGTCCTCATCCACTTCCAGCTCGATCACATGATCAAGCGTCCGGTTGCGGTCGGCCAATATGCCGTCCAGCGAATGCGCCTGCGCCTCGGTCCGCGGATAACCGTCGAAGATCACGCCGGTTTCAGGCGCCAGGGCATCCAGCGCCTCCCCGATGATGCCCGACACGATCTCGTCCGACACGAGTTCGCCGGCCTCCATCACCGCCTTGGCCTTGAGCCCGACGGGCGTTCCCGCCTTCACCGCCGCGCGCAGCATGTCGCCCGTCGACAGTTGCACCATGCCCCGGCTGTCCACCAGACGCGTCGCCTGCGTTCCCTTGCCGGCGCCCGGCGGGCCGAGCAGAATGATATTCATGTCGCGCATTCTCCCCTGTTCTTCGCGCTTTTTTCCGTTCCGCGCCGCCTAGCGCAGACGTCCCTTCAACTTCGCCTTCTTGATCAGATCCCCATATTGATGGGCGAGCAGGTGGCTCTGGATCTGGGTCACGGTATCGACCGTAACATTGACAACGATCAACAGGCTAGTCCCACCAAGGTAGAAGGGAATGCCCGCCCGCGCGATCACGAATTCCGGGACCAGGCAGATGAACGCCAGATAGGCCGCGCCGATCACCGTGATGCGGGTGAGCACATAGTCGAGATAATTTTCGGTGTTCTTGCCCGGACGGATGCCGGGAATGAAGCCGCCGTTGCGCTTCAGATTGTCGGCCGTTTCCTCCGGGTTGAACACCACGGCGGTGTAGAAGAAGCAGAAGAAGACGATGCCGAGGCCGTAAAGCCCCATATAGACCGGGCTGCCGTGCGACAGATACTGGTTCAGCGTCAGCACGAAATCGCCAAGCTTGCTCTCGCCCGCGACGGTCCGCCCGGCGAACTGCGAGATGGTGAGCGGCATCAGCAGCAGCGAACTGGCGAAGATCGGCGGGATCACGCCTGCGGTATTGACCTTCAGCGGCAGATGGCTGCGGTCGGCCTGCATCAGGCCCTGCCGCGTCTGGCGCTTGGGATATTGGATCAGCACCCGGCGCTGCGCCCGTTCCATGAAGCAGATGAAGGCGATGAGGCCAAAGCCCAGCACGATCACCAGGAAGATGACAAGGCCCGAGATTGCGCCCGTGCTGCTCGACTTGAACAGATTGCTGAGCGTCACCGGCAATTGTGCGACGATGCCCGCCATGATGATGAGCGACACGCCATTGCCGATCCCGCGGGAGGTGATCTGCTCGCCCAGCCACATCAGGAACATGGTGCCGCCGATCAGCGAGATCACAGCCGCGACGCGGAACAGATAGCCCGGATCGACCACGGCCTGCACACCCGACTGGGCGCCGAAGCTTTCCAGGCCCACGGCGATGAAATAGCCCTGCACCGCGGTCAGGCCGACCGTGCCGTAACGGGTATATTGGTTCAGCTTCTTGCGGCCGCTCTCGCCTTCCTTCTTGATCGCTGCAAGCTGCGGCGAGAGGGAGGCGGCAAGCTGCACCACGATCGAAGCGGTGATGTACGGCATCACGCCGAGCGCGATCAGGCTCATGCGCGAGAGCGAACCGCCCGAGAAGGTGTTGAAGATGTCGAGAATGCCGCCATTGGTCTGCTTGTAAAGCTGCGACAAGGCGGTCGGATCGACGCCCGGCAACGGCACGAAGCTCAGGAAGCGGAAGACGATCAGCGCGCCCAGCGTGAACCACAGGCGCTTCTTGAGGTCGGTCGCCTGGCTGAACTTCGCCAGGCTGAGATTGGATGCGAGCTGGTCGGCTCTCGATGCCATCTTGGCTGCCCTTCAAAACATCTTGCCGGATTGGAAAACCCGGAGCGGAATCGCTAACCCCTTAGCGGGGTGATGAGGCACTGTCGAACCGGGAATTGCACTCCGTCCATTCCAAATGGCCTTTGCGCCCGTCGCCAGGCCCAGCCTCAACTCGATATGGACGGCGCGGGTTCTGGAGTCCCCAAAACACATGGCCCCGCTCACCCATATCGGGCAGCGGGGCCATGCTTGCAAGCCTTACGGCCTAATTCACGCCTTCTTCGCAGCCTTGGCGCTGCCCTTCTTGGCAGCGGCCTTTTCAGCGGCCGGAACGACGGCGATCACTTCGACCTTGCCGCCAGCCTTCTCGACGGCTTCGACAGCGCCCTTCGACGCGCCGGCGACGAGCAGATTGACCTTGGCGGTGAGTTCGCCCTTGCCCAGCAGGCGCACGCCATCCTTGCCGCCGCGGGCAAGGGCGGCAGCCTTCAGCGCCGCGTGATCGATGGTGGCGTTGGCGTCCAGCTTGCCGGCGTCGATCGCCTTCTGCACCGCGCCCAGGTTCACGATCGCGTAATCCTTGGCGAAGATGTTGTTGAAGCCGCGCTTCGGCAGCCGCATGTGGAGCGGCATCTGGCCGCCCTCGAAGCCGTTGATGCTGACACCCGAACGCGCCTTCGCACCCTTCTGGCCGCGACCGGCGGTCTTGCCCTTGCCCGAGCCGATACCACGGCCGACGCGCATCCGGCCCTTGCGGGCACCGGCATTGTCATTGAGTTCGTTGAGCTTCGTCATTTCGTGCACTCGCTTTCGCTTTTGTCGCGCTGCTCCCAGTCGGGAGCCACCAAAGAGGACGCGCCATTAGCGCCCTTTCTCAAAAAACGAAAGAGGGGTTTCCCCCTCTCCCGCTTCATTCGTCATGATCGAAAGGACTCAGCCTTCGACCACCGCCACCATATGGGGCAGCTTCGCAATGGCACCGCGGACTTCCGCCGTGTCTTCCAGCTCCACCACGCGGTGCATCTTGCCAAGGCCCAGGCCGACCAGAATCTTCTTCTGGGCTTCCGGGCGGCGGATCGGCGAACCGATCTGCTTGATCTTGATTTTCGCCATGCTGTCTTACTCCGCAATCGCTTCGGCGTCGGCCTGGGCGACTTCGGCCGAGGCGCCGCCGCGACGAAGCAGGTCGGCGACCTTCTTGCCGCGACGCTGCGCCACCGCCTTGGGGCTGACCTGCTCACCCAGCGCCGCGAACGTCGCCCGGATCATGTTGTAGGGGTTCGACGTGCCGTTCGACTTGGTCACGACGTCAGCGACGCCGAGGCTTTCGAACACGGCACGCATCGGACCACCGGCGATGATGCCCGTACCGGCCGGAGCCGAGCGAACCGTCACCTTGCCCGCGCCGAAATGGCCGAGGCCATCATGGTGCAGGGTCCGGCCTTCCTTCAGCGGAACGCGAACCATCGCCTTCTTGGCCGAAGCGGTCGCCTTGCTGATGGCCTCCGGCACTTCGCGCGCCTTGCCATGGCCGAAGCCCGCACGGCCCTTGCCATCGCCGACAACGACGAGAGCTGCGAAGCCGAAGCGCTTGCCGCCCTTGACGGTCTTCGAGACGCGGTTGATGTGAACCAGCTTCTCGATCAGCTCTTCACCCTGTTCCTCGTCACGGTTGCCGCGACGGTCGTCGCGACGGCCGCGGCCGCCACGCTCGCCGCGGTTGCGGTCGCCGCCACGACCCCGGCCGCGACGGCCTTCGGTCTGCTCGCCGCCCTCGACAGCGGCGGGAGCGCCCGCCTGTGCCTGGATATCGTTTTCGTCAGCCATGATCAGAACTCCAGCCCGGCTTCACGGGCCGCATCGGCCAGCGCCTTGACGCGGCCATGGAACAGGAAACCACCGCGGTCGAACACGACCTGGGTGACGCCGGCAGCGGTTGCCGCAGCGGCAACGCGCTTGCCGACATCCGCAGCGGCATCGGCAGTGGCGCCGGTCTTACTGCGCACGTCCTTGTCCAGGGTCGACGCGGCGGCCAGGGTCTTGCCCTGCGCATCGTCAATGACCTGGGCGTAGATGTGACGGCCCGAACGGTGGACGCTGAGGCGCGGACGGGTGCCCGAAACAGCCTTGAGCGCGGTGCGAACGCGACGACGACGCCGCGCGAAGAGGGAAAGCTTTGCCATCTTACTTCTTCTTCCCTTCCTTGCGGAAGATGAACTCGCCGGCGTATTTGATACCCTTGCCCTTATAGGGTTCGGGCTTGCGCCAGCGGCGGATCTCGGCGGCAACCTGACCCACCTTCTGCTTGTCGATGCCGCTGATCTCGACCGTGGTGTTATCCGGGGTCTTGATCTCGATCCCTTCGGGGATCTCGAAATCGACGTCATGCGAATAGCCGAGCTGCAGCTTCAGGGTCTTGCCCTGCGAGTTGGCGCGGTAGCCGACACCGGTGATCAGCAGCTTCTTGGTGTAACCCTCGGTCACGCCAGTGATCAGGTTGGCGACCAGCGTGCGCTGCATGCCCCAGAAAGCGCGGGCGCGCTTGCTGTCATTGGCAGGCTTCACGGCGATCGTGCCGTCTTCGATGCTGTAGGTCACTTCGTCGGCCAGCGGCATGGCGAGGGTACCCTTGGGGCCCTTCACCGACAGCTGACCGTCGGCGATGGCGGCGGTCACGCCCGCGGGGACAGCGACCGGCTTCTTACCAGTACGGCTCATCAGAACACCTCCGCCAGCACTTCGCCGCCGACATTCTGCTCGCGCGCCTCGGCGTCGGACAGAACGCCCTTGGGCGTCGAGACAATGGTGATGCCAAGGCCGTTGCGCACGACGGGCAGTTCCTTGGAACCCGAATAGACGCGGCGGCCAGGCTTCGAGACGCGGGCGACATGCTTGATCGCCGGCTGGCCCTCGAAATATTTGAGCTCAATGCGAAGGCCGGCATGCTTGCCGAGCAGTTCCTCGGAATAGCCGCGGATATAGCCTTCGCGCTGCAGCACGTCGAGCACGCGGGCGCGAAGCTTCGAAGCGGGGGACACGACGCTGTCCTTCTTCGCCTGCTGCCCGTTGCGGATGCGGGTGAGCATATCACCCAGGGGATCGGTCAATGCCATCTCAAATGATCCTTACCAGCTCGACTTGGTGACGCCGGGGATCAGGCCCTTGTTGGCCAGATCACGCAGCTGCACGCGGCAGAGGCGGAATTTGCGGTAATAAGCGCGGGGACGCCCCGTCAGTTCGCAGCGGTTCCGAACGCGGGTCGGGTTGCCGTTGCGGGGGATCTCCGCCATCTTCAGACGCGCGATCAGGCGATCGCTGTCATCGGCCGCGGTATCATTCGCGATCGCCTTGAGCTTCGCATAGCGGCCGGCATATTTCTTCACCAGCTTCTTGCGGCGCTCATTCTTGTTGATCGAACTCAGTTTCGCCATGACTTAAGTTCTCTTTCCTTGGGTGTCTTTGGAAAGAGAAGCGGGGCCCTGTCAGGCCGCCTGCTTCTCTTCGATCGGGAAGGGAAAGCCGAAGAGACGCAGCAGTTCGCGCGCTTCATCGTCCGTCTTCGCCGTGGTGGTCACGATGATGTCCATGCCGCGCACCTTGTCGATGCGGTCATAGTTGATCTCGGGGAAGATGATCTGCTCCTTGATGCCGAAGGCATAGTTGCCACGGCCGTCGAAGCTCTTCGGGTTGAGACCACGGAAGTCGCGCACGCGGGGCAGAGCAACGTTGATCAGGCGATCAAGGAACTCGTACATGCGCTCGCGGCGCAGCGTGACCTTGGCGCCGATCGGCATGCCTTCACGCAGCTTGAACTGCGCGATCGACTTGCGGGCCTTGGTGATGACCGGCTTCTGGCCGGCGATCAGTTCCATTTCCTCGGCCGCCGAAGTCACCTTCTTCTTGTCCTGGGTGGCTTCGCCAACGCCCATGTTGAGCGTGATCTTCTCGATCTTCGGCACTTCCATGACGTTCTTGTAACCGAACTTCTCGGTCATCGCCTTGGCGATCTCGGCGTCATAGAGCGCCTTCGAACGGGGGATGTACTTGTCGCTCATTACAGCACCTCACCGGACTTGACGGCGACGCGGACCTTCTTGCCGTCGCGATCCTCGAAACGGACGCGGGTCGGCTTGCCATCCTTGTCGGCGACAGCGACGTTCGAAATATGGAGCGGCGCGGGCTTGCGCTCGATGCCGCCCTGCGGGTTCGCCTGGTCGGGCTTGCGGTGACGCGCATGCACATTGATGCCCTCGACGAGGACGCGGTCCTCCTTCGGCATCACCTGCAGCACCGCGCCGGTGCGGCCCTTGTCCTTGCCGGCCAGGATGACGACCTTGTCGCCCTTCTTGATCTTGGCAGCGCTCATTACAGCACCTCGGGGGCGAGCGAGATGATCTTCATGTGCTTCTTGGCGCGCAGTTCGCGAACGACCGGGCCAAAGATACGGGTGCCGATCGGCTCCTCGTTCTTGTTGATGAGCACAGCGGCATTGCCGTCGAAGCGAATCACGCTGCCGTCAGCGCGACGCACGTCCTTGGCGGTGCGCACGATGACGGCGCGATGCACGTCACCCTTCTTCACCTTGCCACGAGGCGCAGCTTCCTTGATCGAGACGACGATGATGTCGCCCACGCTCGCGAAGCGACGCTTCGATCCGCCCAGCACCTTGATGCACTGGACGCGCTTGGCGCCGCTGTTGTCAGCGACGTCAAGATTGGATTGCATCTGGATCATGGATCCGGTTCCTTCTTATTTGGCCTACCGGGACAATTCCCGGCGGTTCCGAATTTCACTGCCTAGAGCCTTTGGGCGACTCATCTGACTCGCCCTGGAGGAGCCATCTGACTCTACGCGAAGCGCGGGCCTGTACCCTTTCCAGGCGGAAAAGGCCAGCCCCGCGCGACACTTTTATTCAAAGGCCCAGCGAGCCTCCCTCAGGCCGCCGTCTCCGGCGACTTGTGGGTGTCCACGCGCTCGATGACCTTCCAGGTCTTGAGCTTGGAAATCGGAGCGGTCTCCTCGATGCGGACCGTTTCGCCTTCCTTGTAGACATTGCCTTCGTCATGGGCATGATATTTCTTCGAGCGGCGAATGATCTTGCCGTAGAGCGCATGCTTAACCTTGCGCTCTACGCGAACCACCACCGTCTTGTCGGTCTTGTCGGAAACCACCGTTCCCGTCAGCACGCGCTTGGGCATCGTGTGTTTCCTTTACTTCGCGGCCGAGCGCGAACGCTCGGTCTGCAGGGTCTTGATCTGCGCGATCGACCGGCGGACTTCACGCACCCGGCTGGGCTTTTCCAGCTGGTTGGTGGCCGCCTGGAAACGCAGGTTGAACTGCTCGCGCTTCAGGTTGTTGAGTTCGGTCGACAGTTCATCGTCCGTCTTGGTCTTGAGGTCGGCAACGTTCGCCACGGCTTAGCCCTCCAGGTGCGAGGTGTCGCCGAGGCGGGCAACGACCTTGGTCTTGATGGGCAGCTTCATCGCGGCGCGCGAGAAGGCCTCTGCTGCGAGCGGGCCGGGAACGCCGTCCAGTTCGAACAGGATGCGGCCGGGCTTGACGCGGGCCGCCCAATATTCGACCGAACCCTTGCCCTTGCCCTGACGGACTTCGGCCGGCTTCTTCGACACAGGCACGTCGGGGAACACGCGGATCCACAGGCGGCCCTGACGACGCAGGTGGCGCTGGATGGCGCGGCGCGCCGCCTCTATCTGGCGGGCGGTGACGCGCTCGGGTTCCAGAGCCTTCAGACCATAGGCGCCGAAGTTCAGAGCCGAACCGCCCTTGGCGTCGCCCTTGATCCGGCCCTTGAAGGTCTTGCGGAACTTCATTTTTTTCGGTTGCAGCATGACGCTATTACCTTCTTATCTTCAGCGCGCCGGGCGCACGCCGGAGGTCTGAGCCTCCAGCATCAGCCGGTCGGTAGCCATCGGATCGTGGCCAAGGATTTCACCCTTGAAGATCCAGACCTTGATGCCGCAAACGCCATAAGCGGTGTGCGCTTCGGCTTCGGCATAGTCGACGTTCGCGCGCAGCGTGTGCAGCGGAACGCGGCCTTCGCGATACCATTCCACGCGGGCGATCTCCGCGCCGCCCAGACGGCCGCCGCAGGTGATCTTGATGCCTTCAGCGCCCAGGCGCAGGGCCGACTGCACCGCGCGCTTCATCGCACGGCGGAACGCCACGCGGCGCTCCAGCTGGTCGGCAATGCCCTGCGCAACAAGCTTGGAGTCGATTTCCGGCTTGCGGATCTCGACGATGTTCAGGCTGACGTCCGAAGAGGTCAGGCTGCCCAGCTTCTTGCGCAGCTTTTCGATGTCCGCGCCCTTCTTGCCGATGATGACACCGGGACGGGCAGCGTAGATCGATACGCGGCACAGCTTGGCGGGACGCTCGATCACGACCTTGGAGATCGCAGCCTGCGGCAGGTTCTTCATGATGTACTGGCGGATCTTCAGATCCTCCAGCAGCAGGCGGCCATAGTCGGCGCCTTCGGCGAACCAGCGGCTGTCCCAGGTACGGTTGATCTGCAGGCGCAGACCGATCGGATTGCTCTTGTGACCCATGTCTCTTACGCCTCCGCTTCTTCAGCTGCTTCGCGAACGACGATGCGCACGCGGCTGAAGGGCTTCAGGATCCGGGTCGACTTGCCGCGGCCGCGAGCGTGGAAGCGCTTCATGGTGAAGCTCTTGCCCACCGATGCTTCCGCGACGACCAAGCTGTCGACGTCCAGATTGTGGTTGTTTTCCGCATTGGCGATGGCCGAAGCCAGCACCTTGCGCACGTCGACCGCCATCGCCTTCTTCGAGAAGGCGAGGATGTTCAACGCATCCTCGACCTTCCGGCCGCGGATGAGCGTGGCGACCAGGTTCAGCTTCTGGGCCGAACCACGGATCTGCGTGCCAACGGCCAGCGCCTCATTCTCGGCGACGCGACGGGGAGCCTTTTCCTTGCTCATTAGCGCTTGCCCTTCTTGTCGGCAGCGTGGCCGGGGAAGTAGCGGGTCGGGGCGAATTCGCCCAGCTTGTGACCCACCATGTCCTCGTTCACCGAAACCGGCACATGCTTGCGGCCGTTATAGACGTTGAACGTCAGGCCGACGAACTGCGGCAGGATGGTGGAGCGGCGCGACCAGGTCTTGATCGGACCCGAACGGCCACCGGCGTCCTGCGCCACTTCCGCCTTCTTCAGAAGGCTGAGGTCCACGAACGGACCTTTCCAGACGGAACGAGCCATCTCGCTTACCTCTTCTTCTTCGCGTGGCGGCTACGGATGATGAACTTGTCCGTCGCCTTGTTGTGGCGGGTGCGCGCACCCTTGGTCGGCTTGCCCCAGGGCGTGACCGGATGACGGCCGCCCGAGGTCCGGCCTTCACCACCGCCATGCGGGTGATCGACCGGGTTCTTCGCCACACCGCGCGTCAGCGGGCGCTTGCCCAGCCAGCGGTTGCGGCCGGCCTTGGCGAGGTTGGTGTTGGCATTGTCCGGGTTCGACACGGCACCGACGGTGCCCATGCAATCCGAACGGATGTAGCGCTGCTCGCCCGAGGACAGGCGAACCATCACCATGCCACGATCGCGACCGACCAGCTGGGCGTAGGTGCCCGCCGAACGGCAGAGCTGACCGCCCTTGCCGGGCTTCATCTCGATATTGTGGATGATGGTGCCGACCGGCATCTGGCCCAGTTCCATCGCATTGCCCGGCTTCACGTCGGTCTTCTTGCCGGCGATGACCTTGTCACCGGGCGCCAGACGCTGCGGCGCCAGGATATAGGCCTGGGTACCGTCGGGATAGTTGACCAGTGCGATGAAGGCGGTGCGGTTGGGGTCATATTCCAGACGCTCGACCGTGCCTTCCACGTCCCAGAGGCGACGCTTGAAGTCGATGATGCGGTAACGCTGCTTATGCCCGCCGGCGATGCCGCGCGAGGTCACATGACCCTTGTTGTTGCGGCCACCGGTCTTGCGCTTGCCTTCGGTCAGCGCCTTGACGGGCTTACCCTTGTGCAGGCCGCTGCGGTCGACGAGGATCAGGCCGCGCTGGGCCGGGCTCGTCGGGTTGTAGCTCTTAAGCGCCATGGTCAGCGCACTCCTTCGGTGATGTCGATCGACTGGCCGTCAGCCAGACGAACGATCGCCTTCTTCACATCCGAACGGGTGTAGGGCTTGCCCTTCCACTTCTTCGTCTTGCCCTTGGCGACCAGCGTGTTGACGCTCTTGACGGTCACGCCCCAGAGCGCTTCGACGGCGGCCTTGATCTCCGGCTTGGTCGCGTCATTGGCGACCTCGAAGACCACGGCGTTGTTTTCGGAGAGAAGGGTCGACTTCTCGGTGATGACCGGGGCGACGACGACGTCATAATGACGGTTGTCGACCTTCGTGGCTTCTTTCTTAGCCATTGAAACGCGCCTCCAGCTTTTCGACCGCGGCGCGCGTCAGCACCAGCGAATCCGCCCTAAGGATGTCGTAGACATTGGCGCCGACGGCCGGCAGCAGGTCCACGCCGACGATGTTCGCCGAAGCCTTCGCGAAGCTGACGTTCACCGCGTCGCCGTCGATGAACAGCGCCTTGTTGAGGTTCAGCTTGGCGAGGTGCGCGACCAGAGCCTTGGTCTTGCCTTCCGCCACGTCGAGATTGTCGAGAACGATCAGCGAGCCGTTCTTCGCCTTCGTCGACAGGGCCATTTTCAGGCCGAGCGCACGAACCTTCTTGTTGAGGTCGTGGCCGAAGGTGCGGGCACGGGCACCGTGCGCCTTACCACCGCCGATGAACACGGGCGCCTTGCGATCGCCGTGACGGGCCGTGCCGCCGCCCTTCTGGCGACCGAACTTCTTGCCGGTGCGGGCGACATCCGAACGCTCGCGGGTAGCGCGAGCTGGCGCACGACGCTTTTCGAGCTGCCAGAGGACGACGCGGTGCAGAATGTCGGTGCGGGGCTCGACGCCGAACACGGCATCGTTGAGCTCCAGATCTCCGGCAGCCTGCGCGTCGAGGGTCTGTACATTGACCTTCATGATTAGCCCTCCTGGCCTTCGGTCGCTTCGGGAGCGGCCGCTGCTTCAGCGGGCGTCTCAGCCGGAGCGTTGTTGCTGTTGGCGGCAGCCTTGAGGCTCGCCGGATAAGGCGCGTCGGCGGGGCGCTTCACCTTGACGGCGTCGCTGACGGTCAGCCAGGTGCCCTTGGCGCCCGGAACCGAACCCTTGACGAACAGCAGGCCGCGCTCGACGTCGGTGCGGACGATCTCGAGGTTCTGCTGCGTGCGCTCGCGGTCACCCATGTGGCCCGCCATCTTCTTGTTCTTGAAGACGCGACCCGGATCCTGACGGTTACCGGTCGAACCATGGGCACGGTGGCTGATCGACACGCCGTGGGTAGCGCGCATACCGCCGAAGCCCCAGCGCTTCATGGCGCCGGCGAAACCCTTACCCTGGGTGTGACCGGCGACGTCGACCAGTTGGCCGGCAATGAAATGATCGGCCGCGATCTCGGCGCCGACATCGAGGAGCGCGTCCTCGGCGACACGGAATTCGACCAAGCGCGCCTTGGGCTCCACTTCCGCCTTGGCGAAGTGGCCGCGCTGCGGCTTGGCGACATTCTTGACCTTCGCGACGCCCGCGCCGAGCTGAACCGCGACATAACCGTCGCGATCGACTTCCTTGCGGGCCACGACCTGGTTGCCCTCAAGGGCCAGAACCGTAACCGGAATATGACGTCCGTCCTCCTGGAACAGACGGGTCATCCCGACCTTCTTAGCGATCACGCCTGTGCGCATCACTGATTACTCCCATAGAGGCCCGCCTTAGCAGCGGGCGTATCCAACGAAAAAACCGCTCAGGATCTCTCCCTCGCGGCCCAACCCAATAGCATGATCACCCCGTCCGGGTTGGATGCCGACCCCTGCTCGGGGAAGGCGACGGGGGACCAGGACCACGAGCCATTCCGGTTCACCGGAGAGGCCGTGCGGTATCCCTTGTGTCCTTTGAGCTTCCGGCAAGCCGGAATGCCCGATACCCTGCCCTCATAATCGAGAGCAGGGACTTGCCAGCTTACGCCAGCTTGATTTCGACGTTCACGCCGGCAGCCAGATCCAGCTTCATCAGCGCGTCGACCGTCTGGGGCGTCGGCTGCACAATGTCAAGCATGCGCTTGTAGGTGCGGACTTCGAACTGCTCGCGCGACTTCTTGTCGATGTGCGGGCCACGGTTGACCGTGAACTTTTCGATGCGCGTCGGAAGGGGAATCGGACCGCGAATGAGGGCGCCGGTGCGGCGGGCGGTGTCGGCGATGTCGCCGGTCGCCTGATCGAGCACGCGATGATCGAACGCCTTGAGGCGAATGCGGATGTTGCTGTCCATTGTTCCTGTACCGATGCGAAAGAGCCAAAAACCCGGAGCATTTTCAAAAATCAGCCGGAGCAGCCGATGATTTATGAAAATGCGCCAACCAAAAAATATCCGCCCCGTTTCTTGCCCTTCTAGCTCTATCGAGCCGGAGAAAGGCGATCCGGGGCGGTAAAAAACTCAGCGGCGCGAATCAGGCGATTCGCGCCGCTGCGGTCCTATATTACTTCGAGATCGTGCCGACAACCCCTGCGCCGACGGTCCGGCCGCCTTCGCGGATCGCGAAGCGCAGACCCTGGTCCATGGCGATCGGAGCGATCAGCTTGACGCCGAGCTTCACATTGTCGCCAGGCATGACCATCTCGGTACCCTCGGGGAGGATCACTTCGCCGGTCACGTCGGTGGTGCGGAAGTAGAACTGCGGACGATAGTTCGCGAAGAACGGCGTGTGACGGCCGCCTTCTTCCTTCGACAGGACGTAGACTTCTGCGTCGAACTCGGTGTGCGGGGTGATCGTGCCGGGCTTGGCCAGAACCTGGCCGCGCTCGACTTCTTCACGACCCACACCACGGATCAGCGCACCGATGTTGTCGCCCGCACGACCTTCGTCGAGCAGCTTGCGGAACATTTCGACGCCGGTGACGGTGGTCTTGCGGGTGTCCTTGATGCCGACGATCTCGACTTCTTCACCAACCTTGACGATACCGGTTTCGACACGGCCGGTCACGACGGTGCCGCGGCCCGAGATCGAGAACACGTCTTCGATCGGCATCAGGAAGGGCTTGTCGATCGGACGCTCCGGCTGCGGGATGAAGGTGTCGACCGCTTCCATCAGCTTCAGAACGGCGTTCTTGCCGATTTCGTCGTTCGAACCGTCCAGAGCCTTGACGGCCGAGCCGGGGATGACGGGGATGTTATCGCCGTCGAAGTCGTAGGACGACAGCAGCTCGCGGATTTCCAGCTCGACCAGCTCGAGGATTTCGGCGTCGTCGACGAGGTCAACCTTGTTCATGAACACGACGAGCTGCGGCACGCCGACCTGGCGGGCGAGCAGGATGTGCTCGCGGGTCTGCGGCATCGGGCCGTCGGTGGCCGAAACGACGAGGATCGCGCCGTCCATCTGGGCCGCACCGGTGATCATGTTCTTGACGTAGTCGGCGTGACCCGGGCAGTCGACGTGCGCGTAGTGACGGGCTTCGGTCTCATATTCGACGTGGGCGGTCGAGATGGTGATGCCGCGCTCGCGCTCTTCGGGAGCCTTGTCGATGTTGGCATAGTCGACGAAGGTCGCGCCGCCGGTTTCGGCAAGCACCTTGGTGATCGCCGCGGTCAGCGAGGTCTTGCCATGGTCGACGTGACCGATGGTGCCGATGTTGCAGTGCGGCTTGTTCCGCTCAAACTTAGCCTTAGCCATTTTATCCTACCTTCTAATCAAATCAGCTTTGGTCTGACCGCTCGGCCGCGCCTCGCGAAGGCGCGTCCATAGCAGCAAATTTACAGAATGCCAGCCCAAAACCGAGCCACTTGCGCGGCCCGGCCAGGGAAACTCATCAGGCCATCTTCGCCTTGACCTCGTCCGCCACATTCTGCGGCACTTCATCATAGTGCGAGAAGATCATCGAGTAGTTCGCGCGCCCCTGGGTGAAGGAACGCAACGAATTCACATAGCCAAACATGTTGGCCAGCGGCACCATGGCCTCGACCACCTGCGCGTTGCCGCGCGTGTCGGTGCCCTGGATCTGACCGCGACGGCTGTTCATGTCGCCAATGACGTCGCCCAGATATTCCTCCGGGGTGACGACCTCGACCTTCATGACCGGCTCAAGCAGGGTGATGCCCGACTTCTGCGCCGCTTCGCGCATCGCGGCGCGACCGGTGATTTCGAACGCCAGCGCCGACGAGTCGACGTCGTGATAGGCGCCGTCGTAGAGCAGGATTTCGAAGTCGATGATCGGGAAGCCGATGAGCGAACCGGTGGCCGCCGTCTCGCGCATGCCCTTTTCGATCGCGGGGATATATTCCTTGGGAATGTTACCGCCCTTGATCTCATCCTTGAAGATGATGCCCGCGCCACGTTCGCCCGGGGTCAGCTTGACCTTGATGCGACCGAACTGGCCGGTGCCGCCCGACTGCTTCTTGTGGGTGTAGTCGATATCGACCGGTTTCTTGAGATATTCGCGGTAAGCAACCTGCGGCGCACCGACATTCGCCTCGACCTTGAACTCGCGCTTCATGCGGTCGACCAGGATTTCGAGGTGAAGTTCGCCCATGCCCTTGATGATGGTCTGGCCCGATTCGTGATCGGTCGTGACACGGAAGGACGGATCCTCGGCGGCCAGACGATTGAGCGCGACGCCCATCTTTTCCTGGTCGGCCTTGGTCTTGGGCTCGACCGACAGCTCGATCACCGGCTCGGGGAATTCCATCCGCTCCAGGATGATCGGCTGGCGTTCGGCGCACAGCGTATCACCGGTGGTCGTTTCCTTCATGCCGGCCAGAGCGACGATGTCGCCGGCATAAGCCGCTTCGACGTCTTCACGGCTGTTGGCATGCATCAGCAGCATGCGGCCGATCTTTTCCTTCTTGTCCTTGACCGAGTTCAGATAGGTACCCTTGGTCAGGGTGCCCGAATAGACGCGCAGGAAGGTCAGCGAACCGACGAACGGATCGTTCATGATCTTGAACGCCAGGCCCGCGAAGGGCGCGTCGTCCGCCGTCTTGCGGCTGTCGGGCTCCTCGGTGTCGGGGTTGATACCCTGCACGTCGGGGATGTCGAGCGGCGAGGGCAGATAGTCGACGACCGCGTCGAGCAGCGGCTGCACGCCCTTGTTCTTGAATGCCGAGCCGCACAGGACCGGCGTGAACGCCTGGCCCAGCGTGCCCTTGCGGATCAGCTTCTTGAGCGTGGCGGTGTCAGGCAGGTTGCCTTCCAGATAGGCTTCCATCGCGTCGTCGTCCTGCTCGACGGCGAGTTCGATCAGCTTTTCGCGATATTCGGCGGCCTTGTCGGCGAGATCGGCCGGAATTTCCTCATAGGAGAATTCAGCGCCGAGATTCTCGTCCTTCCAGATGATCGCGCGGTTCTCGACCAGGTCGACCAGGCCCTTGAAGTCCGATTCCGTGCCGATGGGCAGATAGAGGACGGCCGGGGTCGCGCCGAGACGGTCGATGATCGTCTGCACGCAATAATAGAAATCGGCGCCGGTGCGGTCGAGCTTGTTGATGAAGCACATCCGCGGCACCTTGTACTTGTCCGCCTGGCGCCACACGGTTTCCGACTGCGGCTCAACGCCCGCGACACCGTCGAACGCGGCGACCGCGCCGTCGAGCACACGCAGCGAACGCTCGACTTCGATGGTGAAGTCGACGTGGCCGGGGGTGTCGATGATGTTCAGGCGGTGGTCGTTCCAGAAACAGGTCGTCGCAGCCGACGTGATGGTGATGCCACGCTCCTGCTCCTGCTCCATCCAGTCCATGGTAGCGGCGCCGTCATGGACTTCGCCGATCTTGTAGGACTTGCCGGTATAGTAAAGGATACGCTCCGTCGTGGTGGTCTTGCCGGCGTCGATATGCGCCATGATACCGAAATTGCGATAGCGTTCGAGCGGATGGCTGCGGGCCATGATGCTTCTCCGTTGCCGGTGCGCCGGCGGTTGGGGATTCGTTAAATCTGCGCGTGGCCCCTAAACCAATCCGTCCGCCATGGGTAGCCACCCGTGGCGAACGGACCGATTTTTTGAAACCATGAGAGGAAGCGAGCGATATGGGTGCCCGCTTCGCCTTTTTCCAGCGCCGGATTACCAGCGATAGTGCGAGAAGGCGCGGTTCGCTTCCGCCATGCGGTGCGTGTCTTCGCGCTTCTTGACGGCATTGCCGCGATTGTTGGCGGCATCCAGCAGCTCGCCCGACAGACGGGCAGCCATGGTGGTTTCGCTGCGGTTGCGCGAAGCCGTGATCAGCCAGCGGATCGCCAGCGCCTGGGCGCGCTCGGGGCGCACTTCGACGGGAACCTGGTAGGTCGCACCGCCGACGCGGCGGCTGCGGACTTCGATGCCGGGCTTCACATTGTTCAGCGCATCGTGGAACATCGCGATCGGATCCTTCTTTGACTTCGTCTCGACAGTGTCGAGAGCGCCGTACACGATGGATTCGGCGACGGCCTTCTTGCCGTCCTGCATGATGCTGTTCATGAACTTCGACAGCACGACATCACCGAACTTGGGATCCGGCAGGATGACGCGCTTTTCGGGGCGACGACGACGTGACATATTACTGGTCTCCCCTTACTTCGGACGCTTGGCGCCGTACTTCGAACGGCTCTGCTTGCGGTCCTTGACGCCCTGGGTATCCAGAACGCCGCGCAGCACGTGATAGCGCACACCGGGAAGGTCGCGCACGCGGCCGCCACGGATCAGCACAACGCTGTGCTCCTGAAGGTTGTGGCCTTCACCCGGAATATAGGTGATGACTTCGCGCTGGTTGACCAGGCGCACCTTCGCCACCTTACGGAGAGCCGAGTTCGGCTTCTTCGGGGTCGTCGTGTAAACACGGGTGCAAACGCCGCGCTTCTGCGGGTTCGCTTCCATGGCAGGGACCTTCGACTTGGTCTTCTGCAGCTCGCGGCCCTTGCGGACCAGCTGGTTGATTGTTGGCATGAAGCCCTTCACCTTTTTCAGTTACTTTACCGCATGCATTTCCCGCGTTCCTTGCGGTCTGGAAAGCAATCGCCTCCAAACAGCAAAGGCCCCGGCGGAAACCCGCCCGGAGCCGCAAGAGCACCGGCAATGTTCAGCTCTGACGCCCCCAGAACCGGGAACTGGCGCGAACGAATCCGTCCAGCCGGGCCTTTGGGCAGGCGCGCCTATATCCATGTGGGGGACGCGGGTCAAGAACCGGCCGAAAGATCGGGCGCTGCCCTCCGGCGCAGGCGGCCCGCCGATCAGTCATCGGTCATCAGGCAATCGCCCGGAAAAAATCCGGTGGATCGGAACCAATGGCACGGATCCACGTTTCACCCCGTTCATCCTTCGACTCGTCACGAGTCCGTTTTGGCGGATTCGCGCGACTCGGATTGTTTTGTTAGCGCCCCGTTCACTTAAAAAGAAATGCGGGGTCGCAATTGTCGCAACGGAGCAAGGTGAGGGTGCCTGCCCTCTGGGCCAGCATGGCTGCCCACTGTTCGAAGCTGTGCCCGGAACGGGAAATTTTCCTGCACTCGGGCGGCCAGATGAAGTTCATCCGCATTTCGCGCCGGACGCAGCTTGTCGCGCTCGGGCTGCTTTCCTGCGCCCTGGTCGGGGGCGCGGGGCTCACTTTGTCCATGATCTCCCGCAGCGCGGAGATCGAGCAGGAACGTGACTCCCTCACCGCAAGGGGCAAGGCCGTCGCGAGCACCGCCAGCCAGGTCGAGCGCTATCGCAAGTCGGTCGACCAACTCGCGCAGGAGCTGAAAGAGCGCCAGGATTTCATGGACGACCTCTACCGCACCCATTTCGGCCAGGAGGACGCCGTTTCCGCCAGCGATGTGGTCGGCAAGGCCGACGGCGGGGCCAAGCACGGCACGTCCAAACTGGACACGAAGATCAGCGTCGCGCCCGAAGCCGCCACGCTGTTCCAGATCGATGCGCGGCAGCGCCGTTTTGCCGCCTTGCTGACCAGCGCAGTCCAGCATCGCGCCGACAAGGCCGCCGCCGCTATCCGCAGCTTCGGCCTCAACCCCAATGGCCTCGCCCGCACCGCCGCGCGCGCGCAAGGCGGACCCTTCGTTCCCTGGGAAGGCCAGGACGCCCTGCCGGGCGAGTTCGAAAAGCTCGCCAGTGCGCTGTCGCGGATGGAATTTCTGGAAGCCAGCCTGCTCGCCATCCCCTCCGGCAAGCCCACGGCAACGCCGATGCTGAGCAGCAGCTATGGCTATCGCAGCGATCCGTTCAACGGCCATGCGGCCTTTCACGCGGGGCTGGATTTTCCCGGCAGCATGGGTCAGCCGATCCTGGCCGCCGCATCGGGCAAGGTCAGCTTCGTGGGCCAGCGCAGCGGCTATGGCAATGTGGTCGAGGTCACCCATGGCAACGGCATCCTGACCCGCTATGCCCATCTTTCCGGCTTCAACGCGCGGGTCGGCCAGCCGGTAGCCCGTGGCGACACCATTGCGCGCATGGGCTCGACCGGCCGCTCCACAGGTCCGCATCTCCATTTTGAAGTGCGGGTGAACGGCAACGCCATCAATCCCCGCCGCTTCCTGGAAGCCCGCAAGGACGTCCTCCAGATCCAGCAGATCGCGACGGCGCGCCTGGCTGATGTCGGCGATCGCGGCTAAGGCGGTTTCCACACGATCGGCCGTGATCGCCGGTTAGGAGATCGCGGCTTTTCCGTCCGATCGAACCGGTTCGGCCATTCCGGATCCCGTCAATGCCTCCCCGATTGCGAGGAAGACGGCGGACCCTTGACATGCCCGACCGCGAGGGTCCCATCTGCCCGAAAAGAAAAGGGGCCGGAAAACCGGCCCCTTTGCATTGCTGTCGATCGAACCGATCAGCGCTTCGAGAACTGGAAGCTCCGGCGGGCCTTGGCCTTGCCGTACTTCTTGCGCTCGACGGCGCGGCTGTCGCGGGTCAGGAAGCCTTCGGCCTTGACCGCGCTGCGCAGCGCCGGCTCATATTTGGCGAGTGCCTGGGCGATGCCGTGCTTGACCGCGCCGGCCTGGCCCGAGAGGCCGCCGCCCTTGACGGTGGCGATCACGTCATACTGACCTTCGCGCTCGGTGACGCCGAAGGGCTGGTTGATCACCAGACGCAGGGTCGGGCGAGCGAAGTAGATTTCCTGGTCGCGGCCATTGACCGTGATCTTGCCGGTGCCGGGCTTTACCCAGACGCGGGCGACGGCGTCCTTGCGGCGGCCGGTCGCATAGGCGCGGCCGAGGCTGTCGATTTCCTGGGCGCGCAGCGGAGCGGCAGGCTGAACCGGCGCGATCGGGGCGTCGGCGGCGGGCGCGGCAGCGGCAGCCGGCGCGTTGGCGGTCAGCGACGCGAGGTCGGACAGGGACTGGCGGTTATCGGTCATTATGCACCCACCTTGTTCTTGCGGTTGCGCGACGCGAAGTCGAGCACTTCGGGGTTCTGCGCGGCGTGCGGATGTTCGGCGCCGGCGAAGATGCGCAGGTTGCGCATCTGCTGACGGCCCAGCGGGCCGCGGGGGATCATGCGCTCAACGGCCTTTTCCAGGACGCGCTCGGGGAAACGGCCTTCCAGAACCTTCTGGGGGGTGGTTTCCTTGATGCCGCCGGCATAGCCGGTGTGCTTGTAATAGACCTTGTCGGTCAGCTTGCGGCCGGTGAACTTCACCTTTTCCGCGTTGATGATGATGACATTGTCACCGCAATCAACGTGGGGGGTGAAGCTCGGCTTGTGCTTGCCGCGCAGGATGTTCGCGACGGTCGAGGCGAGGCGGCCGACGACGAGGCCTTCCGCGTCGATCAGAACCCATTTCTTTTCGACCGTGGCCGGGGTTGCCGGCTTGGTGGTCTTCATCAGCGCCTTCATGGTGCCAATACTCCAAGAATGAAACAGTGAATTGAACGCTGTTGCCAGCTTTCAGAAGATGGCGGCTAATGACGGGTAGGGCCGCGCAAGTCAAGCGATTCGGCGGCTTTGCTGACGGGTAAAATAATACCCGTAAAGCCGACATGCGCGCGACCGCGCCTATCCCCGGCGTTCCCCCAGGGCATGGGCGCCCCAGGTGGCCGATGCGACCACCAGCGCGCCGACCGCCTGGTGCAGCACCGCCAGCGGCAGCGCGATGCCGCTGACGACCGTCGCGATGCCCAGCGCGATCTGCGTGCCGACGGCGGCATTGATCGCGATCGAGGGGCCGCGCTGTCCCGCCTGCTTCGCCATCCTGGCGAGCATGATCAGCATGAACGCCGCCACCCAGGCCCACCAGCGGTGGATGAAATGCACCAGATAGGGGTCGCTGGAGACGGTCGCCCAGAACGAGCCGAGCCATTCGATTCCCTGCGGCACGAGATGGTCGTTCATCAGCGGCCAGGTGTTGGAGACATAGCCTGCATCCAGCCCGGCCGTGAACGCGCCGAACAGCAATTGCACCATGAGCGCCAGCAGCGCGGCCACGGCGAAGGGGTGCAGCATGGCCGGCTTCGCGAAGGGCGTCCTGGCACGTGTCAGCAGGTCGAGGGCGGTCCAGATCAGGCCGCCCATGATGAACAGCGCCGTCAGCAGGTGCACCGCCAGCCGGTAATGGCTGACATCGGTACGGACCGACAGGCCCGATTCCACCATCCACCAGCCGATCGCGCCCTGAAGCCCGCCAAGCGCGAGCAACGCGACGAGGCGCGGGCCGTAGCCCTGGGGGATCGTCCGTTTCCACGCGAACCAGAGCAGCGGCAGCGCGAAGGCGACGCCGATCAGCCGCCCCAGCAGCCGATGCACCCATTCCCAGAAGAAGATGAACTGGAAATCGCCCAGCGTCATGTCCTGCCGCAATTGCCGATATTCGGGGATCTTCTGATAATCGCGGAAGGCGTCCATCCACTGGTCGTGGGTCAGCGGCGGAATGGCGCCGCTGATCGGTTTCCACTGGGTGATCGACAGGCCGGATTCGGTCAGGCGGGTGATCCCGCCGACCACGACCATGCAGAAGACGAGGGCGGCGACCGTCAGCAGCCAGCGCGCGATCGGCGCGGGGCGTGGGACGGCGTTGGCGGGTCGGCTCAAGGTCATCGCAGTCATGGACCCGATCCATGCGCGCTTGTCCCGCGGGTTGCAAGGATAACCCTGAACCATGAACAAAAGGTCATAACGCCTTGTGCATGAAGGGATACAAAGCGCGGGAGGGGCGTATCTCGTCCCATGAGCATATTGATCGAGGATAATCAATGAGCGGCGCGCGGGGCATAGGGGAGATGATCGCCGCCCAGGGCGCGCTGGGCGCGCTGACCGCGCGCATCGACGCCGGGTCGCCGCTGGGGCCGGTTGACGGCTGGTCCCCGGCGCTGGTGTCGGCGGTCCGGCTGATGCTGTCGTCGCAGGCGGAGATCGTGCTGTTCTGGGGTCCGGAGCTCTGCGCGCTCTATAATGAAGCCTATGCGCCCACGATCGGGGACAAGCATCCCCGCGTGCTCGGCCGCCCGGCGCGGGAGGGGTGGACGGAGCTTTGGGACGATCTGGAGCCGCTGCTGCGCTCCGTCGTCGAACAGGGGCAGCCGGTGCATGCCAAGGACCGGCCCTTCTATATCGAGCGGGCCGGCGGGCTGGGCGAACAGGTGTTCTTCGACATCAACTATTCGCCGGTCTACGAGGCGGACGGCTCCATCGGCGGCGCGCTCTGCATCGTCAGCGAGACCACCAAGAGGGTGATAGCGGAAAAGGAGATGCGCGCCGATCGCGCCCGTCTCTGGGCATTGGCGCGCGACCCCTTCCTGGTCGCTGACCGGGACGGCACGTGGCTGGCCGCCAGCCCGGCCTGGACCGACATATTGGGTTGGAGCGAGGCCGAGCTGATCGGCCGCACGTCCGAATGGATGGAGCATCCCGACGATCTGGCGAAGACCAGGGGCGAAATCGCCGCCCTGGCGCAAGGCATGCCGACGGCGCGGTTCGAGAACCGTTTCCGGGCAAAGGACGGCAGCTACCGCAATTTCAGCTGGACGGCGGTGCCCGAAAACAACCTCGTCTATTGCGTCGCCCGCGACGTGACCGAGCAGCGCGCCCGTGCGCGGGCCCTCGCGGACGCCGAGGATGCGCTGCGACAGGCGCAGAAGATGGAGACGCTGGGCCAGTTGACCGGCGGCGTGGCGCATGATTTCAACAATCTGCTGCAGATCGTCACCGGCAATCTGGAACTGCTGCAACGCGACCTTCCCGAGGATCAGGCGCGGCTGCGGCGCGCGGCGGACAATGCGATGGCGGGCGCGGAGCGCGCGGCGCTGCTGACGCAAAGGCTGCTCGCCTTCTCTCGCCGCCAGCCTCTGGCGCCCGAACGAATCGATCCCAATCGGCTGGTGAGCGGCATGTCCGACCTGCTCAACCGCACATTGGGCGAGACGATCGAGGTGGAGACGATCCAGAGCGCGCGGATCTGGCCGGTCGAGGTCGACGTCAACCAGATGGAGAATGCGTTGCTGAGCCTGGCGGTGAACGCGCGCGATGCCATGCCGGACGGCGGCAAGCTGACCATAGAGGTCGCCAACACCCATATCGACGAGGCTTACGCCGCGCAGGAGGCGGAAGTGTCGCCCGGCCAATATGTGCTGATCAGCGTATCCGACACGGGCCAGGGCATGGACGAGGACGTGCTGAGCCACGCGATCGAGCCCTTCTTCACCACCAAGGAGGTCGGGCGCGGCACCGGGCTGGGCCTGTCCATGGTCTATGGTTTCATCAAGCAGTCGGGCGGCCATATTCGCGTCTATTCCGAACGCGGCCATGGCACGACGGTCAAGATATACCTGCCGCGCTTCTACGGCCCCCTGCCCGACAATGACACGGGCACGGTCAGCCGGGCCACGCCGGTATGCGGCGGCGACGAGACGGTGCTGGTCTGCGAGGATGACGACAAGGTGCGCGCCTATACCGTCGATGTGCTGAAGGAACTGGGCTATCGGGTGATGGAGGCGGACAACGGCGCGGCGGCGCTGCAGGCGCTGGAAATGGCGTCGGAGCCCATCGACCTGCTGTTCACCGACGTCATCCTGCCCGGCGGCATGACCGGCGCCGACATGGCCCAGCAGGCGCGGGCGCAGCAGCCGGGGCTGAGGATATTGTTCGCCACCGGCTATGCGCGCAACGCCATCATTCATCACGGCCGGCTCGATCCGGGCGTGGAACTGCTGACCAAGCCCTTCACCTATGCCGAGCTGGCCGCCAAGGTTCGCGACATGCTGGACCGAGACGACGCGCGGCAGGCGGGATGAAGCCTCCCGGCGGTCAGAGCGACCGCCGCCAGGCGGCGACCAGTTCGACCGCCCGGTCCCGCACCGAGGCGCCGCCGTCGCCCGGCCGGTAGAGCGCACCGCCGACGCCGATGCCTTCGCAGCCGGCGGCCAGCCATTCCCCGATCGAATCCGCGCCGGTGCCGCCGACCGCCCAGATGCCGACATGGCCGGGCAGCACGTCCTTCAGCGCCCTTACATAAGCGGGGCCGAGACGGGCGGCGGGAAACAGCTTGATCCGGCGCGCGCCGGCCTGCACCGCGGCGAAGGCCTCGCTGGGCGTCATGAAGCCGGGGAGAAGCTCCAGTCCCAGTTCCGCCCCGCGCGCGATCACCTGCATGTCGCTATTGGGCGTCACCATGATCCGTCCGCCAGCGCCATGCAGTTCCTCCACCGCCGTCACGGACAGTACCGTGCCGCCGCCGATCAGCGCGCGATCGCCATATTCGGCCTGCATTGCAGCGATGCTGCGAAGCGGATCGGGGGAGTTGAAGGGCACTTCGAGAATGCGGATGCCGGATTCGATCAGGACGTCGCCGATCTCCAGCGCTTCTTCCGGCCGGAGACCGCGCAGGATCGCGCAAATAGGCGGCGCGCCGTCGGCCAGCAAATCATCGAGGGTCATGGTGGTACTCCGTTGGAATAGGGCAGATGCGCCGGGGACGCCGAATGCTCCCGCCAGCAGGAGGTGGGGGAATGAAATGGTCCCCATCCCTCATCAGGAAAGGCCGAGGCCGGCGAGCGCGCAGGCATCGCCCTCCAGCACCTGCGTCGCCAGCCCCCGCCTGCCCAGCGCCTGGACATAGAGCATCGAGAGGCGGCCGTCGCCGATCAGCAGGATATCGTCATCCTGTTCCAGCATGTCCGCGACTTCCGCGATCTCCGCCCCGATCAGCAGGCCGGACAGATAGCCCGCCGCCCACTGGGCCGATCGCCCCGCCCGCAGCCGCATGCTCCGCGCGGCGAACAGGGAGGAGAGCAGCCGCCCTCCCTCCGCACGCGCCAGGCCTTCGGCAAAGCCCTGCGCCTCCTGCGCGGGATCGGACTGGTCGGTCTGCGCGCCGAGGGTGGAATGGTCCCGCAGCAGCGCGAAAAGCTCTCCCGTCGGCATGGTGCGGAAGGTGGTGACATGGCCGTCCTCCACCACCGCCCATTTATTGTGCGTGCCGGGCAGGACGACCAGCCGGCGGCCCTGGCCCAGCGCGGGATCGCGCGCGATGGCGCCGAAGATCTGCGTCTCCTCCCCGCGCATCACGTCGGGCGCGCCGTTCGGGTTCGTGCAGGCAAGGCCGGCCATGATCGCGACGGGCACGCCACGCCATTCGAACCGGGCCGACGCCATGCGCCAGGCGACGGCGTCGGCCGGACAGTCCGCATAGGGCGCCTCCACCCAGCCGTCGCGGGCGCCGGCCATGCCGCACAGGCGGATCTGCGCGGGTGCGGCCTGGTCCAGCCAGGGGCCGATGGTGGCAGCGAAGGCCGCCTCCGCCTGTCCCCGCGCCGCGGCGATGCCGGGGCCGTCATGACGCGCCGTCACGCGGCCCTGCTCCACCCGGAACAGCCTCAGGCGGCTGGTGCCCCAGTCCCCGACAACCTCATAGCGGCCCATCAAATCCATCACTTTGTCCGAAGCATCCTTGATATTCTATTTGTATGAGTATATCGGAGAGGCAAGCGGGTCAACTTGCCCGGAATAAAATGGTCATTTTCTTCGACAGGTGCCTTTTCCATGAATGATTCGTCCAAGCCCGTTAACAAGCTTCGCAGCCGCGCCTGGTTCGACAATCCAGACAATATCGACATGACCGCGCTCTATCTGGAGCGTTACCTGAATTTCGGCCTCAGCCTGGAAGAACTGCGCAGCGGCAAGCCGATCATCGGCATCGCCCAGACCGGCAGCGACCTCAGCCCGTGCAATCGCCATCATATGGTGCTGGCCGAGCGCGTGCGCGAGGGCATTCGCGAAATGGGCGGCATTGCGCTGGAATTTCCCGTCCACCCGATCCAGGAAACCGGCAAGCGGCCGACGGCGGGGCTGGACCGCAACCTGGCCTATCTGGGACTGGTCGAGGCGATGTACGGCTATCCGCTGGACGGAGTAGTGCTGACCACGGGCTGCGACAAGACGACGCCCGCGCTGCTGATGGCGGCGGCGACGGTCAACATCCCCGCCATCGCGCTGTCGGTCGGGCCGATGCTGAACGGCTGGTTCAAGGGCGAGCGGACGGGTTCGGGCACGATCGTGTGGCATGCGCGGCAATTGCTGGCGGCGGGCAAGATCGACGATGAGGGCTTCATCAAGCTGGTGGCGTCGTCGGCACCCTCCACCGGCTATTGCAACACCATGGGCACGGCGACGACGATGAACTCGCTGGCCGAGGCGCTGGGCATGATGCTGCCGGGTTCGGCGGCGATCCCCGCGCCCTATCGCGACCGGCAGGAGGTCGCCTATCGGACCGGCAAGCGCATCGTCGAGATGGTGGCGGAGGACCTGAAGCCCTCCGACATCCTGACGCTGGACGCCTTCCACAACGCCATAGTGGTGAACTCGGCCATTGGCGGGTCGACCAATGCGCCGATCCACCTGACCGCGATCGCGCGCCATGTCGGTGTCGACCTGCCGCTCAAGGATTGGGAGACGGTGGGGCACAGGGTGCCGTTGCTGGTGAACCTCCAGCCCGCGGGCGAATATCTGGGCGAGGATTATTATCGCGCCGGCGGCGTTCCGGCCGTGGTCGGCCAGTTGATCGGGCAGGGACTGATCCGCGAGGGCGCCATGACCGTCAACGGCAAGACGATGGGCGAGAATTGCAGGGGCGCGGAGATCGAGGATGAAAAGGTCATCCGTCCCTTCGCCCAGCCGTTGAAGGAAGAAGCCGGCTTCCTCGTCCTGTCGGGCAATCTGTTCGACGCGGCGGTGATGAAGACCAGCGTGATTTCGGACGAGTTCCGCCAGCGCTATCTGTCCAATCCCGAAGATCCCAATGCCTTTGAAGGACCGGCGGTCGTGTTCGACGGACCGGAGGACTATCATGCGCGGATCGACGATCCCGCCGTCGGCATCACGCCCGACACGCTGCTGTTCATGCGCGGCGCGGGTCCGGTCGGCTATCCGGGCGCGGCGGAGGTGGTGAACATGCGGCCGCCCGCCTATCTCATCACCGAGGGCGTGTCCGCCCTGCCCTGCATCGGGGACGGGCGCCAGTCGGGCACGAGCGGGAGTCCCTCCATCCTCAACGCCTCGCCCGAAGCGGCGGCGATGGGCGGCCTTGCGCTGCTCCAGACCGGCGACCGGGTGCGGATGGACCTGAACAAGGGTGTGGTGAACGTCCTCATTTCCGACGAGGAACTGGCGAGCCGCCGGGCGAAGCTGGTGACCGAGGGCGGCTATCCCTATCCCGCCTCGCAGACGCCCTGGCAGGAAATCCAGCGCTCCGTGGTCGGCCAGCTCAATACCGGCGCGATCCTGGAGGGCGCGGAAAAATATCAGCGCATCGCCCAGACCATGGGTCTGCCGCGCGATAATCACTGATCCCCTTTTCGGCATTGATCCCCTTTCGGCACTGATCCCCTTTCGGCACTGATCCCCTTTTCGGAGTTTTCCCCATGTTCAACGGAGCCATCCTTGTCGGCGCGAGCGAGCGCCAGGGCGGCGCACCCTTCTTCGCCATCGACCCGTCGACCGGCGCGAAGGGCGAGGTCGCCTTCCACAACGCCTCGGCCGCCGATGTCGCGGACGCCTGCGCGCTGGCCGATGCCGCGTTCGAGAGCTTCTCGACCCTGACGCCAGACGCCCGCGCCGCCTTTCTGGAGGCGGTGGCGGACGGCATCATGGCGATTGGCGACCTGCTGATCACCACGGCCATGAGCGAAACCGGCCTGCCGCGCGGCCGGCTGGAGGGCGAACGGGGCCGCACCGTCGGCCAGCTTCGCCTGTTCGCCGGCTATGTGCGCCAGGGCGACTGGCTGGACGCGACCATCGACAAGGCCCTGCCGGAGCGCCAGCCGCTGCCGCGCAGCGACCTGCGTCGCGTCAACCAGTCGGTCGGCCCCGTCGCCGTGTTCGGCGCGTCCAACTTCCCGCTCGCCTTCTCCGTTGCGGGCGGCGACACGGCATCGGCGTTCGCGGCGGGTTGCCCAGTCGTGGTGAAGGGCCACCCGGCCCATCCCGGCACCGGCGAACTGGTCGCCCGCGCCATCGCGACGGCGGTCAGGGAAAGCGGCCTGCATGAAGGCGTATTTTCCTACCTGCCCGGCACGACCAACGACCTTGGCGGCGCGCTGGTGGCCGATCCGCGCATCAAGGCGGTGGGCTTTACCGGGTCGCGCGGCGGCGGCCTGGCCCTCATGAAGATCGCCGCCGAGCGCGCCGAACCGATCCCGGTCTATGCCGAAATGTCGAGCATCAATCCGGTCGTGCTGCTGCCCGGCGCACTGGCCGCCCACGCCGAGGCACTGGGGACTGCCTTCGTCGGATCGCTGACCCTGTTTTCGGGCCAGTTCTGCACCAATCCGGGCCTGGTGATCGCGCTCGACAGCCCCGACCTCGACCGCTTCGTCGCTTCGGCCGCAGAAGCGCTGTCGGGCAATGCGGCGCAGGTCATGCTGACGCCCGGCATCCATGCCGCCTATGAAAAGGGCGTCGCCGCCCTGTCCAGCGCGGAGGGCGTCACCACGGTCGCGCGCGGCGCCGCGGGAGACGGCGTCAATCGCGGGCAGCATGCGCTGTTCGCCACCAGCGGCGATCGCTTCCGCGCCAATCCCGCGCTGGCGCATGAGGTGTTCGGTTCCTCCTCCATCCTCGTCAAATGCGCGACCGTCGAGGAGATGATCGCCACCATCGCCGATCTGGAGGGCCAGTTGACCGCGACGCTGCAGATGGAGGAGAGCGATCAGGCCGATGCCGCCCGGCTGCTGCCCACGCTGTCGCGCAAGGTCGGCCGCGTGCTCGCCAATGGCTGGCCGACCGGCGTCGAGGTGACCCATGCCATGGTCCATGGCGGTCCCTTCCCGTCGACCTCCGACGGGCGCTCCACATCCGTGGGCACGCTCGCCATGATGCGCTTCCTGCGCCCGGTCTGCTATCAGGATGTGGCCGACGCCGTGCTGCCGCCCGCCCTGCAGGCCGCCAATCCCTGGCAGCTCAACCGCCGTGTCGAGGGCAGGCTGGAGATCGCCCGGTGACCCTGCCCCCCGATCAGTCCCCCGATCAGTCCGCCATCCGTTCGCTGGTGCAGTTCGAGGAAGGCGGCCGTCGCGGTGTCGCCGCCCTCGACGCCAGCGGCGCGGCCCGGCGCGTGGAGGGCGCAAGCTCCACCCGCGCGCTGGCGCTGGAGGCGATTGCGGCCGGAACGGCCCTCGCCGCCATGGCGCAAGCGCGCCTGGGCGGAGCGGTGGACCTTTCCACCGTCCGGCTGCTCTGCCCCATCGATCATGAGGATGCCGCGCATCTGCTGGTCGCGGGCACCGGCCTTACCCATCTTGGCTCGGCCGAAGGGCGCGACAAGATGCACAAGGCGGCCGCGGCGGGTGAACTGACCGACAGCATGCGCATGTTCCTGATGGGCGTGGAGGGCGGCAAGCCCGCCGACGGTGGCATCGGCGCGCAGCCCGAATGGTTCTACAAGGGCGACGGCCAGAGCCTGATCCATCCCGGCGAGGATTTCGCCATGCCCGCCTTCGCGGAGGATGGCGGGGAGGAGCCGGAGGTCGCCGGCATCTACCTGATCGACGCGGACGGCACGCCGGTCCGGCTGGGCTTTGCCCTGGGCAATGAATTTTCCGATCACGTCACCGAACGGGGCAATTATCTGTGGCTGGCGCACAGCAAGCTGCGTCAGGCGTCCCTGGGGCCGGAACTGCTGCTGGGCGACCTGCCCGACGATCTGCGCGGCACCAGCCGCATCGTCCGCAACGGCGAGACAGTCTGGGAAAGGCCGTTCCTATCGGGCGAAACCAACATGTCCCACCGCATCGACAATCTGGAACATCATCATTTCAAATATGGTCTGTTCCGTCGTCCGGGCGACATCCACGTCCACTTCTTCGGCACGGCCACCCTCTCCTTTTCGGACGGCTTCGCGACGCAGGAAGGCGACGTGTTCGAGGTGGAGGCCGCGCCCTTCATCCTGCCCGTGCGCAACGGCCTGCGCCGGGCGGCCGATGAAGGCCAGACAAGGGTGAAAGTCCTATGACCATCCGGGCAGGCCTTGTCGGCCTGGGCAAGATCGCCCGCGACCAGCATCTTCCCGCCATCGCGATGACCGAGGGCATAGAGCTGGTCGCGGTCGCCAGCCGCAATGCGCAGGCGGAGGGCGTGAACAACTATCCCGATCTGGACGCGATGCTGGCCGGGGAGCGGGACATGGACGCCGTCATCCTCTGCCAGCCGCCGCAGGTCCGATACCAGGCGGCGCGGCAGGCGCTGCTGGCGGGCAAGCATGTCTTCCTGGAAAAGCCGCCCGGCGCCACGGTGTCGGAAGTGGAGGCGCTGACCGCCCTTGCCCGCGCGCAGGGCGTCACCCTCTATGCAAGCTGGCACAGCCGCTATGCCGCGGCGGTCGCCCAGGCGAAGGCGTGGATGGCGTCGCGCACCATCAGGCGCATCGACATCCAATGGCGCGAGGATGTCCGCCATTGGCATCCGGGCCAGCCCTGGATCTGGGAAGCGGGCGGCTTTGGCGTGTTCGATCCGGGCATCAACGCCCTGTCGATCCTGACGGAAATCGTGCCGGAGCCGGTGACGATGCTGTCCGCCAGCCTGGAGGTGCCGGAAAACAAGGACGCGCCGATCGGCGCCGCGCTGCGCATGGCGACGGCTTCCGGTGCGGCGGTGGAGGCGGTGTTCGACTGGCGCCAGACGGGGCCGCAGACATGGGACATCGCGGTCGAGACCGCGAACGGCAGCCTGCTGCTGTCGGAAGGCGGCAACATGCTGCGCCTGGACGGGGAGATCCAGCTCAAGGCGCCGGACCAGGAATATCCCGCCATGTATCGCCGCTTCGTCGATCTGGTGGCACAACGGGCGATCGACGCCGACATCGCGCCGCTGCGGTTGGTGGCGGACGCCTTTCTTTGTGGCCGGCATTGTCCTACGACGGCATTTGAGGACTGAACAGGGGGAACAGGGCAGTGGGAAGCGAGCGCAAGGACGGACCGGAACGCAAATTTCCGACGGACGAGGGCTCGCTGCGCATCCACCAGGCGATCGCCCGGCAATTGGGCACCGCGATCCTGACGGGCGTCCACAAGCCCGGCGACCTGTTCGAGGGCGAGATCGAGGCGTCGGTGCGGCTGCACGTATCCCGCACCGCCTATCGCGAGGCGGTGCGCATCCTGATCGCCAAGGGCATGCTGGAAAGCCGGCCCAAGGCGGGCACCCGCGTGCTGCCACGCAGCCGCTGGAACGTGCTGGACCCGGAAATGCTGGCGTGGATGTTCGCGGGCGAGCCGGACCGCGATTTCGTGCGCGACCTGTTCGAACTGCGTGGCGTGATCGAGCCGGCGGCGGCCGAATTCGCGGCGCGGCGACGGACCGATGAGCAACTGGCCGTGATGGCGGCCGCGCTCGACGAGATGGAGAAGCATGGACTTTCCACGCCGGAGGGCCGGTCGGCGGACCAGCGTTTCCACCATGCGGTGCTGGCCGCGACGCATAATGACGCGCTGGCCGCGCTGGCAAGTTCGGTGGGGGCGGCGGTAAGCTGGACCACCACGTTCAAGCATCGCAAGAAGCTGCTGCCGCGCGACCCCCTGCCCGATCACAAGGCGGTCCACCAGGCGATCGCCGCCCGCGACACCGCCGCCGCGCGCAACAGCATGGTGGAACTGCTGCGGCTGGCCATGGCCGACATGGACGTGGTGATGGCGGAACCTCGCAGGCCCTGAGCCTGGCGCGGCGACGGGAAAGCCCCCGTCAGTTCAACTCCCTCAGTTTACGGGGGCGCGCCGCCGGTAGCTGAGCGCTTCGGCCACATGGACGCGCCCGACGCGCTCCGCGCCCGCCAGGTCGGCGATGGTGCGCGCCACGCGCAGCACGCGGGTATAGCCGCGGGCGGACAGCTTCATCGCCGCGGCCGCCTGCGCCAGCAATTCGCGCCCGGCCTGATCCGGCCCGGCAACCTCCTCCAGCCTTTCTCCATCCACCTCGGCATTGGTGCGAAGCCGCGTGCCGTCATAGCGCCGCGTCTGCACCGCCCGTGCCGCCGCGACCCGTGCGGCGACCTCCGCCGATCCCTCGGCGGGAGGCGGCAGGACCAGATCGGCCGCCGTCACCGCCTGCACCTCCACATGCAGGTCGATGCGGTCGAGCAGCGGTCCCGACACCTTGGCCTGATAGTCCGCCGCGCAGCGCGGGGCGCGGGAACAGGCCAAGGCGGGATCGCCCAGATGGCCGCAGCGGCAGGGATTCATCGCCGCCACCAGTTGCACCCGCGCCGGAAAGGTCACATGCGCATTGGCCCGCGCGACGGTGACTTCCCCCGTCTCCAGCGGCTGCCGCAGCGAGTCGAGGACGGTCCGCTGGAATTCGGGCAGTTCGTCGAGGAACAGCACGCCCAGATGCGCCATGCTGACCTCGCCGGGCCGTGCCTTGTGCCCGCCGCCGACCAGCGCCGCCATGGAGGCGCTGTGATGCGGATTGCGGAAGGGGCGGGCGCGGCTGATCCGGCCGCTCTCCAGCGTGCCGGCGACGCTCGCCACCATGGATGTTTCCAGCGCCTCGCCCGGCGTCAGTTCGGGCAGGATGCCGGGCAGGCAGCTCGCCATCAGCGACTTGCCCGCGCCGGGCGGGCCGACCATCAGCAGATTATGGCCGCCCGCCGCCGCGATCTCCAGCGCGCGCTTGGCGCTTTCCTGGCCCTTGACCTGGCGCAGGTCGGCGGTCCGCGCCGGCGGCTGCACTTCGCCGGGCTGCGGGGGCGACAGGGCGGCAGCGCCCTTGAAATGGTTGAGGATCGCCAACAGGTCCGGCGCGGCGATTACCTCCACCTGGCCGGCCCAGGCAGCTTCGGCGCCCTGCGCCACCGGGCAGACGAGGCCCAGTTCCCTCTCCCCGGCATGAAGCGCAGCGAGCAGCACGCCAGGCGTCGGGGCGATGCGGCCGTCCAGGCCCAGTTCGCCCACCACGACATAGCCCGCAAGCGTTTCGGCATCGATCACGCCCATGGCGCCCAGCAGCGCCAGCGCGATCGGCAGGTCGAAATGCGACCCCTCCTTGGGCAGGTCGGCGGGGGAAAGGTTCACGGTGATGCGCTTGGGCGGCAGCGACAGGCCGATGGCTGCGATGGCGTTGCGCACCCGCTCCCGGCTTTCCGCGACCGCCTTGTCAGGCAGGCCGACGACGATGAAATTGGGGAGGCCGGGCACGAGCTGGCACTGAACCTCCACGCCGCGCGCTTCCAGCCCCAGATAGGCGACCGTCGATACCGTCGAAACCAATGATGTTCCCCCAACGCCCCAAACGGCCTGCCTTCGCAGGAACAGGCAGGCATTTCAATCTCTTGGTAGAGATGAGCGGGATCAGCCTTCTTCGGCGCGCCCCTTGAAGCCCTGGGCCACGACATACCATTCGACGCTGCCCTTGCGGCTGGCCGGCGGCTTGGCGTGCTTGATCGTGGTGAAATGCCTTTTGAGGATGGCGAGCAGGTCGGCGTCCGTGCCGCCCGCGAACACCTTCGCCACGAAGGTGCCGCCCTTGCGCAGATTTTCGACGGCGAACATGGCTGCCGCCTCGACCAGTCCCATGGTGCGCAGATGGTCGGTCGCCGCATGCCCGACGGTGTTGGCTGCCATGTCGGAAATGACCAGGTCGGGCGCGTCGCCCAGCGCCTCGGCCAGAAGAACGGGCGCCTTGTCGTCCATGAAGTCCATCTGGAACAGCGTGACGCCCGGAATGGGATCGGTCGGCAGCAGGTCGATGCCCACCACCTTCGCCTTGGGGCAGAGTTTCCGCACCACCTGCGCCCAGCCGCCCGGCGCCACGCCCAGGTCGACCACGGCGCGGGAACCCTTCACGAAATGGAATTTCTCATCCAGTTCGATCAGCTTGAAGGCGGCGCGACTGCGCCACCCTTCCGCCTTGGCGCGGCGGACATAGGGGTCGTTCAACTGTCGTTCGAGCCAGCGGGTGGACTGTGCCGTCCGCCCCTTCGCCGTCTTGACCCGCACCTTGCCGGCACCAGTGCCTCTCACATCTTCACTCCGTCGCGGTCCATCAGGCCGCGCAATATGCCCTCGCGAATGCCGCGATCGGCCACGCCCAGTCGCAGGGCGGGCCAGATGTCGAGGATGGATTCCAATATGGCGCAGCCGGCCACGACCAGGTCGGCCCGCTCCGTCCCGATGCAGGGCAGCTTCTGCCGTTCCGCCAGCGGCATGGAGGACAGCCGCGCCGAAATCGCCCGCATCGACGTGGAAGGGACGATCAGCCCGTCAATCGCCTGCCGGTCGTAGCGCGGCAGGTCGAGATGCAGGCTGGCGAGCGTCGTCACCGTGCCCGATGTGCCCAGCAGGCGAATATCGGCCTGCGGCGAGGGCAGTCGGCGCGCCAGCGGCGCGAAGGCGTCCGCCACACGCGCGCGCATCCGGGCATAGGCCGACAGCCGGTCCATGGGATCGGCATGATCGAACGCCTCGCTCTCCGTCAGGGAGACGACGCCCCAGGGCGCGCTCACCCAGTCGACGATATGCGGCGCGCCCGCGCGATTGGCGTCCACCAGCACCAGTTCGGTCGACCCGCCGCCAATGTCGAAGATCAGCGCTGGCCCATCGCCCGGCTCCAGCAGCGCGTGGCAGCCCAGCACCGCCAGCCGTGCTTCCTCCTGCGCGCTGATGATGTCGAGGGCGATGCCGGTTTCCCGATAGACCCGCTGGATGAATTCAGCCCCGTTGGAGGCGCGGCGGCAGGCCTCTGTCGCGACCGAACGGGCCAGCGTGACATGCCGGCGGCGCAGCTTGTCGGCGCAGACCGAGAGGGCCGAAATCGCCCGCTCGATGGCTTCGTCGCTGATCCGGCCGGAAGCGGCAAGCCCCTCCCCCAATCGCACGATACGCGAAAAGGCGTCGATGACGATGAAGCCGTCCGCCGAGGGTTTGGCGATCAGCAGGCGGCAGTTGTTCGTGCCGAGGTCAATCGCCGCATAGGACCCCCGGCCCCGCAGCGCGTGAGGCAAGAGGCCCCGTGATTTCGACGGGGGAGTGAGGGCCGCAGCCTTGCTCCCATTGCCCGGACCGGAACGGACCCCCTTGCCCGAAATTCCGCCGGCCGGGCCGGAACTCTGCGGCGATGGGCGGCTGTGCTGCACCATGGCCGTATCTCTTTTCTTCTTCGCCAGCGCCGAGAGGCGCCGGAACTTGCCCCAAGAGTAGGCAAAGGAAGAGGAAAGCGCAAGGCGGGGCGGACAGCCCCCCTCAGACAAGCGGCATGAGGGCCGCGACGATCCACCGTTCCTCCGCGCGCAGCACGCCCCAGGCGCGGGCGGCGGCGCGGCTGTCCATCACCTCCACGCCGATCCCGCGGCCTTCCAGTTCGCGCACGAAGGCGCGCGGCGGCTGGCGCAGGGCCGCGCCGGTGCCGACCAGCAGGAATTCCGGCGGGACATCCAGGTCGAGCAGGTCGCCCAGATCCGCGACGGTCAGCGCATCGACGGCGGGGGCATGGCGCCAGGCGAGCGCCCGCACGGGAGACAGCAGCAGGCCGTCGGGAAAGACATCGTCCCTGACGCGAAAGCCGCGACCCTGAAAGCCGGTGACGATCGGCCCCTGCCCCGCATCATCGCGGCGCAGCTCTATCCCGGACCTGTTCCCGTTCAGGGCCGCGCCCCGTCGTCGCGCGGGCCCATGCGCTCCGCCTGGGCGGCGGGATTGGCCTTGCTCGCCTTCTTCTCCGCCGCGGCGGGGGACAGGCCAAGGCTGATCAGCAGTGAGGAGGAGACATAGACCGAGGAATAGGTGCCGACGATGATGCCCAGCATCATGGCCGCAGTGAAGCCGCGCAGCACATGGCCGCCCAGCAGCAGCAGCGCGCCCAGCGCCAGCAGCACGGTGAGGGAGGTCATGACGGTACGCGGCAGCGTCTCGTTGACCGACAGGTCGATCAGCGACTTCATGTCCATCTTGCGATATTTGCGCATGTTTTCGCGGATGCGGTCGTCGATCACCATCTTGTCGTTGATCGAATAGCCCACGATCGTCAGCACGGCGGCGACAATGTTGAGGTCGAATTCCAACTGGGTGATGGCGAAGAAGCCCAGCGTCATCAGCACGTCGTGCATGATCGCGACGAAGGTGGAGACGCCGAACTGCCATTCGTAACGGAACCAGGAGAAGATCGCGATGCCGATCACCGCCAGCATCACCGCCAGCACGCCGTTCTGGATCAGCTCGCCCGAAACCTTGCCCGACACCGTGTCGTAGCGGGAGAAGGTGACGCCGGGGAATTCCGCCGTCATCGCCTTGCGCGCCTTTTCGACGATGGCGTTGGCCGCGCCCGCGCCGCCCTGTTCCGGCAGCGGCAGGCGGATCTGCACTGTCCTGGGATCGCCGAACTGCTGGAGCGAACCGTCGCCCACGCCCAGCCGGTCGATCACGCCGCGCACCTTGTCGGTTTGCGGCGGCGTTTCGAACTTCGCCTCGATCATCAGTCCGCCGACGAAATCGACGCCGAGATTGAGGCCCTTGTAGAAGGTCGCGCCGACCGCGACCACGGTCAGCAGCGCCGTCAGGGCAAAGGCCCAGTGGCGCAGCTTCACAAAGCCGATATTGGTGTTGTCCGGGACGAGCTTAAGCAGTTTCATGTTTCTCTCCGCCCGTCAGATGTGGATTTCGGTCGGGCGCTTGGCGCGAACCCAACGCGACACCAGCAGGCGCGTGAAGGTGACGGCGGTGAACACGCTGGTCGCGATGCCGATCAGCAGCACGATCGCGAAGCCCTTGACCGGACCCGACCCCAGAGCGAGCATGATGCCGCCGGCGATGGCGTGGGTCACGTTCGCTTCGAAAATGGTGCGGCTGGCTTCCTTATAGCCATGTTCGATCGACTGGACCACATTGCGGCCCCGACGGCGTTCCTCGCGGATGCGTTCGTAGATCAGCACGTTGGCGTCGACCGCCGTACCGATGGTCAGCACGAAGCCGGCGATGCCCGGCAGCGTCAGCGTCGCGCCGAGAATACCCATCACGCCCAGGATCACCAGCACGTTGATGGCGACGGCCAAATTGGCGTACATGCCGAAGCGGCCGTAGCTCAGGAACATGAAGGCCGCGACGGCGACGACCGCGATGATCGAGGCGGTAAGGCCGGCCTTGATCGAGTCGGCGCCCAATTGCGGACCGACCGTGCGCTCCTCCACCACGGTCAGCGCGACGGGCAGCTTGCCCGACCGCAGCGCGATCGCGAGCTGGTTCGCGCTTTCCACCGTGAAGCTGCCGCTGATCTGCGCGCTGCCGCCCAGGATCGGTTCATTGATGTTCGGCGCCGACAGCACCTTGCCGTCCAGGATGATGGCGAAGGGACGGTTGACGTTCTGCGACGTCACCTGGCCGAATTTGCGCCCGCCCGCACCATTGAAGCGGATGTTGACGATCGGCTCGTTGCCCTGCTGGTTATAGCCCTGCTGCGCGTCGGTCAGGTCTTCGCCCGACACCATGACCTGCCGGTAGACGGCGATCATCGGCGGCCCGGCCGGATTGGTCGGATAGGGCAGCACTTCGCTGCCCACCGGGGCGCGGCCCTGCGCGACTTCGGCCGGGTTGGCGTTGACGTCGACCAGCTTGAATTCCAGCTTCGCGGTCTGGCCGAGCAGATCCTTCAGCGCCTTGGGATTCTGGAGGCCCGGCACCTGCACGACGATGCGGTTGTCGCCCTGCTGCTGGATGGTCGGTTCGCGCGTGCCCATCTCGTCGATGCGTTTGCGGATGACTTCGGTCGCAACTTCCATCGCGCCCTTGACCGCATTGTCGATGCCCGCCTGGGTCGGCGTGATGACGATGGTGGAGCTGTTCACCACCTCGACATTGAAATCGCGCTGGCCGGTGAGGCCCGCACCCTGCGTCAGCGGCCGGATACGCTCCACGGCGGCGTCAACCTCCGACGGGTTGCGGACCATGAAGCTGAGCTTCCCGTCGCGGCTGGAAATGTCGCCGATCGCGATCTTCGTGTCGCCCCGGCGCAGTTCCGTGCGGACCTGCTCCTCCATATTGGCGAGCCGCTGCTTGGCCACATCCTGCGTCGATGCTTCGAGCAGCAAATGGCTGCCGCCCGACAGGTCGAGGCCCAGATTGACGCGGGTCTGCATGAATTTGGGCAACTGCTCGACCACCCGGTCAGGCAGGAAGCTCGGCACGGCGCAGGCTATGCCGATCAGCAGCGGCGCCAGAATCGCAAAGACCGCCCAGCGGGGAAAGTTCAGCATGGACGTCTCAGTCGTTCGCGGGCTTGGCGGTGGCGGGATCGATCACGTCGGTCAGGGTGGACTTCACCGCCTTCACCTTCATGCCCGGCGCCAGTTCGACCTCGGCATAGAAATCGTCGACGCGGACCACCTTGCCGACCAGGCCGCCGCCGGTCACGACCTGATCGCCCTTCTTCACGGCGTCGATCTTGGCCTTGTGGTCCTTCATCTTCTTTTGCTGCGGACGGATCAGCAGGAAGTAGAAGACGACGAAGATCAGGACCAGCGGGGCCATCTGAACCAGCATGGAGGCGCCGGACGATTCCCCGCCCGCGGTTTGGGCAAAGGCTGGAGATATGAACATGCTTGGGACTTTCGCCTTCTTCTCTTGTCCTGTCGCGGGCGCAGACAAACGCCCACAGATCAAGGGCGCGCGGCTAACACAGATCGCACGGCTGAGGCAACATGATTAGGGTTTCCGACGAATGCGCAAAAAGCCTGCATCGAATGGCTTGCATATTCGCCAAACTGCTTCTAATTGCGCCGCTCCGGTCGGGACGTAGCGCAGCCTGGTAGCGCATCACACTGGGGGTGTGGGGGTCGGAGGTTCGAATCCTCTCGTCCCGACCAAATTTCCGGCAGGGCTTTTTTCAGCCTGCCTGGTTTCCTTCCCTCGCCGGATGACCTGCCTCAGCGCTTTTCCGCTGTCCTACAGCTAACCAAATGGGATAAATGATCCGCCTTTCGGAAACAGGAGGGCGGTTTTCATGGATATTGCGGCTATGATCGACGAGGTCATCGCGCGGGAGGGCGGCTACAGCAACCATCCGGCGGATCGCGGCGGTCCGACGAATTTCGGCATCACCCAAGGCGTGGCGCGGGAAAACGGCTATGGCGGCGACATGCGGGCGCTGCCCAGGTCGGTGGCCGAGATGATCTATCGCCGGCTTTATTGGGAGAAGCCGGGTTTCGCCTTTGTCGCCGAACTGGCTCCGGCGGTGGCGGAGGAACTGTTCGACACGGCCGTGAACATGGGGGCCACGGTCGCGGGCGGCTTTCTTCAGCGGGCGTTGAATGCCCTCAACCGCAACGGGCGGGATTATGCCGATGTGAAGGTGGATCGGGCCGTGGGCGCGAGGACGCTCGCCGCGCTGGGCGCATTCCTGGCCGTGCGCGGGCCCGCGGGAGAGAAGGTGTTGCTCAAGGCGCTGGAGGCGCTTCAGGGCGAGCGCTATCTGGCGCTGGCCGAGAGCAGGCCCGCCAACGAGGCCTTTCTTTACGGCTGGCTTGCCAATCGGATCGGTTAGGAGGGTCGGCATGACCTCTACGCGCAGGCGCATCGCGCGCGACCGGTGGACGCTGTCGGCGCGTCCCGCCTTTCTTTATGTGATGTACGGACTGCTGCTGTGGTCGGTGCCGCTGGGGCTGATCGGCGGGGTGCGCCCCGACGTGGCGGCGGGGATCATTCGGGCGATGCAGGCCTATTTCAGTGCCTTGCCCGAACCGCTCTATGCGCTCTTTGGCACCGGTTATCTCGGATATACGGCGGCGCGGGCCTGGGGGAAGGCAAAGGGGGTGGAGCGCTAGGACGGATCGATCGCGGGGTGAGGCAGGAGCGATCTTCGCGCGCCTATATCAGGCAAGACCGCGCCACATATGAGAGGGGCCGCTGGAGGGATAAGTCTCCAGCGGCCCATCATTGACATGGTCAGCGGCCGGAAGTGCCGCCCAAGGGAAACGTTGGTTCGCGCTATTCTGCGGATAGGGCGCTTCGCCTGCGGAACCGCAGTCGACAGTCACCGGATGTCTGCAAAACCGACGCTATGGCGTCGCTCAGCGGCGCGTTCCCCGAATGGACTTGACCGACCCCATTGCTGAACCATGAGACATCGGATCACCTCCTTTCGCTAGTTGAAGCCCCTATAGCCGTTCCCGGATACTGGTCCTTCGCCGTCTATGAAATGATATGTGAATCAGACGGGCCGCCAGTTCAAGGCTTGTAAAATTCTTTTTTCGAATCATACTTCTGCGTCCGCCGATCGCAGGTGATTTACCGTCACGTCGACGCAGTTCACCGGAAATCAAGGACTTAGGCGCGGCAGTCCTCGACGACGCGGCTCACCTCCGCCCAGCTTGGCAGCACCAGCATCTCCATGCCCTGCACCTCGACCGCGAAACGGCCCCGGCTATAGGCGATTTGGTCGAGCGTGGCGTCGCTCGCGGCGCGGATCGCCTGCGTCGCGGCGATGGTCCCGGCGGGGGCGCTTGCGGGCCAGTTGACCGCGCCATAGCTGGTCCGCACCGTCATTGCCGCCTGCGCCGGGCCGGGCCGCAAAAGCGCGATGCGGCGCGTCGCGCGGTCGCAGCGGATGATGAACTTGCTGCTTTGCGCGTCGGCGCCGAACAGGGCGACCGATCCGGCGCCGTCCACCTGATAGCGCCAGTCGCCCGCCGTGGTCGGCCGGTCCTGCCAGTTGGCCGGCGGGGGTGGAGGCGGCGCGGGCCTGGCGACGGGGGCCGGGCGCGGCGCGGGCACGGGCGCAGGTGCGCGCTGCGCAGGCGCGCCGACGCAGGAAGCCAGCACGGCCAGGGCGGCCACGGACAGGATGGAGGGCAGAGTGAAGCGCATCGCGCCTTCATGCCCCAGGGAACAGGATTGCATCAACCCGAAAAGGGCGCGACGATGCGTCGGACGGGTTGGAGATTCAGGGTCGCGGAAGCGCCGGATTTCACCGCTTTCGCGGCCGCCCGTCATTGACAGCCAAGGGCCGAATCGCTAAGGGCACCCCTTCCCGACACGCTCACGAGCGGCAGTGCTGTGGCGCTGGCCGTCTTTTTTGCGTCTTGGGGCCTATCGAATCGGCTGTCGTCTGCCTAAGGACTGCAGCCCTGACGCTTTGAGATGGGGTGGCGCCAACCGCCCCGTGGAGCAGGAGTACAGATTACCATGGCACGTATTGCGGGTGTCAACATCCCGACCAACAAGCGCGTGATCATCGCGCTCACCTACATCCACGGCATCGGCCGTCACACCGCCGTCGCGATCGCCGACAAGCTGGGCATCGACCACAGCCGTCGCGTCCAGGACCTGTCCGACGCCGAAGTCCTGCAGATCCGCGAAGCCATCGACGCCGATCACACGGTGGAAGGCGACCTGCGTCGCGAAACCGCGATGAACATCAAGCGCCTTATGGACCTCGCCTGCTATCGCGGCCTGCGTCACCGCAAGGGCCTGCCGGTTCGCGGTCAGCGCACGCACACCAATGCGCGCACCCGCAAGGGCAAGGCGAAGCCGATCGCTGGCAAGAAGAAGTAATCGTTGAGGGTCAGCCCCTTCGGCTCGGCCCTCCGGTCACTTCCGCTTTTAACGATTTCAGTAGGATTAGAGCAAAATGGCACGCGAACCCCAGCGCATCAAGCGCCGCGAACGCAAGAACATCTCGGCCGGCGTCGCGCACGTCAACGCCAGCTTCAACAACACCATGGTGACGATCACCGACGCCCAGGGCAATGCGATCAGCTGGTCCTCGGCCGGCATGATGGGCTTCAAGGGCAGCCGCAAATCGACCCCTTACGCCGCGCAGGTCTGCGCCGAAGACGCCGGCCGCAAGGCGGCCGAACATGGCGTGCGCACCCTGGAAGTCGAAGTGAAGGGTCCGGGATCGGGCCGTGAATCGGCCCTGCGCGCGCTGCAGGCCGTTGGCTTCCACATCACCTCGATCCGCGACGTGACGCCGATCCCGCACAACGGCGTGCGTCCTTCCAAGCGCCGCCGCGTCTGATAACGACGCGCGGCTTGTCGGCGGGCGGCGGACGCGTCGCCCGCTCACCCATCTGCATCGGTCGGAACGTCCTGTCGGGTCAGGATTTTGAACGTTTCGGCCACATCCCCAGGGGAAATACATGACTGTCAACATGAAGAACTGGCAGGAATTGAAGAAGCCCAACAGCCTTGAGATCAAGGTGGCGGGCGACGGCAGGCGCAAGGCGACCTTCGTCGCCGAACCGCTGGAGCGCGGCTTCGGCCTGACGCTCGGCAATGCGCTGCGCCGGGTTCTTCTCTCCTCGCTCCAGGGCGCGGCGGTCACCTCGATCAAGATCGAGAACGTCCTCCACGAATTCTCCTCGCTCGCGGGCGTGCGTGAGGACGTCACGGACATCGTCCTCAACATCAAGCAGGTCGCGCTCAAGATGGAAGGCGACGGTCCCCGCCGTCTCCAGCTGTCCGCCACCGGCCCTGCCGAAGTGCGCGCCGGCGACATCACCACCGTGGGCGACATCGAAGTGATGAACCCCGACCTGGTGATCTGCCATCTGGACCAGGGTGCGACCCTGAACATGGAGCTGACCGCCGACGTCGGCAAGGGCTATGTCCCCGCCGTCGCCAATCGCCCGGCCGATGCCCCGATCGGCCTGATCCCGATCGACGCGCTCTATTCGCCGGTGCGCCAGGTCGCCTACAAGGTCGACAACACCCGCGTCGGCCAGGAACTGGACTATGACAAGCTGTCGCTGACCGTCGAGACCGACGGCACCGTGACGCCCGAGGACGCGGTGGCCTATGCCGCGCGCATCCTTCAGGACCAGCTCCAGCTGTTCGTCCATTTCGAGGACGCCCTGCCCGCTTCCGCTCCGGCTACGGGCGCCGCCTCCGGCGCTTCGGCTGGCGAAGGCGAGAGCGACGCGAACCAGATCAACCGCTACCTGCTCAAGAAGGTGGACGAGCTGGAACTGTCGGTCCGCAGCGCCAACTGCCTCAAGAACGACAACATCATCTATATCGGCGATCTGGTCCAGAAGACCGAGGCAGAGATGCTGCGCACCCCGAATTTCGGTCGCAAGTCGCTGAACGAGATCAAGGAAGTGCTGTCGTCCATGGGCCTGCGCCTGGGGATGGACATCCCCGGCTGGCCGCCGGAAAATATCGAGGAAATGGCCAAGAAGCTCGAACAGGAGCTGCTGGGCTGAGACGAAGCGAGCCGCGCAGCGCAGCAGCGCGGCGGTTCGCAAAGCGAATGCGAACGACCGGCCAGCGACGCATGGCGTCGACTGACGTCACGGGATTTACTGCCGTGACGGTCCGCCGGACGATCGAAAGGGCATAGGGCGGCGGCCCTTGAACGCCGCCTGGTCTGGGGTACCAGAGGGCGCCCATCGAAATAGCATTTCGATGGGACCCGCTAGACGGCCCCTTAACGAACGAAGGAAGAAAAATGCGTCACAAGGTTGGTCATCGCAAGCTGCAGCGCAGCGCCGGGCATCGCAACTCGCTGCTCCGCAACCTCGCCGCCTCGCTCATCAAGCATGAGCAGATCCTGACGACCACGCCCAAGGCGAAGGAACTGCGTCCTTACGTCGAGAAGCTGATCACCCTCGCCAAGAAGGGTGGCCTGTCGAACCGTCGTCTGGCCCATTCCCGCCTGCAGGACGACGCGCAGCTCACCAAGCTGTTCGAAGTCCTGGCCGAGCGCTACAAGGACCGCAACGGCGGTTACACCCGCGTGATCAAGGCCGGCATCCGCGCTTCGGACGCGGCGCCGATCGCGATCATCGAACTGGTCGACCGCGACGTCGATGCCAAGGGGCAGGATTCCGGTCCGGTCCAGGGCGCCGATGCCGATGAGCTGGAAGCGGCGTGATCGGCTGATACCACTGCTTCGAAAGTGGTAATTTGATTTCGGAACAGGCCGTGGCTTGATAAGAGCCACGGCCTGTTTCGTTTGTTTTCATGGGGATGGAAGTTGGAGAGGATGCGCGCCCTTGGCTGCCTGGCTCTGGCGTCGCTGCTGCTGCTTGCCCTCCCCGCCGGAGCAGAGCCGGGCGCAGGTCCGATTGCGCCCGGAGACCAAGCAAACATAGCGCGCAACCTGGCCGCTGCGAGCGGTTCGGGAAGCAAGCTTCCGGAGACGGCATATCGTCCGCGCGGCAATGACGGCGATCTGCACGGCCATGGCCTGCGCTACCCCGAGGCGAGGCGGATTGACCTGATCGAGGATCATTTCGGGGTCAAGGTGAGCGATCCCTATCGCTGGCTGGAAAAGGAGCCGCGCGACGATCCTGCCGTCCGCGACTGGGTGGGACAGGAAAACCGCCTCACCCGCCGTTACATTGACGGCTTGCCGGGGCGCGAGATCCTCAAGAAACGAATGCAGGCGCTGTTCGCCCATGGCCGCTACATGATCCCGCGCAAGGCGGGGGGGCGCTACTTCTACGGCTATAACAAGGGGCTCCAGAACCAGACGCCGCTCTATGTGCGCGACGGACTGAACAGCGCGCAGCGATTGCTGATCGATCCCAATGCCTGGGCGGAGGACGGGTCGGACGCGCTGGCGGAATGGGCGCCCTCGCCCGACGGCCGCTTCCTGCTCTATGCCGTGCAGGAGGCGGGCAGCGACTGGCGCACGCTGAAGGTTCTGGACGTCGCCTCGGCCCGGCCGCTCGACGATGTCGTGCAATGGGTGAAATTTTCCCAGCTTGCCTGGGACGGGCAAGGGCAGGGTTTTTTCTATTCGCGCTTCGACGCGCCGCGGGATGGCGCCGGGTCGCAATCCGCAACGGTGGGGCAACAGCTCTATTATCACCGGCTCGGCACGGCACAGGCGCAGGACCAGCTGATCTACGCCACGCCCGATCAACCGCGCCTCAGCCATACGGCGCAAGTGACGCAGGACGGGCGCTGGCTGGTCATCAGCAGCTTCCAGGGCACGGACCCGCGCCGGGAGCTGCATCTGGCCGAACTGACGGGCGGCAGGGTGAAGATACGCCCGCTGGTGAAGGGCATCACCAATGACTGGCGACTGATCGGCAGCCGGGGGTCGACGCTCTACTTCATCACCGACCAATATGCGCCGCATTTGCGCGTGGTTTCGATCGACGCTCGCTTCCCCCGGCGCAGCAGCACACAGGTGGTGGCCGAACGCATGGATACGCTGGCGGGCGGGTCGCTGGTGGGGGACCGGCTGATCCTCGCCTATCTGTCCGATGCGGAAAGCGTGGCGGAACTGGTCGACCTCAGCGGGCGGAAGGTCAGCGACGTGCCGCTGCCGGGCACGGGCACAGCGGCGGGCTTCGGCGGGCGCGACGGCGACCCGGAAACCTTCTTCAGCTTCTCGGGCTTTGCCACGCCATCGAGCATCTACCGCTTCGACACGGCGACGCTGCGCTACGAGCTGTTCGCCCGGCCGGAACTGCCCTTCAATCCCGACGACTACGGCATTGAACAGATCAGCTATCCGTCGAAGGACGGCACGATGATCCCGATGACGGTCATCCGCAAGAAGGTGCTGGCCCTTTCCAGAACGCCCGCGCCGACGATCCTGTACGGCTATGGCGGCTTCAACATCGCGCTGACGCCTGGTTATTCGGCGACGCGCATGGCGTGGCTGGAGCAGGGCGGCGTCTATGCCATCGCCAATCTGCGCGGCGGCGGCGAGTTCGGCAAGGCATGGCATGATGCGGGCCGGCTGGCCAACAAGCAGAATGTGTTCGACGACTTCATCGCGGCAGGCGAATATCTGAAGGCCAATGGTTATACCACGAAGGACGGCCTCGCCATCGAGGGGCGGTCCAATGGCGGGTTGCTGGTCGGCGCGGTGGTGAACCAGCGGCCCGACCTGTTCGCCGCGGCACTGCCCGCGGTGGGCGTGATGGACATGCTGCGCTTCGACCGCTTCACCGCGGGCCGCTACTGGATCGACGATTATGGATCGCCGGACCGGGAAGAGGATTTCCACCTGCTTTACGCCTATTCGCCCTATCACAACATCATAAGCGGCAAGGACTATCCGGCGATCCTCGTCACCACGGGCGATACCGACGACCGGGTGGTGCCGGCGCACAGCTTCAAATATGCCGCGGCGCTGCAGGCGGCGGAGCTGGGGCCGAAGCCCCGCCTCATCCGGATCGACACCAGGGCGGGGCACGGCGCTGGCAAGCCTGTGGACAAGTTGATCGACGAATATGCCGACAGCTATGCCTTTGCCGCCTATTACACGGGGCTGAAACTGAGCGCACAGCCGCAATAGCCGCAACCGTCCGACGCGGCGCCTGGCGGTCCGGTGGACCGGGCCGGCGCTTAGCCATGGCGACACACCCGGCGTTCAGGCCCCCGACAGCCACAACCGCCTAGAGCGATTTCCAAGCGATCGGAACCGATCGCTGATTAAGAAATCGCGGCAAACAAGGAATTCGGAGCGGCTATCTGATTCAATCGGATCGAAACCCGCTCTAGCCATCGGCAAGATTTGCGTTGAGGGACGAGGGCCATGAACAAGATGAGGTGGATGACAGGGTCGCTGATCGCGCTGGGCCTGCTGACGGGCGGCATCGCATCGGCGCAGCCCTATCGACCGGGGCAAAGCGCGCCGCAGGAACAGGACGGGCTGTCGGACGAAGCGCAGCCGCCGGCCGATGACGCCGCCCCGGATGATCGCCCCGGCCAGGCGCGTGCCGACGATGATTTTTCCGACGTCGTGGCGGCGGATCAGGATCATGCCGACGCCGCATCCCCCGGCCGCGACGGCAGGCAGGACGATCTGGCCGAGGCGCGCCCCTCCGACCAGGAAGGGGAGGATGCGATCACCTATTGCGCCCTCGCCGCCCGCGACGAGGCCGAACGGGACGGCGGCTTTGCCGAGGTACGGCAGGTGCAGGAGCCCCGCGAGACGCGCAACGGCTATGATGTGGAGGGCGATGTCGAGGTCCGATCCGGCTGGCGGGCGCAGGACGGCCGGCCGCGCCACTTCACCTGCTCGGTGCAGAATGGCCGGATCGCGGACCTCTATTTCGGACGGGATCGCGCCGCCCGCTAAGCGCGCTCGGTTCGCCGCAGCGCCGCCACGCTTTGCCCTATCCCCTTTTTCGTCAATATATTAGCATTGACGCGAATCAGGGGAGACAGGGGTGGCCGCGTTTCTTTTCGCGACCGAGAATATCGTTTTCGTCTCGGCGATCGTGCTCATGCTGCTCATAGGGGCGGTGCAGGCCATCGGCATCGCGGGCGATTTCGATCTCGACATTCACGGCGACGCGGATCTGCTGGGCTGGCTGGGGCTGGGCTGGCTGGGGCTGGGCCGTCTGCCGCTGTTGATGCTGCTCGCGATCTTCCTGGCGCTGTTCGGCATGATCGGGCTGATCGGACAGCATCTGCTGCTTGACTTCGCCGGCGCCATGCTGTCGCCGCTGATCGCCGCGCCCGCCGCCTTCCTCGCCAGCCTGCCCTTGACCGGCTTTGCCGCGCGGTGGCTCCCCCCCTTGCTTCCCCGCGACCAGAGCAGCGCCGTTCCGCTGGACGCGCTGACCGGCAGCTTTGCCCGCATCGTCACCGGCGTGGCGCGCAGCGGCTCCCCCGCCCGCGCCCGGGTCGAGGATGCCTATGGCCAGGCGCATTATGTCATGGTCGAACCCGACAATGCCGGCCAGACGCTGGAAGAGGGCGAAACCATCCTGCTGGTCCGCCGGGAGGACCATGTCTTCCGCGCCATATCGCATGGCGACCATTATCTGCCCCGCCTTTAGGAGTATTCCATGAATTTGCCCGCCGTGCAGGAGAGCTTTTCGCTCATGCCCTACCTGATCATCTCCGGGACGGGGCTTCTCCTCCTGATCGTGCTCGGCGTCGTACTGGCGCGGCTCTACAAGCGGGCGTCGAAGGAAATCGGCTTCGTGCGAACCGGCTTTGGCGGAGAGAAGGTGGTGATGAACGGCGGTGCGCTGGTGCTGCCGATCTTTCATGAGACGATGCCGGTCAACATGAACACGGTGCGGCTGGCGGTGGAACGCAAGAACAGCGACGCGCTGATCACGCTGGACCGCCTGCGCATCGACGTGAAGGCGGAATTCTATGTCCGGGTGAAGCCCGATGCGCAGTCCATTGCCACCGCAGCGCAGACGCTGGGCGCGCGGACGATGAATCCGGAGGCGTTGAAGGAACTGGTCGAGGGCAAGTTCGTCGACGCGTTGCGTTCCGTCGCCGCGGGGATGACGATGAACCAGTTGCATGAGCAGCGCAGCGAGTTCGTGCAGAAGGTGCAGCAGGTGTCGTCCGTCGATCTCGCCATGAACGGGCTGGAGCTGGAGAGCGTGTCCCTCACGGGTCTGGACCAGACCTCGATCGAGCATTTCAACGCCAATAATGCGTTCGACGCAGAGGGCCTGACCAAGCTGACCGAGCAGATCGAACTGCGCAAGAAGTCGCGCAACGACATCGAGCAGGAAACCCGCGTCCAGATCGAGACCAAGAATCTGGAAGCGGAACGCCAGTCGCTGCTGATTTCTCGCGACACCGAATTCGCCCGGCTGGAGCAGGAACGCGAGGTCGAGATGCGCCGCGCCGTGCAGGCGGCGGAGGTGGCCCGCGAACAGTCGCTGCGCCAACAGGAGGCGGACCAGGCGCGCATCGAGGCGAAGAAGCTGGTCGACAGCCAGCAGATCGAGGCCGACCGCGCCGTGCAGCAGGCCCGCATCGCGCAGGAACAGGCGCTGGAGCTCGCCCGGCAGGAGCAGCAGATCGCCGTGCAGAACAAGAGCCGCGAGGAGAGCCAAGCCAAGGCGCAGGCCGACGAAGCCCGCGCCAAGGCGGTCGCCGCCGAGGAGCAGGTCCAGACCTCGCGCCAGACCGAGATTGCCGAACGCACCAAGCGCATCGAGTTGATCGACGCGGCGCGGGAAGCCGAGCGCGCCGCCATCCAGGTGCGGGTCGAGGCGGAAGCGGAGAAGCAGGCCGCGGCCGACCGTGCCGAGGCGCTGCGCCTGGCGGCCGAGGGCGAGGCGGAAGCCGCCAAGCTGCGCGCCGAGGCGGACCGGGTCCGTTTCGAGGTCGAGGCGGCGGGTCAGCGCGCGGTCAATGAGGCCGCGAATATATTGTCGTCGGACCAGATGTCGCTGCAGACGAAGATGGCCCTGCTCAAGGTGCTGCCCGATCTGGTGCGGGAGGCGGCCAAGCCGATGGAGGCGATCGATTCGATCAGGATCGTGCAGGTCGACGGGATTACCGGCTCACATGGGGACGGCGCGACGGTGATCGCCGGCGGCGAACAGAACCTGGCCAATGCCGCGGTTTCCGCTGCCCTGCGTTACCGGGCGCAGGCACCGGTGATCGACGGCCTGATGAAGGAATTGGGGCTGGATGGCTCCAGCCTTGATTCGCTGGTGAAGGGCGCGGTGGAGCCCGCTTCGGCGTCCTTCGCCCCGATCGTCGTCGAACCCGTGGACGGCGAGCGCGTGGCGCCACCCCGGCCCTGATCGAACGAGCCCGGACCATGCGTGGATATGATGCTTCCCGCCACATGCTGGCCATCGCGCTTGCGGCGCAGGCGGGGTTCATCGACGCATTGGGTTTCCTGAAGCTCGGTGGGCTGTTCGTCTCCTTCATGAGCGGCAATTCCACCCGGCTCGGCGTGGGGCTGGCCGCCGGCGCGGCGGTCTCGGGGATGGCGGCCGGATTGATCGGGGCCTTTGTCGGCGGCGTGCTGGCGGGCGCGCTGGTCGCGCGGCGAGCGGGGCGCTGGCGCAAACAGGCGGTGCTGGGCCTGGCGACCGCACTGCTGCTCTGCGCCGCGCTGCTCGCCCTGCCCGAGAGGCCGGGCACGGGGCTGACGCTGCTGATGGCGGCGGCGATGGGCGCGGTGAACAATGTCTTCCAGCGCGACGGGGAGGTCAGCATCGGCGTCACCTATATGACCGGCGCGCTGGTGAAGCTGGGACAGCAACTGGCGGTGGCGCTGAGCGGTGGGCCGCGATGGACTTGGCTGCCCTATCTAATGCTGTGGCTGGGGCTGGTGGCCGGCGCTATGACCGGGGGCGGGCTTTTCGCGATGATGGGCCTCCACGCACTGTGGATCGCCGTTGCATTTTCCGGACTGCTGCTGTGGTGGAGCGGTCATTTGGGTCCGGTCGACCTGGCATGACGGGCGCGGCGCCCAGGGCGGGTTCGGTCCAGCGAGATCGAAACGGGGCCCGGGATTTCTGCCTTCCGCGATTTCTTAGCCAGCGATCGCTTGGAAATCGCTGTAGAGCGTGTTGCAAGCAGAAGGAATCATCCGCCGGATCGAAAAACACGCCAAAAACAACTTTCTATGGCATTTGATCCGTTACGACCAGAAGCGGAACGGCACCAGGAGTCTATCATGCCCCCCCGCCCAACCCACCGCCGCAAGGCTGCGATCGCCTTCATATTGGTGACGGCGCTGCTCGACGTGATGTCGATGGGGATCATCATCCCGGTACTGCCGCAACTGATCGAGACGCTTTCGGGGTCCAGCAGGTCGGCGGGGATGTGGAACGGGCTGTTCGTGGCCTTGTGGGCCGGGATGCAGTTTCTCTGTTCGCCGGTCATCGGCTCGCTGTCCGATCGGTTCGGGCGGCGGCCGGTCATCCTGATCTCGGTCGCGGGACTGGCGCTCGATTTCCTGCTGATGGCGGTCGCGCCCAATCTCTGGTGGCTCGCGGCGGGGCGGCTATTGGGGGGCGTGACCTCGTCCAGCTTCACCTCCACCTTCGCCTATATGGCCGATATCACCCCGCCCGAAGGGAGGGCGCGGGGCTATGGGCTGATCGGCGCGGCGTTCAGCGGCGGTTTCGTGGCGGGGCCGCTGCTGGGCGGCGCGCTGGGAGAGGTTTCGCTGCGGGCCCCCTTCTGGGCGGCGGCCGGCCTGTCCGCCCTTGCCTTCTTCTACGGGCTGTTCGTGTTGCCGGAGTCCCTGCCCCGCGACAAGCGGATGGATTTTTCCTGGAAACGGGCCAATCCCTTCGGCGCCCTGCGACTGCTGCGGTCGCATCCGGAACTCTCCAGCCTGGCGATCGTCAATTTCCTGCTCTTTTTCGCGCATCACCTCTTCTCCGCCGTGTTCGTGCTCTATGCGGGCGACCGCTATGGCTGGGGGGCGTGGCAGGTCGGCGCGCTGCTTGCGCTGGCCGGCATTCTGGACATGGGCGTGCAGGCTTTGCTGGTCGGGCCGGTGGTGAAGCGGCTGGGCGACCGCACGACCATGGTGATCGGGCTTGCCTTCGGCGCGATCGGCCTGTCGGCGATGGGACTGGCGCCGACCGGCTGGCTGTTCGTCGCGGCGATGTTCCCCAACGCGCTCTGGGGGCTCGCCATGCCGACGATCCAGTCGCTGATGACGCAGCGCGTGTCGGAATCCGAACAAGGCCAGTTGCAGGGGGCGAACAACAGCGTGGGTTCCATCGCAGGCATAGTGTCGCCGCTGTTCTTCGGCACCCTCTATTCCCTGTCGGTGGGCCCGAAGCCGCTGCTGCCCTTCATCGGCAGCGCTTTCCTGATCGCTGCGGCGGTGCTGGCGAGCGGGGCCGCGCTGGGATGGGCGGCGGGGCGGCGCGACGACGCGGCTTCGCTGGACAAGGGGGCGCAAGCGCACTAACCGGGCGCGAATCCCTTCCTCTGGTCAAATAAAGGCGATTCGATGACGCTGCCCCTTCAGGATTCCATCCTCATCGTGGATTTCGGCAGCCAGGTGACGCAGCTGATCGCCCGCCGCGTGCGCGAGGCCGGCGTCTATTCCGAGATCGCCCCGTTCAACAGCGCCGCCGAAGCATTCGACCGGTTGAAGCCGAAGGGTATCATCCTTTCCGGCGGCCCGTCTTCGGTGATGTGGGAGGACAGCCCCCGCGCGCCGCAGCATTTCTTCGAGGCGGGCATTCCGATCCTGGGCATCTGCTATGGCCAGCAGACGATGATGCAGCAGCTGGGCGGCAATGTCGAAGGCGGTGAGAGCGGCGAATTCGGCCGGGCCTTCATCGAGGTGAAAAAGGGCTGCGCGCTGTTCGACGGCCTCTGGACGGAGGGCGAGCGCCACCAGGTGTGGATGAGCCACGGTGACAAGGTGACGAGCCTGGCGCCGGGTTTCGAAGTGGTCGCGGTCAGCGAAGGCGCACCCTACGCCATCACGGCCAATGAGGAAAAGCGCTTCTACGCGACGCAATTCCACCCGGAGGTCGTGCACACCCCGGACGGTGCGAAGCTGCTTGCCAATTTCGTGCGCCATGTCTGCGGCCTTGCCGGCGACTGGACCATGGCGGAGTTCCGCGCGACCAAGATTGCCGACATCCGCGCGCAGGTGGGCGAAGGCCGGGTGATCTGTGGTCTGTCGGGCGGGGTCGACAGCGCCGTTGCCGCCGTGCTGATCCATGAGGCGATCGGCGATCAGCTGACCTGCGTGTTCGTCGACCATGGGCTGATGCGCCTGGGCGAGGCGGAGCAGGTGGTGAGCCTGTTCCGCGAGCATTACGGCATCAAGCTGGTCCATGCGAATGCAGAGGAGCGCTTCCTGGGCGGGCTGGCGGGCCTGACCGATCCGGAGAAGAAGCGGAAGTTCATCGGCGGCGAGTTCATCGCCCTGTTCGAGGAAGAAGCGAAGAAGATCGGCGGCGCGGACTTCCTGGCGCAGGGGACGCTCTATCCCGACGTGATCGAATCGGTGAGCTTCACCGGTGGGCCTTCGGTGACGATCAAGTCGCACCATAATGTGGGCGGCCTGCCCGAGCGCATGAACATGAAGCTGGTCGAGCCGCTGCGCGAGCTGTTCAAGGACGAAGTGCGCGCGCTTGGCCGCGAACTCGGCCTGCCGGAGATTTTCGTCGGGCGGCATCCCTTCCCCGGCCCCGGCCTTGCCATCCGCATTCCGGGCGAAGTGTCGAAGGAACGCTGCGATATCCTGCGCAAGGCCGACGCCATCTATCTGGAAGAAATCCGCAATGCCGGGCTGTACGACGCGATCTGGCAGGCCTTTGCAGTGCTGCTGCCGGTCCGCACCGTGGGCGTGATGGGCGACCACCGTACCTATGACAGCGTCTGCGCGCTGCGGGCGGTGACCTCCACCGACGGCATGACGGCGGACATCTATCCCTTCGACGCCGCCTTCCTCAGCCGGGTGGCGACGCGGATCATCAATGAGGTGAAGGGCATCAACCGGGTGGTCTACGACTACACCTCGAAGCCTCCGGGTACGATCGAGTGGGAATGATTTTCGCCAGTACCGATTGACGGCGGCCCGCTGAACATCTGTTCCAGCGCGGCACAAGCCGTCGACTATGCTGATTGATATATTTACCGAAACTTGCCGGAATATTATGGTCCAGGCACAAGATATAGGTCGCATGATTTAGCGTCAGCTTTCGAGAAACGGGGGCGGTATGTTGCTTGATCTGCATGAACCGGCAGCCCCCATGAAAGCCGCACTATCTTCGTGCAGGCGACATTTCCTGTCTTCGCTGATCTTCAGCGCCTTGATGAACCTGCTCTACATCGGGCCTGTTCTGTACATGTTGCAGGTCTATGACCGTGTCGTGGCAGGACAGGGCAGGCTGACGCTGCTTTTCCTGACAATCATCATCGCGGTGGTCATCGGCACCCTGTCGCTGCTGGAACTGGTCCGGTCGCGCCTGTTGGTACGGGCGAGCATCCGGCTGGACCGGCAATTGGCGGGCCTGCTGCTCGACACGACGCTGAGGGCGCGCGGATCGACCGGCGAGACGATGAACAAGCAGGTCCTGCGGGAATTCGACACGCTGAGGCAGGCGCTGACCGGCCCGACCATCCTGTCGATCTTCGATTTTCCCTGGAGCCCGGTCTATGTCCTCGTCTGCTTCCTGATCCACCCTGCCATTGCCGCTCTGGCCGTGGTGGGCGGCGCCGCCTTGCTGTTCATCGCGCGACGTAATGAAAAGGGCACCAACGCGCCCTTGAAGCAAGCGAACGAAGCCGCCAATAAGGCCTATGTCAGCCAGGAACAGACGCTTGCGGGCGCGGAGGTGATTCGGGCGCTCGGCATGCGGAATGCGCTGGTGCGGCGCCATCTGCTGGAACGGCAGACGATGCTCGACCTTCAGGCGAGCGCCAGTTTCGCAGGTGGCCATTATGTTGCGATCAGCAAGTTCATCCGCCTGATCCTGCAGTCGCTGGCGCTGGGCCTCGGCGCCTGGCTGGCGATCAACAACCAGATTTCGGCAGGTGCCATCTTTGCCTCGTCCTTCCTTGTCGGACGCGCCCTCTCCCCCATCGACCAGTTGCTCGGCGCCTGGCGTAGCGTCGTCCATGCGCGGGCGAGCTATGCGACGCTCAATGACCTGCTGGCGACGCGGGAAGCAGATATCGCCCTGACCCAGCTCCCGCCGCCCAGCGGCCATATCGCGGTCGAACATCTCACCCATTTCATTCCCGGCCAGGAACACCCCCTGTTGGCCGATATCAGCTTTGCCGTCGAACCGGGCGAAGTCGTTGCCATTGTCGGTCCCAGTGGCGCGGGCAAATCGACGCTGCTGCGCATGCTGTCCGGCGCGGCGCGGCCCCTGCGCGGATCGATCCGCTATGACGGCGCGAATGTGCAGGATTGGGATACGGAAAGGCTGGCGGCCTTCATCGGCTATCTGCCGCAGGACACCGCACTGTTCGCCGGCACGATCAAGGAGAATATCGCTCGATTCCGGAATTTCCTGTCCGACGATGGCGAAGCCATCGACAATGCGGTGATCGAGGCGGCCCGATTGAGCGGTGCGCACGACCTGATCCTGCAAATGCCGGGCGGATATAATCGGACGCTGGGCTGGGGAGGACGCGGACTTTCGGCCGGCCAGGCCCAGCGCGTGGGATTGGCGCGCGCGCTTTATGGCAAGCCGCCCCTGGTCTTCCTGGACGAACCCAATGCGCATCTCGATGCCGAGGGAGAGGTGCGGTTGGTCGCCACGCTGGACGACCTCAAGAAGAAAAAGGCCTCCGTCATCATCGTCGCCCACCGGATGGGGATATTGGGAGTCGTCGACAAGATCATGGTGATGCGCGACGGAAGGCTGGAGACTTTCGGCCCGCGCGATGAGGTGCTGGGACGGCTGAAGGCCATCCAATCGGAAGAAAAACCCGAGGCACAGAGGGCGGAGGGATAGGCACCATGGGGGACATCGAACTCAGCGACGCCAGCGGCGCCATCCGCCTGACCTATCCAGCCAGCCATGAGACGCCGGTGATCGACGACCGGCCCGACCGGGACATGCGGACCGGCATCATCATCGCGTTCCTGTTTTTCGTCGTCTTCCTGGGCTGGGCCGCCTTTGCCCGGCTGGACGCCGCCGCCTATGCGCAGGGACGGCTGACCGTGGAGGGTCAGCGCCAGTCCGTCCAGCATCGCGACGGCGGCGTGATCGGCGCCATCTTCGTCAAGGAAGGGCAGCATGTCCGTCAGGGCCAGCCGCTGATGGAACTGGCGGCCGCGGATGTGCGGGCGCAGGCGCGCATGTACAGCGCGCAATATATCGGATTCCAGGCACAGCGCGCGCGGCTGATGGCCGAGCAGCTTGGTGCCGGTCATGTCGAATGGCCCGCCGAATTCGCGACGCTTCAGGGACAGGAAAAGGAGGATGCGCAGGAGGCGATCAAGCTTCAGACGACCCAGTTCGACAGCCGCGCCTCCGTGCTGACGGCGCAGACCGGCGTCCTGCACGAACAGGCCGGCCAGGTGCAGGAAACAGCGCGCGGATACAGGTCGCAACTGGCAGCATCGGCGGAGCAGGCCCGGCTGATCGGCGAGGAACTGGACAGCCTGCGCGACGTGGCGGAGAAGGGTTTTGTTTCCAAATCCCGTATCCGGGCACTGGAACGCGCGCGCGCCGACCTTCATGGGCAAGAGGGGCAATATTCGGCCAGCATTGCTCGGTCTGGCGCGGAGGCCGGCGAAAACCGCCTGAAGGCTCTGGAAGCGGAAAAGGCCTATAGGGAGCGGGCCGCGTCCGAACTGCGCGACGTCGAATTTTCGCTGAACGAGATCGCCCCCAAATTTCGCGCGGCCAAGGATCAACTGGCGCGGCTGGCGATCCGCGCGCCCGCGACCGGCATCGTCGTCGGTCTGAGCGTTTTCACCGTGGGCGGCGTGATCGCACCGGGCCAGAAGCTGATGGACATCGTACCCGACCATGCGGGCCTGGTCATAGAGGCTCGCATTTCGCCGGAAGATATTGACGACCTGAAGGTGGGCCAGGACGCCCAGATACGCTTCAACAGCCTGCATGAGCGCGACCTGCCGATCATGGACGGCCGGATCACCCGGCTGTCGGCGGACAGTTTCCAGGACGAGAAGACCGGCCAATCCTTCTACACCGGGGAAATCACGGTCCCGTCGAAGGAACTCGACATCATCCGCAGCAGGCGCGGAGAGGATTTCAATCTGAAGGCCGGAATGCCGGTCCAGGTGCTGGTGCCGCTTCGTGCCCGGACCGCCCTGCAATATGCGCTGGAGCCGCTTACCCAATCGCTGTGGCTCTCCTTCCGGGAACATTGATCATTGCAGTTCCGAAAAACGGGCCTGGGCGCCCAGCATGCTGTAGATATGCCGATATTCCGCGATGATGGCGCGCCTGTCATAGTCCTTGACCACGCGATCGCGTAGCGCTTCGCCCATGGCGCGGCGCAGCGACGGCGCGCGCAACAGGCGGAGGATGGCGGCCGCCGTTCCTTCCGGATTGACCAGTTCGGTGACGATGCCGCCGGGCCGATCCACGTCGGGCGAGCGCCCTTCGATCATCTCTCGGCAACTGCCTACATCGGGTGCGACCACCGGCACGCCACATGCCCCCCCTTCCAATATGACCAGCGGCTGGGCTTCCGACAGGCTGGTGAGGACAAGCAGGTCTATGCGCGGCAACCATTCGGCAACCTGGACGCGCCCGGCAAATTGTACCGCATTGCCGATGCCAAGTTCCTTGACGAGCGCCTTGCAATCGGCGGCATAGTCGGGATCCTCGTCCATCGGGCCCAATATGGCGAAGCGCACTTCAGGCATTTCCGCCAGGACGAAGCCGGCCGCCCGGACGAAGGTCTTCACATCCTTGATCGGTACCACGCGTCCGATCAGCGCCACCAGGGGGCGCGCCGGATCGCCCATGCGCTCGATATGGCAGAAGCGGTCGGCCTCGATACCGTTGGGAATGACCCTCAATCGCTCTTGCCGGGCGCCCAACCGCCGCTGCGTCTGGTTGTTGGCGCCATAGAGCGCGATGATCGGATCGCAGGCATCATAGCAGGCGCGCGTATAGGTCTGGAACACCGCCAGCCACAGATCGCGCAGGTCATGCCCTTCCCGGTCGAGCGTCAGTCCGGTTTCGATCTGGTCGCCGATCCAGTCCGCCATCATGATCTCTATCTGGCGCTCCAGCATGTAGATGCCATGTTCGGTGATGAAGGCGGGCTTGCCGGTTTCATAGGCGGCACGCGCCGCCAGGAGGCCCGCAAAGCCGGTGGAAATGGTGTGATAGACCCTGGCCCGGGGCAATGGCGCCAGCAGCATCTTGAGCAAGCCGCCCAGCAGCACCCGCATTGCCCAGAAGAAATGATGAAAGGATGCGGAACGGAAGGCCTTTTCATAATAATGGGTGAAGAGGTCAAATATCTCCGGATTGGACAACAGATCGCCCGCGGCCGGCGGCGGATTCAGTTTCCCGATCTCCTGCCGCAGCCTTATCAGGTCATCCTTTCCTCCCGTCGACAGGAAGGCGAGCAGCAACCGGCCGATGCGCTTCACCTGCGGCGCCGGATAGCGGCGCGGCAGGCACGGTTCGATCAGCAACGGGACTTCGATCACCTCGACGACATTGGGCGGCGGCGTCATTCGCCAGGGCTGTTCCATCGACCCGGCCTTGATCGCGACCAGGGAAAATCGCAGGTCGGGCATGGACAGGACCAGATCCTGCAACCAGTTCGATACGCCGCCGATGACGAAAGGATAGGCGCCCTCAACGATCAGGCATACATCGCTGTCCGCACGGTCGGGCATCAGGGCGACAGCTCCATCCGGAAGCTGCGAATGGGCCTGGACTGCGCTTCCCTGTCCTGTTCCATCGTCCGCCGGACATGGGCCCGCGCCGTGCGCAGCGCCCGGCGGCGAATGTCCGTGGCGGACAGTTGTTCGGTGATTTCATCCAACTTCCGGCAGGCATCCTGACAGAGGCGCGCCCGCTGAGACTGGGGCAAAAGCTGGTTGAAACAGCCATGGTCGGCGAGCAGCATCGCCAGCGCATAGCGGTCGTCCGGATCCTGCGCCGGCGCGATGCGCGCCTGCAATTCGCTGATCTGCAGGGTCAGATTATAGCTGACCTGCGCCGCGGCGGCCGCAGCCAGGGCGCGGATGGTCTGATCCTCATCGGACAGGGCCATGACGATCAGCGGGGAAAGCCGCGGTTCGAACGAGGTCACGGCCGTTTCCAACGCTCTGTAGCGCGCCTGCAGGCTGCCGTGGCGCAGGATCGTAGCCAATGATCCGATTTCATCGCAATCGGGATAGCGTACCCGCTCGTCGAGTATCCGTCCCAGCCGCTCGACCGGCGAAAGGGCATTGCCGATCCGATAGCGGCCGATGCGGATATTGCTGTAGACGATCTGCTTCCTGCGCCTGGAACTGCCCGCCAGCGGCGCCATCAACAGGCACAGCAACATGCCCGGCGCGCCCAGCGCCGCGCCGACCGGCAAGGCGAAGGATTGCAACGCGCTCATTCCGTGCAGCCTTCGCACCACGATCAGCAGCGTGGCGATGGCGAGCGCCATATGCATCGGCGCGAACCAGTAAATGGATGTGGCCCCCGCCAACAGCGCCTGGGCCAGCAGGAGAAGATCGATGATCGAACCAAGGGCGAGCAGCGCGATCACGCCACCTTCTCTTCGGGCATCTGCCATTTGGCATGGAAAGCAGGCTCCCGCCCGAAGAGCGCGCAGCTCTTGCCGAGCAGATCGGTGACCTGCAGCAATTGCGCCCTGTAGGCTGCGGTGACCCTGCTCACATTGTGAATGATGATGATCCCGACCAGTTGATCCCTTGCCCCCATGATCGGCAAGGCGATGGCGCCGACCTGTGCCAGAATGGCTTGATCCGCCGGATCGTCATTCTGCAACACCCTGGGTTTTGCGAACATGGCCTCGGCCAGCATCGACCTGCTGAGGTCGCGTGCCTGGCCCGAAGTCGCCCTGCCGCAAAAGCGGGCGACGACCTGGCTCCCGCGCACGTCGTAGAAGGTGAAGTCCTCGGTCCGGGCGACCAGTGCGATCATGCGGGCGACGGCATCGATCTGATGTTCGGAATCGGATCCCGACAGGTCGAGACCGGCCGCAATCGCCTCGACAACCGTCCGCTGTTCGGTTGCGATCCGCACCTGGAGCCTGCGGTTGGTGTCCGCCAGGCGCGCCATCACCTTGGCCAGCTTCTCCCGGTCGCGCAGCATGGCCTGGTGCTGCCGCTTTTGATCGGCGATCCGGTTGCGTCTGCTGGCCGTCACCTCGCCGACGATGAGCGCCGCCACCATCCAGAGCATCGGCTGGATGGACAGGCGCAGTTGCTGCTCCAGATGATCTGCCGATCCGGACCAGATGTTCGCCTGGCAGAGCCAGATCGCCGAAGCGATTGCCCCCGCCACCAATCCCATACCCGTCCCATAGGCAATCGCCATGACCAGCACCGGCAACCAATAGGGATTGGGGTTCAGACCGGAATAAGCGTCACCATGCGACAGCCCGTGGTCGATCGCGATCAATATCGCGAACAGGACCAGCATTTCTGCGCCTTGCAAAAGGATGGGCTGCCTCTTCAGCATCAATGTCTCCCCAGATAGCGCGTCAGCGCAATGCGCAGATAAAGCTGCCGTCCCGAAATGCCGGGCCGGCTGATGGAACTCACGCCACCGCTCGCCTGCAGGCGCCAGCCGTCACTGAGCCGCCCTGTGGCGCTGATATTGGCGGTCGGGCCGTTGGTCTTGCCCTTCCGGTCGAAGGTCCAGCCGGCGGCACCCGTCAACTGCCACCGGGTCCAGGACATGCCGGACACCAGTTGGAAGCTGTGATTCTCCCGGTCGCTCAGCGGAATATAGGCGAGGCCGTTCGGCCTTATGCCGGTGTGATCGACATATTCGGCGTCCAGCCGATAGCTGAACGCCAGCGACGGCTTGCCCCGCCGCAGCAGATAGTCGAAGCCGCCCGCCGCGGTGAAGCTGCGCGTCCGCGCACCGGTGCCTCTCAGCCCATAGCCGTTCCAGGCGCCGTCCGCCTGCACCACCAGTTCCGGCGTCAGGCGGATCGTGCCGCCGAGCCCGGCGCGGCTGATGTGGCCGCCGAAGGTCGACTGTTCAGGCGTGGCGAGATCGGGCAGATGATAAGCCAGCACCAGCCGCCCCTGCCTTTCGGGCGGCCCCGCGAACAGGCGCAAACCGGCGCCGGCGACCTTTTCGTCAAGCTGGGCGCTGCCCTGCAGTTCCAGCCGCGAGACAGGCCCGAGGTTGATCGTGGCAAACAGGTCGCCGATGGTGGAGCGGGATGTGCGGTTGCTGAGAATGCCGGTGGGTCCATAGACCGTGTCGGCTTCCGAGCGGAACCAGCGCAGACCTGCCCCGGCGGAGATTTGGGCGTCGAGCGGTATCATGCCGTTGAGACCGCCCTCCGCCTGCCAGAAGACCTTGCCCCCGCGCAACGTCAGCGCCGCTGCGACATTGCCACCCGCTTCCGCCAGGGTCTGCCGTGCGAAGGGGTCGTCCGCCGCCAGATTGCGGTAGCGCCCCGCCCCCAGCGCCAGCGCGCCTTCGGCAATTTCCATATCGGCCAGCAGGCGCTGAATCCGCTTGTCGTCGGGATGCGCGGCCGCCAGCGGCGCAAGCCGCCGCCGCGCCAGATCGGAATAGCCGGCGGCTGCATCGGCCTGCGCCCTGGCTATGGCGAGTTCGACGTCCATGTCGGGCGAGGGGGACGGGCTGGCGACGGTGGGCGCGGCTGGGGACTGCGATTCCGGAACGAAGCGGACGCGCAGCTTTCGCGCTTCGGCGACGGCCTCCAGCCGACGTCCGGCTGCGGCGCGCAACAACAGGCTGTTGTCGTTCCAGCGCAGATCGGCGAGGTCGTCGCCCGCCATGCTGGCGAAATCCTTCAGCCTCTCATCCGCTATCGGCCGATCGAAGCGGACAACCAGTTCATAGCCATTATTTTCCAGTTGCAGATGCACGTCCCCGCTCCATTGCAGGTCGACCGTTCGCACCTCGGCCGAAGCCGAAACGCCGGTATCGGGCGGCAGCGCCGCGACGAGCAAGGGCAGCGGCGGCGCTGGCAGCAGAAGGGCGGCGACAAGTGGCGTCACGACCGCAGCACCTTTCTTGCCCGTCCAGGATCACCGGAGGCAATCAGCAGCCGCGACAGCATGATGTCCAGCCTGCGGTTGCCGGGCGATACCCGACGCAACATTTCCACCAGCGCCATGGCGTCGGCCGTGCGCCCCAGCCGGTTCAGCAGATCTGCCCGATCGATCGATGGCGGCGTGATGGCCAGAAGCCGTTCCAGCCAGGGCCGGGCGGCGACATCTCCCTTCAACTTCGCCTGCGCGTCCGCCATCAGGCGCAGCGCGGCCCGGTCATCGGGTCGATCCCGCAAATAACCCTGTAAATAGCCCACGGCTTCCTCCGCATTTCCCCTGTCCCAGCCATCCCAGGCCAGGCTCAGGCGGTCGGACGGCTCCCCCTGCCCCGCCGCGATCCGGGCGCGGGCCAGGGCAAGCGCATAGTGCCCGGCCCTGTCCGCCGGAACGGTGGCCGTGGCGGCGGCCTTGAGCTGCCTGGCGGTCAATGGGCGGCCGTCAAGCAACCCGTCCAGCGCCCGCGCCGCCGCCACACGATCCCGCGCTGCATTGGCAAGCGCGATGCGCTGCACGAGCATGTCGCTGCTATCCGCCGCCGGGCGGGATTCGACGAAGGCCAGCGCCTTGGCGGGCTGTTCCCGCTCGATATAGGCAGCCAGCCAGCGCGGGTCGGCCGACGCGCGGGACCGCAACCAGTCCAGATCCTCCCCCGTCGGGCGCGGCCCCATCAGATAAAGCATGCGCGCCGAAGCACCCCCGTCACCCGCTTCCCGGGCCGATTGCTGCCTGAGCAGCGCAATGGCGTCGGGGCGGAAACCCTTTTCCAGCAGCCGCTGGGCGATGGCGGGACGATCGGCGCCCCTGGCGGAGGCCTGAGCGAGCAGATATTGCCGAATGCCCTGCGGATTGCCCGACGCCATGACGATGCTCTCCCGCGCGGCATCGCGGCCGGACGGCAGCAGGGCTGCGTAGCGCAGCGCCGATCCGGTATCGCCGGACCGTTGCGCCAATGTCATGGCCAGCCAGGGATTGTCGGCGCGCCAGCCGGGCGTACCCACCCGGTCGATGCGGGATATCAGGTCATAGCGCTGCGCCGTGTTCGCCCATGATGCCAGATCGAGTGACTGCGCCTGGCTGAGCGGCGGGATCGCCCCATGTTCGGCGGCGGTGATCAACAGCTCGGGCGTGGCAAGGGCATAGGCCGCCTCCACGAGATCCTGTGGCGGCGCGTTTCCGGGCGTCATGACGGCAGACCGCAACAGGTCGGCGGCACCCGCCATGTCGCCGGTCTTGCGATGCAGGTCGAAGCGCAGGCGCCAGAGAGCAGGAGCAGCGCGATCCGGGCGGCTTTCCAGAAAGGTGAGGGCGACGTCCGGCCGGCCGGCGGCCATGATGTCATAGCTGACCCGGTCGGTCGCGACAGGGGCGCCGTTCTTTGCCAATGCGTCGGCGATCGCCGAAAGCGTGGAGGCGCTGCCCGTGGCGGACGATGCCGCCATCAGGCGCTGAAGATCGGGCGATGCCAGCCGCCTGCCTTCGGAAAAGCGCTGCATCAACTGGGCGACACCGGGCGGCGGCAGGGGAATGGCGGCGGGCGGCGGCGAGAATGTGCCCCGGCGTATGGCGTCTGCGATCTGCCAGCGATTGGGCATCAGCACGAGCGTGGCGGCAAGCAGCACGCCTCCCCCCAGGATCGGTCCGAGGAAAACCATGTTCGGCTTGCGTAGCGCCTGAATATTGATGGCTCTGAGATTCATGGTCGGGGCTCCGGAATGAGCCGGTCGAGGGCCAGGGTGGATACATAGGGCTGGAACCCGGCGGCGCGTTCACGCGCATAGAGGCTGGCGACGGTCGCCTCGTCCTGAGGATCCCAATAATCGAGCGTGGCGAGGACCAGGCGCGGGTTGAGCTGGCGCGCGGCGAGCAGATGCCCGGCCTGCCACGCCCAATCGTCCGCGGATGTCATTTCATAGCGCCCATCCGCGAAGTTCCAGCGGGATGCCATGGCCTCCCCCAGCACCAGGTCGATCCGGGTCGCAACCGCGGGCAGTAACGCATAGCCGCGGTTCATCATGATGGTGATGCCCGGAAACCGCTCCCGAATGGCCGCCACCAGCCGGGCGGCGGCGGCGGTCATGCCTTTGTTCCGGTCGGCGTCCTGCCGTTCCAACGCCTCCGCATTGTCGAGCGTGTCCATGAAGATGCCATCATAGCCCTTCTCCAGGATTGCCGGCACCAGCCGGTCGAGCACCAGCTTCGTCCAGGTGGGATCGCGCAGGTCGACAAGGCGTGCATCGGGCCAGTTGGGATTGGGTTGGCGCAGCGCTCCCGCCCTTTCCAGTTCAGGGACGAAGGGACGCCCCCCATGGACTTCACCCATGCTGATATAACCGAGCAAGCGGCTCCCCTCGGCCCGCAGCGGGGTCACGGGGCGCGGGAAATCGGGTTCGAGCACGAGCAGCCTGAACCGGCGGGCAACAGCCGGATCGGTGACGTGGCCATAGTCCACGCCCCAGGCCCCGGCATGGTCGGTGTTGGGGACCGCTCGCGCCGACAGGCCGAATACCATCAGCGACAGGGCGAACAGGTCGCGGCGGCGAAGAGAGGCCGGGCTCATGGCCAGAACCTCGCATTGCCGACCACCGCCGGATTGTTGCCGACGAATAGGAGATAGGTGAGGTTGCCGGTGGCCTGCGCCACCAGCGCCACCGCCAGCGATGCGCCGGTGACGGCCCCCGCCAGATAGCCGAAGCCGAAACCGGCAAAGCCCAGATCGCGCAACAGCCACGTTCCGATGGCGCTGGCGATCAGGAAACTGCCCCAGACGACGACGATCCGGCCGGTGAGGTCATAATAGGAAAGGATGATGCTCATCTGGATGACGACGAGGTGAAAGACCACCCCCACCGCGGTCAGGCGAAAACCGAATATGGCCCGCGCATTAAGGTCCAGCAGCCGAACGATCTCCGGCGCGAAGACCCAGCAGAAACTGGCCAATATCGCCTGTTCGACCACCAGCAGGCGCAGATCCAGCCGGATCGTGCTGCCCACCTTCCGTCGGGCTTTTTCGATCCGGCGCCAGTTGGCCGTGCCCGTGCAATGCGCCATCAGTTCGGCAAAGGCGCGGTCGAACCGCGTTTCCGTCGTCACCAGGATGAGCGTCAGGCCCGGGATCATCGTCAACAGGCCAAGGAAGCTGGCCTGGTCGTTGATCGGATTGACCCTGAGCGCGCCGACTGCCTGGATGCTTCCCGGCGCCCACCAGAGCAGCCATTTGTCGATCCAGATGGCCAGCGCATTGGCGAGGCCCGCCACCCCCAGCGCCACCACGCCGGGCGTACGGCCGATCCAGTCGAGCCGCCAGCCGGGGCTGCCCGGAAAATCGTCCCTGATCGCCTTGACCAGCAGTGCCAAGGTCACCACCAGGCCGGCGGCGATAGTGGCCAGCACGGCTGATGGCGTCATCGGCCGAACAAGGGCCAGGCAGATGGCGGCCATGGCAATGCCCGAGAGATAGGCAAGGAAGATCGACCCATGCCGCGACGTCGCATGGAGGAAGGGGCTGGCGATCCAGATCTGGGCGAACAGGGCAAGGATGGCCGTCGCCAGCAGGAACTGGTCCGGGCGCATGGCAGCAGCGAGACCGAACAGCACATCGCCCGCGATCAGCGCCGCAATGGCGGCCAGCACCATCGCAACCATCAGGATCGATGGAATGGCGTCCCGCTCGCCGAGGTAGAAGCGATCCGATGCCATGCGCGTGGCGATCATCGCCAGGGGCGCGGTGACGACGGTCGACACGCCAAAGGCATAGACCAGGCTTGTCTGGACGATCACATGGTCGGCAGGTTGCATGACCGAGCGGGTCCAGCCCTGAAGCAGGAATATGGCGCAGGCGGTTATCAGCCACGGACCGGAGCTGATGACAGCGCCCTGGAAAGTGGCGCGGGCGATGCCGCCCAGCCCCTCCTCCCGCGCTATCCGATCCAGCCTGAAACCGATCCCTGCCATGTTCCCGCCCTCCTCATGTCCAGGCCTAAAGCAGGAAATCGCTCGCGGTCAGGTTATGCACACCGATCAACCTGATCGCCATTTCAATCGTTGCAGGATTATTGTCCGTATTCGCTTCGACAAAGCTATCCGTGCCGTCCGAATAGACATGGATCTGTCCGGGCGCGGTGAAGGCTCCTGTAACGAATGCGAAGTGCTGACTGCCGCCAAGCACAATATTGGCATCGATGCCAGACAGGCTTATCTTGTCGATGCCATCCTCGAAATCCATGATCCGATCCATGACGAGGGGCGTGCTGTTGCCGATTGCATTGTAGATGAACAGATCGGCACCCGAACCCCCCGTCAATATATCGGCCCCCGCTCCGCCGGTGATGCGATCATTGCCTGCTCCGCCATCGATAACGTCATTACCGCCATTGCCGACCAGCGTGTCGTTGCCGCCGTTGCCGATCAGCGTGTCGTTGCCCGCCGCTCCCTTCAGCGTATCTTCCTCCCCCGTGCCCGTCAGCGTCGATCCGCCATTCGCCGCCGTCAGCGAAACGCCTTTGACGTTGGTGATGACGATGGTCAGGTTCTGGAAATCCTGCGCACCCAGGCTGTCGGTCGCCAACACCTGCACCTGGTAGCGGTTGTCCTGATTGGAGTCGGTGGGACTTTCGAAATCCGCAGCCGTTTTGAAGGTCAGGACACCCGTGGCCGGATCAATATTGAAGAGTGATCCATCAACTGCCGATCCCAGCGAATAGCTGACGGTCTGGCCGATATTGACATCGGTCGCATGGACAGTCGTCACCGCCGTCCTGTTCTCCGCCACATTGATCGTGGCCGACGCGCCACCGCCATTGGACGTGATGATCGGCGGTGCGTTGAATATGGTGACGGTCACTGCAATGGCCTGTTGGTCATAGAATGTTCCGTCCGAAGCGCGAACCGTCACATCGTAGACATTGTCGTTGCCGGCATCGGTCGGCAGCAGAAAATTGGGCGCGTTCAGGAAGTTGAGCTGGCCGGTCGACGCGTTGATCGTGAATTTGCTGGCATCCGCTCCCCCGGCGATCGAATAGACCAGCGTCGTGCCGACATCAGGATCGATGGCCGTCACCTTCATGACGGGTTTCGTGCCGCTGGAAACGGAAATGGCAGCCGTGTCGCCACCGCCGCCCGAAGTGATGACGGGCGTGGATTCGTTCGCATTGGTAATGGTGACGTTGATCGCCTGATCAGCGAACAATGTCCCGTCGGATGCGCGGACGGTCAAGCTGTAGACATTGTTTCCGTTTGCATCGGCAGGGGCTTCGTAATTGGGCGGGGTCAGGAAACTGAGCGCTCCCGTCGATGGATCAATCGCAAATGCCGTGCGATCCGGACCCCCGACGATCGAATAGACCAGCGTCGTCCCCGCGTCGGGGTCGATCGCCTGGACCGTGGTCACTATGGTGGTGTTTTCAGGAACGGAGATGGCCGCTGACGCTCCACCGCCATTTGAGGTGATGACGGGCACCTCGTTCACATTGGTGACGGTGACCGCCATGGCCTGTTCATCGAACAGATAGCCGTCGGAGGCGCGGACCACCACATTGTAGACATTATCCTGGCCGACATCGGTGGGCGCTTCGAAATTCGGTGCGTTGATGAACGAAAGTACGCCGGTCGTGCTGTTGATCGCGAACCTGGCCGCATCCGCCCCGCCGGATATGGAATAGGCGACGACGTCACCGACATCCGCATCGGTGGCGGTGACGGTGGTGACCAATGTGCCGTTCTCCGGCCTTGAAAACACCGCGCTGTCGCCGCCGCCGTCGGAAGTGATCACGGGCTGATATCCCGTTTCCAGCGTGACATTGTGAAGGCCGGAGCTGCCGAGATCCAGCGTCACGATCTCTCCGACCTGGCTGGCCAATGTGGCGCCGCTGACGATGACGCCCTTGGCGCCGGGATTGGCGATATCGATGATGACCTTGCCCTCGCCCACCAGCGAGAAGGCCAGATTGCGACCGTCACCCGTGACGTTCATCAGCACCGACCGCATCGGCAGGTCGATGATATGGGTCACGTCGTCTGCCGCAGCGCCCATGTGGATGGTGAATGTGCCGCCGCTCTGCGGCAGGAATACGCTGTCGCTGTCATAGGCATACCAGCCCGAGACATTCTGTATGACCAGTGATCCCTGGCGGTCGACATCGAGCGAGAGATTGCCGACATTGGCTCCCGTGACGGAGGCGGTGATGGTGGTTCCAACCACCGTCGAGGTGATTGTCGAACTCTTGAGCGCCGTCATCCGGTGCGCCAGATCGTCCAGTGTCACAAATTCCATGTTGGCCGCGACCGCATGTTGCAGCCAGGCGTTGAACATCGAAATGTCATAGGGGCCGTCAGCCGTCGGACTGCCCGACACGAAGTCCGCCGCGCCATAATCATGCCAGGGCCAGACGATCACAGGGGTTTGCGCATTGGCAACGAGCTTGTCGAATTCGGCCAGCCAGGCGCTGGTGGCATCAGCCACGCTCTTTCCCTGGAACTCGACCAGGGTAAAATCGAAGGAGGTGTTGGGCGCGAAATAGATCTGGCTCTGATTGTCGGGCGTCATATAGCCGAAGGCATTGGGAAAGCCCGCCCCCTGCGCCGCATAGCCGCCCGTCAGATAATCCGTCACATATTTCATGATCTCCTGGGAGACCGGCAGCGTTTCCGGCATGCCGGGGACAGCGGCGCCGGCCACCTGGAAGGCGTAGCCCAGATAATTGCTGAGCTGGGTGTTGATGATCGAGGTGCTGCCGCCGAACTCCGTCGCGATCTGGCTCGCGCTCAGCTTGTTGGTATCGTCAGGATGGGTCAGGCTGTGCGTGCCGATCTCGCTGCCCAGATCCAGTATCGCCTTGTAATAGGGCGCCGATATGGCCCAGTCCGTGCCGGTGCCGTTCGTTCCATTCCCGACATTGATGAAAAAGCTGCCGACGAAATTGTAGTCGGCCTTCCATTGGGTGAGGATGGGCAACAGCTTGTCGTAGATGCCCGGCGTGGATCCCGGCGGATTGACGTCTTCCAGTTCCTGGCTCTGATCCATGTCGACGCGCGCAGCGACGATGCCGGAATCGCGGGTCAGATGCAGGCCGACCGACAGGCCGGTCCCGTTGACCGCATAGCTTATCGCCTGTTGCAGCATATTGGCGTCGGCCATGACGCCGTCGCTGGAGAAGAGGACATTGCGCGCCGATCCCGTCTGGGTGGCGAGCGCCGCCGTATAGGTCTGGCCGCCGTTGATGGTTTCGGTCGCGATCGTCTGGCCAGTGCCGCTGACGCTGGTGAAGGCGTTCCACCCGACATTGGTGTAGCTGTTGACGAGTTGTCCGTTCGTATAGTGATCCAGCACTAGACCCGCCGGATCGGTCGCGTTCACCTGCACGTTGCCGGTGCCCCCCGTGACCCGCGTGGCGTCGAACAGGACCTTCATCGCCGCATAGGGATCACCCGGAAGCGGGTCGCCGCCAATGGTGCCTCCACTCACATAGGGCTGGTTCGTCATGAACTCGCCCGCGGTGATGAGCCCTATGCCCAGTTGCTTGCTGGCCATTTCGAGCGTGTGGGTAATCGCCTCCACCTGGTCGACCGGTACGTTGCGGAAGGACGGAAAGACCAGCGCGTCATAATGGGAAAGCTTGTTGAGATCGGTCAGATCGGCTTCGGTCAGGATGTCGAAGGGGATGCCGGCCTGCATCGCCTGGGACTGGACCGACATGAAGAGCTGGGAATAGGCGGTCGAGTTGAAATAGGCATCGGAGGTCGTCTGCGAAAAGACGATGCCGATCCGCATGTCGGGCGCCTCGGTCGCCGTCGGCTGATTGAAGACCGTGAAAGGTGCAGACTGGTAGTTCGACGGCAGGAAGATCGTGTCGTTGATGTCGTAATAGCTGTACATCGCCGCCGGATTGCCCACCGAAGCGGTCGGCAGCCGGAATTCGACGGTCGTGTGATCAGCGGACCAGGCGGCGGTCAGGCCGCCGAGCACCAGGGTCTCACCTGCAGCGCCGGTATAGAGATTGATCGTCCCGTCGGCGGCGAAATTGATGTTATATTCCGCGCCGCCCGCATAGCCGAATATCTGATAGCCGGTGGACGTCTTGCCATCCGTGTTCAGCCAGATCGTCGTATTCGTCCCGATGGCGACGGGCGCCTTCAGCGCGAAGACGAAGTCGCCATTATCCACGGTTGAATAGATCTGATAGCCGGAATTACTGTTGTCATCGATCCGATCGGTGGCAAACCAGTCATCCAGAGAGCCGTCTATTGTGACGCTATGGCCAAAGGTCATGACAAACCCCCAAACTTATGGATCCTGGAAATCACATCATAAGTTTGCGACCTGAACGTTTTTTCTTTTATTCGGCAAAGCCGAGACAGAACATATATTGGACAATGAAGGACAGCACTTCTCCTGGCATCGACGATAAATCGATGCCATCCGGCCCGTCCCGGCCATTATCCGTGCCAATAAGGCGATATCAGAGTAAAAAGCTCACTTTTCTCAAAACGCCCTTGCGGCCCGGACATCGGAAGCGCCGCATATGGCTACAGTCAAACCACGCAATCTTGGGGCGACTCGATTTTTAACAATTTTTTTCCATGGTTAATGTGCTGTTAGATACGATCTTATGTCAACTTCATTTAACCAGCATTCCCATAAAATTGTCCCGTTCATGAATAGATTGGTCTATCATTCGACATATGAGATCGTCGATTATAAAATTTGATTTATATCTTAGGGTATATCCCAGAGTGAGTTGTTTTTCTTTATAAGGTTGCCAGTTTTGATTGCCCGTCCCGCCGGAACCATTTCGTGATCCACGATCAATGTTCCCGAAATACAGGGACCATGACTATGTCTCCGGCTCACAAAAATCTCTCGCAACTCAGCGCCTTGGCAATGGCAGCTTTGATGCTTGCTGGCTGTGGTGGTGGCGGTAGCGGTGGCGGCGCCAACAACAATAGCGCCCCGACTCCGACGCCCGCGCCAACACCAGCGCCTTCGCCCAGCCCGTCACCGACCCCGTCACCGCCGCCGCTGTCCAGTTGGGACTGGATATTGCAGAGCCAGGGATTACCGGCGACACCGCCTGCGGTCGCCTATCTCGACGTCGACGGGTTCGACACGCCGACGAGTTATGTGACGCTTGCCAAGGCCAGCGGGATCAGGACGATCTGTTATCTCGACATTGGATCGGCCGAAAATAATCGTCCAGACTATGCCAGCCTGGCCGCCATTTCCGGACTGTTGGGCAACAGCTATCCCGGTTTTGCGGGGGAACGCTATATCGACATCCGCCGCTATCCCGAGTTCATCCAGATCATGGATGACCGATTGCGCATGTGCCGCGACAAGGGATTTGATTATGTCGAATTCGACGTCATGGATTCCTTCGAGGATGGCGCATCGACCACCGGCTTCGCCCTGACCGAGCAGGATATGATCGATTATGTCACCGCCCTGTCGGTTCGGGCACGGGGCTATGGGCTGAAACCGGTGCAGAAGAACGCGAGCAAATCATCCGCCAAGCTCCTTCCCCTGTTCGACGCGATCCTGTTCGAAGGCTGCGTCCTGGACAATTTCTGTTCCGATACCGCGCCCTATATCGCGGCGGGAAAACCCGCCTTCAATGCGGAATATCCGGAAGAATGGCCAGCAGGCTCATTCGATCGAACACGGGTGTGCAGTACATCTGTCAGTGCGCAGATTTCGACGATCATCACCGTCGTCGCGCTCGATCGGCCTGCGCCCGACCGGTGCAACTGACATGATCCATTGATAATTTCGGCAGAAATGGAGCGGATTTACGCGTGCAAAAGGGAAATTCGACAATCTATTTCTTGCACTATTTCTCTTTAATATCGGTTACGACTTGTCACTATTCTTAAGTTTTTATCTGTTTTTTCAATTCTGTGGCGAGACAATCCGACTTGCGGCATTGACGTCATGCGGCTAGGTTCACCTTTCGTTCTGGAAAGGGGCATATATGGACAGCCTGGCCACCATCTTTGTCATTGTCGCTCTGGTCGCGGGGCTGGCGATCGGCTGGCTGGCGCGGGGCCGGTCCGTGGCTCCGCTGCTGGCGGAAAAGGCCGATCTGGCGGGCAAGCTCGACATGGCGGCGGCCCAGCGCAATGCCGCCATCCAGGAACTGGTGGTGGCGCAGGAACGCGCGGCGCAGGCGGCGGATCTGGCGCAGAAGGTGGAAGCGGAGCGCGCGGCGCGGGAAGTGGCGGGGCGGGAACTGGCGGCGTTGCGATCCGACACGCAGGCACGGGCGGAAGCCTTCGAGGCGCAGATCGCCGCGCTCAAGGACGCGAAGGAGCAGCTTTCCGCCCAGTTCAGCGAGATTGGCGGCAAGCTGCTGCACCAGGCGCAGAGCCATTTCCTGGAACGCGCCGACCAGCGCATGACGCAGGCGCATGAGAAGAGCGAGGCGCAGCTCAGGCAATTGCTGCATCCGGTCAACGAGACGATCCAGCGCTACGACCAGAAGATCACCCAGATCGAGCAGCAGCGGACAGAGGCCTATGGCATCCTTCGCGGCGAGATCGAATCGATGAAGACGGGCCAGGAGGCGGTGCGCGCCGAGGCCCAGCGGCTGGTCGATTCGCTGCGCCATGCACCCAAGGCGCGCGGGCGCTGGGGCGAACAGCAGTTGCGCAATGTCCTGGAAACCTGTGGGCTGTCCGAGCATGTGGATTTCCGGACCGAAGTGAGCGTGGAGGGCGAGGACGGCCGTTTGCGCCCCGATGCGATCCTGCGCATTCCGGGCGGGCGGGCGCTGGTGATTGACGCCAAGGTGTCGCTGAATGCCTATCAGGATGCCTATGGCGCGGAGAGCGAGGAGGAGAGGAAACGGCTGCTGTCCGCCCACGCCGCCGCCATGCGCGCGCATGTCGATACATTGGGGCGGAAAAGCTATGCCGACCAGTTCGACGAGGCGCCCGATTATGTGATCATGTTCGTGCCCGGCGAACATTTCCTCTCCGCGGCGCTGGAGCATGATCCCCAGCTTTGGGACCATGGCTTTGCAAAGCGGGTGCTGCTGGCCACGCCGACCAACCTCATCGCCATCGCCCGGACCGTCGCGGCGGTTTGGCGCCAGGAAAAGATGGCGGACGAGGCCAAGCGAATCGGCATGCTGGGGAAGGAACTATATGAGCGGCTGGCCGGAGCGGCGAGTTCGCTCAAGAAGCTGGGCAACCGGCTGAACGGGGCCGTGGCCGATTATAACAGCTTCGTCGGCAGCTTCGAAGGTCGTGTGCTGGTGACGGGGCGCAAGCTTCGCGACCTCAATATCGAGACGGGTGGCAAAGAACTGGAGGAACTGGAGCCGGTGGAGGCGCTGGTCCGCGAACCCTCTTCGGCGGAAGCGATTCGGGCCCTGCCGAACGCGGCAGAATAGAAGGCGGCATGAAATTAGGAAGCTAACCAATGCCGTTCACCACAGGATGGGACGCTGAGATTGCTTGTCGCGGCCATTTATTAGCTCACTAAGAATAAGAGAGTGCTCCCGTCACACCCGTTGAATTTGCGTGCGGGGCCGCTGACTGGCATGGGCGAATCATGAAACGCATCGGCCTTCTCGGCGGCTCCTTCAATCCGGCGCATGACGGACACCGGGATATTTCCCTGTTCGCGATCGATGCTCTGCGACTGGATGAAGTCTGGTGGCTGGTCTCTCCGGGCAACCCGCTCAAGCCGAAAACCGGCATGGCGCCCCTACCCGCCCGTCTTGCCCACGCCCAAAAAGTTGCGCGGCGCAACCTCATCCGGCCAACTGCGATCGAGGCGCGGCTTCATACCCGCTACACGATCGACACGGTGAAGGCGCTGCAAAGCCGCTATCGCCGCAATCGCTTCATCTGGTTGATGGGGGCGGACAATCTTGCCCAGTTCGGCCAATGGAGGGACTGGCGTGGCATAGCCCGGATTATGCCCATTGCCGTAATCGCCCGGCCCGGCTATGATGAGGACGCCCGTGGCTCATCGGCCATGAGCTGGCTGCGGCGCTTCGTCCGGCCCGCACGCCAGAGTGCAGCATGGACGGATTGGAGACCGCCGGCGCTTGTGCTTCTGCGCTTTCGCCCTGATCCAAGATCGGCGACCCTGCTGCGGCAGGCAGACCCCCTCTGGCATCGCGAATATGAACACAAACGCGTGCGCGACCCGCTCACGCGCCGGTTGATTGTCTAGAATGGAGCATCTTTGACCAGACCGCATCCCGCCAACGACACGGCTCATAATGCCGACAGCGTTGCCGCCCTGCACGACCTTGTCTTGAAGTCGCTTGACGACGACCAGGCGCAGGAAACCATCTCCATCCCCCTCGAAGGCAAGAGCAGCATCGCCGATCATATGGTGATCGCCAGCGGGCGTTCATCCCGTCAGGTGGCATCGATGGCGCAGAAGCTGGCCGAGCGGATCAAGCAGGCGACTGGCCGCTCCGCCCGCGTCGAGGGCCTGCCCGTGGCTGATTGGGTGCTGATCGACGCGGGTGACGTGATCGTCCACCTTTTCCGGCCGGAGGTTCGCAGCTTCTACAATCTGGAACGGATGTGGGGTTTCGTCGACGCGCCGGTAGCGGGAACCGCCTGAGCCGCCCTTCGACAAGCGTGTCCTGAGCCGTTAGAGCGATTTCCAAGCGATCGGAACCGATCGCTGGTTAAGAAATCGCGGAAAACAAGGAAACCTGAGCGGCGATCTGATTCAATCAGATCGAAACCCGCTCTAGTGGGGGGACATGCTTCTCCACATCATTGCCCGCGGAAAGATCGGGCGCTCGCCCGAAGCGGAACTGGTCGACCGTTATGCCAAGCGGCTGACCATGCCGTTCAAGATCACCGAACTGCCCGACCGGGGCGGCAAGCTGCCGCCGGCCTCGCCGGGCACGGTGACCGTCATGCTCGACGAAAAGGGCAGGCAACTCAGTTCCCTTGATTTCGCCCGTCATGTCGAGGGCTGGCGCGATTCCGGCAAGCGCGAATGCCGCTTCCTGATCGGCGCGGCCGATGGCTTCGACGATGCGGAGCGGGACAAGGCCGACCTGCTGATCGCCTTTGGCGCGATGACATGGCCGCACATGATGGCCCGCGCCATGCTGGCCGAGCAATTATGGCGGGCTTGCTCGATCCTGGCCGGCCATCCCTATCATCGCGAGGGATAGCGCCCACCGGACCCGTGTTCCTGCGCCGATCAGGAATATGCGGGAATGGAGGTTCTTTCATTCCGCCCAAACACGGCCTAGTCAGATGCGGTCGGCATAGCGGGCCGGCAGGGGGCCTTGGTTGAGACGGACGGCAATCTTCGCGGCATGTCTTGCTGGTGCGGCGGCGCTCGCCGGATCGCGCCTGCCCGCCGCCGATGGGCAGGCCATCATCCTGACGGGCACTGGCGGGACCAGCCTCAGCGAGGAACAGGCCGCCCTGAAGACCGCGCGCCGCCAGTCGGAGGAAGCGCGGTCGCGTTCCGAGCGGCTGGAGAAACAGGCGGCCGCGGCCCGCAGCGAAGCCGATCAGGCCCGTCGCCGCGCCGCCGCCATGGCCGCCCGCATCCAGCAGGCAGAGGCCGACATCCAGGCCGCGCAGGCCCGCATCGCCATTGTCGCCCGGCTTCAGCGCGCGCAGGCCGCTCGTCTGGCCGCCAGGCAGGAGCCAGTGGTGCGCCTGACCGCCGCCTTGCAGATGATGGCGCAGCGACCATTGGCGCTGGCGCTCGTCCAGCCGGGATCGATCGACGATGCCATCCATATGCGCGCCGTGCTGGCACAGGTGCTGCCCGTCATCGAGCAACGGACAGCCGGCCTGCGCGCGGAACTGGAGCGCAGCCGCGCGCTGCGCGCCACTGCCGAGCAGGCGGCGGCGTCCCTGGCGCAGAGCCAGGAGGACCTGAAGCAGAGGCAGGCCGCGCTGCAAAAGCTGGAAGCGCAAAAGCGGCTCGCGGCGCAGGATTACCGCGCCAATGCCGATCTGGAAAGCGACCGGGCGCTCGCCCTTGGCGAGCGGGCCCGCGACATCGTCGACCTGATGGACAGGCTGGAGGAGGCAGGTGACCTGCGCGACCGGCTGGCTGCCCTGCCGGGGCCCCTGCTGCGCCCCGCCCGACCTGACCAGGCCCGCGCCCCCGCGCCCGCCCGTCCACGCGGCATGGGCGCGCCGCCGCCCTATCGCCTGCCCGTGGTCGGCGAGCTGGTGACCGGCATGGGCGAGGTGTCGGAAGGCGGCGTCCGGTCAAGGGGCCTCACCATCGCCACGCGGCCCGATGCGCTGGCGGTCGCGCCGACCGCGGGGCGCGTCGTCTTTGCTGGCCCCTATCGCGGCTACGGGCAGATCATCATCATCGACCATGGCGGCGGCTGGACGACGCTGATCACCGGGCTGCTGCGGCTGAACGCCGCCGTGGGCGATGTGGTGCGGCAGGGCGATCCGCTGGGGAATGCCGGGCCGGGACGACCCAGCGTCACGGTCGAGCTGCGGCGCAATGGCCGCCCCGTGGACATTGTGCCGCTGGTGGGCGCGGGCTGATCCAGGCCGTTTGCGTCGGCAGGGCGCGGGCCCCGCGTTCGCCGCCAGGCCCCCGATCGGCAAAGGCGCGACTCGCATTCGAACACAACTTACTTTCCCTCGCATTTTGCCCTAGGCGCTTTCCATGCCCCGACCATCTGCCCCCAAGGACGTCCCCGGCCTCCCCGCCCGCCGCGCCGCGCTTCGCCTGCTGGATGCCGTTCTGCGCCGCGGCGATCCGCTCGAAGGCGCGCTGCATGGCGCGGCGCAGGGGCTTGCCCCGGCGGACCGGGCGCTGGTCCACGCCATCGCGGCCGAGACGCTGCGCCACCTGCCGGACCTCGACGCGCTGATCGACAGCGCCACGCGCCAGCCGCTTCCCCATGATGCCAAGGCGCGGATGGTCCTGCGCATCGCCCTTGTCCAGGTGCTGGCACTGGGCACCGCGCCCCACGCCGCCATCGCGACGGCCCTGCCGCTGGTCGATGGCGGCCCCCGCAAGCTGGTGCATGGCGTCTTCGGCACGCTGACCCGCGCCGATCCCGCGCTACCCTCGCCACCCACGCTGCCGCATGAGACCGCCAGCCGCTGGGCCGCGCAATGGGGCGAGGCCATGCCGCAGGCCGCGGCCCACGCCTATGCCCAGCGTCCGCCCGTCGACATCAGCCTGCGTGATCCCGGCCAGACCGCGCATTGGGCCGAGGCCCTCAATGGCCTGAGCCTTGCCCCCGGCCATGTCCGCCTGCCCGAAGGCGCCGTCATCCCGGATCTTCCCGGCTTCGACGAAGGCGCCTGGTGGGTCCAGGACCTGGCCGCTTCCATCCCCGCGCGCCTCCTAGGCAGGGGAGAAGGACGCGATGTGCTGGACCTCTGCGCGGCGCCTGGCGGCAAGACGATGCAGCTTGCCGCTGCCGGCTGGCGCGTGACGGCGGTCGACCAGTCCAAAAAGCGCCTGGAGCGCCTGAATGAAAATCTGGAGCGCACCGGCCTGTCCGCCGCGATCGTGCAGGCGGACCTGCGCCTGTGGGAACCCGACGCTCCGGCGGACGCCATATTGCTCGACGCGCCATGCACCGCGACCGGCATCTACCGCCGCCATCCCGACGTGCTGCACCGTATCGGCGCGCGGCAGATAGCGGAGCTGGCCGAGATCCAGGCCGAACTGCTGGCGCGCGCCGCGGCGTGGCTGAAGCCGGGGGGCATGCTGATCTACGCCACCTGTTCGCTCGAACGCGCCGAGGGCGAGGAGCAGGTCGCCCGCTTCCTCGACGAATGGAAGGATTTCAGCGCCTTGCCTGCGACGGCCGCCGAATTGCCTGACGGCATCCAGCCTACGGCGCAGGGCTGGGTCCGCACCCTGCCGGACAATCTCGCCGCGCAGGGCGGCACCGATGGCTTTTTCGTCGCAAGGCTGATACGATCCATCAAGCCTTAACCAGACCAGCCCTATGGTGCGATCCGGCATTCAGAAAGACCTGTCTTGCGCCCGACCGAGCCTCTTCCCCTGCATCATAGCTGGCCGCTCTACGCCTTGCGAGACCATCTGGCGCCCGTGATGCTGGACGACCGGATCGCCAGCGACGATGGGGCACTGGCGGAACGCGGCCTTGGCCTGTGGCATTGCGACCTTGGCGACGACAGTCTGAGCTGGACCAACGGCGTCTATGATATTTTCGGGCTGGAGCGCGGGATAACGGTTCCCCGCCCCCTCGCCGTGTCGCTGTACACAGCCGAAAGTCGTACCGCGATGGAACAGTTGCGCGCCTATGCGATCCGCCACAGGCGGGGCTTCACGGTGGACGTCGACATCCGTCCGGCGGATGGCGGCGAATGCGCCATGCGCCTGATCGCTGCGCCCATCGTCCAGCGAAATCAGGTGGTTGCCCTGCACGGCGTCAAGCAGTTCCTGCCGAAGGGTTCGAAGCCGTCGACGGGACTAGACCCGACATTGTTCGTCCTCTCCTGAAAGCCCGCGATTCGGATCGGCACGTCCCGGCCAAAGCACGTGCCGAAAGCCTGTGGCCAAAAGCCTGTGGATAGCGTTAATCGAACGTTGCCCTTGGCTGCGGCCAAGGCTAAGGCCGATAGTCAAATGACCAGCCCGATCCTGATCTCGCCCTCCATCCTGTCCGCCGATTTCGCCCGTCTGGGCGAGGAGGTCCGCGCCATTGACGAGGCCGGGGCGGACTGGATCCATATCGATGTGATGGACGGCCATTTCGTGCCCAACATCACCATCGGCCCCGGCGTGGTGAAGGCGCTGCGCCCCCATACGAAGAAGCCGTTCGACGTCCACCTGATGATCTCGCCCGTGGACCAGTATCTGAACGCCTTTGCCGAAGCGGGCGCCGACATATTGACCGTCCATCCGGAGGCCGGGCCGCATATCCACCGCTCCATCCAGCATATCAAGTCGCTGGGCGTGCAGGCAGGCGTGGTGCTCAATCCCGGCACCCCGGCCAAGATGCTGGATTACCTGATCGATGATGTCGACCTGATCCTGGTGATGAGCGTCAATCCCGGCTTTGGCGGACAGAGCTTCATCAGCAACCAGCTTCGCAAGATCGAAGCGATCCGGAAGATGATCGAGAAGTCAGGCCGCGACATCCGCCTTCAGGTGGACGGCGGCATCGACTTCGCCACCGCGCCCCGCGCCATTGAGGCGGGCGCCGATGTGCTGGTCGCCGGCACAGCGACCTTCCGGGGCGGGCCGTCCGCCTATGCCGACAATATCCGGACGTTGCGCGGCGGGTGAGCGACCGCCGCCGCCTTTCCCCCCATCCCGCCCCCGAGGAGGCCGGATCCGGCCCGGAGGACGGGATCGAACAGGGCAAGCGGCTCATCCGCATCGCGGATGACAAGGGACTTTCGCTGGCGCAACGCATCGCCAATCGCTTCTATCTCCTGAGTTGGAAGACGCCGATCCACGGCCGCCGGCTGAAGGGCAAATATCCACTCAAGCTGCTCGCCGTGCCGGACGACGAAATTCCCGGCAACGCCCATGCGGGCCAGGCGATCCGTGCTGGCTATTTCCTGTTCCGGGGCCAGAAACTGCCCCTGGACAGGCTGGATTTCGCCAATCCCGGCGTGCCGGCGGGCTTTGCCGATTATCTGCACGGTTTCCATTGGCTGCGCGACCTTGCCGCCGTGGCCACCCGCGAACAGGCCGCGCCGATTGCCGAAGGCGTCATGCGCAAATGGCTGACCGCCCATGCCGACACGCCCAGCGAACCCGCCTGGCGCGCCGACAATGCGGGCTGGCGCCTGTTCTTCTGGTCGGCCTATGCACCGCTGATCCTCTCGTCCAGCGACCTTGTCTATCGCTCGCTGGTACTGAACTGCATCGCCCGCACCGCCCGCCATCTGGACCGCGGCGCGGACAAGGCGCCGGTCGGGCTGCCGCGCCTTGTCGCCTGGGGCGGGATCGTGGCGGCCTCTATGCTGCTGCCCGGCGGCGCGACGCGCAAGCTGTTCGGAGAAGCCGGCCTCAAACGCGCACTCGACACCGGCCTTCATGGCGATGGCGGCATCATTTCGCGGTCGCCGCTGGACCAGCTTGAAGCCATCATGCTGCTGACCATGGTCGCCGCCGTCTATGAGGTGCGGCGTGAACAGACGCCCGCTTTCCTGATGGAGGCGCTGGCAAGGGCGGTTCCTGCTTTGCTGGGCCTCACCCATGGCGATGGCGGGCTGGGCAACTGGCAGGGGGCCGGCGCCGTCGATCCCGCCACCGTCGAAGCCGTCATCCGCGCCAGCCGCGTCCGCGCGCGCCCGTTGCGGCAGGCCAATGGCTGGGGTTATCAGCGGCTGGCCGCCGGGACCACGGTGATACAGGTGGACGCCGCCCCGCCCCCGGTCGCCCAGTTGGCGGATGCGGGTTGCGCCTCCACCGGCGCGATCGAGATCAGCGACGGGCAGCAGCGGTTGATCGTCAATTGCGGCGGCGCGGCATTGGAGGGCGCGTGGGTACCGCGCGATCTGGCGCAGGGTCTGCGCACCACGGCCGCCCATAGCACGCTGGTGCTGAACGACAGCAATTCCACCGCCCTGCTGCCCGACGGCACGCTGGGCAAGGGCGTGACCGAGGTCGAGATCAACCGGCAGGAAACGGAAAGCGGCAGCCGGTTCGACCTCAGCCATGACGGCTATGTGCGGCGCATGGGCTATGTCCATCGTCGCCTGCTGCTGATGAGCGGAGACGGTAAGGAAATCCGTGGCGAGGACATGCTGACGCCCGCAGCGCGGCGCCGCAAGCCGGTGAAGCTGCCCGTCCAGCTCCGCTTCCACCTGGCGCCCGGCGTTGAACCCACGCCCACAGCCGACGGGATGGGCGCGCTGCTGCGCATCGACACGGGCGCGACCTGGCAATTCCGCGCCAATGCGGGCAAGCTGACGATAGAGGAAGGCCTGTGGGTGGATGCCCATGGCCGCCCCCATGGCACAAAGCAGTTGGCGGTCACCAGCGAAGCCCTGCCGGGCGGATCGACCGTGGGATGGCTGCTGAAGAAAGTCAGCTGAGGGCACCCTACAGCAAATGATCCTCAACAGGGCTTGATCGCCCGCCTCCCCGACCAGCGCTAGAGCGGATTTCGATCTGATTGAATCAGATCGCCGCTTTCGATTCCTTGTTTTCCGCGATTTCTTAACCAGCGATCGGTGCCGATCGCTTGGAAATCGCTCTAGTCCCGCCGGAGCGGATCGAGGGCGCTCGACTTGCGTATCTTGGGCTCGAGGGGCGCCGCAGCGGGAGACAGGGCGGAGGCGCGAGGCGGCATGAACGTGCCGCCCGCCAACTCCTCCAAGGCGGCGATGCGCTTTTCGGTTGCCGGGTGGGTGGAGAAAAGCTCGCTCACATGCACGGGCACGATATAGAGTTGCGCGGCGGCGGGATTACGTTCCGCCACCGGGTTGGGAATCATTTCCGCGCGGCCGGAAATCTTGGCGAGGGCAGAGGCCAGCGCGCGGGGGTTACCGCTGATCTCCGCACCCGCACGATCAGCGCCAAACTCGCGCGTGCGGCTGATCGCCATCTGCACGATCATGGCCGCGAAGGGCGCGACGATCACCGCGAGCAGGGTCGCCACGATATTGCCATGGCCATTTTCCTGATTGCCGCCGCGGAAGAACAGGCCGAAATTGGCGAGCATGGAAATCGCGCCCGCAATGGTCGCCACCATCGTCATGATCAGCGTGTCGCGGTTGCGCACATGGCCCAGTTCATGCGCCATGACGCCGCCGACTTCGTCCCGGCTCAGCATCGAGAGCAGGCCGGTTGTGGCCGCGACGGCAGCATGATCCGGGTCGCGACCCGTCGCGAAGGCATTGGGATGGGCCTCATCGATCAGGTAGACGCGCGGCATGGGAAGGCCGGCGCGCTGGGCCAGCTCTGCAACGAGGGTGTAGAATTCGGGCGCGCTTTGCCCATCCACCTCCCGCGCATTGTGCATGGACAGCACGATCCTGTCGGCGTTCCAGAAGGTGAAGAGGTTCATGCCCGCCGCCACCAGCAGGGCGACCACCGCCCCGCCGCTGCCGCCCAGCGTATAGCCCAATGCCATGAACAGCGCCGTCAGCGCCGACAACAGCATCGCCGTCTTCATCCCACTCACTTGCACAAATCTCCTTTGCGGCCCAGAAGCGGGCCGGCCCTGAATATGGGGTGACGATGACGCGCCCGCAATCGAAAGGATGATCGATGGGAACCTTCAACGGCAAGCGCCCCGCGCATGTGAAGCCGCCCGCGCATCTTTCCAAGAGCCCGCCCGTGCCGCAGCCCGACCCGATCGACAATCCTTCGCCTCATGACGAGGAATTGAGCCCGGTTCGCTATGGCGACTGGGAACGCAAGGGAATCGCTGTCGATTTCTGAACGGTCGTCGAAGAGGGTTAACGGCTCATCGCTGTTTGGGCACAGTTGGCGACGGCCTGTGCCGCTGCTGCGGGCGGCATCGGCGCCCCCCCTAGCCTTTTGCGCTGCAAAACGGGCAGGCTTTCTTTGGAGCGGAAAGCATAACATGCCGGGGCGCGGATGAAGTGAACGTGGTTGCCGAAGTCAATTTGAGGGCAGTGTCGGATTATGCGCCGGAAGATGCGGCGCTTTTATGTGCGGTGGGTCGACTGGTCTGCGCCTGGACGATGCTGGAGCAGAGCCTGGAGGCGAAGATCGCGATGATGCGGGAAGCCATGGGGGATGTGCGGACCGTAGGTGCCCGGACCCGTCCGGGCATGACGAAGCTGATGACCGAAATGCGAACGATGGTGTCGATGCGGGACAGGCGCAATGCCAGCGCATTGATGGAAATATCGGATATCGAGCGCGACATGCAGAGGATCGACCGTTTCCGGTCGCTCATCATCGGCGGCTTTCAGCAGCCCGCGCCCGGCGGTTTCACATGCCGCGATGCGCGGAACAATCAGACGCATGTCTCGCTTGAGCAACTCGAAGCGGAAATTGCATCCCTCGAAAGGGTGGCGCAGCGCCTGCTGGCTGTCTGAAGGGGTTAAGTAATCTTCCATGCTTGATCTTTACGTGGCGGAGGGCGAAGCCTTTCGACGCGCCTAGCGAGAAACAGGAGCCTCATGTCCTATAAACCGATTCGCAAAGCCGTTTTCCCTGTCGCGGGTCTTGGCACGCGCTTCCTTCCGGCGACCAAGTCGGTGCCCAAGGAATTGCTGCCGGTCGTCGATCGGCCGCTGATCCAATATGCCGTCGACGAGGCGCGAGAGGCGGGGATCGAGCAGATGATCTTCGTGACCGGCCGCGGCAAGGGCGCGATCGAGGATTATTTCGACATGGCCTATGAGGCCGAGGCGACCCAGCGCGAGCGGGGCAAGGATCTTTCGGCGCTGGATGGCACCCGCCTGTCGCCCGGCAATGCGGTGTTCCTGCGCCAGCAGGAGCCGCTGGGCCTGGGCCACGCCATCTGGTGCGCGCGGGACATTGTCGGTGACGAGCCCTTCGCCATCCTGCTGCCCGACGAATTCATGAAGGGGACACCCGGCCGGGGATGCCTGAAGCAGATGGTCGATGCCTATGAAAAGGTCGGCGGCAATCTGGTCTGTGCGCTGGAAGTGCCGATGGCCGATACGCCGAGCTATGGGGTGATCGATCCGGGCCAGCGCGACGGCGCCCTGACCGAGGTGAAGGGATTGGTGGAAAAGCCCGCACCGGGTACGGCGCCGTCCAACCTGATCCTGCCGGGCCGCTACATCCTGCAGCCCGAAGTGATGAAGATCCTGGAGACGCAGGAGAAGGGCGCCGGCGGCGAGATTCAGCTGACCGATGCCATGGCGTCGATGATCGGTACCCAACCCTTCCATGGCGTGACGTTCGATGGCCGCCGTTTCGATTGCGGGTCGAAGGCAGGCTATATCGAGGCGAATCTCGCCTTGGCGCTGGATCGCGAAGATATGGGCGAACATATCCGCAAGTTCGCGCTGGCCGAACTGGGCGTCAGCGGGATCGCGGCCGCGGCCTGACAGGGCAGGAAAACGGCAGGATCAGGGAAGGCGCGGCGATGGGAGCCGCGCCTTGACCGGATCCTGCCCCTTGCGGAACAAGGCATCCGCCAGACCTTGCCTCTCCCCCCGAATTATCATAAGGCCCCGGCGTCATCTGGGGAGTAGCCAGCCGTTCCGAAGGGGACGGACCGTTCGTCAACATATTTGGCCGAGAGGTCGTGGCGGACGGGATGCAGGGGACTTTTGAGCCTCCCTGCATCGGGCGAGACCAATGGCATCATCCTCTCCGTCCGGCCGGGCGGGAGCGGATGGTGGCATTGTGTCTTTGTCTTTCGCCTGGCCCGGACAGATCCTGATGGAAGCATTTTTCACCTCCGCCGCACTCGTCGCCCTCGCCGAAATGGGGGACAAGACGCAATTGCTGGCGATGCTGCTCGCCACCCGCTTCCGCAAACCGGTGCCGATCATCGCGGGCATATTCGCAGCAACCCTTGCCAATCATTTCCTGGCCGCCCTGGTCGGTCATTCGGTCGCGGGCGTGTTGAAGGAAGCCTGGTTTCGCTATGCCGTGGCTGCGAGCTTCATCGCCATGGCGGCGTGGACGCTGATCCCCGACAAGATCGACGAGGACGAACCGTTGCGCGCGCCGTCGAAGGCGGGCGTGTTCCTGACGACGCTGGTCGCCTTCTTCCTGGTCGAAATGGGTGACAAGACGCAGGTCGCGACCGTGATGCTCGGCGCGCGGTTCGACAATGTGCTGGCGGTGACGGCCGGCACGACGATGGGCATGATGATCGCCAATGTCCCTGCCGTGCTGTTCGGCGAAGCATTGGCGAAGAAGGTGCCGATGCGCGCGCTCCAGATCGGGGCGGCCCTTCTGTTCCTGGGACTGGGCCTGTGGATGATTGCTGATTTGCAGGGCTGGATCGGGTAAAGCAGTTGTCAGCGGGCGGCGGCTGTTGCAAGGGGATGGCGTACGCGTCCCCTCGAAAAAGGGGATGCGCAGGATCATTCCCTTTGAACATACAGGCATGGGACGCGTGATGAAGGACAGTCTGGTTACGGTGTTCGGCGGCGGCGGCTTTCTGGGCCGGCAGGTCGCCCAGGCGCTCCTGGCGCGTGGCGCGCGGGTGCGCGTGGCGCAGCGCGATCTGTCGACCGCCCTGCGCGTCAAGCCGTTGGGCGCCCTGGGCCAGACCCAGTTCGTCGCGGCCGACATCCGCAAGCCCGAAAGCGTCGCCCGCGCCGTTGCCGGCAGCGACATCGTCATCAATCTGGTGGGCGTACTGTCCGGCGATTTCCAGGGTTCCCATCATGACGGCGCGGCGAACGTCGCCAGGGCGGCGGCGGAAGCGGGCGTCCGGGCGCTCGTCCACGTCTCCGCCATTGGCGCGGACGCGCAGAGCCCGTCCGCCTATGGCCGGTCGAAGGCCGAGGGCGAAGCGGCGGTCAAGGCGGCCTTCCCCCATGCGACCATCCTGCGCCCCTCGATCATTTTCGGGCCGGAAGACCAGTTCCTCAATCGCTTTGCGGAGATCATCCGCATCGCCCCCGTGGTGCCAGTGATCGCCGCCGACACCCGGTTCCAACCGGTCTATGTCACGGACGTGGCGCAGGCCGTCGCCAATGCCGCCGGGAATCCCGGTGAATATGGCGGCAAGACCTATGAACTGGGCGGGCCGCAAAGCTATACGATGCGGGAACTCAACGCCTGGATCGCCAGGGCCATCGGCCGGGAGCGCAGCCTGTGCGCCGTTCCCGCCTCTGTCGCCTCGTTGATCGCCATGCTGCCGGGCGGCCCGATCACGCAGGACCAATTGTCCATGCTGGCCAGGGATAATGTCGTCGCGCCCGGCGCGGAGGGACTTGCCGAACTGGGCGTCGCGGCCACGCCGATGGCGGCCGTCGCGGAGAAATGGCTGGTCCGTTACCGCAAGCATGGCCGCTTTGCCGGCCGTGCTCAGGCCTGATCGGTCGCAATCCGATCAGGCGGGCCGACATGGGACCGCGACAGGCCGTCTTGCACGGGCCATTCGCTTCTGCACAATGGATGCCACGTTCCTGACGCCCTTCCCCGTTCGGGGGAGGGCTTTCCCCTGCTTGCCCCATAAGGATCTCATCCGCCCATGGACCTGCATTATCTGACAGTCATCCTGCTTGGCATCGTCGAGGGGTTGACCGAGTTCCTGCCCGTATCCTCGACCGGCCATCTGATCCTGGCGAGCGAATTGCTGGGCTATGATGCGTCGACATGGGCGATGTTCAACGTCATCATCCAGTTGGGCGCGATCCTGGCGGTGGTGGTGCTTTACTGGCGTACATTCTGGGCAGTGGGCATGGGACTGCTGCGCCGGGAACCGACAAGCTGGCGCTTCCTGCGCAATCTGCTGGTAGCCTTCATCCCGGCAGCGATCATTGGCCTGGCGCTGCATGATCATATCGAACAGTTGCTGGGCGCGCCGAAGGTCGTCGCCTGGGCGCTGATCGCCGGCGGCGTCGCGATCCTGGCGATCGAGCGGATGGTGAAGGAAAACCTCTTTCACGGCATAGCCGACATTCCCCTCCTCCGCGTGGTCGGCATCGGCCTGATCCAGTGCATGGCCATGATCCCCGGCATCAGCCGTTCGGGCGCGACGATCATGGGCGCGCTGACGCTGGGGGTGGAACGGCGCACAGCGGCGGAATTCAGCTTCTTCCTCGCCATCCCGACCATGTTGGGGGCATCGACATTGGAACTGCTGAAGAATGGCGACAAGCTGACATCGGCGGCGGTGGGATGGGACAGCATCGCTCTGGGCTTCTTCGTGTCCTTCATCGTCGCCCTGCTGGTCATCAAATGGTTCGTCGGGCTGGTGTCGCGGCACGGCTTCGCGCCATTTGCCTGGTATCGAATCGTCGCCGGAATCGCCGCCCTGGCGTGGCTTTCCCTAAGATAGGTCCAAATCGGCCATATTAAGCGCAAGATTATTTCAGACTTGGGTGCATTCCAGCGCGTTTTTCCCATAAATATGTCATCTGTGCTGACCTAATTCGTAGAATCCACGTGACTCTGCGGGTTTTTCTGCTATGCGCACCCTGCAAATTCTTTTCAGGGACTCATCATGGCAGACAATCCAATGCTGAAATTCGTGGGAACGGGCCAGGCCTATCCCGAGAAGCGTTCGGCCGACGATCGCGCCGACGACTTCCTGGAAATCAGCCGCAGCTTCATCCTGGACAGGGCGGAGGAACAGGCGTCGCGCTGCTCGCAATGCGGCGTGCCCTATTGCTCGACCCATTGCCCGCTGCACAACCATATTCCCGACTGGCTGCGCCTGACCGCCGAAGGCCGCCTGCGCGAAGCCTATGAACTCAGCAACCTGACCAGCACCATGCCGGAAATCTGCGGCCGCATCTGCCCGCAGGACCGCCTTTGCGAGGGCAATTGCGTCATCGAATTTTCCGGCCATGGTTCGGTCACTATCGGTTCGGTCGAAAAGTTCATCACTGATACGGCCTGGAAGGAAGGCTGGGTCGAGCCGCTCGTGCCCGGCGCGTCGCTGGGGCAGTCGGTCGGCGTCATCGGCGCGGGTCCGGCGGGCCTCACCACGGCGGAATATCTGCGCGTCGCGGGCTATGATGTCCATGTCTACGACCGCCACGACCGCGCCGGCGGCCTGCTGACCTACGGCATTCCCGGCTTCAAGCTGGAGAAGGACGTCGTCATGCGCCGGATCCAGCGCCTGAAGGATGGCGGCATCGTCTTCCATGAAAGCTTCGAGGTCGGCCGCGACGCGACCATGGATGAACTGCGCAGCCGTCACGACGCCGTCCTGATCGCGACCGGCGTGTACAAGCCGCGCGACATCAAGGCGCCGGGCGTCGGCGCGCCGGGCGTGGTCAAGGCGCTCGATTTCCTCATCGCCTCCAACAAGGCCGGCTTCGGCGACGCCGTGCCGGAGCATGAGGACGGTTCGCTCCACGCCAATGGCAAGAAGGTCGTCGTTATCGGCGGCGGCGACACGGCGATGGATTGCGTCCGCACGGCGGTCCGCCAGGGTGCGACTTCGGTCAAGTGCCTCTACCGCCGCGACCGCGACAATATGCCCGGATCGCAGCGTGAAGTCGCCAATGCGGAGGAGGAAGGCGTGGAGTTCGTCTGGCTCTCCGCCCCCATCGCCTTCGAAGGCACCGACCATGTGACCGGCGTCAAGGTAACGAAGATGCGCCTCGGCCAGCCCGACGCATCGGGCCGCCGCGCCCCGGAACCCGATCCGGGCACGGAGCATGTGCTGGAGGCCGATCTGGTGATCAAGGCGCTGGGTTATGATCCGGAAGAACTGCCCAGGCTGTTCGGTGCGGAAGACCTGTCCGTCACCCGCTGGGGCACGCTGCGCGTCGATCACAAGACGATGATGACCAGCATGGACGGCGTGTTCGCGGCGGGCGACATCGTGCGCGGCGCCTCGCTGGTGGTCTGGGCGATCCGCGACGGCCGCGACGTGACCGAACATATGCACCGCTACCTGAAGGCGAAGGCCAAGGCGGCGGCCGGGGAAAGGGTGGCCGCCTGATGCGCGCCGCCTTCCTCCTCCTGCTGGCGACCCCGATCGCTGCACAGGCACAGACCCAGGCACAGGTTGCGGCGGCGGCGGCGGTCCAGCCTGTGGACCCGGCACTGCTGGCCAAGGCTCAGCCGATCGCCTCCATCATCTTGCCCGACGGCACCATGGAAAGGATGATGGGGCCGATGATGCAGAAGATGATGGGACCAATGATGGACGGCATGACCCGAATGCCCATCCGCGAATTCCTGAAGATGGGTGGCCTCGATCCGGAAAAGGCCGATAGCCTGGGTAAAGGCACGGTCGAGGAAATGATGGCGATCATTGACCCCAATTTCCGCAAGCGGATGGACGTGATGGTCAACAGCATGATGCCGGCCATGGGTCGCTTCATGGGACGCTATGAACCGGACATGCGGGAAGGCATGGCAGAGGCCTTCGCCTATCGCTACAGCGCGGCCGAACTGGACCAGATCAGCGCCTTCCTGAAAACGCCCGTCGGCGCCAAATTCGGTGCGGGCTTCATGGAGCTGGCCACAGACCCGCATTATATTGGCCGAATGCAGAAGATCATGCCTGAAATGATGCAGGCCATGCCGGAGATCATGAAATCCTCTGCGGAACAACTCGCCAAGCTGCCCAAGCCGCGAACCTATAATGATCTGACGAAGGCCGAACGCGAGCGTCTCACCGCGTTGATCGGCGCGGACGCGAAGAAGGCCAACTGACAATAGCGCCGGCCCCGCCGGCAACCAACGGAATGACAGCGGCCGTACCCAGGAACAGGGACGGCCACATGCAAGGGTAAGTCATCATGACCGACACCAATTTCATGGCCAGCCCCGAAGAGCGCGCACGGATCGCGGCCGAGGGCATGTATCATCCCCAGATGGAAGGCGACGCCTGCGGCGTCGGCCTGGTCGCCGCGACCGACGGTCGCGCCAGCCGGCGCGTGGTCGCCAGCGCGATCGACGCGCTGAAGGCCGTGTGGCACCGCGGTGCCGTTGACGCCGACGGCAAGACCGGGGACGGCGCGGGCATCCATGTGGACCTGCCGGTACGATTCTTCGACGATGCGATCGCGGATTCGGGTCACAAGCCGCTGCCCAACCGCCTTGCCGTCGGCATGATCTTCCTGCCGCGCACCGACCTCAGCGCTCAGGAAACCTGCCGCACCATCGTCGAGAGCGAGATCATCGAGGCGGGCTACACCATCTATGGCTGGCGCCAGGTGCCGGTCGACGTTTCCGTCATCGGGGAAAAGGCGCAGCGCACCCGTCCCGAAATCGAGCAGATCATGATCGCCGGCCCCATGCCGGAGGAACGCGATCAGGCCGAGTTCGAAAAGGACCTCTACCTGATCCGCCGCCGGATCGAAAAGAAGGTGATCGCCGCCCAGATCCAGGACTTCTACATCTGTTCGCTCTCCTGCCGGTCGATCATCTACAAGGGGCTGTTCCTCGCCGAATCGCTGTCGGTCTTCTATCCTGACCTGCAGGACGAGCGGTTCGAGAGCCGGGTCGCGATCTTCCACCAACGCTATTCGACCAACACCTTCCCGCAATGGTGGCTGGCCCAGCCGTTCCGCACGCTCGCCCATAATGGCGAGATCAACACGATCCGCGGCAACAAGAACTGGATGAAGAGCCACGAGATCAAGATGGCGTCGCTGGCCTTCGGAGATCACTCCGAAGACATCAAGCCCGTGATCCCGGCCGGCGCTTCCGACACCGCCGCGCTGGATGCGGTGTTCGAGGCGATCTGCCGCTCCGGCCGCGATGCCCCGACGGCAAAGCTCATGCTCGTCCCCGAAGCCTGGCAGTCGGCCGACGCCGAACTGCCGCAGGCGCATTCGGACATGTATGAATATCTCGCCTCCGTCATGGAGCCGTGGGACGGCCCCGCCGCGCTGGCGATGACCGACGGCCGTTGGGTCGTGGCCGGCGTCGACCGCAACGCGCTGCGCCCGCTGCGCTACACGCTCACCGGCGACAATCTGCTGATCGTCGGTTCCGAAACCGGCATGGTCGTCGTGCCCGAAACCACCATCGTCCGGAAGGGCCGCATGGGTCCGGGCCAGATGATCGCCGTAGACCTGCAGGAAGGCGTGATCTTCGACGACCGGGAGATCAAGGACCAGATTGCGGGCGAGCGCCCTTATTCGGAACTGATCAAGGACTTCATGACGGTCAATGATCTGAGCGAGGCGCCGTCCGCCCTGCCCGCCTGGGACAAGGCCGAACTGACGCGCCGCCAGGTCGCCGCCAATCTGACGCTGGAGGATATGGAGCTGATCCTCGCCCCCATGGTCGAGGATGCGAAGGAAGCGGTCGGCTCCATGGGCGACGACACGCCGCTGGCGGTCATTTCCGACAAGCCACGCACGATCAGCCATTTCTTCCGCCAGAATTTCAGCCAGGTCACCAACCCGCCGATCGATCCGTTGCGGGAACGGTATGTCATGAGCCTGAAGACGCGCTTCTCCAACCTGCACAACATATTGGAGCAGGAAGCGCAGAACAGCCATGTGCTGGTGCTGGATTCGCCGGTGCTGACCTCGACCGAATGGGCGAAGCTGAAGAGCCATTTCGGTCCGGCTGTCGCGGAAATCGACTGCACCTTCCCGGCCGAAGGCGGGCAGGAACAGCTTCGCGCCGCCATCGCCCGCATCCGCGAGGAAGCGGAGCAGGCCGTGCGCGAGGGCCGCACCGAAATCTTCCTGACCGACGAGCATGTCAGCGCCGGCCGCGTCGCCATCGCCGGCGTGCTGGCGGCGGCGGCCGTGCACACCCATCTCGTCCGCAAGGGGTTGCGCAGCTATGCGTCGATCAACGTGCGCTGCGCCGAAGCGCTCGACACCCATTATTTCGCGGTGCTGATCGGGGTCGGCGCGACCACGGTGAACGCCTATCTGGCCGAGGCGAGCATCGCTGACCGCCATGCCCGTGGCCTGTTCGGCGACCTGTCGCTGGAGGCCTGTTTCGAACGCTACCGCATCGCCATCAATGAAGGCTTGCTGAAGATCATGTCCAAAATGGGCATCGCGGTCATCAGCAGCTATCGCGGCGGCTATAATTTCGAAGCTGTGGGTCTGTCGCGTGCACTGGTCAACGATCTCTTCCCCGGCATGCCCGCGAAGATTTCGGGCGAAGGCTATCAATCGCTCCATTATAGCGCGAAGATGCGCCATGACGCCGCCTATGACGGTGCCGTGGTGCGCCTGCCGGTCGGCGGCTTCTACCGTCAGCGCAACGGGGGCGAGACGCATGCCTATTCGGCGCAGCTGATGCACCTGTTGCAGACCTCGGTCGCGACGGACAGCTATTCGACCTATCTGCAATTCTCGCGCGGTGTGCGCGACCTGCCGCCGGTCTATCTGCGTGACCTGCTGGAGTTCAACTTCGCCCGCGAGGCCGTGCCGATCGACGAGGTCGAGGCGACCACGGAGATCCGCAAGCGCTTCGTGACGCCGGGCATGTCGCTGGGCGCGCTCTCTCCGGAAGCGCATGAGACGCTGGCGATCGCCATGAACCGGATCGGCGCCAAGGCCGTGTCGGGCGAAGGCGGCGAGGATGCGAACCGCTTCAAGCCCTATGACAATGGCGACAACGCCAATTCGGTGATCAAGCAGATCGCGTCGGGCCGCTTCGGCGTCCATGCCGAATATCTGGGCAGCGCCGAGGAAATCGAGATCAAGGTCGCGCAGGGTGCCAAGCCCGGCGAGGGTGGACAGCTCCCTGGTTTCAAGGTGACCGAGTTCATCGCGAAGCTGCGCCATGCGACGCCCGGCGTGACGCTGATCTCGCCGCCGCCGCACCATGACATCTATTCGATCGAGGATCTCGCGCAGCTCATCTACGACTGCAAGATGATCAACCCGCGCGCGCGGGTCTGCGTGAAGCTGGTCAGCCAGGCGGGCATCGGCACCGTCGCGGCGGGCGTGGCGAAGGCACATGCCGACGTCATCCTGGTCGCGGGGCATGTTGGCGGCACCGGCGCCTCGCCGCAGACGTCGGTCAAATATGCTGGCACTCCCTGGGAAATGGGGCTTTCCGAAGCCAATCAGGTGCTGACCCTGAACGGCCTGCGCCATCGCGTGAAGCTGCGCACCGACGGCGGCCTCAAGACCGGCCGCGACATCGTGATCGCGGCGATCCTGGGCGCGGAGGAGTTCGGCATCGGCACGCTGTCGCTGGTCGCCATGGGTTGCATCATGGTGCGCCAGTGCCACAGCAACACCTGTCCGGTCGGCGTCTGCGTGCAGGATGAGCGCCTGCGCGAAAAGTTCACCGGTACGCCGGAAAAGGTCATCAACCTCATGACCTTCATCGCGGAGGAGGTGCGCGAGATACTGGCACGTCTGGGCTATCGCAGCCTGGACGAGGTGATCGGCAGGACCGAACTGCTGAAGCAGGTCAATCGCGGCGCCGAGCATCTGGACGATCTCGACCTCAACCCGATCCTCGCCAAGGTGGATGCGCCGGACGATCAGCGCCGTTTCAGCCTGACCGAATGGCGCAACCCAGTGCCGGACAGCCTTGATGCGCAGATGATGAAGGACGCCCGCGCCGTGTTCGAACGCGGCGAGAAGATGCAGCTCACCTATACGGTGCGCAACACGCATCGCGCCGTCGGCACCCGCCTGTCGGCCGCCGTGACCGAAAAGTTCGGCATGTCGACGCTGGCGGACGGGCACCTTACCGTGCGGCTGCGCGGTTCGGCCGGCCAGTCGCTGGGCGCCTTCCTGTGCAAGGGCATCAAGCTGGAAGTGTTCGGCGATGCCAATGATTATGTCGGCAAGGGCCTGTCGGGCGGCATCATCACGGTGCGCACCACCGTATCCTCGCCGCTGTCGAGCAAGGACAACACGATCATCGGCAACACCGTCCTCTATGGCGCGACCAGCGGCAAGCTGTTCGCGGCGGGCCAGGCCGGGGAACGCTTCGCCGTGCGCAATTCGGGCGCACAGGTGGTGGTCGAAGGCTGCGGCGCGAACGGATGCGAATATATGACCGGCGGCACCGCAGTCATATTGGGCAGGACCGGGGCGAATTTCGGTGCGGGCATGACCGGCGGCATGGCCTTCATCCTGGATGAAGATGGCAGCTTCCCGACACGGGCCAATCCGGAAAGCATCCTCTGGCAGCGGCTGGAAAGTGCGCATTGGGAAGCGGAGCTGAAGGCCCTGGTCGCCCAGCATGCCGTGGCGACCGACAGCAAATGGTCAAACACGATCCTGGACGACTGGGATCGCTGGCGCCGTTATTTCTGGCAGATCTGCCCGAAGGAGATGGTGAGCCGCCTCGCCCATCCGCTGAGCGATGCTCCGGCGGAAGTTGTGGCCGCCGAATAAACGGCGGTCCGGCAGAACGGCATCAATATGACATGGCAACGTCCGCCGGGGCATCCTCGGCGGACGTTCTGTCTCCGGCGGCCTGAGCGATCTTCATCCCATGCGGGCCGCCGTCGCCCGATCCACCATCAAGCCCCTCCAGGGATACAGACGACGCCCCTCCGGCCTGTGGCGGTTCAGGGACGGCCTCGCCCAGGTCATACCGCGCCTCATCATGGCGGACATCAGGATCGTTCGACCCATTCCAGTTTGCCAGGTCTGCCGCCATTTGCCGATCGGCCAGCGTGGGGCCGCATCCCTTGCAATCAACGACCGCAGGGCCAGTCAGACCGGCAGGATCAGAAAGGCTATCCTGCGGCATCGCGGCTTGCGGCAATGGCGTTTCCAGCGCGGCCCGCGGCGACGTCGTGGCATATAGGCCCAGCCCATAGCCCCCGGTGAGGGCCGTCGCCGCGCATGCACATGAAAATAACCAGAAGCGCGCGGACATGAGCAGCCCTTCCTCTATTCGTCACTCGTTCCCCGACTTTCTCCGGGCAAAACAACGCAAATGAAGATCGGTTGTTGCATGAGGAAAAAGCCTTTGCTAAGGGCCGCCTCCTACCAAGGCACCGGCCCCGCCGGTTCCCGGAAAATGTGCGGTCGTGGCGGAATTGGTAGACGCGCAACGTTGAGGTCGTTGTGGCCGAAAGGCCGTGGAAGTTCGAGTCTTCTCGACCGCACCATTCAGTCTTCGTAGCAAACCAAATTCACCCCCTCGGGGGCATCCCGCGTGAATGCGGCGCGGTTCCGCGGCATTTCGCGGCGCATCTTTTCCGACTTGCAGTCAGAGACGCGACTCCGCCCTTGGTTGGCGGCGCAAAAACGGCCGGATTCTCTGTCGAGAATAACTTGGCTTCACTGTGGTTTGCTCGATGGTTGGGCGATCAGCCAGCGAAGCCCAACAGCTGCTCCTGCTCCGCCCATTCGATCGACAGGTTCGCCGCGAGGAGGAGTTGGCGATTAAAATTCCGGGGTTGGGAGCCCTCGACGATCGCTTCGACAATCCGCGGGCTGAGCCACGCGAGGCGCAGGAGGCGAGCGAGATGGGTCCGGCAGCGCCCTTCGCGCTTACCGATCTGATGAAGGCTGAGTTCGGGGTTGGATTGGACAAGCTCCAGAGCGGCGTGCGCGTCCGCCAGCAGTGCGATCAAGTCGTCCTTCACTGGCTTTCCGGGCTTGTCGCCATCGATCCTCAGCTTGGCTTCGCGGAACGGCTTGCGGGCCGGAAGGGGAATGCTGAAACGCCAGCATGGCTGATTGGCCAGACCGAGAGCGGCGGGCTTAAGGGTAAGATCAAGACTGCCGCTCTCCACCTTGATCAACACGACCAGTGATTGGATCGCAGCATGTGCATCGCTTGGCCGCGTCAGGCGCGCAGCGAGGAGCTTGGCTCCCTCAAACATGGCACGGAGCAGGTCGGCCTGTTCGATGTTCGCCAACCGACGCAAGCCATGATCATCGCCTAGCAGCCTTCCAAGGTGATGCAAAACATGCCCGTCGAGCAGGCCCTGCGTAAACCGGGTTGATGGTGGATCGGCAGGGCGGGCAAGGTCTTTCCGGGTCTCGTAATAGGCGTAACGGCGAGTTCCCTTGGTGGTATAAGTCGGCACGATCTGCCGTTGGTGCCGATCGACGAGCAAGCCAACCAGTAGCGCGTTCTGTCGGTCATTCTTCGGCCGCTTACGCGGTGGAGCCTTCTCCTGGAGCTGCATCTGGACGCGCTCCCATAGATCCTCGTCCACGATCGCCTCGTGCTCCCCATCATGGGCGTTGCCCTTGTGGACGATCTTACCCCGGTAAACCGGATTCTTGAGCAGGTAGAACAAGCTGCCCCGCCGGAACGGGATGCCGCCGCGATGGGGACCGCTTACCCGGCGCTGCACCTTGGTGACGACGCCTTCCGCTCGAAGCTGCTCGAGCAAAGCCGGTACCGACCGGATCTCGAGGTAGCGTCGCATGATCGTCCTGACCCGCTCGACCTCCTCCGGCACCGGCACCAGCTTGCGCTCGACCACCTCATAGCCGAGCGGTACGGGACCGCCCATCCACAGGCCCTTCTTCTTCGAGGCAGCGATCTTGTCGCGGATGCGCTCCCCGGTGACTTCGCGCTCGAACTGGGCAAACGACAACAGGACATTCAGCGTCAGCCGTCCCATGCTGGTGGTCGTGTTGAATGCCTGCGTTACCGATACGAAACTGGCCTGCTTCGCATCGAGCCGTTCGACGATCTTGGCAAAGTCGGCGAGACTGCGGGTCAGTCGATCGACCTTATAGACGACGATGACATCAACCAACCCAGCGTCAACATCGCCAAGCAATGCCTTGAGGCCCGGGCGCTCCATGTTGCCTCCGGAGAAGCCGCCGTCGTCGTAGTGACATGGAACGAGATTCCAGCCTTCGTGACGTTGGCTCAGGATGTACGCTTCGCAAGCTTCGCGCTGGGCATCGAGGCTGTTGAACTCCTGCTCCAGCCCATCTTCGGTGGACTTGCGAGTGTAGACCGCGCAGCACAGCGATTTCACTTCCTGGGCTCCGTCAGCCCGAAGAAGCGATTGCCGTTCCAATGCGTGCCGGTGATCGCCTTGGCCACGGCCGTCAGCGATCTCCAGCGCTGCCCGTTGTATTCAAAGCCTTCGTCGAGCACGATCACCGTGTGGCCGGTGCCATGCCAATCGCGTACCAGCCGGGTGCCCACAGTCAGCTTGCGTGGCATGGGCTTCGTTGCCCGGTCCTCGTTGGGCGTTGCCGCAATCTGTCTTAGCAGCGACCTGGTCGATCGTTTGACCGCGCCCAGCCGTTGGGCCTGCAGCTTGTAGCCGATACCCATGCGTAGAAGATCAGCTGACATGTTGGGAGCGGGCGCGCCATAGTAACGCGCCCACTCTACCTTAAGACCCTCAAGTGGTAGCTCGGCAAGCCGCTCAAGTGGCATTCGGGGCGTACGGGCCATCAGACGGCTTCCACGCGGTACACGCGGCTCGCACCCTCCCTTTTCTCGCTGATAATGACATGCCCCTTCTTCCTGAGGCCAGTCAGAGCTGCGCGGGTCGTGTGGGTCAGCCATCCAGTTGCTTCCACGATCTGCTCGATCGTCGCGCCATCTGCTCGTGAGAGCAGTTCGAGGACCAGGCCGATCTTGCTGGCGTGTTGGCCGCTGGCTTCCTTCGCCGTCAGAGGTTTGCTAGCGGGCGTCGTCAACTGGTGGCTCTCAGCTTGTGGTTCGCGGGCCATCTTGCGCAGGTACTTGGCGGCAGGTTTGATTTCGATGGTATCGGGCATTGGGTGGTCTCCTGACATGGAGCGGCCCTGCGCCGCTTCCACCACCCAAGGCCCTGCCGATTCCATCGGTCAGGGCTCCAGCCGCGGAGCGGCTGCGATTCAGTGACAACACTAATGCTTGGTGTGTCGCTGAAGTCGAGGGAAATGTCGGGTTTTTGGGACTTGTACATGTCAGCGTTTACGTACGCCTGTCGGCGCCCGAAACCCTTCGACTTATTACTCCGTCCGCTTTGGAGCAGGTATGGGCTAGAAACGGACATTCTGGGCGCCAGGCGCTATGTCCGCTTTGCGCCATTGTTGCCGTTCAGCGATGTGATCGTCGGCCTTGGAAGCAGACATTCGTTTTCTAGAGGTCCGGGACGAGGCGCGCCGTTGCATACACCTGCTCAAACGTAGAGCGCCGCGCTGGTGAGCGGCCCGGGATCGGGCGGCAGGGGTGACAGAACGTAATAGCGATGTCAGATTGCACTAGCTTCGTCGGACACCTCAGAGGTGTCACCCCCTAGAGTGATGCTGGTCCGCGAAATATAGGGTTGGAAGTCAGGCAACAGCGACATGATGCTGCCATCCGGTTGAAGGAACTCGTGGTCCGCGCCAGGAATGAGGTCGGGATCGAGCGGAATCCGCGCATGGGGATTGTGCAGGACGACGGCACCCTCCACCCAGCTTTCTGCATAGGCCGGGTCGCGGACGTCCTGATGGAACATAGTCGGGCGCGGGTCATTCGGGTTCCCTTCGCCGCGTGCGATGCCGCTCCGGATCATCCTGACATCGCGGTTGCCGAAACCTGCGATGTAGCCGAGCCGGTTGAATTTCGTGATCGTGCCTTGGGGATTCAAAAATATAGCGCTGACATTTTCGGATTCGGGCAGTTCGAAGAAGTTCGATGGCTCGCGAGTATTGCCATAAACGTGCTCGATCAGCCGCTCGATCTGGCGCTTCCCCTCGACTATGGAATGGCGCACGCCGAACACATATTCGATAGCCAGCGGGGTAATCCGCGTCATCGCTGCGGGCGCGTGAAAATCCTGCAGGGCGATCACGAATGGAGCACCATCAACCCCAGGCGCATTCCAGTAGCGCTGCTTGTGATAGAGTTTGCGCGTCAGAGCCCGAGCAAGTTTGATCTGCACATAGTTTTCGAGATAGGCGCGGATCTCGTCGTCGGACCTAGGCTGCGGCACGGCTCCCACCTGCGGCGGGTTGGCGGTCGTGGCCTCGATCGCGATGCGACCGCGCGGCCCTGCAAGCAGGAGGTCCGGGACGGCCACGCCCTCTTCATGTGCATAGCCGAATTCGGTGAACGCCGCGAAGAGATAAAGCTCCCACAGCCGCGGATCGAAGCCGGTGGTCTGGAACTGCTCAACGAAGTTGCCGTCGGCATCCTCGAAGAAAGCCATCATTGCCCTGATCAGTTCGCGCGCAGGGGAGAAACGTTCCTGCTCGACCAGCACCTTGAAGATCGGATGCAATCTCGCCTCGGCCACAGTCGGCGTGAAAAAATCGACCGGCGCGCCCTCTTCATCACCCTGATAATAGCTCTCGTCCGGCAAGGCCGCGTGCTTCTCAATTGCTGCCGCGAGACGATCCTGTGCCTCGGCTAAGGTCGGGTGCGAGACATCCTGATCGATCGCGCGGAAGCGCCCACGCAGGTCCCGTCCCAGGACGATCCATCCGTAATCATGGTCGAACCGGTCCCAGGTGATGAGACCGAGCAGCCGTTCGTCTGCAGTTGCGAACCATGCCGCTTCCTGGATGATCAGCACGATCGCCGGCAGACGGGTATACCCTGCCAATGCGTCGAACCGTTGTTGGCTAATTGGGGTCATGGCGTCCGCCCGCGGCAGTCAGTGCCGCACGCTCGCGCTTCAGGTATTCCGAAGTCTTGCGCTTCCATCATCGGACGATCTCGATCTCATCCGCATCGAACCAGTTGCGTGCGATAAGACCATCGCGAACGGCCACGGGATCGCTCGAGTAATAGACGATCGCGAGGCTCTGTTCGGCACGGCTGCAGGTCACGTAGAATAGCCGCCGGGTGCGATCGAGGGAGGTCTCTTTGCCAGCCGCCTCATTGTCATGGTCGGCCTTGGTCCGCTCCTTGATGCCCATCAGCTTGCCGTAGTTGAACATGAAACCTCGGGCTTCTTCGTCGCTGATCACCACCATCACGCGCGGGAATTCGAGACCTTTCACGCCCTGATGGGTATCGAACCGCGACACACCCCGAACATAGCGATCATACTTTGAGATCTGCTCGAACGGAGCATCAAGCGCGAGGCGCCAAGCGCCCGTTTCGCTCTTTGCATCCTCAAGATCTTCAGCGGCCTGCGCGTCAGCTTCTTCAGGGGTCTGTTCTTCGACGACGGGCTCGACTGGATCGTCGGGCTTCGCGAATGGCGCCAGAATATCCGGGATTGTGAACAGCCCGGTCTCGGCAACGAGGCGCAGCACGTTCCGTAGGGTGGGCGAGCCGCCGGTGTGCAGCAGTTGATGCAGCCGGCCGCACGCTGCTTTGGCTTCGATGAGTAGGTCGCGTTGGTTCAAACCCGCTTCGGCCAGCCGATCGCGGTCGAGCAACGGCGATGTCTTGCGGAGCGTCGCAGTGATCGCGAACCTGTCGTCTCCGGCTAGCGCTTGCGCCAGCGGAAGCAGCTCGCGGGTGAAGAAACCGATGCCGCGGGCGGAGCCGTCGAGCAGGCCCGTTCGCATCCGTTCGTGATTGTAGAGCGGCTCGAAAAACGCCTCAAACCCGAATCGGCGCGCCGACATCAAATGCTCAAGCGCCAGAGTCTTTATTTCGGCATCGCCCCCCGACCAGAGCGCGTCGCCGGTGACGTCGGCCATTCGAGCCGCAGCGGCGGCCTCGATTTGCGACGGGCTGATACTTGTCTCTGGCGCAAGGAAGATGCGAACGACGCCATCCGTCGCGTCTTCGCGGGGACGCTGCTCCTGCTTATCGTCCTCGGCACGTATCTGATTGATCAGCCGGATCACACGCTTCGGGCAGCGATGGTTCATGATCTTGCGCGGCCGCGCCCATTCCGACGGGATGACATCCGCCAGCTTCTCCATGCCTTCGGCATAAATGCGCTGCATTGTGTCGCCGAACAGCCCGAGGCTGAAGCTGTCCTTGTGGGCGGCTTGTACCTCGAGCAGTGCCTCCATCAGGCGACGGCTGGTGTCCTGACTCTCGTCGATCAGCAGTACCGGGAACCGGGCGATCAGCAGGCGCCGCAAGCCTGACTTGGTGCGAAGGAATTGCGCGGTCATGGCGATGACCTCAGCATGGTTCAGCGCGTCTCGCGTGCGGTTGTCGCCGGTCGGGCTGTAGACGAAGCGGATAATCTCGTTCAGGCTCGCATGCCGCCGACGCTTGGACTCGATCGATCGTGCGCGATCCGATGCGGCCTTGGAACCCGCTCGGCCCTTCGCCTGAGCGGCTTCAAGTTCGGCGATCTCCTCGAGCAGATTGGTGGCGAGCCATTCGCGAATATCAGCATCGTATCCGCCGATCAGCGCCCAGGCGAACGCATGGATCGTTGACACCTCGACGCGTGGATCGAATTCCAGACGTTGCTTGATCTCGTCGCAAGCGGCGTTGGTGTAGGTGATGACGCCGATCTGTCGACCACTCAGCGACAGCTGGCGACCCTGCTTTTCGCATACCGTGCGGATGGCCTCGACCAGCGAACGCGTCTTACCCGAACCCGCACCGGCATAGAGGAAGAAGCTCTTGGGCGCGGCGAGATCCAAGCAGGCGAGGATGATCGCGTCGGCCTCTGCATCGACCAGTTCGTCGGATACCGCGCTGCTCATATGGTCGGCTCAGGCGCTGGGAGGATGTCGACCTGCTTCTTTTTGAGCCGGTCCTGAAGCCAGTCGAGCCCTTCCGCGATGTAGCGCGGCACGGCCAATGTTTCAAAGCCCTCAGCAAAGATGACATCGAGTGCGAACTCGGCCTTCTTGCCATTGCGCAGCGCGTCGTACATCGCCGCGCCGATCGCAGAAACACCGCCACCAGCGTTGATCGCGTCACGGAACTTGCGGACCAGCCCATGCCCGTCGAGTCCTGCAAAGAATTCCAAGTTCTCGAAAGCGAGCGCGTCCTCAAACGTATATGGGTAGGCCGTCTCCACCGCGGTCGCCCCTGGTACCATCACTGGGAACGTCGTCTGATAGGCGACGCGGACTGCAAACAAGGCGTCGTGCGCCGGTTCGAGCGTCTTGGCCGCAGCGTCCGCCGCCATCAGCGCATCAACCTGAGTAAGGGACGGCACCCAAGATTTGAGCGTATCATTGTCTGTGTTCTGACCCGCGCCCAGCGCTGGTTGCGCGGATTTGCCGGTGGTCGCATCGAGTGTGTCGATGTCGGTGATGATCAGGGTCAGTAGGCCGAGATGATCGATCAGAGAGCGTAGCCGATGTGCGTGGCTACCGCCGATTTCCAGTAGCGAGATGTAGCTCTGGTTGAGCTTCTCGAAGTTGGTGCGGATGAAATTTGGCAGCATCATCCGCTCAGCCGGACCCTCGACGAGGATGGCCGCATCGGCGAAAAACAGATCGGCATGCTGCGCGCGCAGATAGCGGGTCACGAACCGCTGGGTTGCGTCGCCGCTGCCGAAAACGTCGTGAAGGTTGATGACGGTGGAGACCGGCACCCGGGCGACCATACCTGCCGGCAATCGGCGGAAATATCTCAGGCAGTCGAACGGCGTTTCGTGCGCGACGTGGCTCGAATGCGTGCTGACCACTAGTTGGGTCCGCAGCCGAGGGTTTTCGCCCAGGTCCTCGTGCGCTCGCAGAACGTCATAGGCTTTCTTGATGAAAACCTGCTGGACCTGGGCGTGGAGATGTGCCTCCGGCTCTTCGATCAATACGAGATGGAGTGGTTCGGTGTTGGTGGCAGCCACGCTCTTCGATGCCTTGCCGACGCGCATCCAGGCATCGCGAAAGCTCATCAGCTTGAAGATCATCGAGATGAGGTTCTGATAGCCGAGGCCATTGTTGTTCTCGGGCAGACGCAGCAGCGGCGTAACCTCACCATTCTCGCTCGTCACATCGACCATAAACGTGACGGCTGCGGAGTGATTGAGGCCGTCGATCGCCTTCAGGCGCGTCGATACCTTTGGCCGCGGATCGGTGACGCCCGGGTATCCCATTTCCTCGACTTCAAGGAACGCAGCCATGAAACTCTCGGTCAGTCGCTGATCGAATGCGTCCTGTGCAGCCTCGATCGCCTGCAATGCGCCGAGGTCTTTTGGGTCCGGACCCTTAGTCGGGTCGAGATGCTTGGAATAGTAACTCCGCAGCTGATCCGAGAGTCGGCTACCCGGCGATCCCGCAGGCGTGTCCTCGTCTTCCTCCTTCGCCACCTCTTCGCCAAACCCGCGCTGCGCCGGGATGTCATGCACGCGCACGAGGCCTTTCAGAGGGTCTCCCTCAATCGGCAACGACGCTGCGGGCAGGATTTGGGGGTGAGCCCGCAACTGGACCGGTGACGCAAGCTGGTCGGGATCGAGCGTGAATGCCCTAATCGTGAAATGGGTCTTGAGCCGACGGCTGAGGAAGTCGCACAGGCTGGACGGCCAAAGCGTGAGCTTGGGCTGCGGTGCCGGGGGATCGACATTTTCATTACGCTTTGCGTGGTCGGCCGTGGCTGCGGCCCGCAACTCCGCCGCCTCGGCGACGGCTCGCATGAAATCCTTGTACAGCTCGGACAGATCGTCGGGTTCGTAGCGAAGGCGCACACCCAGTCTGCCGCCCTCCCAGTCGAGCGTGGGGATCAGGTCGCGGACGTGATGCATCTCGCCTGGCTCGACATGCAGCCACAGATCGAGCGTAGGGAGCACCCCAACCCACGGCCTGAGATCGAGCTCGACTAACTCGTCAGCAGCACGTGCAGCGATCCAGCTTTGCCCGATGGCATCGATCGCCGGCCAGTGGCACAGAGTGAAATCGTGGAGCTCGAACGGACAACGGCGAGGCGTCAGGAAACGCCGAAGGGCCAGCATCGCCGAGGTTTTGCCGCTGTTATTTGCTCCAACGAACAGGGTCTTGTTTGGTGACAAATCTATTCGCGTCGCCAGCAGCTTGCGAAAATTGGCAACCTCGACGAACTCGATATGCACGTATCATCCCCCGTATATTCTCACGATGTGTAAGTCCGCTCTAACGAACTATGCCCATTGCGTGCCCATCGTTGAAGGTCTTCAGTAGCTCTGTGACCTTCAATGACTTCCTTAGAGCGATTGAGCAGGCGATCGACTATCTTCACGGTGACCGCAAATCTCGCGAATTCTGCGTATCATGACAATCGTTCGCTTCGTCTACATCCGATGAGGCCCCCTCAGCGCCGGCATCGTCGATCGTCGCATCCGGCTCGAAGCCTTCTGGGTAGATGAACGGAATGTTGGACTCCTTACTAAGCGAGAGGATGAGGCTGGCGAGGACTGAGCGTCCTGCCTTCACATGGCGATGGAGCTCGTCCGCTGGGTCATACGCAATAGTGCTCGATAACCAGTCATCGAAGCCTTCGAAGGGAAAGGCGGTGCCGAGAAGGACGAGCGGCATGAAGCAAGAGGTGTAGATGCTGATCGTCAAGATCGACATGTTCGACTTCGCCCCCCAGTGACCGAGCCAATTTTCATCCGGCCCGGTCTGAATGAACTGGGTCGCTACTAGATGCCCGCCCGCAAAGCTGGGATGGGCGGTGCCGGAAAGGACTTGGCCAAGCTCGCGCTGCTGTTCGGCGAAGAAGTCGGCCGCGTCGTCGACAGATTGGAAGAACTTGCCCCATGCAGTCCTGATCCGCTTGTGCAGCTTTCCCCGGGCGAGATGTTGGAAGTAGAAGGCATTCGACGTTTCGGGCGTGTCGGCCTTCACGAACTCCGCCGCGAGAGCAGGATCGTCGATGATCGCGACGAGCACCTGCATATATTCGGAAATGGAACGCATAAGCGTGCGCGCCGAACTGTCGAAGCCCAGCATCACTAAGTGCCGCATCGAGGTTGTATCGGAGACGAGCTTGATGAGAATCATGACCACCGACTGCTCGAAATCGGTCATGGCCGCGTCGCCGCGTGAGCCGGGGCGATAGACGACGCTGAGGAGGCTGATCAGCCAAGAATTGAGTTCGTCGAGGATTTCGACCCAGAGATCGAGATGGACCGTTCCGAGTTTGTCTCCACGCTCCTTCGACATGGTTATCAGCTCGGCGATCTCGATGCCCAGCCGCTTTCCCGGTTCGAGCGTCTCGCCAGTTTCATTCCAATGGGTGCGCATGTAGGTGCGCAGATTGTCCCTGGCGAAGATCGTTTCCTCCTGATCCATCGCGGTCATCACGCCGCGCTCGCCGGGAGGCGAAAAGGATCGTCGATGCCGATACGGTCGGCCTCGCTTAGCAGAAAGTCGAGCCAACCTTCCGGCTCCTCCAAGCCGGCGAGTTCGTTGGCATAATGGGAACTGAGCCGAATCCAGGCGCGCTGCTTGTTGCCGCCGCACTTGGTGAGCAAGGAGCGGTAGACCGCTCGGCAGCCCACGGCTTTATTGTGGTTTTTCCAGTAGGTCTTGGTGAGTTCGGCGAGTGGCAGGCTCGCCCGGGCATGCTCCGCTGCCGCAGCCCAGTCTATGTCATGGGCTTGATTGGGGGTGGCGGTCGCGATGGCCCTCATGTCGCTAAACTGGAAGAGCACTTCCGAAGCAGAGATGTCCGGCCACCGTGATTTCACGCCCGCCATGATCGTCGAGCAATCGAGACAGATCAGGTGCAGCTCGTGGCGATCGATGAAAGGGTCGACCGCGAACTCTGCATCTTCGTCATCCGCCACCGAATCCGTAACGATGTATTCGGTATGGCGGACAAGCTTTCCCGCCCAAGGCCGCTTGCGATTGTTGGAGCGACGCAGAATGTCTCCGCGGTCGCGTCCGCAGGCTGGGCACCGCCAGTCGGGCGGCGCAGCCTGCCAGAGATCAGCAGCACCACCGCCATCATAGGTCGCAATTTCGGCTTCGGTCGGCCGAATGACGGTGTGGGGTTTCTTGCGTCCCGCCGTCGCTACGCCGTCGCGCGACACTGAACGCGCCTCGAAGGCCTCGACATCCTTCGAGATTATGGTGTGCTGCTCGGGACATTCGCGCAAAAACCAGTTGTGGAGATGGCGGTACATTCCCATCGGATTGCCCGCCAGCATAGACGGCTGGTTGCCAGGCTCGAGTGTCATCTCGCCGGCGAGCGTCATCGCGGCCAGCGTCTCGATCAGGCCGAGCCTGCGCTCGAAATCGAAACGCGCTTCGGCGAAGATCGCGCGGGCGACCTCAAGATCGATCTGGTGCTCGACGTTGGGACGCGCCGTCACGAAGCGGCGGATCTCGCTAGGTCGGAAACTGAAGCTGCGAGGGATTTCCTGCAGCTTCGCTTTCACGGCGCCGTCGGCACCGTTGCAGTCCAGGCAGACCGTGCTCGGCTCGAAGCGGGCGACGAGCCTCGAGCCGAGCTTTTCGAGATGGGCTGTGTCTGGCGGGATGGCGGCGCGCCATTGCGGCCCTAGTTTGGCATGCAGGATCGACTTGAAATGGTCGGTTAGATGGTCGTGATGGACATCTAGGCGCGCGAGGAGGACGCCAGCGCCTGAAATCCGCACGAGATCGGGCTTGCGCCGGCCGCAGCCCGGGCATTCCCAGTCTGGAGAACGGGATGCCCAATTTTCATCGAGGTCCAGCTTCTCGGTGCCAAAGCGACGCATGGCTGCCTTGATCGCAGATGACCAGCGACCGTCGCGCTCGACGTAAAGGCCTTCAAGTTGTTCGTCGGTCAACGAGCTCAGCTCGGGGATGCCGAACTCGATGACGTGCCAATCGACCAAGGTTGGCCTCCCGCAGTCGGTTCTCCAATTGTTCTCATGTGCAAAGGTCGATAGGTCAAGAGCGATGTGCTGACGAGTGGAGGTAAACGGAGTCGATGAACGAGTCAGCGGCAGCAGCAGAGGATGCGAGGAGTGGGCTGATCATGATGACTGATCGGGGGGCGATATGATCAGCTTACAAGAGACGATCGACGATGCCTGGGAGCAAATGGACATGGGCGAATATGCCCACGCCGCCGATCTCGCCCGGCAGGCGCTCGAAACACAGCCCGACGCGATCGATGCTTATGTCGTGCTCGCCCAAACGCGCGGTGTGGCCGCTGAAGCGATAGCATTGCTGCGTGAGGCCGTGCTCATCGGCAACCGAACTGGTAGGGCGAGCGATGGAGCTGACACGACGGAATGCCCTTATGACCGTCGCGCCCATGTCCGCGCGATTGGCAATCTCGCCCGGTTGCTCTGGGCTGATGGCCGTGCGCACCACCGGGCCGAGGCGGTCAAGCATGCGCGCCGCGCGTCCCGCCTCGATCCCGATGATCGCGCCGGCACCCGACTCCTACTGATGGCCTGGGAGGCTACGGCGGGAAACTGGCCGGCAGCACGACGCGTCACTCGGCGGTGTCGTGATGAAGGGCGCACCGAGGTCCGTTACTGGCTGGCGCTCCATGCCTTTCGTGATGGATCGGCCGATGCCGATACACTGCTAGCACAGGCGATCAAAACCAACCCTCATGTCGTGGCAGCGTTACAAGGGCGTTTGCTGGCGCTGCATCTGCCCGAGGGATCTTATGGGTTCGGTTCGCCCGATGAGGCTGCGCTTTATGCGTCCGATGCGCGAGACGGATGGAAATCGACGCCGGGCGCACTTGCCTGGCTTGCTGCCGCCGAAGCCTGAACGATGGCGAGTGACCGTCTTTACATTGTCGGCAACGGCTTTGATCTCCATCACCGCATCCCGTCGACCTATCGGCATTTCGCCGCCTGGCTCGCGCAGGCCGATTACCGCATATTCCGATTGGTCGAGGAGTATTTCTCGGGCGACGAGGACTTCTGGGCCGACTTCGAGCAGCGGCTCGCCGAGTTCGACGCGGACCAAGCCGTCGACTACGCGATGCAGTTTCATTCCGACGAGCGGCACGGCGACTTTCAGTATGAGTGCGAGCAGATCGCGACCGGGCTTTCAAGCGGCCTGCGCGGGCGCTTCGCCGAGTGGATCAGAGGTCTGCAGATTCCCGTCCGCAGCGAGATCGCCCGACCAATCGTGATCGATCCTGATGCCCTGTTTCTGAGCTTCAACTACACGCCGACGCTGGAGCACATCTACGGCATCCCGCGCGGTCAGATCCTGCACATCCACGGCTACGGCGGCGACCCAACAGAGACGCTGGTCCTAGGGCATGGGTGGGAGCGACGCCCCGAGGACAAACTCAATTTCAAACCCGTGGGGCCGGACGACGACTGGCGTATCCGCGATGGCATGGACTATCTCGACGACTATTTCACCGAGACCTTCAAACCGACGGTGGAGCTGATCGCAAAGCATCAGGCGTTCTTCGACGGACTTTCCCATGTACGCGATATTTTCATTTTGGGGCATGGGCTCGCTAACGTCGATGAGCCCTATTTCTCGGAGATCATGGACCGAGTCGATCTCACTGCGACGCGCTGGACCGTCAGCATCTACCATGATCTCGCCGAACGGCGTGCGTGCTTCGGGGCCTATGGTATCGCGCCGCATCTGGTGCGCTATCTGGAGATGACCGACTTCGACTGACCTTCCGGCAGCTCAGTTCGGGATCTTTACGACCGTTTTAATGACATTCGTGCCTAGTAGCTCCATCAGTTCGTCGGCATCGGCCGGCGACACCTGACACTGAATCGCCTCCGCACCGTTATCGCGCAGCCAGGAAAATCGGTGCCGTCCGTCTGTGAAGGTAATCCGGCCATTGGACTTGAGATTGATGACCAGCATGTTGCTGTAGGAGTATTTCGCAAACCATACCCCGACTTTGGCATAGCGACGGTCCTGACCGTTGGCTCCGCCCGGCACAATATATTGGTCAGTACGCTGCCATGCTGCATCGACCTTCGCGACATCAAGCCAGAGCGCGACATCGGGTTCGTAGTCCTCCCAGCCTTCCGCCGCCGAAATATAGCGCCATTCGATCATCTGGTTCGGCATGGCAGCGGTTTCCTGAAGAGATGTGGCGGACGATGAGGTTTGATTAGTGTGGTGGGGAGGAGTCGAACCTCCCCTACGGTGCAAACGGCTGATCGCGCCCCGCTATTCCCGGGCAGTCACTGCATGGATCGGCGCGCCACCAAGGCACCACAACACCGTATGCTTCACCACGCCCGTAAGGTCGAAGAGTTTGTCCATGCTGATCTCCATCGCAAGTGGCAGGCCGGAGCCTAGGTCAATCTGAAACAGAGTGATGCTCAGCAGCGACGCGATCCACACCGTGACGGCTACCAGGAACTTGGAAAACGACTTTGACGCCGAACCAAGCCCTCCCATGATGTAAGGGGCCGTGACGGCGAGGACAAGGCCACCTATTTAGCGGCTAAGCCTTATTCGTTTCGTGATTGGTGATAAGATACGGCGCGGAAGGGGGCGACGTGGCAAAAGAATTTGATCCGGGAAATCTTGTGATTGTCGGCGCGGGGTTCTCGTTCAATGCCGGCCTTCCGCTCGCTGGCGGTTTTACAAAGGAACTGTTGAGCTTGGGGCGTGTAGTCGCCGATGGCCCCAGCGCGAGGCAAATCGCGTTCATCAGGGGCTTTGCTGATCGTGTCTTTGGCGAGGGCGCATCCCGCACCGCAGACGAGTGGCCTGATCTCGAGGACATCTTCACGCTCGTAGATCTGTCCGCCAATACCGGCCATCATCTTGGCCCGCATTATTCAGCGGCCGATCTGCGCGTGGTTCGGCGTGCAATCATCGTGCGGATGATCCGGATGCTTTACCAAGCGTATAAGAGGAGGCAGCGTTCGCCTGATGCCGACTGGCGGGCGCTGGAGACATTCTTCGACGGGTTCAGAGCCGATACAGCGCGGTGCTCAGCATGAACTGGGACACGGTGTTCGAGCGTGGCATGGCGTGACACCAAACTTGCCGATGGAGAACTGCCGTCGAAAGCGCCGGCTCGCGGGATTCGAGGCAAAATCGGCCGTATCCGAATTGATCCAAGTTGGATGAGATTTTTCAGCGCGGTGGTTACCGCGAGGATTGCTGGCGCGATCGGCTGAAGGCAGTACATCTTATAGCAGATGCGAGAGGTGCTCGACGGCATCAGGTAAAAGGCATAGCTTCGAACGATATCCGGTCATGGATAATTTGGGGGTCTGGGGGGATTTTGTCGAACATCACTGCAACTGAGCTCGCCGCGCAGCTTACCGGTGACCCTGGCGTACTCGACGTTCATCTTACCCTAGTCGAGAGGGATGTTGTGATCGATGGCCAGGCAGTCCGCATTCATTGCCATTGCCTGAGTGTCGACGGCAACGGGCGGGTGCAGCCGCAGCGCCTTGCCGAGTTTATGCGCAACGCGGTGGTCGATTATGCCATCCCGCGCTCACAAGTCGCCGAGGCTCGGGCGCGCGATCTCAAATACAATAGCAGCGAGGCCACCACGGCCCTCGTCGAGCGGGCCAAGCGTTCGTTCACCGATCTGGCCAACACCGGCGAAGGCGGCGAGATGCTGCTCTTTCTGCTCGCCGAGCGTTTCCTCAAACTGCCGCAGATCCTCTGCAAGATGGATCTCAAAACAGACACTCGCATGCACTATCACGGTGCCGATGGCGTTTATGCCGGCGTCACGCCCGAAGGGATGCTCAAACTTTATTGGGGCGAGTCCAAAGTTTATGAGACCGCCAGCGCCGCGATCCGCGACTGCCTCGCGTCGCTGGCCCCATTCCTCATCGAGCCCGACCATGAAGACGCTGAGCGCGAGCGCGATCTTATCCTGTTGAGCGACAAGGCGGATCTCGCCAACCTAGAGCTTACTGCGGCGCTCAAGCGCTATTTCGACCGCAACTCGGTGATGTCAAACCGGGTGCAATACTGCGGCGTCGCATTGGTCGGGTTCGACGCACCCTTCTATCCCGCCGACAATGTCAAAGCGATTGCCGATGAAATTGTCAAAGGCTCGCGCGAAGCCTTGACGGGCTGGCGCGAAGCGATCGGCAAGCGGCTTGCCGCTGAAAAGTTGAGCGACATGGAAATCGAGCTTTTCTGCATTCCGCTGCCCTCGGCGAATGGTTTTCGCAGCGCGTTCCTCAAGGCGATGGGGATCAACTCGCAATGAGCCTCGCCCACTTGCAGCACTGGCTGCTTGAAGATGGCATTCGCGACGAGCTCGATGAGATCACGCGCCAGATTGTGCGGCTTGAGATCGACAATCTTCAGGCTGAACCAGATGGCAGTGCGGTCGATTGGCCACGGCTCATCCTGGCCGGGAGCATCCTGGCGCGATCCGAGCAGCGCGCCGACCAAGAGGCAGCACTACGCATTGCGACTGGTGCGCTGGCACTGGGCATGCGCCAGGACATCAAGGACGCTGGCGCCGTACTCCTTGGCAAGCTTTCGAATTTCCGCGCGGTGGCACTGGCCGATCGGCGTGATCTGCTGCCTGAGGGGCTTGATGCGCGGCTTGGGGTTGCGCTGCGCATCGAAGCGCAACGGCGTGAAATGGAGAGCTCGATCCTTGTCGAATCTAGCGGTCGCTGGCTTCAGGTGAACGAGTTTCAGCGACGATTTTGGACTGAGGCCAAAGGACAAAATTGGCTGTCAGCGTCGGCGCCGACTGCGTCGGGCAAGACCTTTCTGGTACTACAATGGCTGATCGATCAGATGCGCTCCGGCGCGGCGAACATCGCCATCTATTTGGCGCCGACCCGGGCGTTGGTCTCTGAGATCGAGACCAATCTTGCCGGGCTGCTTGGCAAGAATAGCGAAATCGAAGTCTCGTCGCTGCCTTTGCGCGAGAAACATGATGCAGCGCGTGCCGGCGGCCGCCGACTCATTCTAGTGTTCACCCAAGAACGCCTGCACCTTCTCGCCAATGTGCTTGGCGGCGAGTTCTCCGCCGATCTGCTAATCGTCGATGAAGCCCATAAGATCGGCGACAATCAGCGCGGCGTCATTCTTCAGGACGCGATCGAGCGCGCGACACGCGCCAACCCCAAGCTCAAGGTCGTGTTCATCAGCCCCGCGACGCAAAATCCAGAAGAGCTATTGGCCGACGCGCCCGAGGGGACGGACACGGTCGCGGTCGATAGCGACACGCCGACCGTCCTGCAAAATCTGATCATGGCCGAGCAGGTGCCGCGCAAGCCCAGGCTTTGGAAATTGACCGTCCGCCATCAGGAAGCGCTACTCCCAGTCGGCACTCTTGAACTTGCCAGCACCCCGAGCGGGGCGCGCAAGCGGCTCGCCTTCATAGCGGCCGCTGCCGGCGAGCGCGGCGGGACGCTGGTTTATGCCAATGGCGCCGGCGAATCGGAGGAAATCGCCGATCTCATCAGCCAACTGCTGACGGCACCCGCTGACATCGACCCGGATTTGGCGGCCTTGGCTGAGCTCGCGCGCAAGGGGGTCCATCCCAACTTCCGGCTGGCGCTGCTGGTCGAACGCGGCGTCGCCTTTCACTTCGGCAATATGCCGTCGCTCATCCGGCTCGAGATCGAACGGCTGTTCAAGCTCGGCAAGATCCGCTTTCTTGTCTGCACCTCGACGCTGATCGAAGGCGTCAACCTCTCCTGCCGCACCATCGTTTTGCGTGGCCCCCGTAAGGGTAAGGGCAATCCGATGGAGCCGCATGATTTCTGGAATCTCGCTGGCCGCGCCGGGCGCTGGGGTGACGAGTTTCAGGGCAATATCATCTGCATCAATCCCGACGACAAAGCGGCCTGGCCGACCGGGGTACCGCAGCGTGCGCGCTATCCGATCAAGCGCGAGAGCGATGCCGTGCTTGAGCTCGCCGACGAATTGGGCACCTATCTCTCGGGCCGCGACACGCAAGATCTGGCTGAGCTTGGCGCATCCGACGAGTTCGAGCAGGTCGGCGCCTATCTGCTTACCACCTATTTGCGGCTGGGGACGATCACCACCGCCAATCTTGCCAAGCGCCACGACCCAGCGAGGCTGGCCGCGCTCGATGGCGTGCTCGAGCGGCTCGCCAGCCAGCTCGACATCAATGTCGAGCTGGCCTCTCGCCATCCCGGCGTAAGCGCAATCGGCTTGCACCGCCTGCTTGAAGCATTCCGCGTTTATCTCGGGGAAGTTGAAAATCTGCTCCCGGCGCCAGTCGCCTCGCTCGACAGCTATGACCGGTTCGTGGCGATCATGGGCCGGATCAACACCCATCTATTCCCGGCCTTCGGCCCTGAAAATGTCAATCGGCTCTACGCGCTGATCGTCGTCAATTGGCTACAGGGCATGTCGCTGGCCACGATGATCCGCCGCAATATCGAATTCCATCAGCGGATCGGCAGGCCCTTTCGGCTGCCTGCGCTGATCCGCGACACCATGGATCTGGTCGAGCAGATCGCCCGCTTCAAGGCGCCCAAATATTTCTCTGCCTATATGGATGTGCTGCACAAGCATCTGCGCGAGATCGGCCGCGAGGATCTGATTGATGAGGATCTCGATATTGGCACGCAGCTCGAATTTGGTGTGTCCTCGCGTACCTTGCTCTCGCTCATAGAGCTCGGCCTTTCGCGCATGAGCGCAGTCATTCTCTACGAGAAGATCGCGCGCGACGATTTGACCAAGGAAGACTGTCTCGCCTGGTTGAGCGAGCGCCGCGACAGCCTCGAAGCGATGGACATTCCAGTGATCATCGTTCGTGAACTGCGCGAGCGGCTGCTCCCGCCCGACGATCCGACATCGCAGCTGAACCAGGAGGCATAAGGCGTATTATGCCGGCAAAACCACTTGATCTTGGGCCGATGCATTTTGCCAAGCGCGGCGATGCTGTCGCCCATCTCAATGACATGCTTCACCGTTACGATTTGGGCGACAGGGTGAACGAAGCGGATGCGGTGATTCTGCGCGCGGCTCTCGAGCGGCACCCTGAGGCGCCAGACAAGATCGGTTGCGGGATCACGCATTTCAGCGTGCGGACCGCCGATTTCGGCACGCGCTGCTTCTGGCTTAATCGCACGGATGGCACCACCGAGAAATTCTCACACACCGCCTGCATTTACGTCACCTGACGACACGCTGGTACACTGCTACGCAGGCCCAATTCTGGCGCGTTGCCGCAGCTCTAGCGTTCGCGCCCCCGAGTGCTCGGCCTACCTGTGACGAACCGCCGACCAGTAAGCGAACACGCGGGTCAAACGACCTCCCGCGGAGCGGGTTCGTGCATGGGTTGACAGTAGCTATACGGCTGAGATGAAAGTCGCCTCAACGCACCCTAAACCACATATCAATCCTGCTGGACGTATCTTCCGTCACACATGCCAGTCGAGGGCCAGCGGTGAGAATCACATCAGGCCCTGGATGCTTAGTGCTGGTTGCTTTCACATGAGCGATCAAGGTCGCCGCCGGACACAGATCCTGGAAATCCTCGTCTGAATTTCTATCCGAACCATGATGGGGTAGGGCAAGCGCCCTAACGTGTTTGAGCTCGGCGGCATACCAATTCTCCCAATCGTGAAGGTCGCGGGCCTTGCGAAGCTCAGCGTCGCCTGTGTTTAGCCAGGCCGCTAAGCCGGACCCGTATTCCAAATCGAAAGGATGGCGAAGATGCCAATAGCAATCATTCTCATCGTTGATCACCGGCTCACTGAGCAAAGATAGCGAAGCCCGATTGGACGAGCCGACATAGTTCTTGAAGATTTTCCGCAACGCCGCGCGGCCAGCCGAAGTCCTTGCGTGATTTGCCACCCCATAGGCGAGCCCGGCCAGCCCGGGCCGCGCCCTAACCGGGGCCGCCGTTCCAACAAGCGCCTGGATTGTCTTGATCAAGCCTCGATGTTCAAAGGGAATAATGGGAGCACGATAGGGCTTGAGACGCAAACCGACGGGTCCCATCAGCACATTAATTTGGCAGCCGGAAGTATCCACCCATCGAACTTTAGAAGGCTGGCTTTTCCCGCTGGCCCAAAGGGGAGCTTTAAGTGGGCGGGGTTGAGGTTGGAGCTTGCAGATCCAGCCGCGGCCATCCCGGGGATCTGGGTCGAAGTCGATCGTATCCAATTCGCCTTCCCGACCTCGACCGCCGAGGAAAGTCACTCGCTCAGCGCCTCGAGATAGGAAATAGGCAGCTGGATCCGCAGCTAATTCAACTAATGATCGGTCCAGATTATCGCGGCTGATTTCGTGCAGCAGAAGATAAGCAAGTTCACGCTCATTCAGGTAAGGAACCATCACATCCCGGACCACCATCCGGGACATTAGCGTATCCAGACCGCTCACATGATCGGTATCGAAATGCGAGATGAACAACCAGTCCAACGGTCCTACCGCAGATCTCGTCCAGTTACGCAGATAGGTGTCGAATTGCCTGGTACGCCGAGCCCCACAATCAAAGGCCCAGTTAAAGCGTTCTCCATTTGGGCCTTCGAGATGCCCCGTATGGAAACCGCCATGACCGATGGGATGCTGCACCCAGTGAATCGAAATCATAACAGCCCTTTGGCTCAAACTGTCAGTCTGTTTCAAGGACAACCGCTTGAGCCATACGGTAAAGCTTGGATATCGCAGCGATACCAGACAATATTCTGCGGATTGCCAGGTCGTGTCCCCGGTGATGGTGTAGCTCGACGGTTAGCGAAGCTGACCGGACGCGCGCTCATCGATCAAGCGCAGTAGCGGCCGGTCAGTTTCGCGGGTGGCCATCGGAGATCTCGGATAGATTTGGGTTGCGAGACTCAAGCTATGGAGATCCCGATGACCAAGGAGATGATGGACGTTCAGGCGCTGCTGGGAAAGAGTGCCGACAGCGATTTTCTACGCGAGATGATCGGCTTTGCGGCGCAGCGGCTGATGGAACTCGAGGTCGGTGGGCTGACGGGCGCCGCTGGAGCGCAGAGCGGCAGGCCCAGCGCAATGGCTACCGCGATCGGGATTGGGAGACGCGGGCCGGAACGGTCGAACTGCGCATCCCCAAGCTGCGCACCGGCAGCTATTTCCCCGGCTTCCTGGAGCCCCGCCGGTTGGCGGAGAAGGCGCTGACAGCCGTAATCCAGGAGGCATACATACAGGGCATTTCGACGCGCTCCGTCGACGATCTGGTCAAGGCACTCGGCATGAGCGGCATCTCCAAGAGCCAGGTCAGCCGGCTGTGCCAGGAGATCGACCAGCGGGTGAAGGCGTTCCTCGATCGGCCCATCGAAGGCGACTGGCCCTATCTCTGGGTCGATGCCACTTACCTCAAGGTACGGCAGGCGGGGCGGGTCGTCTCAGTGGCGGTCACCATAGCGGTCGGCGTCAATAGCGACGGCCGCCGCGAGGTGCCGGGCATGGCGATCGGCGCATCGGAAGCCGAGACTTTCTGGACCGACTTCCTGCGCAATCTGGCGCGGCGGGGCCTGCGCGGTGTGAAGCTCGTCATCTCCGACGCCCATGAGGGTATCAAGGCGGCGGTGTCGCGTGTCTTCAATGCCACCTGGCAGCGCTGTCGCGTCCATTTTGCCCGCAATGCCATCGCTCATGCCGGGCGGAGCCGGAACCGTGTCGTCTCCGCACTGATCGCCACCGCTTACGCTCAGGAAACCGCCGAGGCCGCCACGATCCAGTGGCGCAAGGTGGCTGATCAGCTTCGACCGGCAGTGCCCAAGCTCGCCAAGCTGATGGATGATGCAGAGCAAGATGTATTGGCATACATGTCCTTCCCGCCCCAGCATCGCACGAAGTTGCACTCGACCAATCCGCTCGAGCGCCTCAACGGCGAAATCAAGCGGCGAACAGAAGTGGTCGGCATCTTCCCCAACGAAGACGCCATCACCCGCTTAGTCGGGGCTATCCTGCTGGAACAAAATGATGAATGGGCCGTCCAGCGCTCCCGCTACATGACACTGGAAAGCGTCGCCCAAATCGGCGATGATCCCCTCGTCACGCTGCCGCCTATGGCAGCATGATCAACCCGGCTCTAGCCGGAGATCGCCATGGCTACGCCGGCGAACCTACACCATGTGTTGGGACACGATCGATTGCCACGTCGAATTGGCTGAATCCGACAGTTCCGTCGACGATCCAACGTGATTATACCGTTGCGCATGAGCAACCATCTCGAGCAGCTAACAGCCGAATGGCTGGAATATCGCGGTTATTTCGTTCGACAGTCTGTGCTGGTTGGCAAGCGCGAAAAAGGCGGCTTCGAAGGCGAACTCGACATCGTTGCCCTCAATCCAGTGACCCGTCACCTCCTCCACGTGGAATGCTCATTGGATGCTGATCCGTGGGAGAAACGCGAACATCGCTTTACTGCCAAATTTGAGCGCGGCCGCAGATATGTGCCGTCGCTCTTTGATGGACTCGACCTACCGGCTGAGTTTGATCAGGTAGCGCTGCTGCAAATGGGCGGAGGCGAGCGTACCACGCTCGGCGGCGGCCGGCTTGTTTGGGTCGCGGATTTCATATCTGAGATTGTTGAGCATCTGCGCCAACACCGGCCGGACAGATCCGCCATACCATCCACTCTGCCTTTGCTCCGCACGCTTCAACTGGCAGCTCATTTTTCATCAAGTCGCGGGCGGCCTGGCTTGATCTCCGGATGAAAGCACCGGCATTGCGTACCGCGATAATCGCCAGTCCCAATGTCTGCGATGGCTCAGTGATGCGCCTCGCCGATTAGCAACGGGACATCTGTTTCTACGTCCTCGATTGTTGGAATGCCGCAGCTTCGCAAGAATTCAAAGACGCCGTCATAAAATGCCGGATTGCGTGATGGATCTATTGGATCTCCTTCGGGCACGAAGATGACCAGCCCTTGCCGCGCGCGGGTGAGAAGAACGCGATAAGCGTTCAGCAGATAGGACCGACGCTGTGGATCATTGATCTGCTGCCACTTGGTACCCTTGAACGCCATGCTGCTCCAGCCGTCAGCAGCCCATCGCAGATTGGCGTCCCAGCACACACATGCCCAATCCAGTTCCAGGCCCTGCACGTCAAATTCCGTGGCAGCGTCCTCGAGCATATTGGATGATCGGACATCGCTTGGCGGCGCCAAAAACCAAATTGGTGGCTCAATCTTCGCTTTGACAAATACACCCTCGGCTTTGAGCCGAAGCGCATTGGAGGAGGCAAGCAAGCCGACCCGTTCATTGGCACGCTGATGGCGACGAAGCCATTCGCGGGCCGCGATCAGATCGCGTGTAATGACGACGGGATATTCGGTCAGCTGGGACAGCAGCGTCCGAGCTCGATCACCATCTCCCTCGATAATCGCGCCGATAAAGTCAGAGAGCTTTTCAGCCCGGAATGAACGAAGCGACACCGATAGATGAAGGTCGGGGGTCTTTGTCGGAGCGATCTCCGCAATCGCCTCTTCGCCGCGCCCTGCCAGCAGATATTCACGGCCCAGAATCTGCTCCGGCAAATGGACCTGCCAGTGCGGAAAATGCCCCGCAAGGGCGTCAAGCCACTCACCCAAGCCCGCCTCGCCGGTGTTGATTTCTTGGCCACCGCCGATGAGGCACACGACGGTGCACCAATCAGAATGTCTGTCCATCACCGAAAGCAGGAACCGTGGTTCGGACATGGCAAAGCCGATCTGACCGCGCTTCTGTCGCATAAATTGGCTGGTCTGTTCTTCACCCCAGGCGCGCTGTGCCTCATCAAAGACCACGACCTTTTCGACGGGCGGCATATTCCCCTCGAGATTGTCGTCCCGGAAGTGGTGAATGTTCTGAATGAAGGCACATGATTTTTGATATTCCGAGGCGCGGGACGGACGCTCGGACCGTGGAAGCGTGAGATATCGCTCCAGTGCGTCTTGGGTCAGTGCTTCGCGCAACACATCGACCAGGGGACCATTGCCCGAGAGAAACACGGCATGCTCATCCTCGTGCGCCCGCATGCGGCTGTTCGCAATGCTGAGCCCGGCTAGCGTTTTGCCCGAACCGGGCACACCCGTCACGAAACAGATTGCCTTCTTCTGCTCGCGCTTCGCGGTTTCGACCACAGCCGCAATATAGGCCGATGTCGTGGTGAGGTTTTCAGCTCCGGCCTCGGATCGCGAAATCTCATCAACACTATGACCCCGGTAGAGGGCCTGTGCCGCCTCGATGATGGTCGGGGTCGGCTTATAGCGGCCTGCCGCCCAGATAGTCGCATCGAGCTTTGTGTGGCCAAAGCGATCAGCGACGTGCTGAATCTTGGACAAAAGGCTATCTGCGTTTGTCAAAAGGGGCGACATCACATTGTCCGTCCCCCAATCAGCACTGCTCAATGTGTCTGCCGCATCCGTTGCGACCAATATCGGCACGATCCGCAAGTCATGGCTGGTTTCGTGGAAGTTTTTAAGGTCGATCGCATATCCCAATGTTTGATCGATGGCAGCGCGGCCGAAATTGCGTTCACCCACCTTATACTCAACGACAAAAATCAGGCCCCGATAGAGGATGATGACATCGGCGCGCCGTCCCATGCGCGGGATCATGAACTCGAAGAAGAAATGGCCACCCGGCAATTCGGCTGCAATCGCCTGGAGATGGCTGATCTCAAAAATCCATGCCTGCCGCTGTGCCGGTTCAACGGCAAAAGGCAGATTCTCAGCAAGCGCGCCAAGGATAGCAAGGGGATCGGCACGCTCCAGCTCAGCGGCCGTGCATTGAAAGTAAGCGCGCTTCATAGATCCTCATTGTCTCCCGAATCGACAATTGCCGATGCAGATATTTGATTGATCGCCATGCCGAGCCCATTCAGCACCAGGGCTGCCGCGATCCAGTCCAACGGCACGCCAACCCCTCTTCTACCAGTTGAGACCCTAAGGACACCCCGTTGCGCGTCACGACCCGCAGCTTTCGCCCATATTTATCCTCATCTCGCAGCAGCGGAGCTTCAAGATTGAAGGGACCGGCATTGAGCAGGTCATGCAGGCGTTGAGTAGCACGATTGCCCAATTCAGCTTCAGCGGCACAGCGCGGTGGGTGGGTCTCAGGCGTGTCGATATCGGCGACGCGGATGCGTTCACCGTTGAACCAGAAGGTATCGCCATCCACTACGCAATTGATCCCGCCGCCGACGTGACAAAATCCGAATTGGGTTGACGACGCCTCTTGCTGGGCGGGTGCCAGGATCGGCCAATAAATAAACCCCAAGCCAGAACAGGTCCCAAACGCCAATCCTATCAGGATCAGTAGCAGCTGGGATGGAGCCTTGCGCTTGCTGACCGGGACACCCCAATCATACGAAAATTTGCGACGGCGTCGTCGACGAAATTTCAGAATATCCCCCATGCACCTGAAATTAGCGGGATCCCTTCTTCGATCAAGCCGTGTTTCCGGAAGCCGTCATCCCTAAGTAATAGGTCTAACACACTGGACCGATGCCATAATGCCGGAAAATTGCGCGCCATGAACGACGAGCCGACCAAAATCGAACCTACAACGGTAAGCCGGGAGGAACTGCATCGCCTCGTGTGGGAAACACCCATGGTCCGGCTTGGGGAACGCTTTGGGATCAGCGGCAATGGTCTGGCGAAGATCTGTAGGCGCCTTGATATTCCCTATCCACCGCGCGGGCATTGGGCGAAGAAGGCGGCAGGCCATAAGGTGATAACCGTTCCCTTACCTGCTGCCCAGTCCAATACGCCCGCGTCAGTGCGCATTTCGTCTACGGAACCGGAAGGCCTCGACGATCCCAACTCACCGGTTCAGCAGGCGCTGGACGATGCGCGGAGTAAGACGGTCTCCCTTCATGTGCCCGAGCGCCTCAACAGACCCCATACGATCATCGCAGGATGGCTGGCAGACCATGAGCGCCGCAAGCAAGAGGCAAGACGGGAGCGTGATCCCTGGCGACGGGATTTTATGAGACCCGCGGAATTTTCCGAGCAAGATCGGCGACGGCACCGCATTCTCGACGCGCTGTTCAAGGAGCTGGAACGACAAGGCGTGCGCATCATCCAGGGCGACTATCGCGCCCTATCTGCTGAAGTAGCTGGCGAAAAGATTGAGTTTGAACTGCGCGAGAAGCAGAAACAGATTCGCCGGCCGTTGACAGAGAAGGAGCGAGAGCGGGAGCCCTGGAACAAAAAAGGCGTGAAGCAGGAACTACAGCCCTCTGGCTTTTTAGTGTTCGTCATCAAGACCTATTTGGTCGGATCCCTCCGACGGGAATGGCTCGAAAAGGCGGCCAAGCCGATGGAGGAGCTACTTCCCGAAATTGTAGCAACATTCATTGCCGCCGGCCCGCTGTTAGCCGAGCAGCGCCGCGCGCAAGAAGAACGGGCCCGGCTTCACGCAATTGCGGAGCAACGCCGGGAGCAGGAAAGGCAGAAACGCAAACAGGACCAAAACCGCTGGCGCCGCCTCGTTCAGATTGCCGGCGGATGGCGTGAGGTGGAGGTGGCGCGAGATTTCATAGCCGCGATGCGTCAGCTCCCCGTTGCAGAAGAGCAGCTGGTGGATGGCCAGCCCCTGGAACAATGGCTCCTCTGGGCAGAAAAGCACCTGAAATCCGCCAATCCACTCAGCCATGGCGTCGAAGGCATTTTCAAGGATATCGCGCAGGTTCAATCATGGACCTATCGGGATTAGCGAGCGCCCTGGGCGCTGCCGCTAGTCTTGAAGATTGGCAAAGGGGCGGGCGCCAAATTTCTTACGAAAGGTGGCGATCAGGTCTCGCTCGACGTCTCGAGGTTCAACCTCAGTCGCCTTCCAGCAGATAAGCAGCGAATGGCATCCATGCAGCTGCCAGATATAGCGCCCGCCCCAATGCCCAACGGCTTGCCCTTGGCCGAAGCGAATATATTGCCGGAGCCGCTTCCGCAGCGTGCTGGAGCTGGATGCTCCACCGGCCTTACCGATATTAATCACCCGTGCGCCCTTCACCCAGGCCGTGCTCAATATGGCGGCTGAGACATTAGGGTCTCGGCCTTTAAAGAAACCGCCTGTGCCGCGTTCAACATATTGCGGGTCAAAGCCGTCGGGGGTGACGACTAGATAAACCCCCATCGCATCAGGTATCTCGCGATAGCGTTCAGCCAGTTCGGCCACGGTCAGAAATCCCTCAAATCCGTGTTCCCGCAGATTGTCGATGCTCACAAAGTCCATGGTCCATCCCCCGATATGGTCCTCGTGTCAGCTCGGCGGTTCATGCGCCGACATATTCTTTTCGCTTGAACCTTGTGTCGGTTCAATCAATGGTCGTCCTGCCTTCGGAGAAAGCCCGAAGGTGGGGCGTGGAAACCCCTCTCATCAGGCTCGGTCGAGATTATCGGCCGGGTGGCATGCGCGCATGTCCAGCCGGCAACGGTAAAGGCGCATGCGCCTATGATGAGTAGGTTTCCAACATCCGGCTTTGGCCGTCGCCCCGAGAGGACATAGGCGCGACGAAAGGCTGAAGCTGCAACCGCCGCGCCCAAACGAGGGGGACGGCGATGACGAAACAGAAATTCTCAAGGGCGAATAGCCGCGGGCGAAGGGCTGCGACCTTGATCTCGCTGATGGCGAGCTTGTTCGCCTCGCCGGCATGGGCCGCGCCTGGTGGCTGGGAGGTTACCGAAGACCACTCGCCTCTTACCAACCTCACGTCGGTCAGCGCGATCCTTTCCTCTACCAAGGACCTCGTCAATATGATCGGCAGGCCAGAGCGTGCCTCGCTCGTCTTACGATGCAGCGACCGAGCATTGGTGATGTATGTGAGCTGGCCGGAAGTCGTGAACCGCGATGGCGAGAATTTTGCCGGGCAACCCAAAACCATGGCTGTGTGGCGGATCGATGACGGCCCGGTCAAAGCCAATCTCTGGACAATCTCCAATACCGGCACAGCTGCGGGGGAGTTCGCGAGCCGCAATGCGCTCAAGCTCCTGTCCTCCATCGTGACCGCCAATCGGTTGGCAGTGCGCCTCTCTGGCCGGATGACGCAGGACGCGGGGTTTGATCTTACCGGCATCCAGGAGGTCGCCACCAAGGTGACTGCTGCCTGCGGGATCAAGCTAGGCGCTCCTTGAGGAGCGTGCCATGGACAGTGTCACTCAGCTGGTTCCCCGATCCGCCCCTGATCCCATCCTCGCAGCAAAACTCGCCCACCCTTCGGCGGTTCGCTATATCAAGCTCGGTAAGGGCGGTGCTTGGACAGCAGACGCCATTGCGGGCGGGATCATCCCGTTTGGTTTCCGGAAAATCGCTCATGCGCCCTGCGTCGCTGGTGATTGGGAAAGAGTAGCCCAAGAGCTTAAGGCTGCCGGTCGAACGAAAAGCGGCGTCACCCAAGGGCTTCGTGAATTGCGCGATTTCTATGACCTCGGCGATAATTGTCTCTGGATTACCTTCGCTGACGGGCATCTCTGGTGGGCGTTTGCCGAGGCTGAGGTTTTGCCCAATGCCGATGACGGCGCCGACGGGCCGCGCCGGTTTCGACGAACAGTGGATGGCTGGCACCGCCACAGCCTGACGGGTGATCTCCTGGCAGTGCGTTCGCTGAGTTCAGCACTCACCCGTGTCGCGGGTTATCGCATGACGATCTGCGCGGTCGAACGCGAAGACTATCTGTTACGCCGGATCCGCGGTGAGGAAGAGCCGCTAGTCACCGAGATGCGCGCGCTGCGTTCCCAGATGGAAACGGCCGCCGCGCGCATGATTGCGGGGCTCGACTGGCGCGATTTTGAGATCATGGTGGAACTCATCTTCACTCGGGGTGGCTGGCAGCGCCAATCTGCGCTTGGGACCGGCGAGGTCGATATCGACCTCCTGCTCGATAATCCGACGACGAACGAAACGGCATGGGTTCAGGTGAAATCGAGCGCCAGCCAAGCCACACTCGATGATTATCTGGAACGCTTCCACCGTGACGGAAGCGCCCAGCGCTTCTACTTCATCTGCCACTCGCCGAAGGAAAATCTCAGCCTACCGCCTTCATCTCAGCTCCATCTTTGGGCTGGCATCGAGCTCGCCCACAGTGCTCTTGCCGCCGGGCTGCTCGATTGGCTCATCGAACGAACGCGCTGATTCTTTCCTTTGGAGGCAACGGACGAGTTCCTCGCCATTATTGCCGGATGTTGTCCACGGTTCGATATAGAGAATCGTGAGCGCTGTGGAACCAAAAGCACAGTTGGACGGTCAGCAGCCGTTAAAACGGTGTGGCGGCTTGGCGCCACTTTTCGCCGTCCAGCAGCTCGTCATCATCTGCCACAAGCGGCCATTGGGTCTGAGAATCCTGTTTGGCGATGTACAAGCCGTCGGCTGGCAATCGACTACCTGTTCACGCCGGCGACAGCGGTGCGGCAAGCCAGTCAAGGTCGTTCATCCGCGCTCTACATATTGAGGATGAAATAGGACTCTGCTGGTTCGTTCAACCGTGATAAGATGCATCATCACCCGGTTCTAGTCGCAAGCATCCTGTGGCAGAGAGACTCAGTCGCTCCCGCTTGCTGACGCGGAGTTCATCATGATTACCGATAAAAAAAACGATGCCGGACCTGCCGAATGGGCAGACTATGTCATCCGCGCTGCTGCTGGAATAGCCAATGCCGGATCGATCTTCGGCTATGAGAAAATCGTCGCTGCCAGGATTTGGCTGGCCAAACGCAACGCGCGTTTGCTGGTTGGTGCTGCGGACCGCAAGTGGGACGATCAGGTCTGGTGGAGCCGAGCGAAGAGAGATGAACTCGCTACTGCTCTGGACGAATGGGAGAACGAGGGTGGTGGCATCTCGAGGTAAGGTGATGGAAAAGCCCGCACGACTGTATTGCTTGGTAAGCGAGAATATTTTTAGTGCGGGGTCTTTCGCGCGGCTTTACACAGTGTCACCCTTTCGAACTATTGCCTGCTCGATCGCCCGGATGAATTGATCACCATATTGCTGCGTAGTCACATAATCCTGTTCCTCCTCTCCGAGGACATGGCCTTGACCGAATGTTTGTTTGAGGCGCGCCAGAATGTCGGGCTGCTCCTCTGCGATATGACGGATCAAAGCTCGGAGAATCCGTTCATGGGCAAGTACCCGGCGTTCCAGATCCGTGTTTTCAATATTCATCGCGAAGTAATTCCTTTGGTTATAATTCTGCGAATCACTTTGTGATACGGCCTTCTGCTGAATCGCATATTTCAAACTGGCGTCTGCTTTTGCCTTTTGTTCGTTAGCCATTCCTACTTCTTCAGCTGCCGATCGAAAGGCGCTAAAGCGCCTTCGAACTTCTTGCGCATCAGACATGGTCCACCTCCATTTGAGTAGAGTTGCGTTCCGAAGCCGGACGCCGCTGAACCTAGGCTTCGTTCTGCGAACTGGACAAACCGGTTGATTTGCTCAGCGTATTTAGGGTGTCGCCACGTCGCCGAAGGCCTCGTTGAGGCGGCGCACGTCGGAACGAGTCAGAAGTTTGCCGCGCGCTAGTAGGTCACGCGCACTGGCGAGAAGCGCATCAAGCCCGAAGACGCTTTCGAGTTGTGTTGGGCAGACTTGCCAGTCCAGCCTGAGGATTGATGATCATGGCTGCGATATCTAGGCGATGTTGACAAAAGAGGTTTTCATTTGGGCTGAGTTCTGATTCAAGGCTGCTTTTTTGGGGCAGCGATGTTTCGGGGCGATTTGTCGGATGAAGAGTGGGCGGTGATCGGCGGACTTCTGC
>NZ_JBEGHQ010000033.1:0-1147 GCF_040676285.1 Sphingobium sp. LMC3-1-1.1 | reverse complement strand
ATGAAGGTAGTTTTCATAGGTCTTGGACGCATGGGGCAGGCGATGGCCCGGCGGCTGCTGGATGCGGGCCATGACCTTGTGGTGTGGAACCGCACGCCGGATCGGCTGCGCGAACTGCTTGACCTGGGTGCGACGCAGGCCGATTCGATCGCGCAGGCCGCCGCGCTTGGCGCGCCTGTCATCACCATGCTCGCCAATGACGAAGCCCTGGCACAGGTCGCCCAGGGCCCCGGCGGCCTGATCGAGAGCCTGCCGCCCGGCGGCCTGCACATCGCGATGGGAACCCACCGCAGCGACACGATCCGCAACCTGACCGCCGCGCATGCGAAGGCCGGCCAGATTCTCGTCGCAGCGCCCGTGCTGGGCCGGCCTACCGCCGTGGCGGCCGGGCAGCTCGGCATCATCGCGGCTGGACCCGCCGACGCCGTCGCGCACGCGCAACCGCTGTTCGACGCCATCGGCAGGCGGACTTTCGCCGCCGGGTCCGATCCCGCCACCGCCTCGCTGCTCAAGCTCACCAACAATATGGTGCTGGCCTGCGCGATCGAGGTCATGGGCGAGGCGTTCAGCCTGGTCGAGAAGTCCGGGGCCGATCCCGAAGCGATGCGCGATATTCTGATCGAGGGTCTGTTTTCCGGTCCGGCCTATAGCGGCTATTCGCGCGCGATCCTGGATCGCAGCTGGGATAATGTCGGCTTCACCGCAACCCTTGCCCTCAAGGATGTCGATCTCGCCCTCGCCACGGGCGCTGCCAATGACGTTCCCCTGCCCAGCGCCGAGGTCTGCCGCGAGCGACTGGTGCGCGCGATCGCCGATGGCGATGCCGAGCGGGACTGGATCGTCATGGCCCTCGCCCAGGCCCGCGCCAGCGGACTTGCCTGATTTTCAACCCAATCCTATCTGCTCAACCATCAAGAGAAAGCCTTCAACCCATGACCAGCAAGCTCTTTTCGCCGATTACGCTGCGCGAACTCACCCTCTCCAACCGCATCGTGGTCTCGCCCATGTGCCAGTATAATTCCAACGAGGGCTCTGCCAATGACTGGCATCTGGCCCATCTGGGCGGTTTGTCGATGGGCGCCGCGGGCCTGGTCATGGTCGAAATGACGAACGTCGCGCTGGACGGCCGGATCTCGCCGCGCTGCGC
>NZ_JBEGHQ010000032.1:0-1152 GCF_040676285.1 Sphingobium sp. LMC3-1-1.1 | reverse complement strand
TCGCTCGCCACTACTAACGGAATCTCGGTTGATGTCTTTTCCTCCGGGTACTGAGATGTTTCAGTTCCCCGGGTTCGCTTCACCAAAGCCTATTTTATTCAGCTTAGTGATACCTCTCCCATTTAACGCCTAACCTGTGTCGCCACAGGGCAGACCTTAAATGGTGAAGGTGGGTTGTCCCATTCGGAAATCGCGGGATCAAAGCTTGCTCACAGCTCCCCCACGCTTATCGCAGCGTGCCACGTCCTTCATCGCCTGTACATGCCAAGGCATTCACCAGATGCCCTTACCTCACGCTTGAGAGTCCACACCACCAATGACAGCACTGGAGAAGCACTGCATCAGCATATTCGGTGTGGTGATTTAACTCAGCCAGATAATCATTTGTGTACGATCATCGCTCAGCTTCTTGGCCGTAAAGACCGCAAAACCGAACCATGTCGCCACGGCATCGATTAAAAAACCCATTCACAATGTCAAAGAGAGGCGCATCAGCGCCTCATAATTGCTGGCAAGCCAGCAAAACCGCTACTCTTCATCTCTGGAAATCTTCTGCTGCTTTCCGCCAAACATCGCTATGCAGTACCTTGGTGGAGCTTATCGGGATCGAACCGATGACCTGATGCTTGCAAAGCAACCGCTCTCCCAGCTGAGCTAAAGCCCCCAGCCAAAGTCATGGTGGGCCGGGGAGGAGTTGAACCTCCGACCTCACGCTTATCAGGCGTGCGCTCTAACCACCTGAGCTACCGGCCCGTTGTTTGTTCAGCCTCAAGCGCCGGCGCCGACATCCGTCGGCTTGGCTTGCCTCGCATAATGGGTCCCGTCAAAGTAATACTTTGATGGGGGCCAATCTCGGGCGGCCGTTCGGCCTTGCGAAGCCCTGCAGGCTTCGTTGGCGCAAACCAAACAGGGCAGTGCCCAGGCAGATGCGCCCCTTGCGAGGCGCATTTTCCAGTGATGAAGGGACATGAGGACGGCGGCAATGTTCTTTGGAAATGACGAAGCTCTTCTGACTTCCAGAGCCAGCGCTTTCGTCACGATCCTTAGAAAGGAGGTGATCCAGCCGCAGGTTCCCCTACGGCTACCTTGTTACGACTTCACCCCAGTCGCTGATCCCACCGTGGTCTGCTGCCTCCTTGCGGTTAGCGCACA
>NZ_JBEGHQ010000031.1:0-1244 GCF_040676285.1 Sphingobium sp. LMC3-1-1.1 | reverse complement strand
CCCACTTCTTTGAGCGGGACGCTGTGATTGGCGAGCTGTGCCTGGTCGAGCAGTGCGCCGGAAATGACATGGGCTCTGCCCTGGACATAATCCTTGACCGCATTGACGCAGTCGAGCGCGATGAGCCTGCCGGACTTGAGATAGAGGACAGAGAAGCTGCGGGTTGCCGGGTCGCCGCGCAGGATCGTCTGGTCATGCCCTGTTGAAAGGCCCACGGTCTGGAGCTTCAGGTCATATTGGTTCGACCAGAACCAGGGCACGGCATGATAGGGTTCTTCCTTGCCCATGATATGGCTGACCGCCGTCTTCGCCTGGTCATTGGCGTTCTGAACCGATTCAAGCCGGATCTGCGCGCCGCGGGCGAAGCTGTTGGCATGGGCGGCGCAATCGCCCACCGCATAGATGTCGGGCAGGCTGGTGCGGCAATATTCGTCCACATCCACGCCATTGCCGCCCACGGCGCCCGCCGCGATCAGCGGGCCGGTTTCCGGGATAATGCCGATGCCCACGATGACCATGTCGGTCTCGATCCGCTCGCCATCCTGCATCAGCACGGCGGTTGCCCGAGGACCCGCATCGCCATCGGTCACTTCGATGCAGTCCATGCGCGCGCCGGTGCGCAGGTCGACGCCATGGGCGCGATGCTCCGCTTCGTAGAAGCGCGACAGCTCCTCGCCTGCAACGCGCGCCAGCACGCGGTCCAGAGCCTCGAGCAGCACGACCTTCTTGCCGAACTTGCTCAGTACCGCGGCCGCCTCCAGCCCGATATAGCCGCCGCCGATCACCGTCACATGGTTGATCTGGTCGATCTTCGCCATCATCGCGTCGACATCGTCGCGACGGCGCACGGCGTGGACATTGGATGCTTCGGCGCCGGTGCAGGTCAACATGCGCGGCGAGCCGCCCGTCGCCCAGATCAGCTTGCCATAGCCGATTTCCCGATCGCCCGTTTCCTTGCCGCCCATGGTCACGAACTTGCCCACCGGATCCACCGCCTTGACCCGATGGCCCAGCAGCATGTCGATCCCGCGTTCTGCCCAGAAGCTCGCCGGCCTGATCAGGATGCGCTCAAAGCTCTTGTCACCCGCAAAATATTCCTTCGAAAGGGGAGGGCGCTCATAGGGCGGATCCTTCTCATCGCCGATCATCCCGATCGACCCTTCAAAGCCAAGCTGCCGCAGCGATATCCCCGCCTGGGCACCAGCATGACCCGCGCCCACGATCAGAACGTCATAATAACTCAT
>NZ_JBEGHQ010000030.1:0-1279 GCF_040676285.1 Sphingobium sp. LMC3-1-1.1 | reverse complement strand
GGAGCGAGCTGGACGAGGCGGAAGGGGCTGTCATGGTCGGGCCGCTGGAAGACGCAGAGGTCGGTGACGATCATGTCGACCACATTCCTGCCGGTCAGCGGCAGGGTGCAGGCCGGGATGAACTTGGGGCTGCCATCCTTGGACGTGTGTTCCATGACGACGATGATCTTCTTGACGCCCGCGACCAGGTCCATCGCGCCGCCCATGCCCTTGATCATCTTGCCGGGGATCATCCAGTTGGCGATGTCGCCATTTTCCGCAACCTCCATCGCGCCCAGAACGGTGAGGTCGATATGCCCGCCCCGGATCATCGCGAAGCTGTCCGCGCTGGAGAAATAGCAGCTCTGCGGCAATTCGCTGATCGTCTGCTTGCCCGCATTGATAAGGTCGGCATCCTCCTCCCCCTCATAGGGAAAGGGGCCGATGCCCAGCATGCCGTTCTCCGACTGCAGCGTCACTTCCACGCCGGCGGGGATATGGTTGGCCACCAGCGTCGGTATGCCGATCCCCAGGTTCACGTAGAAACCGTCGCGCAGTTCCTGCGCCGCGCGCGCGGCCATTTCATCTCTGCTCCAGGGCATCAGACGGCCTCCCTCTGGCGGACGGTGCGGAATTCGATCTTCTTGTCATAGGGCGCGCCCACGATCATGCGCTTGACGTAAATGCCGGGCAGATGGATCGCATCCGGATCAAGCGCGCCGGTGGGCACCACCTCCTCCACTTCGGCAACGCAGATCTTCGCCGCCGTCGCCATGGGCTGGTTGAAGTTGCGCGCCGTCTTGCGGAAGATGAGGTTGCCGCTCTCGTCGGCCTTCCAGCCCTTGATGATCGCCACATCGGCAAAAATCCCGCGCTCCAGGATATAATCCTGCCCGTCGAAGACCTTGACCTCCTTGCCCTCGGCCACCGCCGTGCCGACGCCGGTCTTGGTATAGAAGCCCGGAATGCCCGCGCCGCCCGCCCGGCACCGTTCCGCCAGCGTCCCCTGCGGACAGAATTCCACCTCCAGCTCGCCGGCCAGATATTGCCGCTCGAACTCCTTGTTCTCCCCCACATAGCTGGAGATCATCTTCTTCACCTGCCGCGTGCGCAGCAGCTTGCCCAGACCCTCCCCGTCAATCCCCGCATTGTTCGAGGCAATCGTCAGGTCCTTGACCCCGCTGTCGCGGATCGCGTCGATCAGCCGTTCCGGTATCCCGCACAGCCCAAATCCGCCCGCGCACAAATGCATCCCGTCAAAGAGAAGCCCCTCCAACGCGCGCGCAGCATCGGGGTAAAG
>NZ_JBEGHQ010000029.1:0-1326 GCF_040676285.1 Sphingobium sp. LMC3-1-1.1 | reverse complement strand
GTTCAGCTTCTCGGAGAGGGTGTGACGTAGCCGCGAAGAGATGTCGCAGGTAAGGCTGCAGTTTGGCTGGAACGGAGTGGTCGATACTGGAATAAAGCGCCTGCCACGACTGGATACCGCGCTGAGATCATCTAAGATCGTGCTTGATGACAAACTCGTCGAACAGTCCGAGCTCATAACCGTGTCCAATGTACCCAACCTCCTGGGCGTGACAGTCTTGAACGGCGCGTCTTTCGGGCGACAGCTCCCGCCCCGATCCTTGGAGACTATCCCGCCGTGATCACGGACCAGGAAGTTCAAACCTCGCTGTGCGTGACTGAGACCGTAGTTCCAGGGTATCCGCCCTCGGTTTCGACGGTGGCTTCCAGTTGATTGGCCAGTGCTTCGACAATGCTGGTGCCAAGACCCGGCCTGGCGTCCGCCAGCGACTCCGGTGTGCCCACGCCGTTGTCGCTGACTGACAATGTCCAGTTTGCTTCATGGGAGTGGTAATCGACCAGGATCTTGCCGCTGCGTTCGCCCGGGAAAGCATGCTTAAGCGCGTTAATCACCAGCTCGGTGACAATCAGCCCCAGACTGACCGAGATATCCGCGTTCACACTGCTGCCGTCGGCCGTAACCGCGATCGACAGTTGGTCATGATCGTGGATCATCGAAGCACCGAGGCTTTCGCAGAGTTGGGTGAAATAGCCACGCAGTTCGACATCGCCGAGCCTCGATGCCGCAAGCTGCTGTTGAAGGGTCGCGATCGACATTACCCGGTTGTGGGCGTCGTGGAGATGGCCTCGTGCCTCCTCGGATTGCACCCGCCGCGCGCTCTGCATGAGCACGCTGGCGATGATCTGGAGGCTGTTGGCAACGCGATGCTGGAGTTCCTTGAGCAGGATCGCCTTCTCGCGCAGCAGGTCATCCTTGAGTTTTTCGCTGATGCGCGCTTCGGTCACGTCGGAGATGGTCAGGAGCAGGCGAACCTGTTCGGTGTCGCCATAGTCGAGCTTCTGGGCATTGAGCATCAGCCGCCGTGGAGCGGCACCGCCCTTGAGGTCCATTTCATAAGCCTCGATCCTTGCATGACCGCAGAGCGTTGCGCTGAGCAGCGAGCGAAGCTGCGGTACGTCCCACTCACCGGCGCCGAGTTTGAATACAGGCCGTCCGGCCACGTTTTTCGGCACAAGAGCGAAGGCGGCGTAGAAGGATGAGCTGCCGGCTATCACGGTGAGATCTCCGTCGAGCAGCAGCGCAGGCGCGGTGGATGAGGCGAGGATCGCCAGCGCCAGATTGCGCACGACGTCAGGATGGATAACTCGGTTCACGATGATGCCCCTT
>NZ_JBEGHQ010000027.1:0-1411 GCF_040676285.1 Sphingobium sp. LMC3-1-1.1 | reverse complement strand
GAATCAGTCACATTGAGGGCGCGCAACTGGTCGCCGGAAAAGGCGGTGATGGCGATGCCCACCTTCTGGATGCTCTGCTCGCGACGCTGCGCCGTTACGATGATCTCGCCCGACAAGGCCGAGCCGCCCTTGTCGGCGTGAGTTGATTGATCCTGCACGGCAGAGGCGGCCGGTGCATCCTGCGCCAGCGCAGGACTGGCAAGCGCACCAACCGCAACTGCACAAAGTAAGGTTGCCCGGATTCCAAGATCTTTCCTCATTATTATTCCCCTTGATGACGATAATAATATGCAACTCAGCCCTGCAAGATCCTTTTTTGTTCTAATTACCTATCCATCAAATCAGATACTTCACTCCAAACCCGTCAGATCACCTCGCCGCCGGGCAACTGGATCTCGTTGACGCCCTTGGCAAAGCTGTGACCGTTCCAATATTGCTGCCCGGCCACCAACAGATCCTGCGCCGGAAACTTCGTCAGAAGCCGCGGACCATCCTTCGTGACATGGATCTCTTCCTCGATCCGGGCCGCGGTCGTTCCGTCTTCGGAAGGCCAGTAGGTCTCGATCGCAAAGACCATCCCTTCCTCGATCGTGATCGGGTGTTCGATCGAGTGATAGCGGCTGATCAGCGGCTGTTCCCACAGGCCAACGCCGATACCATGCGCATATTGCAGCCCGAACGCTTCCTCCTCGTTCGCCATGCCGAATTCCTGGGCGGCCGGGAATTTCTTGGCGATATCGGCCGAAGACGCGCCCACCTTGATCTCTGCAATCGCTTCGTCGAGGATTTCACGCGTCTTCTTGTACACGTCCCGCTGCTTGCGGGTCGCGCCGCCAATATTGATCGTGCGGTAATAGCAGGTGCGATAGCCCATATAGGAGTGAATGATGTCGAAATAGGCCATGTCGCCCGGCCGCATGTAACGGTCCGAGAACACATGGGGATGCGGCGCGCAGCGTTCGCCCGAAATCGCGTTCACCGCCTCCACATTCTCCGAACCCATATTGTAGAGCACATGGTTGACGACGGCGACGGCCTCGCTTTCCTTGACGCCCGGGCGCAGCACGCGGAACAACTCGTCATAGGCGGAATCGACCAGACACGCAGCGGTCTCCAGCAACGAGACCTCGTCGATCGACTTGATGACGCGGGCGCGTTGCATCAGCCCTTCTGCATTGACGATCGTCACCCCTTCGGCCTCCAGCGCCCGGAGCACCGGAATTTCAACGACATCTATGCCCAGCGGCTCGTTGATGAGGCCAGCATCGCGCAGCACGTCCGCGATCCGCTTCGCGTTCGCCTTCTCAACGCCAACCTCTTCCATGATCGAGCCGCGCCAGCTTGATACCACCGGGCGCCAATTTTCGGGGCTGATCCAGGGATTATGCTTCTGATGCTGCTTGGCGGCCGA
>NZ_JBEGHQ010000026.1:0-1773 GCF_040676285.1 Sphingobium sp. LMC3-1-1.1 | reverse complement strand
GCAGAAGTCCGCCGATCACCGCCCACTCTTCATCCGACAAATCGCCCCGAAACATCGCTGCCCCAAAAAAGCAGCCTTGAATCAGAACTCAGCCCAAATGAAAACCTCTTTTGTCAACATCGCCTAGGCGTTTCAATGAGGCGTCGCAGGCCTGCCGGATATAATCCGGGCTGTTGTCGATGCTGCGCGCATATTCGCCCGCAGCCTTGCGAATGCCGAACTTGGTAGCGATGAAAGCATCCGGGCGGGCTGTTTCCAGGAATCGCGCCAGCAATTCCTCATTGAGGCCGTTGCCATACATGTCGGCGGTATCGAACAACCGCACGCCCAGATCATAGGCGCGGGCCAGCACGTCGAGCGACTGCGTATCGTTGGTTTCGCCGTAGAATTCGGACATACCCATGCAGCCAAGGCCAAGGGCTGGCAGGTTTAGGCCACTGGCCCCGAGCGGAAGGGTGCGGATCATGACATATGCTCCTGTTATCAGATCACACTGTGTCGCAGCAGATCATGCCGATGAAAACTGCATGATCCTGCACGTCATCTGTGCAATATTGATCAGATGAACTGGGATGATCTGCATGTGCTGGCGGTGCTGGAGCGCGAAGGCTCGCTGGCAGGCGCAGCCCGCGCCCTGGGCGTCAACCATGCAACGGTGTCGCGCCGGATTGGTGCACTGGAGAAAGCTCTGGGGCACGCCCTTGTGCACCGTCTGGCCCGGTCCACACCGCTGACCGAGAAGGGCATCGAAATTGCCGCTGTCGCCCGCGACATGGAGAGCGGCGCGCAGCGGATTGAGCGCATCTCCCATGCCGCGCAAGGAACGCTGACCGGGCGCGTGCGTTTGACCGCGCCGCCGGTGCTGATGAGTGAAATCATCATCCCGGCTTTGCGCGTTCTGCGATCCGAGCATCCCGGCCTGCAGATCGTGCTGTCCGCCAATTCGCATATTGCCTCGCTGGATAGCGGGCAGGCCGATCTGGCGGTGCGGATGGTCGAGCCGCAGGGCAGGCAGAATATCATCCGGCGCATCGGCTCGGTCGAGTTCGCCCTTTATGCAACGCCGGAAATTGCCAGACTGCCACCGCAGCAATGGCGCTTTATCGCCTTTGACGAAACGCTGGCTCACGTGCCGCAGCAGCGCTGGCTGGAAGAGTTTGCCGGAGACCGTCCGCTCGACCTGTTGACCGGAGATTTTCACAGCCAGTTTGCGGCAGCCAAGGCTGGCCTCGGCGTTGCACTGCTACCCTCAATAATGGCAACACCTTGCAAGGAACTCGTGCGCGTAATTGCCAAGCAACCCGAAGCGCGACCCGTGTGGATGGTGATCCATGCTGATCTGAAACACGCCCCCGCCGTGCGCGCAGTCGCCGATATGTTAGCGACTGCGTTTGAATGAGGCAGTTGCCTGAAACTCCGACAGAGCTGCCGTTCGCAAGCCTCAATCAAATCATTGAAGCTGCCATACATTCGGGTCTCGAAATGTCCCTGGCTCGTTCAATTCGCCATGGGTTTCCGCCTGGCGGGCAACAAGCTGGTTCCTTAAACGCATAGCCGAAGAAGTGCGGAGCCAACTTGCTGTCGAAGCGCTCGAACCCAAGGTCAGGGTCGACGAAGCAGTTCAAACCGATGAAGGCTTTAGCAAGCTAGGCGATGTTGACAAAAGAGGTTTTCATTTGGGCTGAGTTCTGATTCAAGGCTGCTTTTTTGGGGCAGCGATGTTTCGGGGCGATTTGTCGGATGAAGAGTGGGCGGTGATCGGCGGACTTCTGC
>NZ_JBEGHQ010000025.1:0-1831 GCF_040676285.1 Sphingobium sp. LMC3-1-1.1 | reverse complement strand
TCCACGGCCATGATCGCATTTTGCGAAGCACCCCGCTTGAATTCCTCCGGCAGCATCTCCGGAGTACAATGGATGTGTTGAGGGTGGCTACACATGTCGCTCTCCAATGGTCCTATTAAACAGGTGCATATTCGTCGGCAGACGCCGTATCAAAATGCGCGCGCGGCGGATCGCCCTCCAGGCCAAGACCTGACCACACAGCGCGAAGAACCGCCGCTATGTCGAGATCATATTTCGCAAAAAGATGCTCGCGACTCCCAGACTCGGCAAACCGGTCCGCAATCCCAATCCGACGAAGCGGAACAGCCAAGCCCGCCTCAGCAAGGGCTTCGGCAACTGCCGAGCCCAAGCCGCCGATGATCGAATGATTTTCTGCCGTCAGGATCAGCCGGGATCCGCGCGCCGCCTTCAAAATGGTGTCGCTATCCAACGGCTTGATCGACGGCGAATTGACGACGCCGACCGAAAGACCGTGCTGCTCCAGCGTGGATGCGGCAACGAGCGCGGCCGGGACCATCATGCCCGATGCCACGATGGTAACGTCCGACCCCTCACTGAGTATATGCGCCCGACCGAATTCCAGCTTATGATTGTCGTCGAAGATCCGCGGAATCTCTCCACGCTTGAGGCGCAGGTAGACCGGCCCCTTGCGATCCGCCGCAATCGTGACCGCCTGGCGGATTTCACTCGCGTCGGCCAAATCGAGCACCGCCATATTGGGCAAAGCGCGCATCAGCGCCATGTCCTCGATCGCCTGATGGCTGGGGCCACCTGGACTCGATAGACCTGGCATAAAGCCCGCTATGACGACGCTGAGGTTAGGATAGGCAACCGCCATCGCAAGCTGATCGAAGCAGCGCCGGGTTGCGAATACGCCGAATGTATTGACGAACACTGTGTGCCCCGCCCGCGCCAGGCCACCAGCGATGCCGATCATATTTGCCTCGGCCATGCCTACATTGACGAATCGATCGGCCAGTTGGTCGCGGAAAAGGTCGGTCTCGGTTTGTCTGGTTAGATCTGCTCCAAGGCAGATGATTTCGCTGCGCTGTTCAGCAAGAGCGACGAGCGCCCTGCCATAGGGCTTGGTCTCGATCTGATAGGGAGGCAGATGGGTGCTGCTCACTGATTGTGCGCGCGATGCCTCATGAAATGTCATGCCCAAATCCCCTTCACGATACCCGAATTTCCGTCGCGGCAGCCACGACCCAAACGGGTTAACTGGCACGGAGGATAAGAGTCATCGATCGCAGCAGTTAGGATTGGCGGCTTGATCGCTTGAACTGCACGTTCCGCTTGATCGTTTCCGGCTCCGGCGGCCGGCCCCGGAGGCCGTTGTTCGGGCAGCCGGTTGCAATGATCGCCTCAGCTCATCCCGCAGGCGGGTAGTGGAGCCATTCCGTTGCGTCCCGGATGACGCCGTGGTGACCTGGCCATCCCTCAGCCCCGATGGATCGTTCGCTATCTCCTGTCGGCCGCCGTGGCATCGTGGCTCGCCCCGCTGGTCTGCGCGCTTGGCTTCGGTCAGATCACCAGGGCGACTACAATAGCCGCAACTCTAACCGTTCCCGGCACCCGCCCGATGCGGCAGGCCATATTGTTGCGAGCTTTCCAGGCCGAGTTCGATCTCTGCCCTGATGGGAGCAAGATGGGCAGGCTCCCATTATGAGCGCTTGCACGGTGAGAAATCCGGTGCCGTGCTAAACTAGGCGATGTTGACAAAAGAGGTTTTCATTTGGGCTGAGTTCTGATTCAAGGCTGCTTTTTTGGGGCAGCGATGTTTCGGGGCGATTTGTCGGATGAAGAGTGGGCGGTGATCGGCGGACTTCTG
>NZ_JBEGHQ010000024.1:0-2225 GCF_040676285.1 Sphingobium sp. LMC3-1-1.1 | reverse complement strand
GAGATTGTCGTGACGGCGCAGCATCGTGAGCAGCGTCTTCAGGATGTTGGCATCTCGATCACCGCCCTGGGGAGTGAGCAGCTGGCCCGGCTTGGCGTGACGAGCAGCATCGACATTGGCCGCATTACGCCGGGCGTCCACGTTTCGGGCAATTTCGGTGGCCAGACCGCACAATATACCATCCGCGGCGTCACCCAGAACGACTTCAGCGACGTGCTCGAAGGCCCGGTCGCGGTCTACTTCGACGATGGCTATATCGGCAGCCTCAGCGGCCAGATCTTCGGCACCTTCGACCTTGAGCGCGTGGAAATTCTGAAGGGGCCGCAGGGAACCCTGTTCGGACGCAATGCCACCGGCGGCCTGGTCCACTTCATTCCGCGCAAGCCGACCGACCAGCTTTCGATCAACGCGAACGCGACCTATGGCCGGTTCAACCAGACCCGCCTTGAAGCGGGTATCGGCGGCCCGCTGGGCAATGGCTTCTCTGGCCGCGCCACGATCCTGTACAATCGCCAGGATCCGATCTTCAAGAACATCTATCCGGTTGGAAACAGCGCGCCCGGTCCTGTGCCTGCCCGCTGCTGCGAGAACACCTGGAACGACAACACCCTCGGCGGGCGGTTGCAGCTCCAGTACGAAACGGGTGACTGGAAGATCCGCGTGCAGGGTTCGGCCCTGCGCAGCATCGCGTCGACCAGCCCGTACAAGTCCTTCCCCGCGGCGCCGGTGTTCAACAGCGACGGCCAGTTGATCGATACGATCAGGCTTCCCGAAACGGACCCGGTTCTGGGCGCCACTCAGCAGCCGCGCGACAACAACTACATCTCCCAGGCGATGGCGCTTGACGACCGCAACCGGATGCAGACCTACAACGCGGCCCTGCACATCGACGGGTCGATCGGTGCGGTCGATGTGGCCCTGATCACCGACTGGAAGCAGTTGAAGAAGTCGTTCCTGACTGACACCGCACTGGTGCCGGTAAACTTCCTGGGCGTCGCCAGCGATGCAAACACCCAGCAGTTTTCGCAGGAACTCCGGTTGTCCGGGAAAAGTGACAGCCTGAACTGGAGTGCAGGCGCCTATTATCTGAACCTCAATGCCAAGGACGCCAGCGGGTTCCTTGTTCCCGAGGGTTCGATCCTGGTCAATCCCCTTGGCTTGCCTCCGGGCGGCGGGGACCTGATCAACTTCAACCAGCTCAAGACGCAGTCCTTCTCGCTGTTCTCCCAGCTCGAATGGAAATTCGCTCCGCAGCTGACTTTGGTTGCCGGCGGACGAATCATCTTTGAACATCAAAGCTATTCCTACCGTTCGGCCCTGATCCAGAATGATCGCGACTATTATATCGACAGCGTCGAACTGGCTCCGCTGCCGGCCTATCAGAAGGCCGATGGCACGCTGATCTTCGATCCCTATCGCAACAAGCGGAGCAACAACCTGTGGGCCGGCAAGCTCCAGCTCGAATATCGGCCGAACTCCGACACCCTTGTCTATGTCGGCGTCAATCGCGGCGTGAAGGGCGGGGCCTACAACGCCAAGTACCAGGACGGCAGCCTCCCGCTTCTCGAATCCCAGATGGCCTACGGACCCGAAACGCTGTGGTCCTACGAAGCGGGCGTGAAGGCGACCTTGCTGGATGGCGCAGTCGTCGCCAATCTCGCGGCCTTCTATTATGACTACAAGAACTACCAGGCGTTCCTGTTCGTAAACTCGTCGGGTCTGGTCACGAACAGCCCGGCGACCAACTACGGTATCGAAGGCAGTCTCCAGATCAAGCCAACGGACCGGCTTCTGGTCAACCTTGGCGCGTCCGTCTTCCGGCCCAAGGTGAAGAATGTCGTCACCGCACCTGCCACGGCTACCGCGCCGGCCATTGTCAAGGACACCGAGCCTGCCTTCGCGCCCCGCGAGCAGTTCTCGGCGATCGTGAGTTGGACGCCGCCCATTGCGAACGATGCGATTTCGCTGTCGGCAAATGCCAACTACACCGGCCGGTTCTTCAACAACCTGCGCAACTTCACCGGGGAAGTCACGAAGGGCTATATCCTGACCGCCGCCAATGTGGAGTGGAAGCTCACGCCCCAGTTCACCGCGGCTGCTTCGCTCGACAACATCTTCGACAAGCGGGTCAACGTGATCGGGTTCGATCTGGCGACCTTCTGCGGCTGCATGCATGAATCGTACAACCGCCCGAGGACCTGGAGAATTTCGCTGCGCTACGAACT
>NZ_JBEGHQ010000023.1:0-575793 GCF_040676285.1 Sphingobium sp. LMC3-1-1.1 | reverse complement strand
TGTCTCAGTCCCAGTGTGGCTGATCATCCTCTCAGACCAGCTAAGGATCGTCGCCTTGGTGAGCCTTTACCTCACCAACTAGCTAATCCTACGCGGGCTCATCCCTGGGCGATAAATCTTTGGACTTTCGTCATCATCCGGTATTAGCGTCAGTTTCCCGACGTTATTCCGAACCCAAGGGCAGATTCCCACGCGTTACGCACCCGTGCGCCACTAACCCCGAAGGGCTCGTTCGACTTGCATGTATTAGGCATGCCGCCAGCGTTCGTTCTGAGCCAGGATCAAACTCTCAAGTTTGATGTCCGATCCGCATCCAGGAGGAATAATCCCAAACACGAACCGCTCATTTCCAGGAGCCATTCCTGCACAAATCTTACATGGTGTGTAAGGACATTGTGAGTAATGGCTTGCTTTAAACCGAATATCCGACGCCCAGAAGCCGCCAGAACCCGGAGCCGCCGCCCACATGTCCCTTCATCAATCTACAATGTCAAAGAACCTCACAACATAAACCGGACAGCTATCCCACCCCGTTCCTTGCGTTCCGGGGGACCAGCGTCCGTCTATGTCGGCGACCGCCGCTTCCGCCGTCCCAGTGGGGCAGCGCCGCGTCGGTGAAGGCGCATCTAGGTGGGCCAGCAGATTCAGGCAACCCTAAAAATGACAGTTTCGAGAAATTTCCGGATTTTTTTGCGTAAATATCTGAAAATATATGGTTTTTGCTTCCCTATCTCGAAATTACGGGCCTTTTCGCCTGATGAGGGACCGCGAACCCTCCGATCCAGAGCAAAGATCCAACTCCGGTCCCGATGGGATAGCTGCCAATAATCAGATGCCGTAGAGCAAAGTAGCCTCCGCGCTGCGCTCACGCTCTCCCGCAGTCTGCCGGACCTCCATGCCTTGGTCCTCGAACGATTGCCCAAGACGTGAAAGCAAAAACCGCCCGAATGCCCAATCGCCCAACCCGGAATCAGCGTTGATGTGTCCCGCCTCACCGGCATCGGCAAAGCGACAACCCCAGAATTGCGCGAGCAGTCTTGCCCGGCTGAAGGAAATATAGGGATCGTTGCGGCTCGCGACGAGGATCGAAGGGAAAGGCAATAATGCCTTGGGCGTGGGCGCAAAACCGCGCAGGCGCGGATCGACCGCGCCCGATTCGAGTTCCGGTGGAGCGACGAGCATGGCTCCGATGATCTTTTCGCTCCATTGCGGACATTCGAACGCAGCCCACCACGCTATGGCATGACAACCCAGGCTATGAGCGGCCAGGATGACAGGGCCGTCGACGCGGTCGATCGCATGGTTGAGATGGCTGATCCAGCTATTGCGTTGCGGGGCATCCCAACTGCCCAGTTCAGCGCGATGGCAGTTGGGCAGCTCGGCTTCCCAGATGGTCTGCCAGTGCCCCGCTCCGCTGTTCATCAGGCCGGGCACGGTCAATATTGTCGCGGGTGCGGTCAATTCAGGGATATGTGGGCGCATGAAAGAACCTCCTACCCGACTATCTATTCTCTATCTTTATGATTGACAATAGATAGTCGGTCTTTTGCGGACTGCCGTTGCTGTTTCGCGACAAAGCGAAAGCACGCTTTCCCTGATTCTTGGGATGCCAAGTTTGCCCGCACTTCGGAGTTGTTGAAAGCCCGCATGGCTGCTTCTATCAGCGATCCATGCGGCGGCGATCTTCATGACGGGCGGTATCCGGGACATTCTCGCCCGTCTGCGCGCGCCCAGCGACAATGTCGTGGCACGAGCCAGACGCATGGTGGAGGCGCATGTGCCGGAAGGACGGCGCGGCCCAGGATGGGACCGGCATTGGCGGGAGCTGGAGGCCTATCTGGAACTGCCCGGGCAATGGCCCTGTGCCGAGGGGAAAGAAAATGACGACTGACAAACTTGTCGACATGATCATTGCCCGGCTGGTCCGCGATCATGGACGCAGCAAGCATCACTGGCGCAGGCTGGTGGGGCCGATCCGCCTCTATAGCCGTACCACGCATCCCCATTGCAACTGGTCTGCCGCGCCGACTGGCTCATTCCAGGAGATCGCCGCGATCGAGGCCTTGCTGGATGATTGGCGCATGCGTTACCCGCTGCTTTCGAGTTGATCGCGGCTTGAGAAGCAGCAAGCGATAAGGCTGCTTCCATCCCTTCGACGAGCTCCCGGCTTGAATATTGACGGTGGTGCCAAGGGATTGGCGTCGTTATCCTCGGCCTTCTATGCGCTCTAGGTTCCACCGTCGGCGCGATCCTCATCGCCGCCGGGAAAATCTCTTTCCGGCGGCGATGAGTCGTCGTGTCCTTCTCCGCCGGGTCCTGGGACGATTCGCTGCGCTGTCCGTTCTGCATGCCGACCTCCTCTATTGAAGACGGCAAGGTGGGATTTCCGGTCGATATCCATTCCGAAAGGCCGCGGCGCGTTCGCGCTTAACCTGCTTTATCGACACGGCACGGCCAGTTCCGTTCAGCTTAACCGTTGATAACAAAGCGGTTCAGGATCGGCGCATGTGCCGCGTGGAATAAGCGGGTCAACGACAAGGTAAGAGGAGACCAGTCATGACCATTCGCAAAACCATGCTCGCCATCGCAGCTGCTGCCGCGACGCTTTCCGCAGCGGTGCCGGCGACGTCCTTCGCCCGCGACGACGGCTGGCACCGCTATGACCGTCACGAGCGGGTCCGCTATTCCGACCGCCGCGATTATCGCGACTACCGCTCCTATCGCGATGACCGCGGCTATCGTTGCCGCAAGTCGGGCGGTACGACGGGCCTGCTGCTGGGCGGTGTCGCCGGGGCTTTGCTGGGCCGCGCGGTCGACACTCGCGGTGATCGGGCTCCCGGCACCATCATCGGCGCTGGCGCCGGCGCGCTGGCCGGCCGCGCCATCGACCGCAATTCAAGCTGCTAAACGAGAATCAAGAAGGCGGCAGCGATGAAGCTGCCGCCTTTCCTTTTTGGTGCTTCATTTTTTTGTTTTACCGCTCGCGCCGAACCGACAGATTTTCTCCATCAGCGTAGAAAACGCCCTCGCCGAGTCCGAAAACCCGGCATCAGCGCAGGTCGATCCGAACATCGCTCAACATCCCGGTGAAGTCGGACGGAAACGGATAGTCTCCGACAGGCGATCCATAATCCGTCCCCACATCGAGACCTTCATTAAGCGAGAAAATCCCTGGAAGTGTCCGGGGGAGATGGCCGGTCGCCACGACCTGCCCGTCGGCGAGCAGGGTCAGCACGCCCCCGCCGCCCCTGACCTGCGGGGCGCCCTCATAATCAAACCGCGCCACCAGCGACTTCGTACCTGCGGCAATCGGAGATTGCGCGACGATGCGGTAATGCGCCGCCAATCCAAGATTATAATCGAAAGCGGGCCGTCCATCGCGCAGATAGAAGGCCCAGCCCCCCGTCATGCCTCCCTGGGTGATGAGCATGCCGTTGTCACGCGCAGTGAAGCTGCCGTCCGCCGCGATGGTCCATGACCGGTTGCGGATATTGGGCGCGATCGTTTCGGGAATGCCGATCGTACCGGGATACAGTTCGAAATGGGTCCGCGAATCCGGTGGGCGGCTGGCGAGCCTTTCCCCTGCCCGCCAGTCGAGCGGCAGCACATTGTTGCGCTTCGCTTCCTCCCACCACAGTTTCCTGTACTGCTCGAGTCGTTCGGGATAGCGAGCGGCAAGATCATGGGCCTGGGTAAAGTCGTGATCCAGGTCGTAAAGTTCCCAATGGACCTTATCGGGATCCAGCATGGCACGGTTGGCTTCCCACGGGTTTGCAAGCCGGGCCGATGCCATCCAGCCGTGATCATAGATGGCGCGATTGCCGAACACCTCGAAATATTGGCGCTGCCGCACCTCGGGCGCATGGGGCTCCGTCGCCACTGGGAGCAGGTTGACGCCGTCCAGCGGCTTCTGGGCAATGCCGTCGACGCTGGTTGGCGCCCTAACGCCTGCAGCGGCAAGAAGCGTTGGCGCAATGTCCGTCACATCGGTGAACTGGCTTCTGAGCGCACCCTTGTCGGCAATGCGCGCGGGCCACGACATGACCATGGGATTGCGCACCGCGCCAAGATGCGACACCACCTGTTTGTAATAGCGAAAAGGCGTATTGACCGCCCACGCCCAGCCGGCGGGATAATTGTTGTTATAGGCCGGACCGCCCAGGTCCGCCAGTTCGGCGGTCGTCACCTTCTCTTCCAGCCCGTTTGCCGGCCCCAGTTCGTTCAGCGTACCATTCGCCCCGCCCTCCGCGCTCGCGCCATTGTCGCCCGCAATATAGACGATCAGCGTGTTCTCACCCCCTGGCATCGCATGGACGGCATCGATCAGCCGGCCCACCTCCGCATCGGTATGGGCGGCAAATCCGGCGAACACCTCCATCTGACGAGCGAAGATGCGCTGCGTTTCGGCTGGCAGGCTGTCCCATGCAGGAATTTCCGCCGGACGCGGGGTCAGCTTGGCATCCTTCGGCACTACGCCAAGCGCCTTCTGCCTTGCAAAGGCGGCGGTCCGATACGCGTCCCAGCCCTTGTCGAACTGACCCTTGAAGCGATCGATCCATGCCTTCGGCGCATGGTGCGGCGCATGCGTCGCACCGGGGGCAAGATAGAGGAAATAGGGCCGGTCTGGGCTGGCGGCCTTCACGCTCCTGATCCAGCCGATGGCGCGATCCGCAAGATCATGGGTGAGGTGATAGTCCGGGTCGCGCACAGGCGGCACGGGCCGGTTATTCTCGAACAGCAACGGCTGATGCTGACTGGTGCCCCAGGCGTTGAACCCATAGAAATAATCGAAGCCAAAGCCGCCCGGCCAGTGATTGAAGGGCCCCGCAGGCCCGGCCTCGGCAGGCGGCGTGTTGTGGTTCTTTCCGAACATGGCGGTGGCATAGCCATTGTCGCGAAGAATGCGGGCAACAGGCACGGTACTCTGCGGAATGATGCCCGTATAGCCGTCATAGCCGGTCGCTAGTTCGGTGACGATGCCAACCCCCGCATTATGCGGATTGCGCCCCGTCAGAAGCGCGGCGCGCGTGGGCGAGCAGATACCCGCCGTATGGAAGCGATTGAAGCGCAAGCCCTCGGCGGCCAGCCGATCCATCGCGGGCGAAGGCACCGCGCCGCCAAAAGTCGCATATTGGCCGAAACCGGCATCGTCGAGCATGATGACGATGATATTGGGCGCCCCTTTGGGTGCCGCGACGGGCTTGGGAAGCGATGCGGGTGACGATTCCCGGAACGTCCGCCCGACCGTGCCAGTGAATGTCCCGTCCGGAATCGGAAGCGTTATGTGCGGCTCGGCAGCCAAGGCAGACGCGGCAAGCGACAGAACCAATGATGTGAACATCAATTTCATGCGGCACCTCCCGTGAATTTTTTCGGACCAGCAGATGCGGCATTTCCAACCGCCTCGCCATAATTATAACAAGTGTATTAAACTGGACGTGGGCGCGCAAGCGGATATGGTGAAATGCCATGAGCCCTGCCGCTGTCCCCGTGAAGCGACCCAAGTCGCGCGCCGTTATCGTCGATGTGGCGGAGCGTTTATGGGGCGAGCACGGCCTCGACGCCGTGTCGCTTCGAGAGATCAGCGCCGCTGCAGGCCTGTCGAACCCGGCCTCGGTTCAATATCATTTCGGCGGACGCGACGGGTTGGTGAACGCGATCTATACAAGGCGGCTCCCGGCAATCGATGCGCGTCGCAGCGCCCTGCTGGCAGCGGCGCGCGTCAAAGGCAGGGAAGCTGATCTGCGCATTCTGCTCGATTGCCTGTTTCGCCCCCTTCTCGAACAGCAGGACGAGCGGGGCCAACACAGCTATGCCTCCTTCCTGCGGCAGGTCCTGCAATTCGAACCCGCCATTGCCCTGCGCGGCCAGGCCATGAGCTTGACGCCCGTGACGGTAGAGCTGCTCCTGCTGATCGAAAGAGCCATGCCGGACGTTCCACCGCGACTGGTGCAGCATCGGCTCATCGCAATGAACCTGTTGATGCTTGACGTGCTGATCAGACACGACCGCGATCCCGAAGCGGAATTGCTGGTGGAAGAGATTTATGCCGATACGCTCGACATGCTGGTGGCGGGCGTCGGCGCATGCCCCACGACAGGAAATCCGAATATGTGGCATCCGGCAAAGACGAACCTGGACTCCAACGAAATCTGATTAGCTGTTTTGCACGGTCAGGATCGCTTGCGCCGAATGAACTGACTTATGGCGGCGCCTTCTTCTGCGAAGAAGTGTGTGGAACGGGTGCTTGTCACCCGGTTGCGCCGGGCCTGCACAGGCTCTAGCCTAAGGCGAAACTCCTTTCATTGAGCGTGCTTGCCTGTCGATGATCCCTGCTGTCCTGCGTTTTGCCCTCCTGTCGCTTGTCCCGCTTCTTGGCACTCTGGCTTCCGGTTCCGCCCTCGCGCTGACCGCGAACCGGCCAACCCCCGGCCATACCCGCGTAGCGATAGAGACCTCCATGGGCACCATCGTGGTCGCGACCGATGATCGGAGGGCACCTGTCACCTCCGCCAATTTCCTCACCTATGTCGATGACGGGCGCTTTGACGGCGTGACCTTCTATCGCGCGGCGCGGCGCAAGAGCGATCCAGGGCTGGGGCTGATCCAGGGCGGGATCGACACCGACGCCCGCCGTTCACTGCCGCCGATCAAGCACGAGCCGACGACGCAGACCGGGATCAGGCATCTCGACGCCACGCTTTCCATGGCGAGGCCCGACCGCGCCAATTCCGCCATGGGCAATTTCTTCATCACCGTGGGGCCGACGCCGAACATGGACGCGCGGGGCGACTATATCGGCTATGCCGCTTTCGGCCACGTCGTTGGCGGCATGGATGTTGTGAAGCGGATCCTTGCCGTGCCGACCTGCTGCGGATCGGGGCCGATGCGGGGGCAGATGATCATCAAGCCGATCCGTATCATCCGCGCTAGGCGGCTTGACGGTACGCCTCATCCGACGCGCGGGGTGAAGCCGTGGTTGTTGGGCCTCCGGCGCAAGCCCTGAAATCGGGCGGACGGTCGCCGCTATGCGCAACTGATCAGGGTGCGGTGCCCAACGGTCCTAGCGGCCGTTATCCGCTAACAGGTCGACGCTCGTCTTGCCGCCCGGCGCCTGGGTGAACAGCAGCAGGAAGGCGCTGCCGTCATCCTTGCGCGAGCCGCCCAGCACATGGTCGCCGCCCATCACCCTGTGTTCGGCATCAAAGCCTGCGCGACGAGCCTGGGTATAATAGAAGTCCATCACGCTTTGCCACGGCACCGGCGTGACGAATGTCGCCGCCCGCAGCGTGCAACCGTCCTTTTCCGCACCCGCAGCCTCCATGAGCTGCGCGCCGGGATAAACGGCAAAGGGTTCGGGCAGGCGGCTGGCCCATTGCGCGCCATGGATCAGTTGCTCGCGACAAAGGGCATTGCCGCCCGGCTTCTTCTGTTCGGCGGCCACGGCAGCCAGCGCGGCTTCTGACTCCTTTGCCTGCCCTTGGGCAGGCGCGGGCGCGGCAAGCAGCGTCCCGCCCGCCAGCTTCACGGAGGCGGCCAGCGCAGTCGCGGCCTCTCCCTTCAACGCCGGCAGTTTTGCGGCCGCATCGGAGCGGCCGGCAAGCCGGGGATCGACCACGATCTGATTGGCGAGCGCATCCACCGCATTGTTGGTGAGTTGGGCGTCGAGCGCGTTCAGATCATCCTTTTTCTTGTCGCAGCCCGCCAGAGGCAGGGCGACAAGCATCGCCAGAACACAGAACGATCGAACAGGCGCCATCGCTTCACTCCTTCGTAAACAAGACATGAAGAACAGAGGTTAATTTTTCGTTAGGGTTTTTGGTGAATCACGAACTTCCCCGGGCGCCGGGCCAGTCTGCGTCAACTGGCCCGGTATCCTGCCTTGCTTCGGCCCTGCTCACTCGCCATTTGTACGGCCATGTTCAACGTCCTGTCAGCCCTGATTGGCCTCATCACCCTGCTCCTGATGATCCCGGCGGTCTTTCCGCTGCTGGGGGCGCTCAACTGGCTGCTGGTGCCCATGGCGTTGTTCGGCGCCTTTGTCGGCATGTTCTCCACGAAAAACGGGGGACGTAATTTTTGCCTGATCGTGGCGGCGTTCGGCGCCCTGCGGCTGTTCATGGGCGGAGGAATCCTCTGAATAGTTCCGATCCATCCGAACAGACGGTACGGCAGGGCCTGCTCGCGGCCATAGCGGCCTATAGCGCCTGGGGACTACTGCCTATCTATTTCAGGCTGCTGCATCATGTGAATGCGGTGGAGATTGTCTGCCAGCGCATCCTATGGTCGCTGCTGTTGATCCTGACGCTGTTGCTAGCGCGACGGAACCTTCGCGAGCTGGGGCCAATATTGCGCGACCGGCGACTCCTTTTCGCCCTTTCCGGATCAGCCCTCATGATCGGCATCAATTGGCTGACCTATGTCGGGGCGGTGAACGCGGGGCATGTCATCGCCGCCAGCCTGGGTTATTTCCTCAATCCGCTCGTCAACGTCGGGCTGGGCATGCTGCTGCTCGGCGAGCGACTGAGGCTGGGACAACTGGCGGCGGTGGCGGTCGCCGCGGTCGGCGTCGCCATCATGGCCGCAACGGCGCTGACGACGCTCTGGATCAGCGTGGCGCTGGCATTTTCCTTCGGCTTTTATGGACTGATTCGGAAAATGACGCCGGTTGCCCCCATGGTCGGACTGGGTGTCGAGACCTTTCTGCTGATGCCGCCGGCCGTCGCCTATCTGTTCTGGCTGTCGATGCACGGCGGCGCGAGCTTCGGACAGGATATGCCGACCACCGTCCTTCTGATCGCAGCTGGCGCAGTTACGACCATTCCTTTGGTCCTGTTTGCGATCGCCGCGCACCGATTGCCCATGGCGACGCTTGGCCTGTTGCAATATCTGGCGCCTTCCATCCAGTTCCTGTGTGCCATCCTGCTGTTCGGCGAAAAACTGACGATGGGACAGATGGCTAGCTTCGGATTGATCTGGCTCAGCCTTGTCGTGTTCGCGGCGGACGGCCTGAGCGCCGCCCGTCGCAACCGCCTGGCATCGGTTTAGGCGAACTCGGTCGCTTCGAAGCGGACAGGCTCACCCACTGCCTCATTCGCCAGTGCATCTTCCCACATGACGCGATGGCCGCGGATGATGGTGCCGACAGCCTTGCCGGTCAGTTCCATCCCCTCAAAGGGCGACCAGTTGCAGCGGGAGGACAGCCAGTCGCCACCCACCGTCCAGCGCTTCTTCAGGTCGACCACGGTGAAATCGGCGTCATAACCGATCGCAATGCGGCCCTTGCCCACCAGGCCGAAGACGCGCTGCGGCCCCGAAGAAGTCAGTTCGATGAAGCGACGGAGCGACAGCCGCCCCTCCGCCACGTGATTGAGCAGCAGCGGGACCAGCGTCTGCACGCCCGGCATGCCGCTGGGCGAGGCGGGATAGGATTTCGCCTTCTCCTCGATCGTGTGCGGCGCATGATCGCTGCCCAGAACGTCGGGCACCCCCTGGTTCAGCCAATGCCACAACCCGTCGCGATGCGCGCCGGAGCGGATCGGGGGGTTCATCTGCGCATAGGTACCAAGACGCGGATAGGCATGCTCCGCCGCCAGGGTTAGATGCTGGGGCGTGACTTCACAGGTTGCGATATCCTTGTTTCGGCCGATATATTCCAGTTCTGCGGGCGTCGTCACATGCAGAATGTGAATGCGACGGCGCGCCTTGCGGGCAAGATCGATGATCCGCCTGGTGGCGATCATCGCGCTTTCATCGTCACGCCACACGGGGTGAGACGACGGATCGCCTTCCACCCGCAGATCCTTGCGCGCGTTCATCCGTGCCTCGTCCTCGGCATGGATGGCGACGCGTCGGGTGCCGCTGGCGAGGACACGGGACAATGCGTCGTCATCGTCAACCAGCAGGCTGCCGGTGGAGGCACCCATGAAGATCTTGACCCCCGAGGTGCCGGGTATCCGCTCCAGTTCCTTCAACTGCTCGGCATTGTCCGCGGTGGCGCCGACATAGAAGGCATGGTCGCACCACATGCGATGATGGGCGCGATTCAGCTTGTCCCGTACCCGCTCGGCAGTGTCGGTGTTGGGATTTGTGTTCGGCATCTCGAACACGGCGGTGATGCCGCCCAGCACTGCCGCGCGGCTGCCCGATTCCAGATCTTCCTTATGCTCCAGCCCGGGCTCGCGAAAATGGACCTGACTGTCGATGCAGCCCGGCAGCACGTCCAGGCCTGCGCAGTCGATCACTTCGCCCGCATCGCCCAGGGACGCGCCGATGGCGACGATTCTGCCGCCGCTCACGCCCACATCCACGCTTTCCGCGCCGCCAGGGGTGTGCACGGTTCCGTTCTTCAGGAGGAGGTCGAAAGTCATGTCGGTCTCGCCAGCTTGGGGGTGGGCTTGGATATGATGGGCGTTTGTCCTACCTAAAGCCGATGACCGGCACCACCCTTACCGACCGCGCCCTCCTCAGAATTTCCGGCGAGGATGCGAAAAGCTTCCTCCAGGGCCTGCTCACCCGCGACGTCCTGAAACTGAAAGAGGGGGAACCGCGCTGGACCGCACTGCTGACGCCGCAGGGTAAGGTGCTGTTCGATTTCATCCTCTGGGCAGGGGGTGACGATGTGCTCATCGATTGCGAGGGCGCTCAGGCGGATGCCCTGATGAAGCGACTGACGATCTACCGGTTGCGGCGCAAGGTGGCAATCATGCCGGAGGATGCGCTGGCGGTGCACTGGGCTCTCGAAGCGCCCGGCAAGCCGTTCGATCCGCGCCTGTCGGAACTCGGCCACCGCTGGATCGCAGCGCCGGATGAAGGCGATGCATCCGCGGCATTCCGGGCGCACAGATTGTCGCTCGGCATATTCGAAGGCGCGGGCGAACTCGGTCAGGACCAGCTCCTCTGGCTGGAAACCAATGCCGGCGAACTCAGTGGCGTGGATTATGACAAGGGATGCTATGTGGGGCAGGAAAACACCGCGCGCATGCATTATCGCAACAAGGTGAGCCGGCGCCTGGTCGCGGTGCCGATGGCACAGGCCGACGAGAAGCGGCAGAAGGCTGCGCTGGCCGATCTTGGCCTCTCCATCGAATTGCGGCGGATGGAGGATATGGATCCCGCCGCCCTGCCAGGCTGGCTTGCCGCGGCCATGGCGGACCAGGCCGCCGAATGAGGCACGTTGTCGTCGCGCTGCTGGGCGCGTGGCTGCTGATCTTTCCCGCGCAGGCGGAGACGCGCTGGAAACTCGTCCGAAGCTATCCGCACGATCCCGGCGCCTTTACCGAGGGGCTCTTCTACCATGATGGCGCCCTGTATGAGAGCACGGGCCTGGAGGGCGAGTCAGAGATTCGGAAGGTCGATCTCAAGAGCGGCAAGGCGCTGGCCCACCGGATCATTCCCCGCCCCTATTTCGGAGAGGGCATCGTCAACTGGAAGGACCGGTTGATCAGCCTGACCTGGCGGCATCGGCAGGGCTTCGTGTGGAAGCTGAGCGATTTTTCCCCGGTTTCCCAGTTCCGCTATGAGGGCGAAGGCTGGGGGCTGACGCAGGACGGGCACAGCCTCATCATGAGCGACGGCACTGCGCAGCTTCGCTTTCTGGACCCCGAAAGGCTGACCGAGGAACGCCGGATCACCGTGACGTGGAATGGCCGTCCTGTGGACCGCCTCAATGAACTGGAATATGTGAAGGGCGAGATATGGGCCAATATCTGGTACGATACCCATATCGCCCGGATTGATCCGCGCACCGGCGCGGTGATCGACTGGCTCGACATCGCCCCTCTTCTGCAGGCAAGCGGCGCCAGAGACAGCGAGGCGGTCGCCAATGGCATAGCCTATGATGCGAGGACCGACCGTCTGTTCGTCACGGGGAAGAACTGGGCCAGATTGTTCGAGATAAAGGTCGAGAAATAGGGCGGGCCAGTGAACTTCAACACCAAGCGCAATTCGCCGGAACCCGCCATGGCAGGGGACAATGCCCCTCTCCCCGCGCCCCGAGCATGTCAAATGGATGGGGAGAAAAGGTCCGGAGGGTTCTGTTGCCCGGCCCCTCCGGAGGCCGCTGAATTCCCTTCTGTTGCCCGGTGGGTTCAACCGCGTTCTTTTTGAGTAATGTCAGGCCGTGAGGCCATCAATTACGCAGCAAGAGCAAGAGCCTCGTTATCGTTGGCACTTGTGAGTTTTGAACCTTTTTACGGCGTACTCAGGCCGGGTAAAGGCACCGCTTTTCAACACACGTCGATCCTAGTTCGGCCCCGTCACGCGCCCCGAAAACCGGGGAATGTGGTGGAGCCGCCGGGTACCGCCCCCGGGTCCGCTGCGCCTATTGCACGATACGATTTATCACCATAGCCGGGCGAACCCGGCAACGCCTTATATGGAGAGGCGCATCCGGTTTATCAAGCCGTCGCCGTTCGCAGGTCCAGGACAGTTCTCCCATCGATCCGGAATCCCGACTCTTCCCCTGCCTCCGATCCGGCGCTAAAGCCGCGGGATGATCCTCGTCATCGACAATTATGACAGCTTCACCTGGAACCTCGTCCACTACCTCATGGAACTGGGCGCGCAGGTTGAGGTCGTCCGCAACGACGCCATTTCCGCCGGCCAGGCCCTTTCCACCGGCGCGCAGGCATTTCTGCTCTCGCCGGGCCCCTGTACACCCAACGAGGCGGGCGTCAGCCTTGATCTCGTCGCCGCCTGCGCCGATGCCGGGGCGCCGTTATTGGGGGTGTGCCTCGGCCATCAGTCGATCGGCCAGCATTTCGGCGGTCAGGTCGTGCGCGGCGGGCTGATGCACGGAAAGACATCGCCGGTCACGCATGACGGCACCGGGCTGTTCCAGGGGCTGCCTTCGCCCTTTACGGCCACCCGCTATCATTCGCTGATCGTCGAGAACATTCCCGAAAGCCTTGTCGTCAACGCCACCAGCGAAGACGGTTCGGTCATGGGATTCCGGCACCGTGACCTGCCGATTCATTCGGTGCAGTTCCACCCGGAAAGCATCGCCACGGAACATGGCCACGACATGCTGGCGAATTTCATGCGGATCGCCGGCATTCCGGTCCGCGAACGCGTGGCGGGCTGAACCGCTTTCCCCGGCAGTCCGGCCGCCTGTCCTCCTGCTTCCTCAACGCCGGAAAATTGATCACCGTCAGTCCTGCGAATCCGGAATTAGGCGGCGCGATATGGCACCGCCCAGTACCACTCTGTTGCACATCCATAGCGACTTTCGCGTATCCCATCTCGACTCTGGCACCTTCCCATGATTAAGGCAGCGACCATGACCCGCCTGCCCGACCCTTGCGAGCCTCTCGACGCGCAACAGGCCGCAACAGCTTTCGACATGCTGTTCGATGCCGAGTTGCCGGAGGAGGAAATCGCCAGTTTCCTTGTCGCCATGGCCCGGCGGGGCGAGACGGCAACGGAAATCGCCGCCGCTGCCCGCGCCATGCGCAAGCGCATGATCCCGGTCACGGCGCCTGCGGGGACGATCGATGTCTGCGGCACGGGCGGTGACGGGCATCACACCCTCAATGTTTCGACCGCGGTGTCGCTGGTCGTCGCCGCTGCCGGCGTCCCCGTGGCCAAGCATGGCAACCGGGCAGCCTCCTCCAAGGCGGGCGCGGCCGATACGCTGGAGGCGCTCGGCCTGGACCTGGCGCGAGCAGCCACGACAGCAGAAGCAACGCTGGCCGATCTTGGCATCTGCTTCCTTTTTGCGCAGAATTATCATCCCGCGCTCAAACGGCTTGGTCCCATTCGCAGGGCGATCGGGGAACGCACCATCTTCAACCTGATGGGGCCGCTCGCCAATCCCGCTGGGGTGCGCCGCCAGCTGGTCGGCATCGCCCGCCCTGACTATGTCCCCGTCTATGCAGAGGCGCTGGCGGAACTGGGCGTCGATCACGCGATGATCGTTTCCGGCGACGAGGGACTGGATGAATTGTCGCTGGCCGGCGGCAACGTACTGGCGGAGGTGAAGGGCGGCAGCCTTGTCGCGATGCGTCGCCTCACCGCTGCGGAACTCGGCCTTTCCACCCATCCGGTCGATGCGATCCGGGGGGGCGACCCCGCCTTTAACGCTGCCGCCCTGCGCGCCCTGTTGCAAGGCGAAGCCGGCCCCTATCGCGATGCGGTACTGCTGAACGCTGCTGCCGCCCTTGTCGTGGCGGATGCCGTATCCGATTTTCGCGAAGGCGTGGAGGAAGCCGCCGAAACCATCGATCGCGGCCTTGCCAATGCGCTTCTCAATTGCTGGATTGCCTATAAATGACGAACAAGCTGATCGAAATCTGCGATATGAAGCGAGAGGAGGTCGCCAGCCGGAAGGCGGCAACCGCCATTTCCGCGCTGCACGCCCGCGCCGCCGAGCAGACGCCGCCGCGCGGCTTTCGCAAGGCGCTGGACGACGCAGCCCGCTCCGGATTCGGCCTGATCGCCGAGGTCAAGAAGGCCAGCCCGTCCAAGGGCCTGATCCGCCCGGACTTCGATCCCCCCGCCCATGCCCGCGCCTATGCGGCTGGCGGCGCAGCCTGTCTGTCAGTGCTGACCGACGCGCCCTTTTTCCAGGGGCGTGACGACTATCTGGTCGCGGCCCGCGCCGCCTGCGCCCTGCCGGTGCTGCGCAAGGATTTCATGATCGATCCCTGGCAGGTGCTGGAAAGCCGCGCATTGGGGGCGGACGCGATCCTGATCATCGTCGCGGCGCTCGACGACAATCAGATGGCGGAGATAGAGGACGCCGCGTTAGGCCTGGGCATGGACGCGCTGGTCGAAGTGCATGACGCGCAGGAACTGGAGCGGGCGATGAAACTCCGCTCGCGCCTGATTGGCGTCAACAATCGCGACCTTAGAGACTTCACCGTCGATTTCGCCCGGACATATGAATTGATCGGCTATGCTCCGGAAGGCTGCACCTTCGTCGCGGAAAGTGGTATCGGCAGCCACGATGACCTGATCGCCATGGCGGATCATGGCGTCCGCTGCTTCCTGGTGGGGGAAACGTTGATGAGACAGGCGGACGTCGAAACGGCCACACGCAAGCTGCTGACCGGCCAATGAGCAAGCTCACCCATCTGGACGAGGAGGGATCGGCCCATATGGTCGATGTTTCCGCCAAGGCGACAACCGCGCGCAAGGCCGTCGCGAGCGGCCGCATCAGCATGAGCGCCGAAGCGGCGGCGGCCATCGCGCAAGGTTTGGTGAAGAAGGGCGATGTGCTGGCCGTCGCCCGCGTCGCCGGTATCATGGCGGCCAAGCGGACCTCCGACCTGATCCCGCTCTGCCACCCCATTGCGCTCAGTTCCGTCAGCGTCGACCTCGACCTGGACGGCAACGGCGTGTCCGTGACGGCGACCGCAAAGACGGCCGGACAGACCGGCGTGGAAATGGAGGCGTTGACCGCCGCATCGGTCGCGTTGCTGACGGTCTATGACATGGCGAAGGCGCTGGACAAGGGCATGATCATCAGCAACGTGCGCCTGCTGGCCAAGAGCGGCGGCAAGTCCGGCGACTGGACAGCCAGGGAAGATGGCACGGTATGAGCCTGCTTCCCGTTGCGGAGGCGCAGAACCGCCTGATGGCGCTGGCAAGGCCGCTGCCGACGGATCATGCGCCTGTTGCCGCCTGCGCCGGACGCTGGCTGATGGAAGATGTCGCAGCACTGCGCGAGCAGCCCTGGGCCGACCTTTCTGCGATGGACGGCTATGCCGTTCGCGCCGCCGAATCGCCGGGGCCATGGCAGGTGGTTGCCGAAAGCGCGGCGGGTGGGGCGCTTCCTCCGCCGATCGAGCCCGGCCAGGCTTGCCGCATCTTCACCGGAGCGCCCTTGCCGCCGGGCGCAGACGCCATATTGATCCAGGAAAATGCTGCCCGCGAAGGAAATAGGCTGCGCGGCCTCGAAGAGGCGCTGGCTGCGGGCCGCCATGTCCGCTCGGCCGGCTCCGATTTCCGCAAGGACGATCTCCTGCTGACCGCCGGCAGCGCGCTTGGCCCCGCGCAGATCGCGCTTGCCGCAGTGGCGGGGCATGGCGCACTGCCCGTTTCCCGCCGGGCGCGGGTCGCGTTGATCTCCACCGGCAATGAACTGGTGCCGCCCGGCGCGTCGACGCAGCCAGGCCAGCTTCCGTCATCTAACGCACCCATGCTGGCGGCCCTGCTTGCGAGCCTCCCCTGCGACATCATCGACCTGGGGATCGTGCGAGATGACCTGCCCGGCATGGCCCAGGCCTTTGCTCGCGCCGCCGATGCCGATGCCGACATCATCGTTTCGACCGGCGGCGCGTCGGTCGGCGACCATGATGTCGTCCGTCCAGCCTTCGCCCAGGCTGGCGGCTCGCTCGATTTCTGGAAAATTCGCATGCGGCCGGGCAAGCCGCTGATGGCAGGGACATTGGATTCCGCCATCTTCCTGGGCCTGCCCGGCAATCCGGTATCAGCCTTCGTAACCGCGACGCTGTTCCTGCTGCCGCTGGTCCGCCACATGATGGGCGCGGCATCGCCCCTGCCGCGCACCGCGGTCGCGACATTGGCAGCGCCACTACCCGCCACGGGGGAACGGGACGACTATCTTCGCGCCTTCCGCACTGAAGCCGGCATCGTTTCGGTGACGTCGCAGGATAGCGCCGCCACCGCCGCCCTGGCCATGTCGGACTGCCTCATCCTGCGCCCCGGAGGCTCCGCTCCGGCGGCGGCAGGCGATCCCGTCACGGTGCTTCCCCTTGCCTAAGGCCCTTGCATAAGGAAAGGGGCCGCCACGCGACCCCTCCCAGTGCAAAGCTGATGATTGTTCAGCGCTGCTGCTTGCCGGGCGACTTGTCCTGACGGCGCTCATCACCCATTTGGCCCTGCTGGTCTTCCTGCTGTTGCTGGCGTCCGCCCTGATTGGCACGGTCGCCGCCCTGCTGATCGCGACGTTGATCGCCGCCCTGGTTGTTCTGGTTGGCCATCTTACTCTCCTATTCACCTTCTTCGGGGAAGGCACGCTTGAAAACGGCCCGGCTGCTCGCGCGTTCCCATAAACGCGGCGAACCGTTAGGCGCTTGACTTGCCCCGTTCCGTTTCCTATGCGTTCCCTATCCGTTCCAAAGAAGGGCAGGCGAAATGTTGACACCCAAGCAACAGGAATTGCTGAGCTTCATCCAGATCCGGCTGGAAGAGGGAGGCGTATCTCCTTCTTTCGAGGAGATGAAGGAAGCGCTGGACCTGCGGTCGAAATCCGGCATCCATCGCCTGATCAATGCGCTGGAGGAGCGCGGCTTCATCCGCCGCCTGCCCAATCGTGCCCGCGCTCTTGAAGTGCTCAAGCTGCCCGATGCCATGCATCGCGCGCCCAGGCTGGTCGTTCCTGCCAAGGCGCCGGTGACAACTGCTCCTGCCTTGAGCAAACCACCGATCGTCGCCAATGACATATTGGAGATTCCCCTGCATGGCCGCATCGCGGCCGGTGTTCCGATAGAGGCATTGGAGGGACAGAATATGCTCTCCGTACCCGCGGCACTGCTTGGGACCGGGGATCATTATGCGCTGGAAGTCGCAGGGGACTCCATGGTCGAGGCAGGCATACTCGACGGCGACTTCGCGCTTATCCAGCGCACCGAAGTCGCGCGGGAGGGGCAGATTGTCGTCGCTCTGATCGATGAAAATGAAGCGACGCTCAAATATTTCCGGCGAGAAGGGCCCAAAGTCAGACTCGATCCTGCCAATAGTGCCTATGAACCGCAGATCTACGACCCGCGTCAGGTTCGCATTCAGGGCAAGTTGGCCGGACTGCTGCGACGCTATAACTGACCGCGTACGGACCGGCGCGGCCAAGGGGAAGGTCGCGCAATCCACGGATGCCCGTCGTTCCGCATTTTCGCGCTGCGCACGCTACCATGGTCCAGATCGATGGCCAGCCCCCCGGTCTGAGCGAGGAATCGTCTGTCCACCTTCAACCAGCGAGGTCGGCAGGCGCCCGGCAGTCTACGGTCACTGACGACGATATCGGCATTGGCGCAATCCCGCGCCAATATCGCATGGTCGATATTTACATTGCTTCGGGTGAGCAAAATGTTCCACTTCCGTCCCCCGCCCATCAGGCGGACGGCGCAGAGATCAAGCGAACAACGTGCCTGGGGCAACGCCGGCAATGCTTCCAACGCGCCACCGTAACCAGCGCTTTCCGCCAGCATGTCGCGTGTGTAACTTCCAGCCCGTGCCCGCAATATCGCCATGCCACTTGCGGTGCGAACCGCGACGTGGCGGCCATCGCTGCTGATCAATATGCCAGGCATCGGGGTTGCGAGGATCATGGTCACGCCTGCGGCAACGGGCATCAGGCCCGCCCAGCGCCAGTGACTCCGCCATAGGAGGCACCACAGCATGCCGAGCATCACGAGGCCGAAAACAGCGCCGGATTGGGCGGGCGTCAGCATCACTGCCCATGGGCTGGATGCTACGCCATGGGCCACCAGCAGCAGCAGGTCCAGCGCCCGCGCAGCAAGCCACCAGAAGGGCGCGCCCCACCCGCCCAGATCGAACAGCAAGGCCAGCGCTTCCAGCGGCATGACGACCAGAGTGGTAAGGGGTATGGCGACCAGATTGGCGACCGATCCCAGCATGCCCGCCTTGTGAAAATGGAACAGAGCGATCGGCGCGAGGACCAGTTCGACCACCAGACCCGTAAGCAACATGCCCGCAAGACTGCGCCCCAGCCGGCGCCATGCCGCCTCGTCGCGCGCGGCTGCAAAGCGTCGGAAAGCGGGATGCTCGCCCAGTGAAACCAGAGCGACCACGGCGGCGAAACTCATCTGGAAACTCGGTCCCATCAACGCTTCGGGCCATATGGCGAGCACCACCAGCGCACCGGCCGCGACCAGGCGGAGGGTGATCGCATCCCGCCCCGTCGCCAGTCCTCCGAGCACCAGCAGGGCAGCGATGCAGGACCGCACGGTCGGCACTTCGGCGCCGGTAGGCAAGTTATGGTTAACACCAGTGGCTACAAGACCACAAAGTCAGGTCTGGCACCGTGTCCGTGTTCTGTGGCAAACACAGGCCATGTGGAGCCTTACACAGAAAGTCACATTCGATCCCAAAAGCGGACGACCAGAAGCGCCTCTATACTGGCGCCTCACGACCTTCTGCGTCATCGCAGCGTGGGTGCTGGCGCTCATATTATTCTTTTATACGGCGCTTGCGATCCGCGATGGGGCACCTGATTTAGCAGCCACTTGCGCCCTAATGGCAATCGCCATGCTGGTCATCGTCCACTGGCGCAAAAGGCAAATTCGTCAAGAGCAGCGTAAGTTCGACCAGCTTGTGGCCGATTACGAAAAGGCCATTTCAAACCCGACATAGCCAGCAGCGCCAAACTGACAGGCCAGGAGCCAATTAAGTGGAAGTGATCGGGATCATTCTTGCGGTGGCATTCGCCTCATGTCTCCTTTTCGGCTTTCGATCAGGCAACATGCCAATCAAAGCGCCATTGCGCGAACCCAGCCGTCACGAAACGCCTCTCTATTTTTGGTCGTTGCTGCGTTCTACGGGGTTGGCCTCATCTTAGGTGCGAGCATGATTATATCTGGCTAAGGCGCTGGGCACATTTTCATGATCCACGGATTTCTGAGGGTTTTAGCGTGTTGACTCCTATAACGCACTGGTCAGGATCGTATAACCGAGGCCGGCCAAAGCTCCACCGCCTGCCGCAAGGAGCATCAGCGGCCAATCAAGCGCTGCCCGGCGGCTGAGCGCCATCAGCCGCATCAGCAAAAAGATCACCACACCGATCAGTGCCGTCACATGCAGGCCGCTGATCGACAGGAGATGCGCAAGGCCGCTCCGCCGCATCGCCTCCGCATCGGCTTGCATGATCGCACCCTGATCACCCGTGGCCAGCGCAGCAGCAATGCCGGCCCCCTCGCCCGGAACGCGCGTCAGAATGTGATCGAACAAACGCGTTCTCAGGCGCGGACCTGTGGTGGCGGGTCGCAGGATCGTGATGGGCGGCAGCGCACGGCCGGTTGCGCCGATACCATCGAAATAGGCCCGGCGCGCAAAATCATAGCCGCCCGGCAAGCTGGGCGGCGCAGGCGGCATCAGCCTGGTACGGACGGCCACGACGGCCCCCTCGCCCAGTCCAGCCGGCGTCGAAGACTCGTCAAGATTGATGCGTATCAGGGCGGGCAGCGCCGGCATGCCGATCGGCCGGATCAAAAGCCGACTCATGCGCTGAGCAGGCAATCTCTGAACGGATTGGACTTCTCCCTTCAGCGCAACAATGACAGGGCGGGCCAGCGGGGGCGATCCCACCAACATCGCCTTGCCCCAGACCAGCAGGCAACCCATGCAGGCCAGGAGGCTGCCAGCGATGAGCGCCTGCCGCGTCCGGCCACCCGATGGCAAAAGCAGCGCAGCGGAGGCGACTCCCAGCATCACGCAGCAGAAAGCAAGCCAATCCAGCCGGTTGGGCAGAACGAACCAGGTGGCTATGCCCGCCGCCAAGGCCACGGGAACCCAGAGCGGCAACCGTTCGCGCTCTTCCTCCAGCCACAGTTCCAGCGGGCGCCAGATCGGCGCCATCCTCCCTCCAACCCAAGTGGCAACGGAGGTTTGTCGTGGCTCGAAAGCCATGCTAGGGGGCGTCGCGATCATGGATAGGCCGGGTGGATATCTGGACAAATGTCAGGGAATGAAGCGGTGAGTTCTACGGGATTGAACAAGCAGGTGGTAACCCGTTTTGCGCCTTCGCCCACTGGTTTTCTTCACATTGGCGGCGCGCGCACCGCGTTGTTCAACTGGCTGTTCGCCCGCCACCATGGCGGCAAGTTCCTGCTGCGGATAGAGGATACCGACCGGACCCGTTCGACGGAGGAGGCGGTCGCTGCGATCTTCGATGGCCTGGAATGGCTCGGCCTGGGCGGGGATGAGCCAGCAGTCTTCCAATTCGAACGCGCGCCGCGCCATGCCGAAGTGGCGAACCAGATGCTTGCGGCAGGCCATGCCTATCGCTGCTATGCGACCGCCGAGGAATTGGCCGAGCTGCGCGAACAGCAGCGCGCCGCCAGGCAGCCTATGCGCTATGACGGGCGCTGGCGCGACCGCGATCCTTCGGAAGCGCCCGAAGGCGCGCCCTTCGTCATCCGCCTGAAGGCGCCCCGCGAAGGCGAGACGGTGATCGAGGATGCCGTGCAGGGCCGCGTCGTCGTACAGAATGCGGAACTGGACGACATGATCCTGCTGCGGTCGGACGGGACGCCCACCTATATGCTGGCCGTCGTGGTCGACGATCATGATATGGGCGTCACCCACGTCATTCGCGGTGACGATCACCTCAACAATGCATTCCGCCAGCTAGGCATCATAAAGGCGATGAATTGGGAAGAACCCGTCTACGCCCATATCCCGCTGATCCACGGTTCCGACGGCGCAAAGCTGTCGAAGCGACATGGTGCGCTGGGCGTCGACGCCTATCGCGACGAGATGGGCATGCTCCCCGAGGCGGTGCTCAACTATCTGTTGAGGCTGGGCTGGGGCCATGGCGACGAGGAGATCATCTCTCGCGAACGCGCCGTGGAACTCTTTGATATCACAGGCGTCGGCCGCTCGCCCTCTCGCTTCGACATGAAGAAGCTCGAAAATCTGAATGGCCATTATCTGCGCGAGGCGGACGATGCACGCCTTGCCGCGCTGGTTGCTCCCAGGGTCGCGGCGAGGCTGAACGTGGCTCTGCCCGAGAGTGGAGAGAAGCTGCTCACAGAGGCCATGCCCTCGCTCAAGCCGCGGGCCAGGACGCTTAACGAAATTGCCGAAGGCGCCGAGTTCCTGTTCAAGAATGGCCCGCTGGATTTTGACGAGAAGGCTCTTGCTCTGCTAGACGATTCTGCGCGCGTGCTGCTGGGACAGACAGCCGACGCTCTTGCACCCGTCCAGTCCTGGACGGTCGAAGCGATCGAAGAAGCCATTCGCCGCGTGGCAGAGGATGCCGGCCTCGGGCTTGGAAAGGTCGCGCAGCCATTGCGCGCGGCGCTGACCGGTCGCACGGTTTCGCCGGGAATTTTCGACGTCCTTTTCCTTCTGGGAAAGGCGGAGAGCTTGGAACGATTGGCCGCTGCAAGGCACGCATCGGCCAATTGAAGTATCAGGAGAACACCATGTCGGATAACAATGCCACTTTGAGCGTCGGCGGCGATGCAAAGGACTATGCCATTCTGAACGGCACGGTCGGACCGCAGGTGATCGACGTTCGCAAGCTCTACGCCAACACCGGCATGTTCACCTATGATCCCGGCTTCACCTCGACCGCGAGCTGCGATTCGGGGCTGACCTATATTGACGGCGATGCCGGCGTGCTGCTCCATCGCGGCTATCCGATCGATCAGCTCGCCGAACAGTCGAGCTTCATGGAAGTGTCCTACCTCCTGCTCAACGGCGAACTGCCGTCGAAGAAGACACTGGAGGATTTCACCCGCACCATCACGCGCCACACAATGGTGCATGAACAGCTCACCACCTTCTACCGCGGTTTCCGCCGCGATGCGCACCCCATGGCGATCATGTGCGGCGTGGTGGGTGCGCTGTCGGCCTTCTACCACGATTCGACGGACATCAACGATCCGGAACAGCGCAAGATCGCGAGCCATCGCCTGATCGCCAAGATGCCGACGATCGCGGCCATGGCCTATAAATATTCGGTTGGTCAGCCCTTCGTCTATCCGCGCAACGACCTCAGCTACACCGCCAACTTCCTCAACATGACCTTCTCGGTCCCGGCGGAAGAATATGTGATCGATCCGGTCGTCGTCGACGCGATGGACAAGATCTTCACGCTGCACGCCGATCATGAACAGAATGCGTCGACATCGACCGTGCGTCTCGCCGGTTCGTCGGGCGCCAACCCCTTCGCATGCATCGCGGCCGGCATCGCCTGCCTGTGGGGCCCGGCGCATGGCGGTGCGAACGAGGCCGCTCTCAACATGCTGCGCGAGATCGGCACTGTGGACCGCATTCCGGAATATATCGCCCGCGCCAAGAACAAGGACGATCCGTTCCGCCTGATGGGCTTTGGTCACCGGGTCTACAAGAATTACGATCCGCGCGCGACGGTGATGCAGAAGACCGCAAAGGAGGTTCTCGCCAAGCTGGGGGTCGACGATCCGATCTTCGACGTGGCCAAGGAACTGGAGCATATCGCGCTCAACGATCCTTATTTCATCGAAAAGAAGCTCTATCCCAACGTCGATTTCTATTCGGGCGTGATCCTTTCGGCCATTGGTTTCCCGACCGAAATGTTCACCGTGCTTTTCGCCCTTGCCCGCACTGTCGGCTGGGTCGCTCAGTGGAACGAGATGATTTCCGATCCCGCGCAGAAGATCGGCCGTCCGCGCCAGCTTTACACTGGTCCGACGCAGCGGGATTATGTCCCCGTCGAAAAGCGCTGAGCGCCACCCTCGACAGGATATGGATATGGAAACGGCGCCCCGCGGGCGCCGTTTTCGTCTGAGCAGAAGCCCCAAAGGCACGCGACTGTCGCCCCGGTGATCAGCTGCGTTTTTTTCCGCATCCATGTCACACCAGCCGGAGCTGGCTCGTCATACAGGCACAATCCAGAAAGAAAGGTGCCGACATGACTGCCAAGCTAGATCCCTTTGCCGCCGCGCCCCAGCTTATGAAGAGCTGGTTTGCGACCTCCAACGCCATTAACGACAGCCTTGAGCCCAGCCTCACCGAACTGGTGAAGATCCGCGCGTCGCAGATCAACCAGTGCGCCAACTGCCTCAACATGCACACCGCCGATGCCCGCGCGCAGGGCGAAAGCGAACAGCGCATCTATCTGCTCTCCGCCTGGCGCGAGGCGCCTTGCTATACGGCACGCGAACGTGCCGCACTGGAATGGACCGAGGCCTTGACGCGCCTCTCCGAAGGGCACAGCCATGAAGCGGCCCACAAGGCCCTGGCAGCCGAATTTTCGGAGGAGGAGCAGGTGAAACTGACCCTGATGATCAACATCATCAACGGCTGGAACCGCATCGCAGTGGGTTTCGGCCTCTGGTACGATACACCGGCCAAGGCGGCCGCGTGATGGCGCCGGGGATGCACGGGGACGCGGCGGAGAGCTTCGATCCGCTGCGTCCCCGACTTGTCCGCGTCGCCTATCGCATGCTGGGTTCGGTGTCGGATGCCGAGGATGTGGTGCAGGAGGCCTTCATCCGTTGGATGAGCGCGGACCGGGAGGCAGTGCGCGAGCCGGAGGCGTTCCTGCGCCGCACGGTCACGCGGCTGTGCCTGGACCAGCTCAAATCTGCTCGGCACAGGCGTGAAACCTATATTGGCCCCTGGCTGCCCGATCCGTTGGTGGAAGAGGCCGAGGAAGAAGAGGACGTCACGCTGCCGCTGATGTTGGCCCTGGAACGATTGTCGCCGCTGGAGCGGGCTGCTTTCCTGCTCCACGACGTTTTCGGCGTCGGCTTTGAGGAAATCGCCGCAACGGTCGAGCGCGACGCGGCGGCCTGCCGCCAACTGGCGGCCCGGGCACGCACCCATGTGCGAGAGGCGAGGCCCCGTTACAAGGTGGAAAGGCAGCGCGGGCTGGAGATCGCCGGAGCCTTCTTCGCCGCCTCGCGAAGCGGCGACATGACGGCGCTGGGTGCCATGCTTGCCCAGGATGTCAGCCTGCACAGCGACGGCGGCGGCAAGCGTCCCGCGGCGATAGTTCCCGTGCTGGGTTTCGGCCAGGTGATGCAGGTTCACAAGGCGCTGGCCGTGCTGTTCGGCAAATATGGATCGACGCTGGTGCATGTGGGCCTGATCAACGGCCTTCCCGGTTTCGTCACTCGGGAGGCGGACGGCGAATTCCAGACCACGGCACTCGACATCCAGGACGGGCACATCACTGGCATCTATGTGATGCGCAATCCCGACAAGCTGCGCCACCTGCACTGAATGGGCTTGAGCCTAAAGAAAAATGCGTCGCGCGGTGGGAACGGACCGGATCAGATAATAAGCGCCCAGCGGCAACAGCAACGCCTGCATCAGCAGCCAAGGCTTGGCCACATAGGGCGAGAGATAGTGGATCACCGCGACGTGGAGATACATGATGACCAACGATGCGCGGCCGATCGCAGCGATCCAACCGGAAAAGGGCGCGATCCGCACCGAAAGACGGAACAGCAGCAGGCTGGTGGCCATGGCCGAGCCAAGGGACAAAAAGGGCCAGCCATAATCAGCCGCCTTCATGTTGAGCGTCGGGATCAGTGTCATCAGCCCGGCCAGCGATAGCGGCACCAGCAACGGAAGCATCCAGCTTCGCCAGCGTACAAGCTGCCATGCCGCCCCTAGCCAGAGCAGGACCAGCGCCATGGGTACGGTCAACACGCCCATCGGCGACAGGCTGGTGAGCCGGCCCGCGCCATAGGCGATCAGCAGCACCGGCAGCATCAGCAACGCCCAACGCCGATCAAGCGGATCGGGCCAGCGGACGAGCGCCATATTGAACAGGATACGCGCCAGCACCAGGCAGGGCACGAACCAGAAGATCGTGAACGGCCCCCGCAGCCACGAACCACCCAGCAGGATCGGCACCAGGTCCAGCGGCCAGTCGTGGAAGATCGGCCTGCCTCCCTTCATCCTTTCGATGAGCTGGTCCGCCACGATCAACAGGATGAGGAAAACCGCATAAGGCCGCATCTGGGAGAGAAGCTGGCGACGGGTGAAGCGTCCCGCCGGCTGCGGCCGCGAAAGCAGGCCGGAAAGCAGGAAGAACAGCGGCATGTGGAAGCTATACATGGCATCGCGCAGCCCGCCGCGCATCCACACATGCCCAATCACCACGGCGACGATCCCGATGCCACGCGCGACATCGATCCATTCCAGCCGCCCTCCCGCCGACGGATGCGCCTCATGCCCCCTGTTCTCCATCCCTTCCACGCCCTATAGGAAGCGGCACGCGCGTCAATCGCCAGCCTTCATTCACGGAAAAACGCCTCTTGTCCCTGCTTCATGACCGAGTCCTGTTCATCGATGGCGAGGCCATCATCCTCGACAAGCCGGCGGGCCTGCCGGTCGATGCGCCGCGTGACGGATCTCTTTCGCTGGAAAACCATCTTTCCTCGCTGACCTTCGGCTTTCAACGCTGGCCGCTGCCGGTTCACCGGCTGGACCGCGACACCAGCGGCTGCCTGCTGCTTGCCCGCAATCCCAAGGCGCACAAACGTTTTGCCGCAGCTTTCGAAGCCGGAACGGTCGCAAAGCGCTATGTCGCGGTGGTCGACGGCGTTCCCGCGGAGGACAGCGGCACCATCGAACTGTCGCTCAAGAAGATCAGCACAGCCACTCAGGGCTGGCGAATGATCCCGGCAAAGGCGGGCAAGACAGCGCTCACCGAATGGCGCAAGATCGCAGAGAAAGATGGCCGTGCGCTGATCGTCTTTACTCCCCGCACAGGCCGGACCCATCAGATCCGTACCCATGCGTTGCACGGCCTGGGCTTCGGCATAGCGGGCGACCCCGTCTATGGATCGGGGGAAGGCCCGATGTTGCTGCACAGCCGTTTCCTCAGCATCCCGCGCGGAGAGAAGCCGCCTGCTGAAGCAAGCGCCCCCTTGCCCTCCACCTTCGTGACGGCGGGATTCGGGCAGGAACTGCTCGAACAGGCCGGGCTCTAGGCCTCTTGCCGCGCATTCCCGTCACCCGGTCGATCTCCATCGACAGCGATGAACTGTCGGAGAGCTTCGTCCGATCGACGGGTGCGGGCGGCCAGCACGTCAATACGACAGACAGCGCGGTGCAACTGCGCTTCGACGTGGCGAACAGCCCGTCGCTGCCCGATGCGGTCAAGTACAGGCTGGCGGCGATCGCCGGACGAAGGATGACCGCGGACGGGGTGCTGATCCTCCGTTCCGAAGGCTCGCGATCGCAGCTTTTGAACCGGCAGGAAGTGTTGGCTCGCCTGATCGAGCTCATCCGGGAGGCCACGGTCGTGCCCAAGGCGCGCAAGGCGACAAAACCCGGCAAAGCCGCCAAGGCGCGTCGCGTCGATGCGAAGAAAGCGCGCAGCTCGGTCAAGGCCGGACGTGGCAAGGTGCGGTTGGATTAGCCGGTCTGGCCTGGACATGCGGCGCCCCCTATATGAAGGCCATGTTCGATTTTTCTCCCGCGGCCAACGCCGACAAAGCCACGCTCTACGATGACCTGCTCTCCGCAGCCGACGCGCTGACGGCAGGGGAACCCGATGCCATCGCCAATATGGCCAATGTCGCGGCACTGATCTGGCAGTTCCTGCCCGACCTCAATTGGGCAGGCTTTTACCGGATGGCAGAAGACGAGCTGGTCCTCGGCCCCTTCCAGGGCAAGACGGCCTGCATTCGCATTCCACTGGGCAAGGGCGTCTGCGGCGCGGCGGCCGCCAGCGGCGAGACGCAACTGGTCGAGGACGTGCACGCTTTTCCGGGCCACATAGCCTGCGATGCCGCCAGCGCTTCGGAAGTCGTGGTGCCGGTGATCATCGAAGGCAGGGTCGTCGCTGTACTCGACCTCGACAGTCCGCTGCCTGCGCGCTTCGACAGGACCGACCAGGAGGGACTGGAAACACTGGTCGAACGGATCGCGGCGCGTCTAGCCTAAGGATCAACCCTTCCGGATTTACTGCCCCTTTTCGGGACAGGCATCAGAATGCCGACGCTTGGTCGGCGACTTCGCATCATGCTAAACAAATCCTTAAATATCAGCCGAAAACGGGGATTCGAGCATGCATATCCGGAGCTTCATCCTGGCCGGGACCTTTCTGGCGATCGGGTTGACGACGCCAGGGTCCGCTAATGGCCCGGTCAGGAGTGGAAGCATGGTTTCCCGGTCGGCGGTGCATGCAGGGAGCGCAGTTCAACGCTGGGGACCGCGTTATCAAGGCCGCTGGTATGCCGGTTGGTACGCGCCGGGCGGCTGGGCAGCCTATCGTCGGCCGGTGATGGGCTATGTCCTGCCGCGTTACTGGATCAGCCCGACCTATCAGATCCGCAACTATGGCGCTTACGGCTTGCCGGTACCGGCCAGCGGCTATGGCTGGTCACGCTATTATGATGACGCGGTGATGACGGACCGGGACGGCCGGGTGCACGACTATCGCAACGGCGTCGCATGGGAGGCGGGCGACGCGCCGACACCGCCGGGCCTGCGCTATGATGACGAGGTTACAGCGCGGGATGGCGCACCCCTGCCGCCGATGGACTATGAAGGACGCTGGAGCGGTACATGGCGTGACAAGGACGGAAAAACCTTCAGCGGCGATTATGAAGGCCGCTTCGAGGGACAGGTCCACGGTGGACCGGGCGTGGATTTCAGCCCGCCGCCTTATGCGGGTACGCCGGACCGGATGAAGCGGCGTACCGCGCCGGGGGAACCCGTTGTGACCACGACGCAGACGCCGGGTTTCATTTCAGGGGGCTATTATTATCCCGGCACCACGACCACCACGGTCGTTGTCCAGCCTGCCGTCACCACCACCCGGACCTATGTGACCGAAGTTCCGGTGAGAAAGCGCAGAGTGCGGTAAGAGCGCATCAACAGCTTTTCGAAGCGGAGGGAGCGGCCCAAAGCTGAACCAGAACGGGTTTCGATCGCCAGGAAACCGCTAAGCAGCGCAGGATCGGATCGCTGCCCAGGGCCGGGGCCTTCCCATCAGATAGCCCTGACCGATTGTGCAGCCGCGCGCGATCAGCATTTCGACCTGGCCGACGGTTTCCACGCCTTCGGCCACCACCTCCATGCCAAGGCTGCTGCCCAATTTCACGATGGCGTCGACGATGACGGCGTCGCCTGGATCCTGTTCGATGTTGCTGATGAAGCTGCGGTCGATCTTGAGCACGTCGACCGGATATTGCTTCAAATGACTGAGCGATGCGTAGCCAGTGCCGAAATCGTCCAGCGCGATCCGCACGCCCGCCAAGGACAGGCGATGCAGTGCCCGCTCCACCTGCTCGGCGCCGCGGCCCAGGAAAACCGTCTCCGTCACCTCTATCTCGAATCGCTGCGGTGGGATCGCGCAGCGTGCCAGATGGGCAAGGACATAGTCCGCAAAATCATGCTGCATGAAATCGGCGGCGGACGCATTAATGGCTACCCGACCAGGATCCTGGCCGGCCCGGCGCCACCGGTCGACGTCGCGAACGACCTTCGCCAGCATCTTTTCCGTAAGCTCGACAGCCAGTTCCGTATTGTCGAAGGCCGCGGCGATCGTGTCGGGCGCATGTACGCCGGTACGAGGGTGCCGCCAGCGGAGCAGCGCCTCATACCCCAGAACGCGGCCGGTCCGCATATCCACCTTTGGCTGATAATAAGGGACGACAAGGTCGTCCACCAACGCCTGGCGGGCCATATGGATCATCGAGCTGCGGTGCTGCGCGTCAGCACGCAGTTGTGACTGGAACAGCGTCAGCCGCCCCCGCCCAGAGGATTTGGAGGCATAGAGCGCCAGGTCCGCCGCCTTCAGCAATTCCGTCGCATCATCGCCATGTTCGCCGAACACCGCGCCACCCATGCTGATCCCATAGTCGAGCGATCGGCCATTATGGACATAGGGCGCCCGCACCCCACCCAGCAATTCGACGCTCCAGTCAGAAAGCGCCGCGCTGCTGGCAAGGGAGGGTGCGATCATGCCAAACTCGTCACCGCCCAGCCGCCCGATCATCGCATCGGCCGGCGCACAGGCGGCAAAGCGTTGCGCAAAGCCGCAGAGAAGCGCGTCGCCCGCGTCATGGCCGAGCGTGTCGTTGGTCCGCTTCAGATCGTCGATATCGACCAGGATCAGACCGAAGCTCTCGCCTGTCCGGCGCGCCTGCTCGGTCATTTCCTCCAATGTCGTCTGCCACAACGCCCGGTTGGGCATGTGCGTCATGGGATCATGGGTAGCGGCCCAGCGTATGCGTTCCTCGCTATTCCGTTCCTCCGTCACGTCCTGAAACGTGACGATGACGCGCAGCGGCTTTCCGCAATCCGAAAAACTGCTCCATCCGACGCTCTTGATCCATCGCAAGGCGCCGGTATCCGCCCTGTGCACCCTTAACGTGGCTTCGAAATGAGGCGGCATGTGCTCGCTCGCAACTGCGTCCAGCATCGCGGCAAGGCGCGGACGATCCTCCGGATGGACCAGCCGCAATGCGAGTTCACTCGTCGCCGGCTCAGTGTCGGACAGGCCAAGCATCGTCCGGAATTCCCGCGACCAAGTCCGCGTCCCGGCGACGGCGTCGAAATCCCATATGCCAAGACGCGCCGACTGCACCGCCAGGCGGAATCGCTCCTCGCTGTCGGCCAGTTCGCGCTGCGCCATTTTCTGCGCGTGAATATCTTCCAGCGTGCCGTACCAGCGCACGACCCTGCCCTTCGCGTCGCGCCGCGCCGAAGCGCGCGCCCGCATCCAGCGATAGCTTCCGTCGCTCAGGCGCAGCCGATAGTCCACGTCGAGGGGATCGCCAGTATGCAGTCTTTCGGTCCAGACGGCCAATGTCCGCTCGACATCGTCCGGATGCAGCGAGTCGATCCACCCCCGGCCCCGTGCATGCTCCGGCGGCATCCCGGTCAGTTCCTGCCAGCGGGGTCCAACCTCATCGATCTCGCCCGTGACCGTTGCGGTCCAGGGGACCTGCGGACTTAGCTCGACCGACCAGCGGTAATGCTGGCGGCTTTCCGCCAACGCATCCGCGAGCGCCCGCCGTTCACCGTCGTAACGCTCGTCCACATCCTCGATCGTTCCGTACCAGAGCGGCGCTTCGTCAGGTTCCTGGACCAACGTCATGCGCACGAGGCCCGATCGCGTCTCGCCGATACGGGTGTGCATCCGCACCAGGACAGGATCGGGCTGCACGGAGCGGTTGGCCGCTTCCGCCAAGGCCCGCCAGTCGGCCTTGGCCAATATGGCGCGCCAGCCCTTGCCCATGATGTCGCAGGAAAAATGGCGGGCGAAGAGGTTCGACATGATCTCCCGGGACAATATGCGTCCGCGACAGTCAGCGATCCACCGAATCAGCGGCGGCGAGACGCGCCCAAAGACCGGCGAGAACAGGAGTTCATTACGATAGTGAAATCCCTCCCATTCCAGCCCGTTCGGAGCCAGTTCAGAAGCGAATTCGCCAAATCTGCGATCAGCAAAACGGTCCATCTACCGATCCTGACCCATCGCCATTTCCGCAATCCATCAGCGATCAGTACCGGAAAAAGTTAAATAAGCTTTCCAACGCCGTAACGCATGATGATCCACAATGGCATGACCCTCCACCGATCAGAGAAGGGCGCAACCCGCCCTTATGATCCAAGGCGGAATCGACGCGGCCTTATTTGCGGAAGATCGCCGCCAGTTCGCGAGGCAAGGCCGGTTCGTCCCGGCTCTCTGCCTGCCGGGTTGCCTGCACCTGCTGCTCCGGATCGAAACGGGTCCAGCCGTTGCGGCTCAACCGTTCCAGCGGGCGATAGCGGATCTTGTACTGCATCCGCTGCGATCCTTCGACCCAATATCCCAGATAGACATAGGGCAGGCCGGCCTTGGCCGCACGCAGGATATGGTCCATGATGATGAAATTGCCCAGCCCCTTGCGATGCTCCAGTTCCGTATCGAAGAAGCTGTAGATCATAGAGAGACCGTCACCCTGCCGATCGGTGAGGCAGGCGCCGATCAGCTTGCCGGGTCGACCATTTTTTCCAGGCTCGCGATATTCGATGACATGGCTTTCGACCGGGGTCTGTTCGACCATGTCCGCGAAATCCATCTCGTCCATTTCGGTCATGCCGCCGCCAGGATGGCGGGCACGCAAATAGCGCTGAAGCAATTCGAACTGCTCCTCTGTCGACCACGGCTTGCAAGCCGTGATGACCAGGTCTTCATTCCGCCGCAGCAACTTGCGCTGGGTGGCGTTGGGTTCGAATTCGCCAGCGACCACGCGTACCGATACGCAGGCGGAACAATCCGCGCAACTGGGGCGATAAGCAACGTTCTGGCTGCGGCGGAAACCGATCCTGCCAAGGGCGTCGTTCAGTTCGGACGCATTGTCGCCGTTCAGTTCGGTAAATACCTTCCGCTCGTTTTTGCCGGGCAGATAGGGACAGGGACTGGGATTGGTGACGAAAAAACGCGGAAAGCGGAAAGGCGCACTCACAACCGCATCTCCCCCACAGCGTTGCCCGACCCCTGATTCATGAGGCGACTATGCCGTTCGCGGGCCGCTGTGAAAAGTTTATTTACCACGAAAATTGGTTAAGCGGCAGATAAGAGGCAGAGGCTCCACGGGATGGCCCGGAAATGGCCGATGTCGGACGTCAGGCGACCTCGATTGGCGCGACCTCATAGCCCACTTCGCGCAGGGCCGCGATCAGGCGTTCCAGATGGGCGCCATCCCGCGTCTCGCATTCCACGTCCAGGCTGAGTCCCTTGGCCGGCAGATTGGTGAAGATCCGCTGGTGCGACAGTTCGAGAATATTGACCGCTTCCTGATCGAAGATGCGCGCCACATGGAACAATGCGCCCGGCCGATCCTGAAGGATGATGCGCAGCCGCGCCAGCCGCCCCGACCGCGCCAGATCGCGCAGCAGCACATTGGCCAGCAGTCGCGTGTCGATATTGCCCCCGGTCAGGATCAGCCCGACGCTGCGCCCCGCGAACAACTCCTTGTGGGTCAGCAGCGCCGCGAGACCAGCGGCGCCCGCACCCTCCACCACCGTCTTCTCGATCTGCAGCAGCAGGCTGACCGCTTCCTCCAAATGGCGCTCACTGACCAGCAGGACGTCATCAGCCAGCCGCTCGACGAAGCGGCGTGTGAGTTCGCCCGGTTCCTTAACGGCAATACCCTCCGCCAGCGTATCGCCGTCGCAGGGCAGGTTCGCACCCTTGATATGGTCGTACATCGACGGATAAAGTTCCGCCTGCACACCATAGATCCTGATATCCGCCTTCATCGCCTTGGCCGCCGTCGCCACGCCTGAAAACAGGCCGCCGCCGCCGATGGGCACGATCAGCGTGTCAATCTCCGGCACATCTTCCAGCATTTCCAGCGCGACCGTCCCCTGTCCGGCCATGATGTCCGGCTCGTCGAAGGGATGGATGAAGGTCAGGCCCTGTTCCACCTCAAGCAGCCGGGCATGGGCATAGGCATCATCGAACTTCTCGCCAAATTGGACCACCGTAGCGCCATGACCCTGCGTCTGCGTGACCTTCACCGTGGGCGTCGTGTTGGGCATGACGATGGTGACCGGCACGCCCAGCCGCTTGCCATGATAGGCAAGACCCTGCGCATGATTACCCGCAGAGGCGGCAATCACGCCCTTCTTCTTCGCCGCCTCGTCCAACTGCAGCAGCCGGTTGAGCGCGCCCCGTTCCTTATAGGCGGCGGTGAACTGGAGATTTTCGAACTTCAGATACACCTTGCAGCCGAACATGGCCGACAGCGTCTGGCTGATCAACGTCGGCGTGTGCACGACGGAACCGGAAATTCGCACCCGCGCCGCGAGGATGTCGTCGACGGAAATGGGCAGCGGCACGGCGTTCTCGATCTTGGTCAGCGTGTTCATGGCGCGCCACCTAGCTTAAAATTGCTTCGGAAGGAACTGGCACTGACCGAAAACTCTGCTTATGGCTTGCGGGCGCGCATACAACTGATCGAGGCATATGGCTAAAATCGCGTTTATCGGCCTGGGCGTCATGGGCGGCCCGATTGCTGGGCATCTGGCGAAGGCGGGGCATGAGCTCACTGTCTATAACCGTTCCATCGGCAAGGCGAAGCGCTGGGCCGAGGCCTTTGGCGGGGCGGTCGCGGTCAACCCAGCCAAGGCGGCCGAGGATGCGGAGATCGTCATCAGCTGCGTCGGCACCGATGATGATCTTAGCCAGATCACCCTGGGCCGGGATGGCGCCTTTCGTTCCATGAAGCCGGGTGGCCTGTTCATCGATCATACGACGGTTTCGGCACGGATCGCCCGGCAATTGTTCGTGGAGGGGGAGAGCCGGGGGCTGCATTGCGTCGATGCACCGGTCACGGGCGGCCAGGCGGGGGCCGAAAGCGGCCGCCTGGCCATCATGTGCGGCGGCAGCGAGCCGGCAGTGGCTGCGGCGAAGATCGTGATGCAGGCCTATACCACCCGCATCGTCCATGTCGGGCGCGCGGGCGCCGGGCAGACCGCCAAGATGGTGAACCAGATCTGCATTGCCGGCGTTGTGCAGGGCCTGGCCGAGGCGCTGCGGTTCGCGCAGGCGGCGGAACTCGATTTGGGCAAGCTGTTCGAAGCGATTTCCGGCGGGGCGGCGCAAAGCTGGCAGATGGACAAGCATTGGAAGACGATGGCGGCGGACAGTTTCGATTTCGGCTTTGCGGTGGATTGGATGCGCAAGGATCTGGGGCTGGCGCTGGAGGAAGCGCGGGTCAATGGCGCCACCCTGCCGGTGACCGCGCTGATTGACCAATTTTACGCCGATGTGCAGGCGATGGGCGGCCATCGTCAGGACACCAGCGCGCTCGTGCGGCGGATCACGCGGGCATGACCGGCAACGTTGCCGGCTCTGCGCTTGCCCCCAGAAAAAAACGACCCGACGCCAAGCGATCCGGCATCGCAATCGCTGTTGCCCTGGCCCTGCCCTTCCCTGCCCTGGCCTCCGGCATCATCGACAATGTCAACGGCATCGCGCTGGATGCCAATGGCCATGTCGTCCGCTTCAGGGCGCTTACCATCGACGATGAGGGCAAGGTGGATAGGCTGCTGCCCGACCGCTATCAGGAACCGGAGCAGCCGCGCCCCCGGAAGCGGAAGAAGAACGAGCCGGAGCAGCCCCAGCCCAGTCGTCCCGACTTCAAGCTGGATGCCGGCGGGAAGACGCTGATCCCCGGCCTGATCGACGCGCATGGGCATGTGATGGGGTACGGCCTGTCGCTGATCACCCTGGACTTGTCAGACACGAAATCACTCGCGGAGGCGCAGGCGAAGATCAGGGCCTATGCCGCCGCCAATAGCGGCCGGAAATGGATCATCGGCACGGGCTGGAATCAGGAACTTTGGGGCCTGAGCCGCTTCCCGACGGCGGCAGAGCTGGACGCCGCCGTCAGCGACGTTCCGGTCTGGCTGGAACGGATAGACGGACATGCGGGCTGGGCCAATTCGCTGGCGATCAAGGCGGCGGCCGTCTCCGCCGCGACCAAGGCGCCCGCCGGCGGGCGGATCGAAATGGCCGCAGGAAAGCCGGCGGGCGTATTCGTCGACAAGGCGATGGACCTGATCACGCGGGTCGTGCCTCCCCCGGCGCCCAAGGACCGCGACATCGCGCTGGAAAAGGCGCAGCAGGCGTTGCTGCGGCAAGGCATCACCAGCATTGCCGACATGGGCACCGGCATCGACGACTGGCAGGCCTTTCGCCGTTCGGCGGACCGCGGCGCATTGCGGGTACGGATCATGTCCTATGCGCTCGGCCTTGAGAATATGGTGCTGATCGCCGGACCGGAGCCGACGCCCTGGCTCTATGATGACCATCTGCGCATGGGCGGGATCAAGCTGATCCTGGATGGCGCGCTCGGATCGCGGGGGGCCTGGCTCAAGGCCGACTATGCCGATGCGCCGGGGCAGCGTGGCCTGCCGATGATCCCGTCGACCCAGCTTCTCAACATCATGAGCAGGGCGGCGATGGACAATTTCCAGATCGCAGTCCACGCCATCGGCGACGCGGCCAACAGCGAAGTGCTGGATGCGGTGCAGGAACTCAGCGAAACCTACAAGGGCGACCGGCGCTGGCGCATCGAACATGCGCAGATCGTCGATCCGGCCGAACTGCCGCGCTTCGGCCAATATGGCATTGTCGCATCGATGCAGCCGATCCATCAGACCTCCGACTGGCGCATGGCCACGGCGCGACTGGGAGAGGCGCGGTTGAAAGGCGCCTATGCCTGGAAAGCGATGCTGGACAATCGCGTGCCGCTTGCCTTCGGATCGGACGTCCCGGTGGAAAGTCCCAATCCCTTCCCCGGCATCGCCGCCGCCATGACTCGGGAGGATGCGTCGGGCCAGCCAGCGGGCGGCTGGATGCCGGAGCAGCGGGTGAGCTTCGAGGCGGCGTTGGACGGGTTCACCAGGACGGCGGCCTATGCGGGCTTTGCGGAAAAGCGCTTCGGCAGTCTGGTGCCGGGACAGCGGGCGGACTTCCTGCTGATCGACCGGGATATCTCTACGTCCAGTCCGGCCGAAATTCGCGGGACACAGGTGCTGGAGACCTGGATCGGCGGCAAGCGGGTCTATGTGAAGGGGCAGTAGCCTGCCGTTGCAAACAGCGCGCCCGGCCACGGGCACGCATCGCCCTTACAACACATCTCCCGCCGCGTTGAACGCCTCATCCTCCGTCTCCGGCAACGGCGGCTGCACCGGCTTGTCGCAACCCTCTTCCTTCATGTGCGCGCGCAGCGCGTCCATGCGTCCGAGATTCCAGCGCGCCAACGGCACGCCAAGCGGCCGAAACTCAGCGCGATCGAACAACTCCACCACATAATTCCTGCAGAGACTGTCGACCTGCTCAAGCGTCAGCATGCCCAGGTTCATCACCATCGGCTTGCCCGGTACGCCATTGCGTCCTCGCACCAGGTCGGTCACATAAAGCCCGCCGCGCGGATCGACCAACACGACGTCGGCCCTGGATGCGTCGATCATCCTGTGGCTTGCCGCATAGGGCGCAACGAAGCTGTGCGTCCGCCACACCAGAAAAGCGCTGCTGAGCAAGGTCAAGGCCGTTCCCACGAATATGGGTCGCAGGGCGCCGGTACGGAAGCGCGCCCAGCCAAGGCCCGCCAACAGGCAGAAAGGCCCGATGAAGCCGTGGGCATAGCGATAGCCCCAGCCATAGCCCTGCGCCAGGGCGAGCGCGCATCCCGCGAAGCAGCCCAGCGCCAACGGCAGCGCGATCTCCTGCCCCCGGATCGCCTTGCGCCAGCGCATTGCGAACACGCCCAGAGTGGCGAGCGGCACCATCAATATATTGTTCCAGGCGGCGAAACGGCTGAGATTCACCAGCGGCTGCCAGCGGTCGCCCAGCCGTTCGAACAGGCTGCCCACCTTGTCCGCCACGCCCGCAGAAGGGCGCACGTCGGTGGGTTGCCCCAACACATGGGTCAGGAAGGCGGGCCAGAGCTTCGCCCAGACGATAACGATGGCCGCCAACACAAGGATGTGGAATATCGCGACCTTCCACCGCTTGCCCAGCAGCATCCAGAGAATGAAGGGCGCGATGAAGATCGGCGGGAAGTGCCATTGATGCAGGCCGGCCGCGATCAGCGCGATCGCGCCCGCGCTCAGATGACCGATCGGCCCACCGCGCAGCACCAGCGCCAGCCAGACCATGTTGAGCGCGAAATGCCCGGTCATGGCGTAGGGCGTCATCGCCGTGACCCATAGCTGAGCCGACGACAGCGCCAGCAGCATCGTCACCCAGACCGCATCGGGCCTGTCCGGGAAGAGGTGCAGCGCCACCCGCCACAGCGCGAACAGCCCGGCCATCAGCAGCACCGGCCCGGCCAGATTGGGGTCGCCCAACTGCCAAAACAACGCCTGGATCGCGCTGTTCACCGGCAGATAGGCTGCCGTCCAATAATCCGCCGCGCCAAAGGGAGAGAAGAATTCGGGCATGATCGCCCGGCGATAGGCCTCCCACTCCATCGGGATCGGGCGGGCCAGGAAACCCTCCCGCATGTAAGCGGCGGCGAAGCGGGCGACCTCCTCGTCGCGGGAAATGGAATAGTCCTGGAACAGCCAGTAATGGCCCGCCCATGCCACCAGACCGAATACCAGCACCAGCGGCACCATTGTCCGGGCGCGCGGCAGTGGCAGGCGCCAGCCCAGACCCTCCGCAAAGGGCGCGGCCAGCGTCAGCAGCAGCAACGCGCCAAGAAGCGCCGGAAAATCCTGGTCGAGGAACAGGATGACCGCCAGGCTGATCCCCTGCCTGTAGGTCACATGCCAGAGGAAGGTTGCGCCCAGCCAAAGCGTCAGCCCGATCGCCCCCGCAAGGAGCAGGCGAGTGGCACTGACCGGGCGCGCGGGAACGACCATCAGCCTTCCCGCGGCAACAGCGCCTGATTGACGAAAATCCCGTCCATCTCGACCAGAAGGGGAAAATGCCCCTTGTTGTTGGCGAAGAAGGCGGAGGGGAGGAAGCCGCGCTCCGCCACCCAGTCGATCATCGCGCGATAGCTGGTGCCACCCTCATAGATCGGCCGGACGCCGAGTTCCGTCTGCACGCCAGCCATGTCGCGAAGCACTTCGCCCGCACCTTCGCAGACGGACAGGTCATGCCCCTGGGTATCCATCTTCAGAAAGGGTCGGGCAAAGCCATGGGCGCGTTTCAGTTCCGGCAGCAGGCTTTCCAACCGGCGGCATTGCATGTCGACCGTGCGCGTCACCCTGTTGCGGTCGGCGAAAATGGCGTCCTGTTCCCCCGCCGGCTTCCTGAGCGAACTGAACTGGTCGGCCGCCATGATGTTGAAGCTGGCCATGCCATCGAAATCCGACAGGGCCATGTTGAACACATGCCATTGTCGGTCGGATGACGCATTCCGCTCCAGTTCGGAAAATATCTCGGGATTGGGCTCAAAGGACAATATCGTGCCACCGAAGCCCGCATCCTTGCGCAGCATCGTGGCATATTGACCGCGATTGGCGCCCACGTCGAACACGCAATCCACGGCAAAGGCGCCCAGGAAACGGCGCAGCGCCTGAATTTCCGGATATTGATGCACCCGCCCTGCCAGCGCCAGCCGCACCGCCAGCGCCCGATCACGCAGTTCCCGGATATAGCGGCTCATTTCCCGGTCACGCTGCGGTAGATGGCGATGGTGGCCAGGGCCATGTCCTTCCAATTGCCCATTGAATCTCCATAGGTCTGCGCCTGCGCGCCCAAAGCCTGCCTGATGGTCGCGCTTTCTACGAGGGGCAAGAGGGCTTGCGCAAGGGCGCGCGCATTGCCGGCCGGGCTTCTGACGGCCACTTCCTCCGGCAAGCTGGCGAACATGCCGACGTCGGACGTGACCATCGCCTTGCCATGGTGCAGGGCCGACAGGAAAGCGCCGCTGCTGTCGATATGTCGATAGGGGAAGACCAATATGTCCGCCTTTTTCATATGCGCGTCGAGCCGCTGTTCGGCAAGAAAGCCGAGATCGAGGATCAGTCGGTCGCCAAAGCCCGCAGCGTGGACGCTGTCCAGCAATGGGGCGATGTCCATGAAGGGCTTGCCCGCCAGAACCAGTTCGAAACCATGCCCTGCGCGCCAGAGCGACAGGCACGCCTCCAGCAGCAGGTCGACGCCTTTATACGGCCGGATAGTCCCGAAAAAGAGCAGGCGCGGCAGAACCGGGTCCGGTACTTGCGCCAGATCCTGCGGCCCGGCCGTTGCCAGTCGCATCGGCGGGTGCGGCGTCATATGGATGCGTCGGGGATCGACACCTTGACGTTCCAGCGCCTCCCTGGTCGTTCCCCCGTGCACGATCAGTGCATCGAACATGTCGAGCAGGCCGTGATACCCCCTGCCCTGCACCCCGGCATCGGCATGATAGGCATCGGCATTATGCACGGTGTGAACCAGTGCCGTGCCACCCTTCAACCGCCGCAGCATGATCCGGTCGGCAGGCGCGAGCGGCAGCCATTGCATATGCGCGACATCCGCACGCGTCAGCGGCGTCAGGTCGCCCAGCATGCAGCTCAGCCCATATTCCGCCGCCTTGAGCAGGCGGAAGGCCTGCCCTTCCCCCATGCGCAGGCGCAGAGCTTCGCTCCGACGGAAAAAGCGCGGCTCGTAACGATAGCCGTTCGGCGCAATCGCATCCGTGGCCCGCATCGGACGGCCAAGGAGGGCTACGTGCATGCCAGCCGCCGCCAGCGCCGCGCAAAGACTGTCGTCATAGCGTCCAGTGAAAAGCGACGGATCGCACATCGCGACCTTCATGCGCTCTTCCCTAGCAGATGCCGCAGGGAAAGGCCGTGGATGAACGCGGCGACAAACAGGGTCAGCGTGTAGAGGATCAGGAACAGCAGGTCGAACCGTTCCGGCGCGAATATCCTGGCCAACGGCACGCTGAGCAGCGAACCAGCGAGGAAGGGCAAGGACCGGCCAAGCAACAGCGTGAACCGTCCCAGCGCGCCTTGCACATAGACAGACACGCAGATCAGGGCTAGCGCCAGCAGCGCGCCGCCGATCAGCAGCAGTTCGACCCGGTCGATCGACGCGCGGCCATCGAACAGCTTTGCGAACAACCATTCGCCCAACAGGAGCAAGGCCGCCGAAGCACCGAACGCAAAGAAGAATGCCACCCCGAGCGCTCGCACCATCAACTGTCGCAGGCGACCTGTCTCCCCCGCATGAAAGGCGCGGGTGATGCGAGGTAATGCGGCCTCCACGGTCGCCCTGACCAGCATGGAAAGGGAACGCGACATCTTGAAGAAGAAGTCGAAGACCAGCATCGGCCGTGCATCAAGGGTTGCGGCGGCGATGGTGAAATAAGGCGCGTTATAGGCGAGGATTTCGGAAATGGTGAAGGCGGCCGAGGCGCCGATGTCCCGCAGATAATGGCGCCTGACATGGCCGCCACCGACCCCGAAGGACAGCCAGTGCCGCGTCTCCATGCCGAGGCGTCGATGCACCAGGGCGATGGCATAGCCGATCACCACCATACTGACGCAAAGTTGCAGAGCAACAGAGGCACGCGGGTCCAGTCCTTGCAGGATGAACAGCAGCAGCGCGATGGTCATCACCCGGCGCAGGCAATCCAGCGCTTCCCAGAGGAAATTGCCGTCCACCGCCGCAAGCGCCCTTTTGGCGAGCAGCGCGGGCAGGTTGAGACAGGCCGACAGGAAGAAGAGCAGGAAAAGCAGCGGCATGCCCGTGTGCAATCCGCCGATCGCCAGCGCGACCAGCAAAATCGCGAAACCGCCGAGGATCAGCAGGCCGAGGAAAAGGAACAGGACGCCCATTTCCTCCAGGCGGAAGCCCCCCGCCTCATCCTGACCCAAGCCCAGCCAATGCCGGCGCAGGCGGGCATAGATGATGCTGGTGAGGCCGAACTCGGCGGAAATGGTGAAATTGCCGAACGCGACCAGCAGCAGGAAGGACTGGAACTCACGCAGAGGCAGGGCGCGCACGAAGACATAGGTGACGGCAAAGCCCCAGACCAGCGTCAGCCCGACATTGGCCAGCTTGATAAGGGCAAGGATGCGCGCCGACCCCTCCATCCGGGCGAGCGCGCTGCCGGGCGGCATGCTCACCGGGCGCCGGTCGCGAGCGGCTTGCGGGCGCGGAACAGCCGGTCGTCCAGTGCATAAAAATACCGCGTATCAGCATCGATGGCGCTGGCGTCGATCTCCTCCAGATCAAAGCCCGCGCCCCGGATGCGGTCGGCAAAATCCAGGCCATATTGCCGCACATGGTCCCACTGGCCAAAACGCCGCTCGCGTTCGCGCGGCGGCATGTCGAAGCTGCCGTCCTCGGTCGGCCTGTCCCATAATGGCACGATCAACCAGGCTTCTCCACCGGGCTTCAGCGCGCGATGGATGTTGCGCAGCACGGCATGATCGTCGGGAACATGCTCCATCACATGGCTGGCGTAGAAGAGGTCGTAGCGATCGCTGGCATCAAGCGCCATCAGGTCGACGCGCTGCATGTTCGGCACATGGTAGCGGCCGGGATCGAGATCCGCGGGCGTATAATCGGCGGCGGTGGAAAAGCGGCGTACCAGACTGCCTTCATTCGGCGCCATGTGCAGCACAGCGCCCTGTTCCGGCACGGTCAGCACATGGCCCGCGATCAGATGGTTCATCAGCCGTTCGCGCGGGGAAGCGCCGCAGTTCGGACATCCCCATTCGGCATTGTCACCATAACGGAAAAATCCCACCACCGCCTGCCCGCAGGCCGGGCAGCCCCGGTTCGCCCGCGCGCCCAGAGCCCTGCGCACGGCCAACAGGCTGCGGGTCAGATGCTTGCCGGCGGCTTTCGCCACCCGCTGGAAAGTGATCACGCCTTGGCTCCAAAAAGCAGTTGGCACCGGCCTATACAATATGCCGCCATTTTGGCGAGCGATTCATTCCGTGCGCTGCTGATCCTTTGGCCCGTCGTCCACGCAGGGCGCACCAATGGGCGGGGAAGCACCGATCAGCGCGACTTGGCTGGATTCCAGATCGTCACGGTACGCCCCGTCATCGCCTTCACGACGCCCTGCAATGTCGCGAAATAGGCGATCACGATATCCACTATCGCCGCAAACGGTCCGCCCCTGGAACGCAGCCCCCGCCACAGGATGAACACGCCAGCCAGACCGCAGACCATGTAGAGCGTCGGCGAAATCCGCATCGCCAACGTTCCCGCCGCAACGATGCCCGTCAGGATAAAGATCCCGCCAAACCACCGCACGATCTTGCGCGAGGCATATTTGAATCTGTCGATCGCGCGCATCCGTCGCAACTGCGGCCGCAAATGGCTGTGGGTATGCCAGGCGCGGGCTGCAATGCGGACCTTACGGCGATATTCGTCACCGCGCGCCGCCACCAGCCTTTCGCGGGCGATCACGTCCTTCGCTTTCACCAGCCGCTTGCCCGCGAAGACGACCGCCATCGACACGGTCAGATCGTCCAGCACGCTGTCAGGGAATTCCGGATAAAGCGTGCGCCTGATGGAGAAGATCGAGCCGTCGGCCCCCAGCACATTGCCGGTGCGCGATTCCTCGTCTTTCAACCATTCCTCGATCCGCCAGTAGAGCGACCCGACCGAAGCTGTGGCGCTGTCCCCATCGCCCATATAGTGCAGCGACCCCAGCACGCCACCGATCTCCGGATCGGCATAACGCGCCAGCAGATTCTCAATCGCATCGGCGTCCAGCGTCACATTGGCGTCGGTGAAGATCAGCACATTGCCCTTCGCCCGCGCCGCCAGCAGCTTCATGCCATGCGCCTTGCCGCTGCGGCCCGGACCGCGCAGCAACGTCACCAGATCGCCCTGCGCCGCGATCAGCGCGGCAGTCTCATCCGAGGAACCATCGTCGAAGGCGAGAATTTCAAGCTTTGGGTAGCGCGCCTTCAGCATCGCCAGATTGGCCAGCTTTTCCGGCATCGCCCCTGCCTCATTATAGGCGCAGAAAAGCAGCGAGGCGGACGGCGCCGGCCCTGCCACCGGCTTTTCCGGCCGGGTGGGCAGCAGGCGCAGAACCAGCGGATAGAAGAGGAACGGCCATGCCACCGCCGTCAGAGACAACAGCAGCGCCAGGGTCGCGATCAGATCGGTCCGGTCCATCAATAGGCCCACCTCTCAATAAGCCTTGTGATGCACGAGCACGCCAATGGTCGCGACGATGATGCGCAGGTCACGCCAGATCGACCATTTGGTGACATATTCCAGGTCCGACTGAAGCCGGTCGATCAGATCCTGATGATCATCGGTAGAACCGCGATGACCGCGCACCTGCGCCAGCCCGGTCATGCCCGGCTTGATGCAATGCCGCTCCCAATAGCGCTCGTCCACTTCCCAATAGAGGCTGTCACCGGCCTTGGCGGCGGCGGCGTGAGGGCGCGGGCCGACGATGCTCATGTCGCCGCGCAGGACATTGAACAGTTGCGGCAGCTCATCGATGCTGGTCTTGCGCAGAAAACGGCCCACGGCCGTCACCCTATCGTCGTCGCGCGTGGTCAACTTGTCGGCCTTCCGGTCGCTTGCCTCCGTCCGCATCGAACGGAATTTGTAGATGTTGAACGGCCGGGCATCCCGCCCGATCCGCGGCTGGCGGAAGATGACCGGACCGGGACTGGTCAGTTTCACGGCCAGCGCAGCGGCGATCAGCACCGGGGACAGCGCAATGGTTGCCGCCGTCGCGACGATGATGTCGAAGAATCGTTTGATGAGGCGGTCGCGAAACTGGAACGGCCCGCCCGCGACGATGATCGTCGGCTGGCCGTCGAACTCATCCACCCGCGCGGGGGCAAAACGCAGCAGTTCCGGCACCACTATCTCGCCCCGCGCGGACAGGGACTTCAGGGCCACCGACCAGTCGTCCATTCGATCCATCGGGCAGGCGACGATCACCCGTTCCGCCATGCCGACGGCGGCGGCCAGCCTGGCGGCCATGTCGGCATCATGCCCCTTTGGATGCAGGCCGGCAGCGGCGGCCTCGATCAAATGCATGTGCGGACCGGTATCGATCGCCACCCCGTCCATGATGACCACGGTCAGATGCGGCACCTCACCCAGCAGATGGGCGCTCAGCCGCCCGATGGCGAGCCGCACGGTCGCCACGCCGGCCGCCGATATCCCCAACCCGACGATGAAGGTCAGACGCGAAAGCTGCTCCGCGATCTTGCCCAGATAGACGATCAACAGCATCAGCATCGCCGCCTGCGCCAAGGCCATCAACCCCTGGAAAATGCCGCGCCGCAGGTTTTCCAGCATATGGATGCCATAGGCGCCGCCCTGCACCCCCAGCAGCACATAGATCGGCGCGATCATCGCGAACATGACGATGCCGTGCGGCTTGCCCGGTTCGCCCAGCCATGCGCCCAGCACCAGATAATTGGCGAGCAGGAAGGACAGGAAAAGTCCCGCCATGTCCCCCAGCAGACACAGCAGGTACAGGCGCACCCGCAATATTTCCTTGGAGACTGTCACTTATGGACCCTGATCAGCTTGGCGTGTCCGTCCCGTTGGCACTGCTTCGCACGGCTTGCAAGGATTTGATCGGCCACCCGCCCGGCGCGCAGCCCCGTCATAGGGCGATCCCGCATCAGAGGCTGAACAATCGCATCAAAGCCTTGTCCAGCATCAGCAATTGCCACAGCAGCCGCCCATGATCGGCCAGCCCTGATTTATGGTCCGCCGCCGCCTTCCCCAGCACCCGCGGATCGAACCACCCCGTCCGGGCCAGAGCGGAGCCGCCCGCGATCGCCGTCGCTTCACCCGCCAGCGGGCCGCGAAACCATGCGCTGATCGGGGTCACGAAGCCCATTTTCGGGCGATAGAGTATGTCCTGCGGCAGGAAGGGCTCCATCGCCTTCTTCATCAGATATTTGCCGCTGTTCCCGCGAATCCTTTGCGCCACGGGCAGGCGGGCGGCGAACTCGACCAGCCGGTGATCCAGCAGGGGCTCCCGCGCTTCCAGGCTGACGGCCATGCTCATCCGGTCGGTCTTGGTCAGGATGTCGCCGGGCAGCCAGATGCGCATGTCCGCATATTGCGCGCGGTCGAGCGGATCGCGTGCCGGCGCCTGCGCCATCGTCCTGATATAGCGATCCTCCGCCCGATAGGCGCCGAGGCGGGTCTTCATATCCTGGCTGAACAGTCGCTGCCGCAGGGCATGGGGCGTCACCCCGACTGACGCGGCATAGGCTTCCCCGCCCTCCCCCGCCAGTTCGAGCAGGGTCGATTTGGCCCGCAGGGGCCGGGGAGCCCAGTCCGCCTTGGGATACCAGCGCCCCAGGGTTCCGAACAAGGGCTGCCGCACCGAAGCGGGGATCAGACCGCGCAGTCGCTCCCCCTGCATCTGGAAACGATGCCGCCGATAGCCGGCAAAGGCCTCATCCGCACCATCTCCGGAAAGGGCCACCGTCACCTTCTCTCGCGCCAGTTCACACACCCGATAGGTCGGCAGCGCCGAGGCATCGGCGAAGGGTTCGTCGAAATGGAGCGCCAATGTGTCGATCAGCCCATAATCATCCGGCGACACGATGCGGGTGCGATGATCGGTGGCAAAGCGCCGCGCAACCCTGTCGGCATAGGCGGTTTCATCCAGTTCCTTGACGTCGAAGCCGATGGTGCAGGTCCTGACCGCCTGTTTCGACGCCTCCGCCATCAGCGCGACGACGCTGCTGCTGTCCACCCCACCCGAGAGGAAGGCGCCCAGCGGCACGTCCGCCACCATGCGGGATCGCACCGCCTGCCGCATCAGCGCGACCAGTTCCTCCTCCAGCGCCTCCGGCTTCGCGCTGCTGCGATCGGCAAAGCTGATGTCCCAGTAGCGCTGCGGTTGCGGCAGGGGCCGGCCACGCACGATGCGGAGCGTCTCGCCCGCGCCCAGCTTCCGCACGCCGGCCACCATGCAGGCGTCATCGGGCACATAGCCAAAAGCAAGATAATCCTCGACCGCAGACAGGTCCGGAGCGCGCCGCAAAAGCGGATGGGCGAGCAGGCTCTTGAGTTCCGATCCGAAGATCAGGCTGCCGTCCGACAGCAGCGCATAATGGAGCGGCTTCACGCCAAGCCTGTCGCGCACCAGCCAGAGCGCCTGCGCCCGCGCATCGAACAGGGCGAAGGCGAACATGCCATTGAACTTCTCGACGCAGGCCTCGCCCCATTGGCGATAGCCGTGCAGGATGACTTCCGTATCGCTATGCGTGCGGAAGACATGGCCCTTGGCCTCCAGTTCGGCGCGCACCTCCCGGAAATTGTAGATTTCGCCGTTGAAGACGACGGCCAAGCTGTCATCCTCCGTCAGCATAGGTTGCGCGCCGCTGCCCAGGTCGATGATCGAGAGGCGCAGATGGCCCAGCCCAATGCCCGGCGCGGTCCAGATGCCGCTGTCGTCCGGTCCGCGCCAGGGCATGGCATCCAGCATCAGCCCGACCCGCGCCGGATCGACCGGCTTGGCTGTTTCAAGATGGAAAATGCCCGCTATTCCGCACATTCGACGGGTCTTAGCGGGTTCGGAGGCTGCGGTCAGCCAAATCCTTCACATCGCCCAAATCATGAAGGAAGGAGGCGATGGCGGCATCCGAAGGGCGCCCGGCCCGTTCCTCCGCCGAAACCAGCACCGCGGCGGCGCGCTGGTCGCGACCCAGGATGCGCGCCTTCATCGTCTCCAGCTTGACCAGATGAGCGCTTCCCGTGGGCTGGCCGTTGCCCACGACATAGAAGCTGACCACATGGCGCACCGTCCGGCCGGGCCCGGTGATCTGCTCACCCCGCGCGCCGTCGGGCGCCGCGGCGGGCTGCGACCAGGTCCATCCGCTATCTGCTCCGGCGGCGCCCTGACCGAAACCGACCAGTTCGCGCCCCTCATCCTGCCGGTCGAAGGTCGCGATGGCGAGATCGACGACCTGCCCTACCGCGTTGCCATATCTTGCCATCGCCAGATAATCGGCGCCATCGAAGCGCGGCCGCCATGAAGAAAGCGGCGGCTCATCGACCCGCGTCCAGCCCTTCACGTCCGGCATGACGGGCGGACTGGCAAGCGGCGCGCCGGCCATGCCGCTCGTCGCCAGCCATAGCGGCGCGGCCACGATCATGGCCAGCGCGCCGCCGGCGAGGATGCCGGGCGAAGAATGGCCTTCACCGCGCAATCGTTCGGGATCGAACCAGGGATCGCCGGGCTGCCGGTCGAAAAATGGCCAGGCGGCTGCCATCACGATCGTCATGATGATGGCGAAGAACAGCCAGCCATAAACCACATGATCGAAACCGGCCGCCGCATCGATGGTGGTCACTTCAGCGACGAAGATGGTGGCGAAGGCACGCACCCCGTTGGCCAATATGGACAGGGAGAGCGCGCCCGCCATGAAAATGATCCGTCGCCGCCAGCTGGTGAAGCAGACATTGCAGACCAATAGGCCATAGGCCGTCATGGCGATCACGAATTTCGCGCCGGAGCAGGCCTCCGCCACCTCGAAATAGCCATTGGGCGTGGTGATGAAGATGCCCTGCATCTGCGCCGGAACGCCGGTCAGATGGAGCAGGACCATGCTGATATGCGCGGTCAGCAATTGGAGAGGGGCGACGATTTCCTCACCGAAGGGGACCATGAAAAAGGCGTAGAACAGCGGAAAGAGCAACGCCCGCGTCACGGCGGGGCCCAGCAAGGCGATCACCGAACCCTGCAACATCAGGATCAGCGCGCCGTGGCGCACCACGGCCACGCCCGCCGCAGCGCCCAGCATCCAGGAAAATACGCCCAGCCCCAGCCAGAGCAGCCCCGGCGCCCAGGCCGACGGCTCCAGCCGGCGCAGGCCCGGCAAACGCTGCTGCACCAGCCATGCGACCAGGATGGGGATGAACAGGCAATGCCCGTAGGTCGATGCGGTCCACCAGATCGCCATCATGCCCAGCAGGTCGCGGTGGAACAACGCCAGGATCGTGCCGGCAATGATGGCAAGCGCGGTCAGATGACCACGCCAGCCTGACAGCTTTACCTCCCGCCGTATTTGAAGCGCGTCTTCCATCACGCGGCCCTCGCGTCGTCGGCTTCCGACGATCCGAACAGCAGGTCCGGCAGATTCGCCAGCGTCGCGGACCAGCGGTAGCGCTCCTCCATCCGCGATCGTGCCGCACGGCCGAGGCGCGCGGCATGGGCCGGATCGGCGAGCAGAGCAAGGATCTTCCCCGCTTCCTGCGCGGGGTCAGCGGCAATCAGCAGATGCTCGCCATCGCGGGCGTCAATCCCTTCGGCAGCCTGGGGCGACGCGAGGACGGGCCGCGCCATGGCCATCGCCTCCAGCACCTTGTTCTGGATACCCCGCGCGATCCGCAGCGGCGCCACCACCACGTCGGCCGCCGCCAGCCAGCCGCGAACATCAGGCACGGCGCCGGTCACGATCACGCCGGGCAAAGCCGCCAGCGCCTGCACCGATTTCGTCGGATTGCGGCCGACAATGACGAAAATCGCTTCCGGACAGCGGGCACGGATCGCGGGCAGGGTTTCGCGGGCGAAGCTCTCCACCGCCTCCACATTGGGACGATAGTCCATCTGGCCGGTGAAGACGAGCAGCCGCCCCTCGGGCCGATCGACGGCGGGGAAATCCGCTGCGGGATCGAAGAAATCCAGCGCGACGCCATTATCGATGCCGACGATGCGATCCGGCCCCAGACCGCTTGCACGCCGGAACAGCTCCGCCTCCGCCTCGCTCACAAAGGCGCAGAGGTCGGCGCGCTCCGCCACCTGCCGCTCGAAGTTCAGCAGCATGCGTCCTTCGCGCCGGTTGATCCACGCCATGGGACCGGAGCCTTGTGCGCCATAAGCGGCATATTTGGCCGAATCGAGATCCACGAAATCCATGACGAAGCGCACGCCGTCCGCCAGCACCGGCACGAAATGCGCCATCTGCGCCGAATAGGTAACCACCGCCGCGATAGGCCGCTCCGCCAGCGTCGTCGCGACCCATCGATGCAGGTCGGGATGATCGAACAATGAAACCAGCAGGGGCTGGCGCTGCACCAGCCCCTTGAGGCCAGCCAGGATGCGCGAGCGGTCGCGCATCAGCACATATTGGCTGGCGGCGATCTTCGCCATGTCGGCGGCAAAGCCCATGTCCCGCGCATCGTCGGCAAAGCAGCCGACGTGGACGGGCGCGACCTCCGCCATCCGCTTGAGCAGATGAAAGGACCGAATCTTGTCGCCCCGGTCCGGCGGGAAGGGGATGCGATGGCAGAGGAAGAGAATGTCTCCCCTCATCCCAACCCTCGCGCGATAAGCGGCCCGATGAGGTTGGCGACCGGCAAGGGCAGCTTCTTCCAGAGGTCGACCCGCCGCTGATTGTGCGGGCTGTTGGGATTGATGTCCCGCCGCTCGCCCGTGGACGACCAGCTATGATAGGAAAGCGGAACAGGGTCGAAGCCGAAGCTCTTCTTCCAGGCCGCCTGGCCGCTGCCTGTCTTGGAACGGCCGAAGTCGAAGATGCGCATGCCCCGCGCGCGGCCATGGCCCATCAGTCGGTAATACATGAGTTCGTTCGATCGCAGCCGCCGCGCGTCCGCGATACCCCCGCCCCAGAAGGGCATGACCCGCCCCTGATGATAGAGGGTCAGCACCGCCGAAACCGGCCGATCGCCGTCATGAACGACCAATATATCGGCATCCTCGCCAAAGGCCGCCAGCACCTCGCGGAACAGCCGCGCCGGGAAGACCGGTGTGCCGAGATTGCGCACGCTTTCCGAATAGACCCGGTAATGCGCCTGCCGATGTCGCGCTTCCCGCCCGATCTCGACGCGCAGCGCATCGTTGGCGAGCGCCTTGCGCAGTTCCGCCCGATGCTTGCGCGGCACGGCGAGCAGTTCCGCCTCATCGTCCGCCGCGATAGGCCGCGCAAAGCCAAGATGGCTGTCCTCATGCAGCGTCCAGTCACTGCCCGGCACCGGTCCGCCGCGAATTTCGACCGAGGCGATGCCGCCGTCCCGCGCCATGCCCTCGCAGGCTGCCGCCAGCGCAGGCACTGCCGCCGGGTCGCTGGCGAGAATCCCTCCATCGACGGCAAAGCCCGAAGACACCAGGGCCTGGCCGAACAGGGCGCTCTTCACATGATGCAGCGGCAGCAGCCCGACCACCTCCCCGGAAGGAGCCACGGCGGCCAGCATATGTGCCCGATTGCCCGTCCCCCGCTCCACGCCCGTCAACCAGGCGGGCCGGTGAAAGGGCGTCCCCGCCGGATGCGCCATCACGAAGTCATCCGCTGCCGCCCGCTGCGCCGGATCGGCGAGATTCAACGTCGTGACGAGCATCTCCCCCGCCATCATGCTGCCCGCTCCACTTCCTGCGCCGCCAGCGCATCCACGCGGGTCCAGGAAAAGTCCCGCGTCAGGCGGCGCAGCTTGGCCGCCATGACCGACAGATTGCTGTAATGCCGCACCCGCGAGCGCAAGGGCGCGCCGTCGACGCGCGGCTGGTCAGGGTCGATTTCCCAGGGATGAAAATAGATGATCGCCGGTCGACCTTCCCGCTGGTTCACCTGCCGGATAGCCCAGCGCGAAAAACCATAGGGTAGCAGCCGGAAGAAGCCGCCGCCGCCAGCCGCCAGCGTCCGACCGGCAAACTTCGCGGTGGTCACGGGCAATTCGACGAGCGGCGATCCCTTGACCGGCCTCCAGGCGAAGCGGGGCGATTCGGGCCAGCCATAATGATCATGCCGGATCGGCGCGACGCTGCTGGAATAAGTATAGCCTTCCTCCGCCAGCACCTCATGGGCCCAGGGGTTGCGCCGGTCGATGGAAAAGCTGGGCGCGCGATAACCGGTCACCGCCTGACCGGTCGCATCCTCCAATATCGCCCGCGACCTGCGCAGATCAGCGCGGAATTGCGCTCCGTCGAAGGTGAAGACCCGCTTATGGTCATAGCCATGGCTGGCGACCTCATGCCCCGCCGTGACAATGCGCCGCATCAGCGCCGGATAGCGCTCCGCCACCCAGCCGAGCGTGAAGAAGGTCGCGTGGACCCCTGCCTCCTCGAACAGCGCCAGCACCGCATCGGTATTGTGCTCGACCCGATGGGCCAGACTGGCCCAATCCTCGCGCCGGATCGTATGCTCAAAGGCGCCGACCTGGAACCAGTCCTCGACGTCGACGGATAGGGCGTTCCGCATGAGTCCGGTCAGGCGGCGGCGCTTTGCTGCGCCTCGCCCAGCCTTTCCTCGCGCTCGACCCACTCGACGAGCAGCGTCAGTACCCGGCGCAGTGCCGTGTCCTGTTCCGTCACCCGGAATTCCAGCGTGGAAAGCCGTTCCTCGACGAGGGCGAAGCAATCCTTGAGCGCTTCGGGATCGACGCTCGGCGCGCTGCGGGCAAAGTCGTTCTCAGCCCGAAGCGTGTCGATCTCGGCTCGCAGAGAGGCGATCTCGTCCAGCAGGTGCATGGACGGATCGGGCCGGGCGGCGCGCAGCGCGTCGACCTCTGCGCGCAAGGCCGCGACCTCCTCGGACACGATCGGATCGGCCGCAACAGGCGCAGCGGCAGGCATGTCCGCCAGCTCCTCCGCCTCGTCCAGCACGTTGCGCGCCATCGGTTCGGGGGTCACGTCCGTGTCCGCACCCATGTCATTCACCACCGCATATACCACCTCAGCATCGATCACCGAAAGCTGGTCGAGCGCGCCCAGCAGCAAAACGCGGCTGACCAGCACGTTGATCCGGCGAGGCACGCCGCCCGTTGCGGCATAGATGGCGGCGAAAGCCTCCGCCGTGAATTGCGGGTCGCCCTGCCATCCGGCCAGCGACAGGCGATGCAGGATATAGGGTTCGACCTCCCGCCGCATCATCGGTTCCAGATGATGGGTGGCGATCACGCGCTGGCGAAGCTGCTCCAGTTCCGATGATTTCAGCAGATCGCGAAATTCCGGCTGGCCCAGCAGGAAAATCTGCAACAGCGACTGCCCACCCAATTGGAAATTGGAGAGCATCCGCAATTCCTCAATGGCCGAGATTGGCAGATTCTGCGCTTCGTCCACGATCAGCAGCGACCGCTTGCCGGCCCGTGCCTGCGCATGGAGAAAAGCCTCGATCTGCCTCAGTATCTGCGCCTTGGGCATGCCGTCCACGCCCAGGCCGAAGCTCTGCGCGGCAAGGCGCAGCATGTCGTCGCCCTCCACCTGGGTAGAGACGACCTTCACCGCCGTCAGCCGCGAAGGATCGATGGTATTCATGAGGTGACCGACCAGCGTCGTCTTGCCCGCGCCGATGTCGCCGGTGATGACGATGAAGCCCTCCCCCTGGGCCAGGCCATAGCCCAGATAGGACAGCGCCTTGCGGTGCGTCGCGCTCTCGAAATAGAAATGCGGGTCCGGCGTCAGCTGGAACGGGCGTCCCTGCAATCCGTAGAACTGATCGTACATATCTATCTCTCCACCCGACGGGGCATTGGCTTAAAATGTGTATCGAAGGCCAAGCTGGCCCATGGCGTTGATGACGGCGTCCAGCTTGTCCGCCTTGGCGCTGTCCACGCCGACGGAGGCGGACGCCTGAAGATTGCGCGTGACGAGCCGGTAATAGCTGGCGAAGGCGCCCAGGTTCAGCACATCCAGCCGGTTGCCGCTGGCGTCGAAATAATTGGCGTAGACGGCCGTATCGATACTGGAATGGCTGTCCATCCGGTAGGTGAGAGAGGCGTTGCCGTACCAGTTCTGGTCCCTCGTGCCGCGCACCAGCACGGTTTCGCCCGAAGGCGTCACGAATTTGCGTTGCGAATAGCCAAGGCCCACGCCCAAGCCCCAGGGTCCGCGTTCCGCGGCGAACTGCGCGGCGACGCCGCGATAGCGGAAATTGGCGCCGGTGATACCCGCCAGCGCGTCGTTGAAGCACTGGCCGCCGCCAGTGGTCGAGAAAGCGCAGCCAGTGAAATCGCCCGTGAAGGGATTGCGCACGACATTGAGGTTGCTGCCCGAGAGCGCCGCCACATCGGAGGTGATGACCCGTCCGAAGCTGTCGATGCCGTCGAACACCACCAGGGCAAAGGACTTGTCGCGTCCCTGCCAGATGAAGCTGCCGGAATAGGTCATGCCGCCGTAGCGTTCGCCCACGCGCGCGGTCAGCGACGTGCGGTGGCTGGGCCGCCAGAGGACGCCGACATCCCAGATGATGTCGTCGAAATCATAGATGAGCTGGCGGGACGAACTGCCGTCCGTGACATAGCGGCCGCCGGAGGAAATCACCGGCACGCCGTTGGCGTCCAGCAAGGGCGAATGCTGGCTTATCTCCATCTTCTCATAGCCGACGCCGCCAATCAGGGCGAGCGTGGGCGACACCGGCAGGGTCGCGTCAAGCCGCGCCCATTTATCTTCAAACCGCTGGTCGAGCTGGCTCGCATCCTCCCGGCTGTAGCCGGCGCTGGCGACAAGGCCCAGCGGCATCCACACCCCCGGCCCGACGCCGACAGAACCCATCAGGTCATGGGTGGTCGATTCCGCAAATCCTCTGCCCAGCGGCGCGCCGGGGAAGTCGACATTCACGTCGTCCTCGACCCGCGCATAGCCCAGCCGGTAGGAGGCGCTGACGTCCAGATCGCCCAGCCGCGTGACATAGGACGGGCCGACATAGCCGGCATAGACCTGGCTGCTATAGCCGTTATTGCGCACCGAAGCGCCGGAAAACCCGTCTGTACGGACCCGCGTCGCCAATCCACCTGCATTCAGCGTCAGCCCGCGCGCCAGGGCATATTGGCCACTGACGATACCGCTGATGATATCCTGATCGCTGAGGTTTTCGCCCCAGCCGAAGCTGTGCGCATATTGCACGTCCGCCGCTGCTTCCAGCCGTCGGGTCTGCACGCTGGCCGTCACGCCCGCGGTGACGTTGGTATAGGTCAGCACGTCGCCGCCGCCCTGGATCGGCGCGACCACGACCTGGTCGACACCCAGATAGGGGGAGACGTCGACCTTGCGCTCCTCATCGCGTGCAAGCGCGGGCGAGGCCAGGGCCATCCCCGCGAGAAGAAGGGCAATGCGGGAGATCATGAGCCACCATGCTCCGCATCATGGCCATATGCGTGATAGCTACCGAAACGCCGTCCGCCGCTGGCGAAGTTCACACCGTTCAGGAGCAGCTTCACCTGGGACGCGCCCTTGAGCAGACCGGCCGCGTCGCGCAGCGCGCTTTCGGTCGTCCTGTCCGCGCGCACGACCAGCAGCGCGATGGCGGCGTGGCTCGCCAGCACCGCCGCCGGGGATGCGGCCAGCAAAGGGGGCGAATCGAACAGGATGATGCGGTCGGGGCGTCCCTCGGTCAGCCGGTTGAGCAGCATTTCCGTCCGCGCGGAAGCGAGATATTCGGTGTCGTTATTGCTCCGCTGCCCGGCAGGAAGCACGGACAGGGACGGGATATCGGTGCGCAGCACGATATCCTCTATGGCGATGGCCGGATCGGCCAGCGCGTCCATCAGGCCCGGCCCCGCCGTCAGACCCAGCGCCTCAGGGATGGCAGGCTTGCCGAAATCGGCGTCGACCAACAGGATCTCGCGCTCCTTCTCCGCAGCGAGGCTGAGCGCCAGATTGATCGCGCAGAAGCTCTTGCCTTCGCCACTATGCGCGGAGCAGATCAGCACCCGGTTTCCGCGGTTGTTGCCCGCCAGTTCCGCCAGCAGGTCACGCTTGAGCAGCCGGAATTCCTCGCTCATCGCGGTAACCGGACCGTCGGGCAGCAGATAGCCCGCCTCGACCAGCGCGATGCGGTCGATCGGCTGGACCGGCCCGGTCCAGTCCGGCGCGCGATGGCCGGGGACAGGCGTGTCCACGGCAAGGGCCGCAGGTTGTGCGACCTCCACCACCGGTTCGCCCGCCGGAACCTCGACCGCTGGCGCCGCGCGCCCACGCAGGGCCGCACTGAAATCGTAGATCTCGGTCGCCCGCTCGATCAGCGATCCGCCGGAAAGGGACTTGTGCTTGTTCATTTCCAGTCCCTCCTCAGGCCAACCCGCGCTGGACGAATTCGATGACGATCAGCAGCAGGCACAGCGCCGCCAGGCCGCCGCTGGCGCCTGCGAACCACTTCATCCGCTGCCTTTCCATCGCGAGTTGCGCCGCGTTGACGGTCTGGCTGATCGATCCGATCACGGCGACGCCCAGCGCCTTTTCCAGCCGCGCCGCATTGGGGAAGCCGCCCTTGAGCTGGGCCACGGCAAAGGCCGTGCCGACGCCCGCGCCCAGTCCCAGGATCAGCACCCCCAGCAACAGCAGCGGCCGGTTGGGTGCGGCGGGAGCGGTCGGCAGGCTGGGCGGATTGATCACGCGGAACTGGACCGATCCGGTTTCCGACTTCACATCGCCGCGCAGGCGGATTTCCTCGCGGTCGGCCAGCAACTTGTCATATTGGGTCTTGAGCACCTGATAGTCGCGGTCGAGCCGTTCCTGCTCGGCGGCGAGGCCGGGCTCATCGGTCTGGCGCGAAGCCATGGCGTTGAGGTCGGCCTGCAACTGCGCCTTGCGGGCGGACAGCCCCTGCACCGTCGCGGCGCGTTCCGCCTGCATTGACCTGATCGAGAGATAGGCGGGATTGGGAGTGCTGCCCACGCTGCCGCCGCCCTGACCGCGCAGCAGGTCCACCTGCCGCTGGGCCGCGATCACGTCGGGATGGCTGTTGGTGAAGCCGCGCGCCCGCATCGACGCAAGATCCGCCTGCGCCTGCGCCAGGGCCGAAGGACCGCCCGAAGCGCCGACGCCCGGCAAGGTCTGCGGCGTGCCGGCAAGCTGCCCGTTCATCGCCGCCAGCGCGCTCTGCGCCTGCACGAGCTGCGAATCGATGCTGTTGATCTCCGACCGGGCGGCGTCCATGCGCTGGCCGATCGACCCCGCGCCCGGCAGCATGCCCGCATAGCGCTGCTCAAAGTCCACGCGGCGCTGTTCGGCGGCGGCAAGCTGCTTGCCCCGCGCCGCCAGTTGCTGGTCGAGGAAGGCGAGGCTCTGGCTCGTCTCCACCTTGTCGGAGGAAAGGTTGGTTTCCTGGAAGATGTCGACCAGCTTCTGCACGATCTGCTGCGAAATGCGCGCATTTGCGCCATCCGACAGGCCGGAGTCGGCCCAGGTGGCGCTGATGTCGATCATGCTGGGGTCAAGCTGGGCCATCACCGTGATGTTCTCGCGCAGCCTGGTGATCTTCGCTGCCAGGTCACGCGGCCCGTCAACCGTCCGGTTGAGGTCCGTTTCCTTGACCACCCGTTCCAGATTGGCGGTGCTGGCCAGCGTCTGGCGCAGGCGATCCAGATCCTGCTGCGCCTGGACCTGGGTGATGCCCACCTTGTCCTCCAGCAGCGACTGGGTGTTCACATAGACCCGCGCCTTGGATTCATAGCTGTTGGGGATGAGCGCCACGCCCAGCCAGCCGAGCAGGCACACGCCCCATGCCACCCCCAGCGCCAGCCAGCGGCGGAGCCAGAGCCCATACAGGATGACCAGCAGTTCGTCGACCAGCGCCGCCATGTCAGAACATGCTTTCGGGAATGATGATGACGTCGCCGGGCGCCAGCATGACGTTCGCCTTGCTGTCCCCGCGCTTCAGCAGGTCGCCGATGCGGACCTGATATTCCTGCTGCTTGCCGTTTTCCTTGTTGTAGCGGACCAGCTTTGCCTTGTTGCCCGCCGCATATTCGCTGAGGCCGCCGACCGAGATCATCGCGTCGAGCAGCGTCATGTTGGCGCGATAGGGGATGGAGGCGGGTTTCTCCGTCGCGCCGACGATCCGCACCTGCTGGCTGAAGGTGCCGGAGAAATTGTTGACGATCACCGACACCAGCGGATTTTCGATATATTTGCCGAGCGCGACCTTCAGGTCGTCAGCCAGTTGCCTGGGGGTCTTGCCGACCGCGGGCATGTCGGAAATAAGCGGGGTGGTGATGCGTCCGTCGGGTCGCACCTGCACCTTCGCGCCCAGGTCCGGATTGCGCCAGACGAAGATGGTGAGGTCGTCGAGCGGCCCGATCACATATTCCTCGCCCGGCCCCTCCTGCGTCGAAACGAAGGACGCCGGGGGCAGATTGGGCGCGCTCCCGCCCGAAGCGCAGCCCGAAAGAGCCAGGACCGGCAGTGATACGCCGATCATCGCGCGGGAAACCGACAGGAAACGCATAGATTCAACCCCTTTTGCGGCCACACCGACAGCCGCCAAAGGGGGGCGCCGGCAACCGTCAAGCACTCAGCTTCGACGGCCTTCTTGCCCACAAAGGGTAAAAATAGCGTTAGGAGTTAAGTTATTGGCAAATCAGTTCATTAAAATCAGCCGACGAGCAGTTCCAAAGGCGCCGGATGTCCAAGAAATGCGGCCGGGCTGGCCGAGGCACCATAAGCGCCCGCAAGGAAGATCGCGATAAGATCGCCCTCCTCCACCGGTGGCAGCGCGACCTTGTCCCCCAGCCTGTCGATGGGCGTGCACAGGCAGCCCACGACCGTCACGGCTTCCTCCGCCGGAGCTTCCCCGAAGCGATTGGCGACGGCGATGGGATAGTTGCGACGGACGACCGTACCGAAATTGCCGCTCGCCGCGAGCTGATGATGCAGCCCCCCATCGACGACGACGAAGGTTTCGCCCTGGCTTTTCTTCACATCGACTATGCGGGTGAGGTAGACACCCGCCTCGCCCACCAGCCATCGGCCCAGTTCCATGGCGAAGGCGCTATCCTTCAATATGTCCGCGCGTCCGTCGAGCAGCCTGGCCAGCGCATCACCGATGGGGCGGATATCCAGCCGTTCGTCGCCGGGGAAATAGGGAATGCCGAAGCCGCCGCCCAGATTGACCAGCGGCGGCGCGACGCCCACGCTGTCGGACAGGCGAGTGGCGAGATCGATGGTGGCGGCCTGCGTTTCGATCAATGCCTGCGCGCCCAGAGCCTGGCTGCCGGTGAAGATATGCCAGCCGCGCCATTCGCCCCCGGCATCGATCACCCAGCGCGCCAGCGCGGCCGCCCGCTCCGCATCCACGCCGAAGGGTTTGGCGCCGCCGCCCATGCGCATGCCCGACCCCTTGAGGTCGAAATCCGGGTTCACCCGCACCGCCAGCTTCGGCGTCCTGCCGCGCTGCCCGGCAAGGGCGATGGCCCTTCGCGCCTCACCCTCCGATTCCAGGTTGATGGTCGCGCCGCTGTCGATGGCGGCGATCAGTTCATCGTCGCGCTTTCCCGGTCCGGCAAAGCTGATATGGGCGGCGTCCATCCCCGCCTCCAGCGCCCGCGCCAGTTCCCCGCCCGACGCCACGTCGAAGCCGTCGACCAGCTTCGCCATGCGCTCCAGCAGGGGCAGGTAGGGATTGGCCTTCACTGCATAATGGAGCGACAGCATGGCGGGCATGGCGGCGCGGAACGCCCGAACCTGCCCCTCCATTATGCCCATGTCATAGACGAACAGGGGCGTGTCGCCAGCCTCCCCGACCAGGCTCCCCGCGCCGCAGCCGCCGATCAGCAACATGCCCTCCTCGCCCGTGAAGAAGGGCGGGACCGGTCCCATCGGCTTCATGCGGCAAATTCCTTCGCCAGCGCGACGCGGTCGATCTTGCCATTGGGATTGCGGGGGAATTCGGGAAGCATGACGATCTCGCGCGGTTGCATGAAATTGGGAAGCTCCTGCCGAAGCCGGCCCTCCACCTGCGCCTTTAGCTCCGGCGAAGCGGTGCGCAACAGCAACAACACAGCCTGTCCCAGCCGCTCGTCCCGGACGCCCAGCGCCACCGCCTCTGCAATGCCGTCCACGGCGACGGCGGCTTCCTCTATCTCCGTCGGGCTGATGCGGTTGCCAGCCGACTTGATCATCGCATCATCGCGTCCGACGAAATAGAGCAGGCCCCCAGCATCCCTCCGCACCGTGTCGCCCGACCATACCGCCATGCCGCCATAGCGGGAAGCGGGCGGCGCGGGCCGGAATCGCTCCCCCGTGCGCACGGGGTCGCGCCAATAGCCCTGCGCCACCAGCGGCCCGCAATGCACCAGTTCGCCGGGCTCATCGTCGCCCGCAATCGAGCCGTCCGGGCGGACGACCAATATCTCCGCATGGGGAATCGCCGATCCCATGCTGTCGGGATGGCTGGCCACCAGCGCGGGCGGCAAATAAGTGGAGCGGAACGCCTCTGTCAGCCCGTACATGGGATAGAGGTCCGCCCTTGGAAACAGCGCCCGCAGCTTCGCCACCAACGGCCGCGTCAGCGCCCCGCCACTATTGGTGAGCCGCCTGAGCTTTACCGCCACATCGGCGGGCCAGTCCAGTTCGACCAGTTGCACCCAGAGCGGCGGCACCCCGGCCAAGGTGGTGATGTCCCGCCGGTCCACCGACTTCACCACGTCGCGCGGCGTCAGATAATCGAGCGGAAAGACGCACCCGCCGGCGCACCAGGTCGAAAACAACTGGTTCTGCCCATAATCGAAGCTGAAGGGGAGCACGCAAAGCGTCCGGTCCTCCGCCGTCAGCTTCAGATATTCCGCCACCGACACGGCCCCCAGCCAGAGATTGGAGTGGCTCAGCATCACGCCCTTGGGCCGCCCGGTCGATCCGCTGGTATAGAGGATCGCGGCCAGTTCGTCCGGCGCGGCGTGGGACGGCCCCAATATCTCCCCGCCGCTCATCGCGCAGGCCGCATCATCCTCCCGGTGCAGGTCGCATCCCTCCGGCACGTCGTCCGGCGTCAGCGTCGCCAGACGGCTGGCGGTTCCGATCAGCAGCGACGCGCCGCTATCGGCCAATATATGCGCGACCTGCGCATGTTTGAGCAGCGGGTTGACCGGCACATGCACGAGCCCGGCGCGGGGCGCGGCGAGCGGCATCAGCGCCGCGACCGGGCCCTTGGCGATCCAGCTTGCGACTCGGGCGCCCCTTTCCAGTCCGAATCCGGCCAGCCATGCCGCCAGCCGCCCCAATGTCGCTTCCAGCTCGGCATAGCTGTGCGTGCCGGACCGGCCGTCCAGCGCGGGCCGCGCCGGGTCGCCGCGCAGCAGCAGATGGTCGATCGGCCGGACCTGCGCGCCGTCGATCGTCGGGGCCGCAATCGGCGCGGGGGAATCGCTTAACTCCATCTCCAGACTTTTTTCCTAAACGCGATGCTGTCGCCGGGGAGATAATGGTTTGCTGGTCGCAAGGGAATATCGCAGCGTCGAACAAGCGCGCCGCGCGTTGGGTTCAGCGCTCGACCGCGCCTGCACGCCGTTGCTGTTCGACCGCATCGACTGGTTCGAATCGCTCCATGCGCATTGCTTTCCGACGACCGGCGTCCGCATCTTCCAGGCGTTGGAGGGGGAGTGCCAGGCATGGTTGTTCCTGCTTTCCCCCGGCGCGGGACGGCTGAGCGCTCTTGCCAACTGGTACAGTTTCGACTGGCGTCCGGTCTTCCTTGGCCCTTCGGACGAGTCGGTCCGACGCCGCCTGGTCGAAGTCATCGCCCAGTCCCTGTTGACGGACAGTGCCCAGGTCGACCTCTATCCCGTTACGTCCGCGTCGGACATGCTGCTCGACGCCTTTCGCCGCGCAGGCTGGTTCAGCGTCCGGCGGCCGATGGGCGGACGGCATATATTGCACCTGAACGGTCGAACCTTCGACGAATATTGGGCGCAGAGGCCCGGGCGCCTGCGTACGCTGATAGCGCGCAAGAAGCGTGCGAGCCGCTTCACCCTCAGCATCGCGGACCGGCTGACCGAGGCGTTGTGGCGCGACTATGCCGCCGTGCAGGAACGAAGCTGGAAGAAGCCCGAAGCCGATCTGCGCTTTCTGCATGCGCTGGCGCAGCGGGAAAGCGACGCGGGCACGCTCCGCCTGGGCTTCGCCCGGCTGGAGGGTCAGCCGGTGGCGACCCAGCTCTGGACGGTGGAGAACGGCACCGCGCTGATCCACAAGCTGGCGCATGACCAGGCGTTCGACGGGGCATCCCCCGGCAGCCTGCTCAGCCATGCGATGTTCAGCCACGCCATCGATCAGGATCATGTCGCGACGATCGACTATGGAACCGGCGACAATGGCTACAAGACCGATTGGATGGAGGAGCGCGAAACGCTCTACCGGCTTGATTTCTTCAATCCCAGAAGGGCGTCAATCTGGCTCCCCGCCGCGCGGGCGGCCATTTCCGCGCTTGTAGGCTAGCGGCGGAACGACTAGGTAGGCCCCCATCATGCGGGCGGACAATGCACAACCGGTCGACCGGACCATGGATATCGAAATGATGATGCGCGCCTTGCTGCGCGATGTGCTGGCCCTGTCGCAGGAGCGGGTCGATGCGTTCGATGCGGACACGCCGCTTTTCGGCGCGCTGCCGGAACTGGATTCCATGGCCGTCGCAGGCCTGCTTACCGAAATGGAAGACCGCTTCGGCATCCTGATCGAGGATGAGGATATAGACGGCGACACGTTCGAGACGTTCGGATCGCTTGTTGCCTTTGCGCGGGCGAAGACGGGGGCCTGAGTTCCCGGTTTGGCGGCCAAATTCGGAGGCCGTCCTGATTTAATGGAAACGCGCCCCGCTCCTGCGAAGGCATTCGAACGAGACGAGTGGCTCGTAAGAGCCCGGTTCCGCCCTCAGTGAATCATCGCATCGTCTGAACTGGGCTCCTGCCTTCGCAGGAGCCCGCTGTGCCTCATGACGACAACTGGCCAATTACCGCCAGCGGAAGAACCGCCCTATTCCGCCGCGACGGCCTCAAAATCGGCTTCGGCCAGGAACTTTTCCACGTCCAGCGCGGCCATGCAGCCCATGCCCGCGGCGGTCACGGCCTGGCGATAGACCTTGTCGCTGACGTCGCCCGCCGCGAACACGCCAGGAACAGCGGTCCTCGTCGTGCCTTTTTCCACCAGCAGATAGCCTTCATCCATCGGCAATTTGTCGACGAACAGCTCGGTGGCGGGCTGATGGCCGATGGCGACGAAAGCGCCATCCGTCTCTATATGCGACCTGTGGCCGGTCACCGTGTCGACCAGGTCGACGCCGACCAGACCCTCCGGATTGCCGCCGCCGACGAAACGCTCCACCGCCTGGTTCCAAAGCACCTTGATGTTCGGATGCGCGAACAGGCGCTGCTGGAGGATCTTTTCCGCCCGCAACGAGTCGCGGCGGTGGATCAGCGTGACGTCATGGCTGTGGTTGGTGAGGTAGAGCGCCTCCTCCACCGCGGTATTGCCGCCACCGATCACCACCACCTTCTTGCCGCGATAGAAGAAACCGTCACAGGTCGCGCAGGCCGAAACGCCCTTGCCCTGCAAGAGCTGCTCGCCCTCGGTGCCCAGCCATTTGGCCTGGGCGCCGGTGGCGATCACCAGGCTGTCGGCATAATAGAGCGTGCCGCTGTCGCCCTTCAGGCGGAAGGGCCGCTCCGAAAGGTCCACGTCGACGATCTGGTCATACATCATCTGCGCGCCGACATGCTCCGCCTGCGCCTGCATCTGTTCCATCAGCCAGGGCCCCTGGATCACGTCGCGGAAACCCGGATAATTTTCGACGTCGGTCGTGATCGTCAACTGGCCACCCGGCTGCATGCCCTGGACCACGATCGGCGCGAGCCCCGCGCGCGCGCCATAGATGGCGGCGGACAGGCCGGCCGGGCCGGAACCGAGGATCAGCATGCGGGTCGAATGGGTGGCGGTCATGAATGTCTTTCCGGCTGCGATTCGTCTGTCGGGATGAGATAGGCCAAGCGACCGGAGGCGCAAGCGATGGATTTGCTTGACGGGCGAGAAGCTGAACCTTGGCGGGCGCCAGTCCCGTCAGTCGAGGACGTTGGGCAAATCCTCGAACCCCTTGCGCAGCGCGGCCGACCAACTGTGCGAGAGAAGCTGGAATTCCTCATTGTCCGCCTCGATCCGGGTCCGCACGCGGAAGTCGTAGGCATCCCGCTCGATCACCGTGAGGTCCAGCGGCATCCCCACCGACAGGTTGGAGCGCAGGGTCGAATCCATCGACACCAGCACTGCCTTGGTCGCATCCTCCAGGCTGGTTTCGCGCTTCACGATGCGATCCAGGATCGGCTTGCCATATTTATGCTCGCCGATCTGGAAGAAGGGCGTGTCCTCCGTCGCCTCGATGAAATTGCCTGCCGAATAGATGAGGTAGAGCCGCGGCTTGCCACCCCTGCGCTGGCCGGCGATCAGGATGGAGGCGTCCGCCGCCGCGCCCTGCATCTCTATGGTGCTGCGATAGCGACCCTGCATCGTGCACATCGCCTCCCCCACGATCTGCGCGACGCGGTGCATGGTGGAGCAGTTGAGGATCGTTTCCACGTCCGGGTCCAGCGCCGCATCCTTGATCGCGCGGCTCAGCATCGCCTTCACCCCCTGGGTGATCGACAGATTGCCCGAACACATCATGGTGATCGCGCGCTCGCCCGGCACGCTGTAGGTGAAGCTCTTGCGGAAGCGGGCAATATTGTCCATCCCCGCATTGGTGCGGGTGTCGGACAGCATGACCAGCCCCTGGTCGACCCGCACCGCCACACAATAAGTCATTGCCCCAAGGGCTCCTGTCGTCGTTCAACCCTGCGTGGTGGTCTGCGCACCTTGTTGCTGCTGCCGCTGGAGCTGCCGCTCCTCCACCCCGTCCTCCGCCTGCGCGATCCGGACGTCCGCGTCAATCCAGATATCGCCCGCCACAGTCACGGAACCGCGTATCGGCGCGGCCTCGTCCGCATCCAGCCCGCAGGCGAGACGCAGATAGCGCTCCGTCACGCAGACCCGGTTGGAAGGATCGAATCCCACCCAGCCCAGTTCGGGCACCAGCGCCTCCGCCCAGCCATGGGTCTCGTGCAGCACATCGCCCTCATCGGCCAGCAGATAGCCGGACACGTAGCGCGCCGGAATGCCCATCGCCCGCGCGCCGGCGATGAACACCTGCGCATGGTCCTGACAGACCCCGGCACCCAGCGCGAAAGCCTCCGCCGCCGTGGTGTCGGCGGTCGTCACGCCGGCGCGATAGGCCACGGCATCGCTGACGGCGGCCGACAGCGCATGAAGCCGCGCCAGCGGCCCGTCCTCGTCCGGCAGGGACAGCGCCATCGCCCGGATTTCCGGTGATGTCCCGGTCAGCCGCGTCTCCCGCAGGAAATAGCGCGGGTTCACCGGGCAGCCGAGCCAGCCCACCACGCCATGACCCTCCCGCGTTTCCACCAGTCCTTCCGCGACGATGACGGCATTGTCCATCCGGTCGTGCCGAACCCAGATCGCCTCCATCTCGCCATAGCTGTTGCGGCGGAAACCGGTCAGCGGCTCCTCATTGACGCTCACCTGCCAGTCGAGCACCTTCTGCGTCGGCGTATCGACGGGCATCAGCTTCAACCGCATCGCCACCCGCCCGGCCGCAGCCTCATAGCGATAGACGGTCTGGTGACGGACGAGCAGTTTCATGCGCGCCCTCCCCTCAGCCGAAATGATAGGCCTGGGCGATCTCCACGCCCAGCCGGTTGGTGTTCATCAGGCCATTCTGCACCGTTTCATGCAGGCCTGCCCGGAAGATTTCGCCGCTGTCCAGCTGCTCCAGATCGGCCACCATCTGGCGCACGGTGTCGTGGCAGGCCGATCGCGCGTCATGCCATCCCGCCAGGCGGTTCAGCCGATAGGCAAGCTGGTCATAGCAATAGGCGACACTGCGCGGGAACAGGCGGTTCAGCATCAGGAAATCCGTGATCTGCCAGGGCGTATAGGTACCGCCATAGACATGGTGAAAGGCCCGCGCGCCCGACAGCGCGTACAGCACCGACGTCCATTGATAATGGTCGCGATTGCCGCCCACGACCTCCGTCTCCGGCAGCAGCACATAATATTTGACGTCCAGCAGGCGCAGCGTCATCTGCGCCCGTTCCAGCGCGGAGCCGGCACGCAGGAAATCATGCCCCTCATTGCGGAGCTGCCCGGAATGCGCCGCGCCGCGGAAGGTCATTACCCGCGTCTTGACCCAGTCGATCAGCGCCGGAAGCTGCTGCCGCGCCTCCGCCACGTCATAGCTGTCGAGCTTGCGCCAGCCTTCGTTCAGCGCCTCCCACATGTCCTGCGTCAGCATGGTACGGGCCGATTTGGCGTTGGCGCGGGCCTTGAGCAGGCAGGAACGGATGGAGGAAGGATTGTCGATGTCGAGCATCAGGAAGGCGATGGCGTCGCTCTCCGTCACCGGCGCGCCTTCGGGGAAATGATTGAGCGCTCCGGTCGCCCGCACCACCGAGCGCCACTCTTCGCGATGATGCGCGCCAGGCAGGATGGCCATGCGCTGCCCCATGGTCAACAGACGCGCGGTGGCCTCTGCCCGCTCCATATAACGGGCCATCCAGAAGAGATTCTCCGCGGTCCGGCTCAGCATGCGAGAGATTTCCGATCAGATATGGACATGAATGCGCGCATCATCAGTCCTGCAAAACCCAGGTGTCCTTCACCCCGCCCCCCTGGCTGGAGTTCACCACCAGCGATCCTTCGGTCAGCGCCACCCGCGTCAATCCGCCGGGCACCAGCCTGAGTTGCTTGCCCACCAGGCAATAGGGCCGGAAATCCGCATGCCGCCCCACAACCGCCGCCGGTCCCAATGTCGGCACGGTCGACAGGTCGAGGGTCGGCTGGGCGATGAACTCGCCCGGATTGGCACGGATGCGGTCGGCATAGGCCGCGATCTCGTCCCTGGTCGATTTCGGCCCGATCAGCATGCCGTAGCCGCCCGATCCATGAACCTCCTTGGCCACCAGTTCGTGCAGATTTTCCAGCACATAGGCGCATTCGTCCGGCTTACCGCATTGCCAGGTCTGGATATTGTCCAGGATCGGCTGCTCGCCCAGATAGAAGCGGATCATGTCCGGCACGTAGATGTACACGGCCTTGTCGTCCGCGATCCCCGATCCCGGCGCCGACGCCAGCGTCACCCCGCCATTGCGGTAGACATTGAAGATGCCGGGCACGCCCAGCAGGCTGTCCGCCCGAAACACCAGTGGATCGATATATTCATCGTCAATGCGCCGGTAGATGACATCGACAGCCTTTGGCCCCAGCGTGGTCTTCATCCAGACCCGGTCATCGTCGACGAACAGGTCCGCCGGCTCCACCAGTTCCACGCCCATCAGGTCCGCAAGGAAGCTGTGCTCATAATAGGCGCTGTTGAGCGAACCGGGCGTCAGCACCACCACCACCGGATCGCCCCTGCAGGCGGGCGGCGCGACTTCCTTCAGGCTTTTCAGCAATTCGGCCGGATAGTCATCGACCGGCGCGACCACGCCCTGGGCAAAGAGTTCCGGGAACATGCGAGTCATGATCTCGCGATTTTCCAGCATGTAGGACACGCCGGAGGGAGTGCGGCAATTATCCTCCAGCACCTCGAACCGCGCTGGCCCGGTGCGGACGATGTCGATGCCAACGATATGGCTGTACACCTTTCCCGGCGGGGTGAAATCGGCCATTTCCGCCAGATAGGCGCTGTTCTGGTAGATGATGTCCGCGGGCATGATCCCCGCCTTCACAATCTCGCCGCGATGATAGACATCGTGGAGAAAGGCGTTGAGCGCCCGCGCCCGTTGCCGAATGCCCTTGTCCAGCACGCGCCATTCCTGGGCCATGAAGATGCGGGGCAGCAGGTCGAAGGGGATCAGCCGTTCCGGATCGCCCCCCTCGCCATAGACGGCAAAGGTGATGCCGATGCGCCGGAATATCGCCTCCGCCTCATCCATTCGACGATTGAGCCCGGCAATGCCGGTTCGCTCCACCCAATTCTGCACTTCCGCGTAGCAGGGGCGTATCGAACCATCCGGCTCAAACATTTCGTGGAAGGGCAAAGTATCGATCCTCCCTCAGCCGACAATCGGCTGGTTGTGCGTTGCAACATTAGTGCAACAGGGAAGGACGAATGCAAGCGGAAAATCCGCTTGGGAACGACAGTCTGTAAAGGTGGTAGCGGAGGAGGGACTTGAACCCCCGACACGCGGATTATGATTCCGCTGCTCTAACCAGCTGAGCTACTCCGCCCCATGGGCTGTCCGCCGGGCGGCGCCCTGCGGTGAGGCGGCGCTATAAGCAGAGCAGGCTGATGGGTCAACGGGGTTTCACGGCATCGCGAAATTTCTCTTGCCGGTTATCTGCCCGCGCTGGTGAGGACAGTTGCGAGCCACCATCCCGGCACTGCCGCGATGGCGAGGAAAGTCCCCAGCGGCAGGCGCGTCGCGCCATCGATCCTCCTGCCCGTCGCCATGACCGCGCCGACCGCCAGCAGCCCCCCGCTCGCGGCAAGCAGCAGGATGAACGGCAAGGCCTGCCAGCCGAACCAGGCGCCCAGTCCGCCCAGCAGCTTGGCATCGCCCAGGCCCAGCCCGTCGCGCCCACGAAATCGCCGATATCCGAACGCGATCAGCAACAGCGTCAGATAGCCGGTCATTGCGCCGATCGCCCGCCCTGCCATCGTCGTGTCGGTGACCCATGGCCCGATGGTGAAGCCCAGGAAGGCCAATGGCAGGGTCAACCCGTCGGGCAGCCAGAAATGCCGCCTGTCGAGCACCGCCAGCGTCAGGAGGAGCCAGCCCAGCATGGCCCACCCCACCCCACCCGGATCGGGCGAAAAGCCCAGGGCAAGCGCGCCGATGATCGCGCATCCCGCCTCCACCCGGCCATGCAGCGGGTCGATGGGGGCGCCGCAGCTCCGGCACCGGCCGCGCTGAACCAGCGCGCTCACCATCGGCACGAGATCGACGACGCCAAGGACCCGCCCGCAGCCGTCGCAGGCCGAGCGACCACGCAGCACGCCGCGCCCTTGCGGCCAGCGCAGGATGATCGTCGCGAGGAAACTCCCGGCTATTGCCCCCGCCGTCGCGCCCAGCAGGGCAGGAAAGGCCTGGATCACAGCGTTCCTTCGATCTTCAGCACGCGCGTGCCGCCAGCATCGACAAAGCCCGCGCTGGCCAATGCCTCGCCCAGGGCAGCATCGGCGGTTTCCACCCGCATTTCCGCCAGGTAACGACCCGATCGCCAGATGCGCAGATTGACCTTTTCCAACCCCGACTGGCTGACGAGCGGCAGCAGCAGCGCATCGCCATCACAACTGGCCACGCCCGACAGGCCCTGGGACAGGTTGAGTCCCGGAAACTGACCCGCCATCTGCGCCCGGACCCGCCCCTCCGCATGGCCGCAACGGTCGCCGGAGAACCATGCCGACACGTCTTCCATGACGAAGCTGCTCACCGGCAGAGGCGCGAAGGTCCGGCCCAGCGGCACGGCGCCTGTCACATCGTCGATCCCCATGCGCCCGAAGCCGACCGTCAGCGCGCCGCTCAGATCATCCGCCACGCCGTTGCGGCGCCAGACGTCGAACCGCGCCCGCCCCACCAGCAACGACAGGGGAGACAGGCCAGCATGGACGGACCCCAGCGATACCGTGCCCAGCATCAACTGGTCGAGCCTGCCGCTCCACACCGTGCCGCGCACCTCCCGCGCCGCCACGCCCAGCCGCTCCAGACCTGTCATGCCGAGCGCGATGCGCATGGGAAGGAAGATTAGGAAGCCCAATGCGAACAGAGCGATGAGCGCGATGCGCATCGGCCGCGAAAGATGGAGCCCCATCATTGCCCGCCCCGAACCAGCACGGCCTGCACCGAGACGCTGCCCGCCGTCGCGGCCGGCCGCGCGCTCATCGTTTCGACTCGGATGCCCCGCGCTTCCAATGCGGCGAGCCACGACAGCAGCGCAACCGGGCGGACGGAGGCGATAGCCATGTCGACGCGGTCCGCGCCCTGCGCCTGCGCGCGTTCCAGCGTCAACCCGGCCTCGCCAGCGCTCTGGCCGATGAACTGCTCCAGCGGCACGGCCGTATCGATCGGCCCCGCCGTGCGTGGCAGCGACTTCAGCAACGTCACCTTCGCGCGGATGGCGGCGTTGCGGTCCGTCGCCTCCCGCAAGGCATCGCGCACCGAACGCTGCGCCGCGGCGAGTGGCCGCGCTATGCCGAGCCAAAGGATCACCGCCGCCAGCAGCGCGAACATCACGCCCAGCATCCACTGTTCGCGAGGGCTTCGTTCACCCCACAAGACCCGTAACCGTTCCATCATGATTGCACCGTGATATCCGCCAGCATCCGTCCGCCGGGCTCCTGCGAAGGCGTGGCGGTGATCGTGAAACCTTCCGCCTGGAGTGCGAGCAGTACCATGTTGATATCTTCCACTTTCGCCGCGGCCAGCGTGGCGCGGATCATGCCGTCGTTATCACGCGACAGCGCGGTCAGCGACACGCCCGGCGCGTCCTGCATCGCACTGAGCAGCCCTGCCACCGGCGCCGTGAAGGCATAGGCCCCCGCTCCTCGCGCCGCGAGCCGGCGCTCCATCTCCGCCTCCGCCTGGTCGAGGTCGGTGGCACCGGGCACGACCTGCCGGGCAAGCGCCAGACTTTCCGCATCGAGACTGTTTGCGGCGACATGCTGTCGCGCAGTCCCGATCAGCGCCATCAGCAAACTGACGAACAGGATGAGCCCACTCCACAGCATGATCCGGGCAATCCTTCGCTTGTCGAACGGCCGTCTCACCCGTTTGGCAAAGTCGCCCTGCCGCAGATCGATCGGTGGCCGCTCCAGCGCCGCAACCGCCAGCGCATCAATCTGAGCAGCGGGCACATCCCGCACAACGGCTTTACCTATCAGTTCCGGCAAGACCAGGTCACCCGCCAGCACCAGATCGGTCCCGCGCAGCACTGCTTCGCCGCCGATCATGCCGCGTTCAAACCCCTCTTGCGGTTCCGGCAGCAGCAGCGGGGCGGGCACCATGATGTCGGGGTCGAGCCCATGGTGCTGCGCCCAGAGCAGCCAGTGCTGCATGTCCGCGCGCGCCGCGACGGCGATGCAGTGCGGGCGCGCCGGATCCTCATTCTCATCGGCGGCGGCGAAAAGCTGGTCTGCGGGCACGATAGCGCCGGCGAGCGCCGCTAACCGCGCCGCCGCGCGCCCCTGACGGGGAGCAAGATCGGGATATTCGATCCAGTTCAGCGTCACTAGCGCGGCAGGCGGCACCAGCAACACGATCGCGTCATCGGGCAGCGCGGTGAGGCCGCAGGCCGCCAGCCAGTTCGCGCCCGTTCCGCTCTGGACGACGGCGCCTTCCACCACCCGCATCCACAACGGCTCGCCCTGTTGCGGCAGGGCGACGATCAATCCTTCCCGCACGCTCATGCGCCGCTGCTCCCGCTACGGCGGATCAATTTAGCCGGGCTCTGCCGCGCATCGATCAGTGCCCATTCCACCACCTCTGTCCCCCCGACATTCACCGACACGTCCACTCTGAAAAACCCTGTCGTCAATTTGACCTGCTGCCCAACCTCTTCCAGCGGGCTGATCCCCTGGCTCGCCAGAGGAGCCCAGAACTGCACGGTGCTGCCGTAGCCTTCCGCAGGCCGCTGCGCCAGCAATTGCCGTGCCTGCGCCACGCTAAGCTGGCCCTGGAGCATCATCGCGAACAGGGGCGCCTGATCCGGCAGCAGCGTGTTGATATTGATCGGCGACAGATCGGCCGTCGGCAGGGCGCAGACCCATGGCCGCACCACATCATAGATTGCAGGCGTCACGCCATTCACCGCGCGCAGCTCACTAGCGTCGACCATGAAGCGGTTGGAGGTGCGATAGGGCCGTGGCGCCCGCGCATAGGTCTCATCCTCCGCGCCGCCGGGCTGGGGCACGCTGTCAGTGTCGATCCAGTCGGCGAGCGAGGCGGCGGCGACCTGTGCCTGCCGGGCGTCGATCCCCAATGCCTGCAGCAAAGCCTGAAATTGCGACACGCCGACCGGACGGACCTTCAGGTTCGCCTCATTCTCGCCCGCGACCACGCTGTTGAGGTTGAAGCAATTGCCGCCATCGGTGACGCGCGCGATCGCCGTGCCGCCCGGCATCGGGATCGCCTGCGGCGTACCCATCCAGTTCCCCGCCAGCGTCGTCTTGCCCGGATTGGCCGTCACCAGATCGCCGATCCGCAGGCGCGCGATCTCGATCCCCGCATCGGCAAAGGCGCGGGCCTGATCGATCGCGCCGCCATTGCCGGTCATCCGCGTGGCCAGCGCCAGCCGCTCCAGCGCGGTCGATGCGACCACCGCCATCACCGCCACCAGCAGCAACACGGTCAACAGCGCCGCGCCGCGCTCGCCCGCCTTTCCGCGATCAGCCATTGGCCGGCACCCCTTCCAGCCTTTCGGCCGGGCCCGGTCCGACCAGGAAGCGCAACGTCACCGGCGATTCGCCCGTCCGCCTCACCGTCATTTCCACGGCGCGGGGCATCAGGTCAGGCTGTGTCGGCACCCATTGGTCGCGCCAGTCGCCGCTGGCGTCGCGAAAGCGGAGCGCGACATCTTCGACCTGCGTGAGCAGTGCGGCCGGCTCATCGCCCGCCGCGCCATCCACCTGTGCATAAGTGCGCCGTTCCAGCCGCCCCTGCCGCACCCAATATTCGACCTTCTGGAGCGAGGGACGCGGCAGGTCGCCCAGATTGTCCCAGCCACCCCGTACGAACTGGAGGACGGGCAGGTTCTCCCCCTCCCGATGCGACCAGAAAGCAGGCGCCAGCGTGCCCGCTTCGGTGCGGCTGATGCGGGGCACCGCCTGCCCCAGATCGGCCGCCAGCGCGCCGCTTGCCCGCTGCACCGCCGCCATGTCGTCGAGCCGCAGCTTGATCTGCGCCTGAGCCGACACGCTGTTGCCCAGCAGCAGCACCCCCGCCGCCGCCAGCATGGCGAAGATCATCAAGGCGACGAGCAGTTCGATCAGCGTGAAGCCGTGTTCGGCGGAACGCTTCAGGGGCGTGAAGCCGTATTCGGCGGAGCGGTTCAGGAAAGTGAAGCCGTGTTCGGCGGAACCCCCAAAAGACTCGAAGCCGTGCTCGGCGGAAACGGCCCGTCTCATTGCACTGCCCGCACGAAGCTCAGCACCACGGGGGACGAGCCCGCCTGCCCGTTTACCGTCAGGTCGACCCGGAGCAGGCGCCTGTCATTGGTCGCCCTGACCGCCCGCGTCCAATGCCAGCGCCGACCGCCATTGTCGACGTCGCCCTCTTCACTGCCAAGCGAAGGCGGTGCGGGATCGGTCTGCACCTCCACCATCAGGTTGCGCGCGACGATCTGGCCCATTGCCTTGCTGTCGAGGTCGGCGGCGGTGTGCAGGGTCACGCCCTGCAGGCGGACGAGCGCGAGGGCGGCGAGGCTGAACACCGCCAGCGCCACCAGCATTTCGAGCAGGGTGAAGCCCCGCTCCGCGGTAGGCGGCGTCGCAAGGACGAGGCGCGACCTAGCCACCGACCGCGACCTTACCGGCCATGTCGACCGAAATCGACACCCGCTCCCCCTCGCGGGCGAGGGTCACGGTCATCGGATCGGTCGGAAGTCCCGTTCCGTCAAAGCCGATCTGCTGCCGTCCATCCTTGCCGACCAGCGCGCGCGTTCCGGCCTTCCAACTGACGGTGACGAAGGGCTTGTCCTCCAGCCCAACCCATTGGCCGCCGTCGCGGCGCTGAAAGCCGTAGCCCGAAGCCGAAACCCACACCCCCATGGGACGCGCAGTGACGACCGCTTCGTCGCGCGCCGCGGCAAGGCGAGCGGCGAAGCGGTCGGCATCCTCGATCACCCGGCCGCGGGGGTCGGGGATCGCCAGCACCACCACGGCTGAAATGAAGCCGATGATCGTCAGCACGACCATCAGTTCGATCAGCGTGAAGCCGTGTTCGGCGGGACGCCTCAAGGAACCGAAGCCATGCTGCGGGCGATCAAAGATCGCTGGAATAGATGTCGGCATTTTCATTGTCGCCACCCGGCTGTCCGTCCGCCCCCAGCGAACTGATGTCGAACGCGCCCTTCCGCCCCGGCACGGCATAGGTATAGGGACGTCCCCAGGGATCGTTGGGCAGCTTCTTGATATAGCCCCCGCGCCTGTAACGCTGCGGCTGGGTAAGCGAGGCCGGGGGAATGAGGAGCGCCTGCAACCCGTCGGTCGCGGACGGATAGGTCAGGTTGTCGAGCCGATATTGTTCCAGTGCCTGCTCAATGGTGGCGATGTCGGCCTTCGCCTTTTCTACGCGCGCCGTATCCGTGGCCGGAATGACGTTGATCGCCACGATGGTGGCAAGCAGGCCGATGATGACGATCACGACCATCAGTTCGACCAGAGTGAAGCCGTGTTCGGCGGAACGTTTGGGGGACGTGAAGCCGTGTTCTGCGGAACGCTTCAGGGACGTGAAGCCGTGTTCGGCGGAACGTCTCGAAGACTCGAGGCCATGTTCGCCCCTTGCGCAGTCACGCTCCTGCCTTCGCAGGAGCATGTCGCACTTCAACGTCTTCAGATTACGCATATTCACTCCTTCAGGCCCCGGTAAGGCTCTGCAATTGCAGGATGGGCAGCAGGATGGACAGGATGATGACGGCGACAATGCCGCCCATCGCTATGATGATCAGCGGCTCCAGCATGGCGAGCGCGGCCGAGGTGAAGCTGTCGAACTCCCGCTCCAGATAATCGGCTGCCCGCTCCAGCATGGTGTCCAGCCGCCCCGCGCTTTCCCCGCTGGCCGTGAGGTAGACGAGCAGCGGCGGGAACACCCCTGCCCGTCGCAGCGCCGCCGACAGGCTGCCGCCACCGCGAATGGCCTCCACAATCTCCTCCGAAGCCTGCCGCAGCACCCGGTTGTGCACCGTCTGGGTCGTGAGCGACAAGCCCTCCATCAACGGCAGGCGGCTCGCCACCATGGTCGAGAGCGTGCGTGCCATCCGCGCTGCGTGCAGGTCGCGGATCAACCGCCCCAGCAATGGGAGGCGCAGCAGCACCGAATCGAAACGATAGCGGAAGCTCTCCACCTTCAGCGCGCGCCAAAGGCCGAAGGCGGCCAGCCCCAGCAGGATCGCCAGCAGCCACCAATAGCCCGCCAGGAAGGCCGAAATCCCCATCACCATGCGGGTGAGCAGCGGCAGTTGCTGGCCCACCGTATCGAACTGTTCCACCACCTTGGGCACGACGAAGATCATCAGCGCCGCGACCACGCACACCGCAAAGGCAGCGAGCACGGAAGGATAGGCGATGGCGGTCAGCACCTTCGATCGGATCACCGCCTGCCGCTCCATCAGGTCGGACAGGCGCTCCATGATCGTGGGCAGGCTGCCTGAACTCTCGCCCGCTGAAACCATCGCGCGATAGAGCGGCGGAAAGCTCCTCGGCTCGGCGCCCAGGGCATCGGCCAGCCGACGCCCCTCCAGCACGCCCGAATGCACCTTGCCAACAATCGCCTGGACATGCGCCTGCTCGCTCTGCCGCCCGATGGTGCGGAGCGACTCCTCCAGCGGACTGACCTGGATCAGCGTCGACAATTGCCGGGTGAACAGCGTCAGTTCCTTGGCGGAGAGGCGGGGCGCCCGGAAGGACAGCCCTGTCCGTCTGCGCGCCTTCTCCATCGCGCCAGCCTCGATCCGCACGATGAACAGCTTGCGCGAGTCCAGCTTCGCCCGCGCGTCCTCGACCGTCTCAGCCTTGATCGCGCCGCTGCGCTCCCGTCCGGCGGGGTCGATGGCGATATAGTCGAACTCAGCCATCGGCGATGGTTTCCACCTCGCCCGCGTCGCGCCGCGACACGCGGATCGCCTCCTCCGCCGTGGTCTGGCCGTCGCGCACCAGCGCCCGCGCGGCCGAGCCCAGATTGGGCGCGTTCAGAAAGGCGTGGCGCGCGATCAGCGATTCATCGCCGCCATCGTTGATGAGCCGCCGGATGGTGTCGTCCACCCTGATCGCCTCGAACACCCCGATCCGGCCCTTGTAGCCGGTGCCGTTGCACGCCTCGCACCCGCGCGCGCGGTAGATGATCGTGCCCGGATCGAAGCCCAGCAGCGCGCTGGCCGACTTGTCCGCCTGCACGGGTTCGCGGCACTTCTGGCAAAGCCGACGCACCAGCCTCTGCGCGATGACGGCGCGCAGGGTGGAAGCCAGCAGGAACGGTTCCACCCGCATGTCGCGCATCCGCGTGATCGCGCCCACTGCATCATTGGTATGGACGGTGGACAGCACCAGATGCCCGGTCAGGGAGGCCTGCACGGCGATCTCCGCCGTTTCCCGGTCGCGGATTTCGCCGACCATGACCACATCGGGGTCCTGTCGCAGGATCGCCCTCAGCCCCGCCGCGAAGGTCAGGCCGACCTTCGCATTGACCTGCGTCTGTCCGACGCCGTCGATCGCATATTCGACCGGGTCTTCGACCGTCAGGATATTGCGCGTGCCGTCATTGAGCTGCCGCAGGCCCGCATAGAGCGTCGTCGTCTTGCCCGACCCGGTCGGTCCGGTGACGAGGATGATGCCGTTCGGCTCCTGCAACCCGTCCCGGAAAATCCGGTCCGCCGCCCCGGCCATGCCGAGCAGGTCGAGGTTCATGCCCGCATTCTCCTTGTCCAGGATACGCAGCACCACCCGCTCCCCCGCCCGGCTGGGCAGGGTCGACACGCGCACATCGAGCAGTTTCCCGCCCAGCGTCAACCCGATCCGCCCGTCCTGCGGCACGCGCCGCTCGGCTATGTCGAGCCGCGCCATCACCTTGATGCGGCTGACGACGACGGGCGCGACATGCGGCGGCATGCGCAGCGTCTCGCGCAGCACGCCGTCGATGCGCATCCGCACGATCAGCCCGGTTTCATAGGGTTCGATATGGATGTCCGACACGCCCTGCCGCGCCGCTTCCGCAATGATGCCGTTGATGAGGCGGATGGCGGGGGCATCGTCGGCGCTGTCGAGCAGGTCGTCGGCGGTCGGGATATCCGCGGCCAATATGTCCAGCTCGTCCGCCCCGACCTCGAGCGATCCGGCCATGGCGGCGGCGCTGCCCTCCATCGCATAATGATCCGACAGATGCCGGTCGAATTGCGCGGCATCGACGAAGCGCACGTCGAAGCTGCGCGCCAGATGCCGCCGCACTTCCAGCAGCACCCGCGGATCGCTGCCCTCGCGCACGGCGATGGTCAGCCTTTCCCCCTCCGGCGGCAGCATCACGACGCCATGCTTGCGGGCGAAGACATAGGGTATGTCCACCGCTCGCGGCGCGACATGCGGGGGGATATCGGCCGTCACGATCAGCGGCTCATTCATATCCACCTCCGTTCGGAAAGCCCCTCACCGCTTCGCTCCGCTGGCAGGAATCTCGACGGGCCGCACCACGCCGCTCGACTGGCGGGCGGTCGGCTCGATGATCTCGGCAGGCGGCTGCACCACCGCATCGCCCGGCTGGGGCGCGGCGGCGGGCGGCGTCGCGCCCATATAGTCGCGCACCAGCTCGTCTATGCCCGGTTCCTGGTCCGGATTGCGCTGCAACTGCATGCCGCGAATATAGCCGTAGCGCTGCTGCGTCAGTTTCTGCGCATCTTCCTTGGACCGAAGGATGGTGGGGCGGATGAAGACCATGAGGTTGGTCTTGGTCCGGCTCTTGCTGCGCGACTTGAACAGTTCGCCAAGGCCGGGAATATCGGACAGCAGCGGAATGCGCTCGATCGTCTTGCGCTCATTGTCGTCCAGCAGGCCGCCAAGCGCCAGTATCTCGCCATCGTCGACCGTCACGGTCGTCTCTATCTCGCGCTTGTTGATGATGAGGTCGCTGTCCTTGTTCGACACCGGGCCGGCGACGCTGGACACCTCCTGCTTCAGGAACAGCTTGATCGCGCCGCCGGTGTTGATCTGCGGCTTCACCTCCAGCTTGATGCCGACATCCTGCCTCTGGACAGTGCGGAACTGGTTGTCGAAATTCTGGGAGAGCGCCTCGCCCGTGGTCACCGGCACCTGCTGGCCGACCAGGATCGACGCCTTCTGATTGTCCAGCGTCATCACCGAGGGCGTGGACAGGATGTTGCTGTCGGTGTCGGATTTGACGGCATTGATGATCGCGCCGAATATCCCGTTCCTGCCGAGCGATGTCGCCACGCCGCCGAAGCCGCCGGTCGCATTCATCAGGCTGTCGACGGCCGCCTGTTGCAGCGTCGTCTCCAGATCGCTGTTATTATGGGAAGTGGTGGTCGTGACAGTGCCGTTGGCCGAAGTTTCGACCGTGGTATCATTGCCTAGTTCGCGCGCGGCAACCGCCCCCGCCAGCGTCAGGATATTGGGCTGCGCATTGGAATAGTTGGTCGCCGCAAAACCGGTCTTGGTGCTGCCGATCAGGAACTGCACGCCCAGCTTCTTGGCGGCGGCGTCGCTGATCTCGACAATGATCGCCTCCACCAGCACCTGTTCGCGCCGCGTGTCGATCTGGCGGATCGTCTCGCCCAGCATTCGCTGCACATCGCTGTTGGCCGCGACGATGATTGCATTGGCGCCTTCATAGCGCGTGACGATGGCGGGGCCACGCGACGAGATGCCGTTGCTGCCCCCGCCGCCCGAACCGGCTGCGGCGGCAGGCATTGCAGAGGGCGCGTTCCCGGCAGCAGGGGTGGAGGCGGTCACGGGCGAGGCAGTTGCCTGCCCGACCAGTTGCTGCAACACCGGCAGCAGTTTTTCCGCGTCGGCATGTTCCAGCCAATAGACGCGGATTTCGGTCCCGCTCGCCGCCTGCCTGTCAAGATCGCGCGCCATCTGCGCCAGCCGCGCCACCGTCCCGGCATCCCCCCGGATCGCGACGGCGTTGCTGCTGTCGATGGGCACGATCGTCGCCGGCTTCGCCGCCCCCTCGCCGCCTGTCGTCACCAGCGCCTGCAGGGATGTCGCGATCTCCCGCGCTCCGGCATTTTTCAGCATGACCGTGGTGGTCGAGGCAGTATCTCGGTCGATCCGCGCGATCACCTGCCGGATGCGCCCGATATTGTCGGCATAGTCGGCCACGACCACGCTGTTGCCCGCCCGGTTCGCCGTCACCGAGCCATCCTTGCTGACAAGCGGCCGCAGCGTTTCCAGCGCGCTCGCCGCGTCGATGGAGCGCAGGCGGAACACCTCCGTCACGAACTGGTTGCGATTGGCCGCCCGGCCCACGGCGCTGGGCTGGCCCGCCGCGCCATCGGCCGGCTGGATGCGATAGGCGCCGCCGGGCGCCGGCACCGCCACCAGGCCGTTCGCGCGCAGGGTGGACAGGAATATCTCGAAATATTCGGACCGGGACAGGGGGCGGTCAGTCACGACGGACACCTTCCCCGACACGCGATTGTCGATGATGAAGGTCCGCCCGGTCACCCGTGCCGCATCCTGGATGAAGGCGCGGATGTCAGCGTCGCGCACGTTCAGCGTCTGCTGCGCCATGACCGGCGATGCGATGGGAGCCGCCAGCGCGAGGGCCATGGCGACGGTAAGAAGCGGTTTTCTGGTCATTGGCCTTGCAGTGTCAGGTTGATCGTGGCGGGCGAGGCCCCGCGTTCGACGGTCAGGGAAATGCGCGCGCCGGGCAGGATCTTGCCCTGCAGCGCCTGGAGATCGCTCATCGATCCGATCGGCTGGCCATCGACCTGGGTGACGATATCGCCGGGCTGGAAGCCCGCCTGTTGAAAGCCCGGCCCCCTGGCCGACAGGATCAGGCCGGTGACGCGTCCATTCTGCATTCGCGGGGTGAAGCCGACGTCGCGCTTCACCATGTCGGCACCTGGATTGTCCATGCCCACGATTGGGGAAGCCGGCATTCCGGCAGGCGCTCCGCCATCCGGGGCGGCGGTCGGGGCCGGTTGGGACTGGTCGAGGAAAAGCTGTTCCTCCGCCCCGCCGCGATCGATGGTGATATGGTCGAAGGCGACGGCCTTCAGCACCACGCCGGGCATGATCTCTTCCCCCACGGCGAAGCTGTTCTGCACGCCGTCCGGGCCCGCGACGATCGCGGACCCCAGCCCGGACCCTTCGTTCAGGCGAATGCCGTAAACGGTGAGCGCCAGCGAAGTCACGACGCCGCCGCCCGACTGTTGCAGGCCACCGCGATAAAAGGGATCGAAGCTGGAAAACAGGGCCTGCCGCTCCGCGACGGGGAGGAAATGGGCCTGTCGCCCTTCCCACGGACCAAAACTGCCAACCGGCGTCAGCACCGCCCAGAGCAATCGGGCGCATTGCAACGCCAGCAGGCCAAGCAACAGCTTCTCGACGACCGACAGCCAGTTGATAGGCGGCAGGCGATTGCCCAGGTTCCGGATAGTATCGCTGAAAGCCTCACGCATGCGCGTCGTTCATCCCCCTTGATATCGGCGCTGCTAGAAAATATGTCTTACTACTGGATGACATTATTGTGACGCTTTGAAGACAATCGCAACGATCGAAGCGACGGCGCTTGCATTTCGAGCGGCCAGCACCCCACCAAATGAGATCGCCCAAAGCGCCGGAGGTGATCGGACAACCATATGCCAGCGGACCTATTTCCTGATCAGCGATCGGTTCCGGTCGCGCCGAAACCGCCTATCCCTGCAATGCGGGAAGCAGCAGGATGAAGCGGGCGCCGCCTTCGGGGGCGTCGTCGATGCGGATGTCGCCGCCCATGGCCCGCGCCAGACGCCGCGAAATGTAAAGGCCAAGACCGCTGCCGCCCGCATCGCTGCGGCCCAGCCGCTCGAACTTGTCAAAGACGCGCTCGCGACTGTCGACGGCTATCCCGCCTCCCTGATCCTGCACGGCGATCCAGGCCTGGCCGCCGGACCGGCCCGTCTCTATCCGCACGGTCGATCCCTCGGGCGCATAGCGCACCGCATTGCCGACCAGGTTCATGAGGATCTGCAAGGCCCGGCGAAACTCCCCTACGGCAGGCTCCGCTGCATCCAGCGCGGGTGGCAGAATGTCGATTTCCCGATCCCGCGCCTTGACCAGGAACAGACCCGCGGCGCGGCGTCCGATGTCGGCCAGGTCGACTTCCTCCGCGATCACGCTGAAATCGGGCCGGTCGATCGCCTGCAGGTCCGCCAGATCATCGATCAGCGCCATCAGATGGCGCCCCGCCGCCGAAATATCATGGGCGTAGCCCAGATAGTCCGGCCGCAGCGCCCCCTCCAGTTGCGCGGCGATCGAATCCGCATTGGCGATGATCCGCCCCAGGGGACGGCGCAGGGAACGATCAAGCCTTTTCCCGAATTCGGCGGGATAGAATAGCAGCGGCTCCGGCGTGGCGAGCGGCGCCGACACGGCGCGGTCCATGGGCAGCGCCTTGCCCCGGTAACCCGCCAGTTGCCCGGCAAGGTCGAACATCGGAAAGCCCGACAGAATGAAGCGCTGCGCGGGGTCGCTCGTCAATCCGGCTACCTGGTCGCGAAAGGCGCGCCGCTGCGCAAAACCGCGCAGGATGGCGAGATCGCCGTCCGAGTCGGCACGCAGTTCGAAATAGCTGGTGAAGCGGCTGCCCGGCACCGGCGGCGCGGTGGGAAGCGTTCCTTCGCTGCCCAAACCCTCCAGCACGATCTGGAAGCGCAGCTGCGTGTCGATCTGCCATGTCCAGCCGTCCGACAGGGCGGCGATGTCGGTCTCCCGCCGCGCCAGGTCGAGCGGGGGCGCCACTGCTTGCCGCTCATGCCAATCGATGATGGCAAGCTGTACCCGTTCGTCTTCGGGCCTGGCGCGCACCCACATGTCGATGTCGCCGCGCTCCGCCGCCGCGACCACGGGGCGGGACAGGGCGATGCCCAGATGCGTCGCCAGTCGCGCCATCGCCGCCAATTGCGGGATCGCCAGCGCGCTGCCGATGTCGCCACCCGCCTCCTGTTGCAAGGAAAGCAAGGGCGCGTCCGCACTCAGCAGCCGACCGTCCGAGGCGACGGTGGCCCGGATGACGGCGGGATGCGCCGGCATGTTCATCAACCGGCGATCCGCCGCAGATGATCGAGCTTCGCGCGCAGCGCTGCCGGTGCGCGCAGGGCGCCCACTGCCGCGTCGGCCTGGGCCACGCTCAGTTCCTGATAGCGCATGGCTTCCCCGACGATGGTCGCGTCCGACAGGGATGGCCGCACCGGCCGCAGCGCCAGCAGCAATTGCCGGTAATCGCTGTCCGATCCGCCGAGCGCGCGGCAAAGAGCAGCGACCTGCCCCACTGGCCCCATGACCAGTATGTCGGCGACCTGCGCGCTCGCCATCCGCAATCTTCGCCCGGCGAGCGCGGCGAACAGCAGGAAATGCCTGTGCTGCAGCGCGGCCGCCATCAGTTCAGGCGCATCGGCATGGGTGTCCAGTTGACGGACCAGCCTGTCCGCCGCCGCGATTGGCCCCGTCGCTTCATCATGCCGGGCCAGTTGGCGCTGCGCTGCGGCTTCGACCACGGGCAGCACCGCTTCCACCTCGATCAGGCCGCTCCGCTGGGCGATGGCTGCAAGGCAGGCAGCGGCGGTCCACAGCAATTCCGCGAAAAAGCCGGCGGGCAGATCAGGCTGCATCGGCTGATCCTCCGCCGCGGTCAGCAGCCAGCGCCCCTCCGCCAGCATCAGTGCGGCCAGCGCCTCACCCAGGGCCGGGTCGCCCGCTGCGAACAGCGGCTCCACCTCCGATTCGCTGCCCACGCCGCCATCGGGACCACCAAACTGGCGCAGCATCAGGCTGATCCCGCCGCGCATCTGCATATGGGCGAGCAGCGGCGGCGCCAGCAGTGTCGGTTGCGCGCACAGGGTCGGCCAGCAGACGGGTTGCGGCCAAGGCGCCAGCGCAGCCGCAATTTCCGGCGTTTCCTCCAGCGCCAGGCGCAATCCGATCTCGATGGCGGTCAGGCATCCGCCCAGATGCCGCCGGGTCTCCGCCACCAGCGCGTCATGCCGTTCCCGTCCGTCATCGGGAAAGAAAAACGCCAGATCAATGGCATGGCCGACGGGCACGGCGGACAAGCCCGCCATGACTTGCGCCATTGGCCAGCAGTCCGCCTGGGTCGGTCCGATCAGGGACGAAAAGGCGCTCATGCCGGCCAGCATAATGGCACGTCGTTAAAATGCACTAAACCGTAACGGGCAAAATCGTTCAATTCCGGCGGAGCAGGACCATCGTTCCCACCGACGCGATGGCGCACAGCATCGCCAGGTCGAACGTCAGCGCGAGCGCCCCGGCGAGCGACGCCAACAGCAGGGGTAAGAGCGCGCTGGCGGGCGTGAAGATCATCCATGGGCGAGCTGGTCCCGCCTTCTGCCAGCGATCCGCCATCTGGATGATCGCCAGCAGCAGCGCCAGATAGGTCGCGATCGTTCCTTCTCCCGCGAGAGCGATCCCCCCCAGAACAAAAGCCGGCACGATAAAGGCGATCCAGCCGACAGGCAGCGGCCGCAGCGCCATCTCGTCCAGCCGGTCAGCGGTCTCCGCCAGCAGCAGCGACGCCAGCAGCAGGCAGAAGCCGGTGCCCGTCCAGAGCAGTTCGATCGGCACCAGCGCGATCGCCCCCAACGCCATGGCGGCAATCCGCACCTGCAATGCCGGAACCTGCATGCGCATCAGCGCCGGACTGATCAGCCGGGCGGCGGGGCCCAGCAGATAATGTTCGGCTGCACCCCGGACACGCCGGAGCCGCGGTCCGCTGGCAAGCACCGCCTGCGCCGCCAGATCCGCCTGCTCCTGCGTTTCCACCAGCGCGACGCGGCCTTCCATCAGGTCGTCCTGCGGCACGGTGATCCGGCGCGCGCCGGCCTGCACCGCGCCCCGTACCAGCGTCAGCGCCAGATCCCAGTCCCCGATCATGTCGAGCGTGTTGAACAACAGGTCCGGACTGACCCGGACGAGCCCGGCCCAGCGTTGTCCGGCGTCGATCCGTTCGAAGGGAGCGCTGGCCCGACTGTCGTCCGTCACCAGCAGGGCGTCGCCCTGCTGCGCCGCCATGGCTTCGAAATAGTCCTGCCCGATGATTGCGCCGTCCGCGACCAGCAGGGCGTCAGCGTCGCGGGGGGCATCGCGCACCATCGACACCATGTCGCGGACCAGTGCGATGGCGATGCCGTCAGCCGACAGCCGGTCGACGGCCTGCGACAGGGCGGGCGTGATGACGCTGACCAGGATCATCACCCGGTCGGCCCCTGCGCGCACGGCCTGCCGCGCCTGATATTCCACCAGCGTCTGTCCGGCGAAGTGCAGGCCGGCGCGAAGCGATCCGGCCGAATCGCCGCCAGCCCGGCTCGCGCTGAGAATAGCCGCAAAAGTCATGCGTGATGAAACCGACCCGATCCTTGTTTAGCCCACCTTGTTACAAGGCGGACGCGATCGCGCAAGCGGACTGACGCGTCAACCTTGCATGAGATCGTCGAGAGCGGCGCGCAACCGCCGCAATATGCGCGGATCCCCCGGCGCGGCGTCGGCCGCTTCATCAGCCATCGCCATCAGGGCGGTCAGGCCGAAACTCGCGGCCAGCCCCTTCAGCCGCCATGCGGCGAGCTGCCAGTTCGCGTCGCAGCGCGAACGCCCCAGCAGATCGACCTGCCGCTCCGCGCTTTCGATGAAGGCGACGCGCAGATCCTCGATCAGCGGTCTGTCGTCGCCGACAGCGGCGGCAAGAGCGGCATTCAGGGCGCCTGGATCATAGGACATGGGGTCAACGCTATCTGGCTTGCGTTAAGTTTTGGTAACAGGGCATTTTCGTACGCGCAAAAGCTGCTAGGATGGCTCGCATGAATGGGGGCAGCACAATCGTCGAATTCTGGCGGGACAAGGAAGCACCGGCCGATGACACGGCGCAGGCGGACGACACCCTGCTATTGAAACAGGCCGTTCTGGACCTGGAGGATGAGGCCATGGCCGCAGAGGGCGACGGGCATGGTATGCCGGCCGCAGCCTGGGCCTTCCTCGTCGCCGGCCTTGGCTGGACCGGCTTTGCCGGCTGGGCGACGCTGTCGTCGGGGCAATGGCGCGCCGGGCCCGCGGCATGGCCGGGACTGGTTGCGACCATCATGGTCCCGCTTATCCTGCTGGGTGTCTGTTACCTGCTGCTTTTGCGGAACAGCCGCAGCGAATCCCGCCGCTATCTCGACACCGCCCGCGCCCTCAGGACCGAAGCGGAACTGCTGGAGCGGCGGGTTGCGCGAATCGCCAGCCAGCTCCAGACCGCACGCCAGACCATGCAGGACCAGGCGGAACTGCTCGACAGCTATGGTGCGGCCGCCAGCAGCAATATGGAGGCGTCGGCCGAGCTGATCGCGAGCCGCGCCCACAGCACCGCCGAACGCGCCGAAGCGGCCGAACGGGCCGGACTGGCGCTTGTCCAGCGCATGGAAGCGCTGGCCACCTCGATCCCGGCGTTGGAGGATCGCGCGACGCGCATGTCGGCCCAGATCGTCGACAATGGCCACGCGCTGGCGGAACGCATCGACATGCTGGAAGCGCGGCTGCATGCGCTGGGCGAGGTTTCCGACGATGCCCGCAGCCGGACGCTGTCCGCGACCAAGAGCCTGTCCAGCCAGCTCACGGAACTTCAGGAGGCCACGCGCTCGGCGACGCAGGAAGTGACCGGCATGGCGGATCTCGCTTCCGGCCGGATCGAGGCGACGACCCTGAGCGCGCGCAAGGCGATGGAGGAGAGCTGGCTCGACATCGAACAGAAGTCGATCGTGCTGAGTGGCCTCACCGAGCGGACCAAGTCGGAAATAGCGGAGACCACCCAGTCGGTCATCGCCCTGCTGACGCAGGAACTGAACCGCGTCGAGATCGACGTGCTGCACCGCCTGGAAACCACGCATGGGCGCGCCCAGGAAACCATGGCGGCGGTCGACGCCAATCTGACCGCGCAGGCCACATCGCTCAAGGCCCTTATAGAAGGTGCGCAGGCCGGGATTGCAGCTACCAGCCAGTCCGCCCTCTCCACCCTGGCCCGCGATGCCGAAACCGTGGAGGCCGAGCTGCGCCAGCGAGTGGAAGCGGCCGTGGCACAGACCCATGAGGGCATCAGGCTGACGGACGAGGGCATCATCCACCACACGGAGGCGCTGGAGGCGCTCATCGCCCGGTCGCGCGACAGCATCGCCGCCATCGGGGATGAAACCGTCGCCAACCTTGCGGATCATGTGGGTGAGATCGAAAGTCGCCTGCACCTGATCAATAATCTGGTCGAGGGCCAGCGCACGCTTGTCTCCGGCCTGCAGCGCAGCCTGGACGAGGCGGTCGATTCTGCGCAGTCCCGCTTTGCCGCGATGGAAGAGTCTGCTCTCGCCCGCAATGAGCGGCTGACCGAAGCGCTATCGCGCCTGACGGCCGAAACGCAGCGCATCGACGCCGCCCTGGCGGCGGGCGGGCTGACCGCCGAAAAGCTGATAGGCAGCGCAGAAACGCTGATGGTCGCGCTTGATTCCAGCGTCCGCGAACTTGACGAAACCTTCCCTGCGGCGCTCCAGCGCTTCGACGGCAGGATCGAAACCAGCCGCACCCTGCTCGACAGTGCCGCGCCGGAGATCGAGCGGCTGGAGGCCATATCCGAGGCGCTGCTCGGCCGGACCCAGGAGGCGGAGGAGTTGCTCCGCGGCCAGGGACGCCGCCTGTCCGAATGGCTGGAAAGCACGCAAAGCGGCGTCGATGCCAATCGCGAATTGGTGGAAAAGCTGCGCACCGCGCTCGACAATGCGCATCAGGACGCGACCCGCATCACCGAAGGCGCGGGGCCACTGCTCGTCACGGCGTTGCTCCGCGTCAAGGACACGGCCGACCAGGCGGCCGAACGCGCCCGCCAGGCGTTGAGCCGCGCCATTCCCGAAGCGGCAAACGCGCTTGCCGACGCCAGTGAACAGGCCATGCAGCGCGCGATCGACGAAAAGGTCACGGCCCAGATCGAAATGGTCGCCAGGGTGGCGGAGGAAGCCGTCAAGGCCGCCCATCAGGCCTCCGACCGCCTGACCCGCCAGCTCCTGACCATCGCAGACACCAGCGCCAGCCTGGAGGCGCGGATAGAGGAGGCCGATCGCGTCGCCGAAGACCGCGACCGCGACCATTTCGCGCGACGGTCCGCGCTGATCATCGAATCGCTCAACAGCACGGCGATCGATGTTTCGAAGATACTCTCCAATGATGTGACGGATTCGGCCTGGTCAGCCTATCTGAAGGGCGACCGCGGCGTCTTCACCCGCCGCGCCGTCAAATTGCTCGACGCGGGCGAATCCCGCGAAATTGCCCTGCATTACGACAATGATCCTGAATTTCAGGAACATGTGAATCGCTACATCCACGACTTCGAATCGATGCTGCGGATCATCCTGTCGGCCCGTGACGGCAATGCGCTGGGCGTGGCGATCCTGTCGTCCGACATGGGCAAGCTCTATGTCGCGCTGGCGCAGGCGATCGAAAGGCTGCGGCAATAGGGGTTATCCTGCCTCATGCTCAAGCGAAGGAGCATGAGGCGCTTACCATCGCCACCCCTTTCGCCAGACAGATTAGTCGGCCGTTGTCGGATCGATCGTCGCGTATATTCGGGCAATGCTGTTTGCGGGGAAACCCGCCATTTCGGCATGCTGGCGGATCAATTCCTCGCTCGGCGCACGATAGATGCAGTAGATCCTGTCGTCCGTCACATAACTATGGACCCATTGGATATCCGGGCCGAGCTGGCGCAACACATTGCAGGATCCCTGCGCCGCGCCCTTGAGCTGCTCACCCGATAACTGGCCGACGCCAGGCATGTCCCGTTCGATCACGAATTGCGGCATGACGTCCTCCCTTTCCGAAAAGACGCGCGGATCATAGGCGCTTCGCGCGCCGATTTCGAGGACGATATCGGGTTAGGACCGGCCTGGAACCTCAACGGCAGGCGCGCCCACCCCACGCGCCACGTTCCGCCTGATCAAGATGCAGGTGATCGCGGTGGGCCGCATTGTAATCGGGCGACAGGACGGTCGAAAGCAGGCCGCAGGCGCCGTCACGAACCTCATGCAGAAATTCTGCTTCCTTCCCCTCGCCCCTCCAGTCAGCCGCAACGCCGATCCGGCGGCCGTCCGTCAGGATGAAGCCCGCCACGTCAATGGCATCGGCCGTTGCATGCTCGCTGAAATCCCCGGCGCTGCGGCCATAGAGCCGACGGCAGCTATAGGCGCCGAAATGCGTGATCCGGCGCACGGCACGGCCGAAATAGCGCTGAGCGGCTGGCTGGACGACCTGCCATTCCCAGACCTTGAGGCCGGCAGCAACCGGACAGGAGGGCGCTACCGCCGCCGGTTCCAGCATGATCGCGTCCCTGGCGGGCGCCAGCCGCACTGCATCGGCATAGGCGCACTGGTCCTTGCCTCCCCGCTTCATGCGCGCATAGGCGACCCCCGCCCGGTCGAGCAGAGCCCGGCATTCGGCGGGATGCGCGGTCAGCAGGGCAAGCTTGCGCCCGGTGAACAGGCCGACCGGCTGGGCCAGATCAAGGGGCGTCCACGGCACATTCTGAGGCTGGCGACCGACATAGGCATAGCCGATCAGGCAAATGCTCAGGATTGCCCCGATCTGGACAAGGCGGCGCAAAAAGAGGTGAAGCCGGCGCATGCCTCAAGCACGCCGGACAGTCCCCATTGGTTCCGACGTAACCGGATAGCCCAGATGATCGGGAATGCAGAGATGCCGCTCCCCTTCTCTTTCCTCAAACCAGGGCGTGACCGTCTGGACCGGAATCGACAAGGCATGCGCCGACAGATCATCGAAGCCGTTGAATTGAGCCAGCCGTTCCAGATTGCGGCGGGTGGGGAAGATGATCCGCCCCTCCCCCCGGTCGCAGCGAGCGATCGTGTCCGCCGCGCTGCTCCAGAAAAGTTGCACATTTTCGGTGGCGTCCACGCTCGCATTCTGTCCTTCCGGCGCCCGTGCAATATAGAAGCGGGTGTCGAAAACGCGCTGCGCGTGCTCCAGTCGCGCGGGGTGCCAGCGGGCGAAGGGCACCAGCCGATCCAGCGCAATCTCCAGCCCATGCTCGTCAAGCATGTCGCCAAAGGCCATCCCCGCCGCAAGCGCCTGCCGCATGAGGGGGAGCCGATCCGGCGGCGGAGGAGATGTGAAGCCTATGGCAAGGCCGCTTTCCTCCAGGGTTTCCCGAACGGCGGCTATCCGCGCCGCTGCCTCATCCACAGGCAGTCCACCTGCGATCCTTTCGGCAAGCGCATGGTCGCCGGCATCCACGGCCCCACCGGGAAAGACCAGTGCCCCTGCGGCAAAGGCCATGCTCGACGCCCGTTCCATCATCAGGATTTCCGCGGCCGCGCCCGGCCGGTCGCGCAGGATCACCACGGTCGAGGCAGCGCGGCTCTCAGGAAGCATATCTGTCATGAAACCGCCAATAGGCATCCAAATCGCTGGCGGTAAAGTCCCTTGCGTCAACCCCTTGGCCCGACATCGTATGATGCTGATTGCGCCGATCTGGCGCACGGAGGGGGAGCAGATGGCAGAAGGTACATCTTGGCGAAAGCGGAGCTTCCAGATCTGTGAACGGATCGCGCGGGGTCGGTTCTGTACAATCGGACGATGTCACGGGCGAAGATGGAGCAACTTCTGTGCGAGCAGGATTCCTGCATCATTGCGATGGAAGCCTGAGCGACCAGCCATTTCTGGGGCCGCCATGCTCAATCACTCGGGCATGAGGTCCGCTTGATCCTGCCAATCTACGTCAAACCATTCGTCAAACGGCAAAGGAACAATGCTGCCGATGCCGCAGCCGATCCGGCCGAACATGCACCACGTTGCCGCCTTGAGCCGGATAGCCTTCAACGGCAAACCAATCCATGTTAACCACTTTTCATAAGCGGAAAGCGGTCAGGGCCGAGCTGCGCATCTTTCATGCTCCCTCGTCCGTTGCGCAATGGCTCATGAAGCGCTCACGAACGGCCCGGTGGGCATCGGATCAAGGGAGTGCCGCAATGCCGGTCGAGACGGAACTCAAACTGCAACTCGAACCCGACGCCATCCCCTTTCTGGAGGCGAGCGACCTTCTGGGCAAGGCGGCACCCGTGGTCAGACAGCGCTCGCTCTATTTCGACACGCCCGATCAGAAGCTTCGCGCCCATGCCATGTCATTGCGCATCCGCCGCGCGGGCCGGAGCAGGACCCAGACCCTCAAAGGCTGCGAAGGTCAGGCTGCTGGCCTGTTCGAACGATCGGAATGGGAAATGCCTGTCAAGGACGACCAGCCCAAGGTCGAGGGACTGAAGCCCCTGATCGACGCACTCGGCAAGGAGGTGAACGGCCTGGGCGTCATCTTCGAGGTACGGAATGAACGGCGGACATGGCATTTGCGGTCGGGCGGATCGGACGTCGAACTGGTTCTCGATCATGGCGCGGCTGTGGTTGCAGGGCGGACAAGCGCGATCAACGAAATGGAGCTGGAACTCAAATCCGGACAGCCCGCCGATCTGTTTCGGCTCGCCCGGCAGATCGACGCCATCGTCCCCGTTCGCCTGGGCGTTCAGAGCAAGGCGGAACGCGGCTATGATCTGCTCGGCCCGGCACGCGCCGCGTTCAAGGCGGAGGCGCTGTCGCTCGCCAAAGACGCCAGCGTTGCTGATGCATTCAGGGCCATCGTCCATGGCTGTCTGCGGCAATATCGGCTGAACGAGACGCTGTTTCTGGAAGCGCCCAATCCCGCCGCCCTGCATCAGGCGCGGGTCGGGCTGCGGCGGCTGCGCTCGGCATTCACGATCTTCAAGCCGGTCCTGGAACGCGCGAGGGCCGAGCGCTTCAAGACCCGGCTGCGCGACCTTTCCGCGGTGCTGGGGGATGCGCGCAATCTCGACGTCCTCAAGGAGAAGCCTTTACCGCAAGCAGCGTTGAGCAGGATCGAGGATGCACGGAAAGCCGCCTATGAAAAGGTGGAGCGGCGACTGCATGCCGCCGAAAGCCGCGCCTTGATGCTGGATCTGATCGAATGGCTGGGTGACGACGGCTGGTTCACCAACCATGAACTGGCGGACAGGCCCGCCATCGGTTTTGCGGAGGACAGGCTTGGGCGGTTGCGGCGGCGCATCAAGAAGGACGGTCGCCATCTCGCCCGTGGATCGGACAGTAAGCGGCATGAGGTGCGCAAGGATGCGAAGAAGCTCCGCTACGCTTCGGAATTTTTCGCCCATCTGTTCGACACGCCCAAACAGCAAAGACGTCACGGGAAATTCCTGAAGACGATGGAAAAACTGCAGGACGATCTCGGCGCCCTCAACGACCTCGCAACCGCTGACGAGATCATCGACAAGCTGGGCATCGACAAGTCCAGCACTCAGCATATCCATGCCGATCGCCACGCTCTGATCCGGCACGCCAGCAAGGCATGGGAAGACTTGATCGACCTGAAACGCTTCTGGCGCTGATCCGGCCGCTCAAACAGGCATGCTCCGCATCGCCGGGACTACCCATGTAGAAAGATGAATATTCATTATACTGCCATAAGAACGAAATCGCCACGACCCAATGTTTGGGTAGCTGCCCTTCAAACTTGGGGGGCGCCATGTTCAAAACATCTTTCACAATCCTGTTCGCCTTTATAGGCGCGCTGTCGCCTATCGGCATAGGCGAAACAGGGCTCAGGGACCAGGCAGTCGCGGCAGACACTGTCAGGGTCGAGAGACCAGACAATGTGCTGTCGGTCATGACATATAATATCAAGGGACTGCCCTGGCCGATCGCGCTCGACCGGAATGACGCCCTGGATCGGATTGGCGAGCGATTGGCAATGATGCGCCGTGATCGATGCCAGCCGCACATCGTCCTGATGCAGGAGGTTTTCTCCTCCAAGGCTGCGGAAGTGGCTGCCGTGGCCGGTTACCGGCATGCCGTAATGGGTCCCGATTCAGCCCTGCGCACGACGATGGCCATGGACGGTATCGACAGGCGCTATATCAAGGCCGCCCGCTGGGACCGGGGCGAAAATATGGGCAAGTCTCTGAACAGCGGCCTCATGATCCTTTCGGATTATCCTGTCCTCGGGATTGAGCGCATGGCCTTTCCGGACTTTGCCTGTGCCGGTTTTGACTGCCTTGCCAATAAGGGCGTGTTGATCGTCCATCTGAACATTCCCGGCGTCGGGCGAGTCAGCGTCGTCAATGCCCATCTGAACGCCCGTTCGGCGGCGATGGTGCCTGTTGCGCGATCGCAACAGGCCTTTGCCCGTCAGGTCGATCTGATGGCAGGTTTCGTTGCCCGGCATGTGCCGCAGGGACAGGCCATGATCCTGGGTGGGGACATGAATATCGGCAGCGACCGGCAACGCCAGGCCAGTTTCTTTACCGCCTTCGCGCGATCCGGCTTATCCTTCATCACGCCTGCCCTGGGCGGTGCAAGCCAGGCGCTCGCGCACGGCCAGCTGGGTGAAGGCACTATGCGGCGGGACCTGTTACACGCCGCCCGCCACGGCAAGGACTGGCTGTTCGGCCGCGACGCGAGCGGCGCGGCCCTGCCCGTTCGGCGGGCGCAAGTGCCCTTCGGCAACGAAGTGACAGGCGAACCGCTATCCGATCATTTTGGTTATGTGATCGATTATGCCCCGAAGAGGTACGGAGCGCATGAACTCATCCATTTTGCGGAGCGCGGCGAACTCCCAGGACTGGGAGGCCGCTGATGCGTACCCTATATTGCGGGTTCGCGGCGTCGCTCCTGCTGTCTGGAGGGGCCGCGCAGGCGCAGACCGCCGACATGAACGGAGCCTTTTTCCTCAAGCCCGGCCTCGCGCGTCTGATTTTGCCGCCTGCAACCAATATGAGCAGGCATTCAAGATTGCCGCGGCTGGCACGGGTTGCTGTCGACGATCGCACCCATGAAATCGCGATAGTCGTCCGGCGGCAGAAGCGGCGGTTCGTTGGAGGCAGATGGGGCGGTAGCGATCAACCCGTTTCATCCGCTGCCCTATCGCAAAGCCGCATGGTATTGATGACCTTTGAAGACCGCATTCCGCTGGCGGAGCGGCTGACTCTGAGGGCAGGTTTCCAGGGGATGAAGCTCAGCAATCGCGGCGCAAATGTCACTTCGCTCGGCAGCAATGAACGCCTTCTCACGCGCGACTGGTTCATGCCGCGGGTCGCCATAGGCTGGAGGCCGGGAGCGGATCTTGACCTGATGATCGACTATCGGGAAACATTGACCGGCTATGGCGAAACCGGCCGGACCGGGCCAATGGGACTGACCCGGGAGGATTTCAGGACATGGTCGCGGAATTTCAGGCCCGAACGGCACCGCCGCCTGCGCTTCGACGCGGATTGGCTGCCCGCAGCGGATCTGGGCGTGAAGGTAACGGCTTTTCAGGGGCGCCTCGACGATCGGCTGCTCTTTACCGACCGTGGATATATGCCGGTGGACGGCGGCTCCGCCCGCCTTCTGGGCGCCGCCGTCAGTATCAGTCATCGCCTCTCCTCAAAATGGCACTGGTCGATGCGCTATGGCGCGACGCAACTGAAGCGGACCGAAAACGGTTCCGCCACCGAACAAAGCATGACGGTCCAGGCTGGCTGGAACAGCGGCCCCTGGAGCGCGACGCTGAGCGGCACAAGAAGCAGCCGGCCCGCCCTGTGGCATGAAGCGACGGAATTGCGGGGGCCGATGCATGTCATGGGGGAGCTGCGGTACGAAATTGCCGGTCTTGATCGCACCCCGCTCAGCGTCGCGCTGCGCCTGACGGATTCCGACCGTCTTGCCAGCAATGCGCTGTTGCGCAATGACCTTTCGGGCATTGTGCATGCGACCGATCAGGCCCGTGGGCTGATGCTGAATGTCGCTTGCAACTGGTAAAACTGGCTGCCTACGGCAGCAGTCATTTCCCCATGGAGGGCAATATATGAAATGGCTCCTGCTTGCCGGCTTAGGCCTGTCGGTCCCCGCCCTCGCGCAGGAGGCATCTTCGCCGCCTGCCGAGCGGGTGAGCCTGCGCCTTTCCGCCCCCGAAGCCAATCAGGGCGCCGCGTCGGACGGCAGATTCGTCTATGCCATCGATAATGACCGGATCGGCAAATATCGCATCGATACCGGCAAGCGTGTTGCGCAATGGCAGGGGGATCGGCGACTGTTTCCCCATATGAACAGTTGTACCGTGGCCGGGCGGGAACTGGTATGCGCCGCATCCAACTATCCCGCCGTGCCGCAGACCAGCGCGGTCGAATTTTTCGACACGGCGACACTCCGTCATCTGCGAACCGTAAGCCTGGGTTTCGGCCCGGGGTCGCTCACGGTGCTTGATCGGCATAACGGCAAATGGTGGGCGGTATTCGCCAATTATGCAGGCAAGGGCGGAGAGCCGGGACGCGACACGCGCTACACGTTGCTGGTTCGCATGGACGACACCTTCCGTCAGGAAGCGGCATGGACCTTTCCGGCAGAGGTCCTGGCCCGTTTCGCCCCTTATAGCTGTTCGGGCGCAAGCTGGAGCAAGGATGGCAGGCTTTATGTGACCGGGCATGACCGGGCGGAAATGTACGAACTCGCCTTGCCCGAAGCGGGTTCGGTGCTGGAACTGCGCCGCACCGTCGCGATCGCGACGCCGGGCCAGGCGATCGATTGGGATCCGGTGCGCGCCGGCCGCCTCTGGTCGATCGACCGCGCGAAGAATGAAATGATCGCCAGCGAGATTCCAGGGGAATAGGATGAGCTTAACTTAGCCGCAAACCCGCCCACAAAGGCCGGACGACCTCAGGCGGCAACCTCATCACGCTCAAGGATGAGGGCGGGGCTTCTGCCCATACGCTTGAGGTCACGCCACGCCTCGACGAACTCCCGGTGTTCGTCCGGGGCGGAAGCATCATTCCGCGTCAGAAGCTGGTTCAGAGCACCGATGAGACGCCGACCGGCCCGCTGGATCTGGATGGGTCGGATTGCAGCGGCAGCCTGTATCTGGACGACGGCAAAAGCTTTGCTTACCGCAAGGGCTCTTTCGTCAGAAAAGCCCTCACCTGTTCTGTCGGGAAGGACGGCAGCGTTTCCATGACCATCGGGAAGAGCGAAGGGACCTTCCAACCCTGGTGGCGGGAGTTCAACGTTATCGTGCATGGGATGTCGCATCAGGCCGGGAAGGCGGTGCTCAAAGGCACAAAGTCTGGCGATCTTCCAATCGTCCGCGGCGATGAGGTGATTTCCGTGCTTATTCCTGCGCGCAAGGAGGAAAGGACGCTGATAATTGACTGAAACCGGCTCACTTCGGAGATGGTTTCCGACTGGCGTGGGTGCACCGCGTCCCGCCAGTCCGGTTTCCAACGTAAGGCGCCGACTGTGCTGAGTTGCTCAGCTTGAGGCAAGACCACAGCCAATGGCGGCTGACCGCCGGCGAGATCGTCATTTGCGAGGGTAAGGCACATGCCTGACCCTCGCTCGGAGACAAGATGATCAGGATTACATTTTGAACCGGACACCCAGACTGAAGTAACGTCCCTCGACCCTGAGATCGCGGGGGAAATACTGGGTCTCATTATAGTAGCGATAATTGTTGAACGGCTGGCCCAGGATGTTGCTCACATTGCCGACGATCGTAATCCCCTTGATCGCTTCGTAGGAAGCAGAAAAATCAAGGCGCGAAATGCCGCGGGTAATCTCCCCGGCATATTGATCCTCGTTCGAGTTGCGGTTGTAGCTGTTGATGTAGCTGGAGCGATGATTGTAGGACAGACGAGCCGACACCGGCCCCTTCTCGTAGAAGCCCGTCAGATTATAGGCCCATTTGGAAAGGCCGGTGATCCGCACCTGGCGCGCACCTTCCCCAAGGACGGTCGGTAGCGTGTTGGTCCCATCAAGATAGGTGACATTGGCCTGGACGCCGAAGCCGGAGAGCATACCGCCAGTCGTTGGCCCAGCCGATCCAGATGCGACGCGGATCGTCCTTGGGAAGGTCGTTCCAGGCAACGGCGGCGTAGAAATCGGCGCCATAGTCGGTCCAGACCGGTTCCCCGCCCCACCCCTCGACGGGAGTGAAGCGACGCCCATCAAAGTCGCCCACGAAATATTGGCCGCCAGAGCCGCCCCCGACCGCCTGGTCGCCAAGATTGATGCTGAGTACCCAGCGCTGTTCGCCCGGCTTCCCGCCTTCAACCGGAAGCAGATTGAGGTCGGGGCATTCCCAGTTGCGTCCCCGACCACCCGCTGGTCCGAAGCTGCTGGCGAAGGTCCATTGCTTGAGATTGGACGAAGTGAAAATGACCGCGCGATTTTCAAGCGCCATGACCGCGATCATCACCCATGACTTCGTCGGCTCGTGCCAGAAGACCTTGGGGTCGCGAAATTCGGGTGAACCGACGCTCAGCACCTCGCCATGCACGGTCCAGGTGCGGCCGCGATCATTGCTGTAGGCAAGATATTGGGACTGCAGCTTGGCCTTGGGATTATGTCCCGTGTAGATGGCGATCATTGGCGGCTTGCCGCCTTGGCCAAAACCACTGCTGTTCTTCCAGTCGATCACCGCACTGCCGGAGAAGGCCATGACATCAGCGGTTTCGGGGATCGCGACGGGCAATTCCTGCCAGGTTACCAGATCCCGGCTGACCGCATGACCCCAACTCATATGACCCCAGCGATCGCCATGTGGATTATATTGATAGAAGAGATGATACTCCCCTTCAAAATAGACCAGCCCGTTGGGGTCGTTCATCCAGTTCCGCTTGGGCGCGAAATGATAGGCCGGGCGGGGGTCGGCCCGCTGCGCTTCGGCCTGCACCGGGACCATCAGGGCCGCAGCCGTCAGCAGGGCAATCTTTCCGGTCATGCCTGTGCGCTCCCCAGGTCCATGTCCTCCAGCGCCACGCCGTTGGTTTCCGGCATGGCCTTCCACGTCCAGAAAAACTGAAGCAGCATCATTGCGCCGAAAAAAGCGAATACCCAGCCGCCGACGCTGGCTGCAAACACCGGAAAGGCCCAGGTGATCGCGGCGGCCATGACCCAATGGGTCGTGCTGCCGAGCGCCTGTCCCTTGCCGCGAACAGCACTCGGAAAGACCTCGGAGATAAACACCCAGATGACAGCGCCCTGGGACACGGCAAAGGCGGCGATGAAACCCAGCAGACCAACAAGGATCAGCGTACCGTCGGGATTGGCGCTTTCAAGCTGATAGCCGACGAGAAGCAGGGCGGCGGCACACAATATGGACCCGATGTACAAGAGCGGCTTGCGTCCGAAGCGGTCGATCAGGAAGAGCGCACCTATCGTGAAGAGCAGGTTGGTCCCGCCAATGGCGATGGACTGCAGCAAGGCACTGTCCGCGCCTGCGCCTGCCAGTTCGAAGACACGCGGCGCATAGTAGAGAAGCGCATTGATACCCGAAAGCTGATTGAACATGGCAATCGCGATGGCGCAGGCGACGGGACGGGCATAAGCTGGCTGGAACAGCTTGGGCGCCGCAGACCGATCGACACGTGCCTCAGCCTCCTGGATGTGGCGAAGTTCGCCGGCCGGATCAAGAAAGCCAAGCTTCCTCATGACACCGAGCGCCTGCGGTCCCCTGCCATTGATCGCCAGCCAGCGCGGGCTCTCAGGCAGCAAAACACTGACTACAAGGAAAAGGGCCGAGGGCAGGGTAACGATGCCGAACATCCACCGCCATGCGGTCTGCGCTGACACAAGGTTGGCAATCATGTAGTTGGACAGGAAGGCGATCAGGATGCCAAGGACGATATTAAGCTGGTTCATCGCGACCAGCCGCCCCCGGAACCGCGCCGGGGAAACTTCGGCGATATAGATCGGCGTCACGACGGACGCAGCGCCAATTGCCAACCCTCCCAGAAATCGGAAAGCCAGAAGCGTCAACCAGGAACCCGCAAGGCCCGTGCCAAGCGATGACACCACATAGCAGATTGCGACCGCCAGCATCACGGCCCGGCGCCCGAAGCGGTCGGCCGGCGCTCCAGCCACCAACGAACCGAGCACGGTGCCGATGAGAGCGGAAGCGACAGTAAAGCCCAACATGCCGTCGCTGAGGCCAAATCGTGCCTGCAGCGCCGAGGTCGTGCCTGAGATGACGGCCGTGTCGAAACCGAACAGGAGGCCGCCGAGCGCCGCGCCGGCCGCGCTCAAGATGATCGCGTTGGTGACCCGGGCATCACCTGCCTCGCCCGTCTGGTGAGCCGTGCGATCCGATACAGAGGGACTATGCAAATGCAGCTCCTGACAGAGAGGATTGGTTGGAGAATGATGGAAGTTCGACGGACCAGTGCATCGGCCACTGGCGTATCGCGGTCCGGTAGGCGAGCGCCAGCGCGCCCGTCAGACCCGCCGATGCTCCGGCTGTAGGCGCCACGACATAGTCGTTCATTTCCAGGGCACGCATGCTGGTGTCATAGCCAGCAAGCTTCGCGGTCAGGGCAGTCCGGACCCGCTCGTACATGCCCGGCGATTCCATGACGCCCCCACCGATGATGATGCGGTCCGGACGAACAACGTACGTCAACGTCGCACACAAGCCTGCAAGATAGTCGGCTTCGATCTCCCAGCCCGGGTGATCGATCGGCAGTTGTTCACCCGGCACACCCCAGCGCGCCCGCATCGCAGGGCCGCAAGCCAAGCCTTCCAGGCAGTCGCCGTGAAAAGGACAGATGCCTGGAAACAGCTCATCCCCTGCGGCGCGGGGCAACCGGATATGCCCCGCCTCGGGGTGATTGGCACCACCATGGGGAGCGCCGTCGATCAGCAGACCCACGCCAATGCCGGTTCCAACCGTCACATAACAGAAAGTATCGAGCCCCTGCCCGCTGCCGAACAGCCTTTCTCCGACCGCCGCACAGTTTACATCGGTATCGAGCGCCATCGGGGCGTCGATCATTTGGGAAAAATGACCAAGCAGATCGACATCCTGCCAGCCGACCTTGGGTGTGGACGTGATGCGGCCATAATCCCCGGCGACAGGGTTGAGCGACAGAGGGCCAAAGCTGCCGATCGAGAAAGCCGACAATGGACCAAGATCAGCACCGGCCTGCACAAAGAATCTGCTCGCGGCGGCGAGGGTATCAGCCGGAAGAGTTGTTGGAATCCGTTGCTGCCGAATAATACGCCCGTCGCGATCTGCGATGCCGCAGAGGAATTTCGTACCGCCGGCTTCAATGGCCCCCAGGAGGAGATTGTCATTCTGCATGATTTACTCGCACGGCAAGCCAACCCCTGCATGGTGAAGCATGGGCTGAAGCTTTAGGAATATAGGATTGATTGCGGGCATGCGGCGCCGCCCAGCGCGAGCCCAGAGACAGAACGCCGTCAAGGCACAATCTGCGAAAATCAAGTGGGTTAGCCGCCACGACCGTCCTCTTCCCTGCTGTGCAGCACGTATTCGTGCTTGCCCGTCACCACATGTGGCTCTCATTAAATCTACAAATGTGATTTAGTCTGTCAACCGCATTTTTGCGACGATGAAAGATATCGCGCTTCCCAAAAAAATGGGGGAGGATCTGAGCTGAAAGCCCTTATCCTCCCCCCTTACATTTCCAGCGTGCAGTCTGGAAACTGGGCACTTCCCGTCCGGTTCAGACGAGCTTTGTCGGGTTGGTCAGGCGCTCGCAACGGAAGAAAGGAGAGATTCACAGCCGCTGCGCGCCACGGGTCCGAACGAAGCCAAAAGACACGGAACTATGCTGCCCGACCTGTCATAGTCTGAAGCTCGAATCCCCACCTGACCCAATAAATCTATCAATGTGATTTAATGTGTCAAGCGAGTCTCGCGTTCGGTCGCCCTTGCCAATTACCTCAAGGCTGTTCCAAATCATCCATCCCTATCGCGCATCCTCTTGCTGCCGATACTTTGAGCGGAGTCGCAGGTGAACAAACGTGGCAGCAATGCAGTCGGTGTACGGCGGTATAATGAGCGCCTCATCCTTGCCACGGTAAGGCGACTGAACGGCGCCTCCAAGGCTGACCTTTCAAGGATTACCGGTCTGTCACCGCAAGCGGCCGTCCGCATTGTCGAAAGCCTTGCGAACGAAGGGCGCCTGATCAAAGCGGGAAAGCGGACAGGAGGAATGGGCCAGCCTTCGGTCATCTACCAGATCAACGGGGACAGCGGCTGCACGATCGGAGCCGAAATCGGTCGCGACAGGTTGGTATGCACCATGCTCGATTTTGATGGTCGCGTCATCGCATGCGAGAGCACAAGCGCGCCCTATCCCAGCCCAGCGAGTGCCGTGGAGCATATCCAATCCTTTGCGCGAAAATATATGCCGCAACTACGCAAGGAGCAGCGCGAAGGCTTTCTGGGCTTCGGAATCGCAATGCCCTGGTTCATCGGCGAATGGCGCGAAGAAGCGGGCATCGCGGCCCCGCAGGCCGCTGCCTGGGCGGCGCCGGGGCTGGAGGAGTTTTTCCAGAAGGAACTGGATGGCGCGGTTATCTTCGAAAATGACGGTAATGCAGGCGCCCTTGCCGAGTTCATGTCGGGATCGGGCGTGGGGCTGACCAATTTCCTCTATGTGCATATCGGGAATTTTGTCGGCGGCGGGCTGATCCTGAACGGGGAGATCAAGCGCGGCAAGAACGGCAATGCCGGTGCGCTCGCCTCCATGCCGATACCTCAAGGCACCGGCGTGGATTTCCTGTTGCACGCAGCATCCCTTTATCAAATGACGACCAGTACAGCCGAAGCAAACCCGGATTGGGAAGGCTGGATAGCCCGTTGCGCCGATGCGCTGGCTTTCATCATCATCAGCGCAAACAGCCTTCTTGACCTCGACGCTGTGGTCATCGGGGGAGGTCTTTCACAGGAAAAATTGCGCAACCTTGTGGGCCGCATCCACAGCAATATCCAACAGGCGGCTCCGCGGGACTTTTTCTGTCCGGAACTGAAAGTCGGAGAAAATGGCGGAAAAGCTCCTGCAATTGGTGCTGCCTTACTCCCCCTTTTCTCGACCTACGCCCCAAACCTCATATCCCTGCTAAAAAGCGATGCAACCCCGGCAGAGGTCGGTCCATGATGCTTGGCCAACAGATGACGATCGCGTCGTCCGTTAACCAAGATTCGTTTCAATGCAGATGCTTGAGGATCGGCGTGAAGACGCGGAGAATTGGCTATAACGAAAGCCTGGCTTCGCCGGCCTGCGGCTCAACGGGTCGCTTCGCGACGAACTGCTCAATGGCGAAGTGTTCTATAGGCTCGCCGCCGAGGCAAAGGTGCTGATCGATATCGGCATCCGGGTCCGATCTTTCATAGACCACAGGATAGAGACACTATCTACTCGGCCATTGCTGAACGCCTCGTCTCCGGTAGTGGCCAAATCCCCTATTTCCCCAGGAGACGCATTGCATCCAGGGTGAACTTAAACCCCAGGATGAAGGCATCCTTGATGTTCCGCCTACGCTCGGGCGCCCCGGTCTGGTCGGGATGCAAGATATATTGCAGGTTGGGCGACAGGCGGATCGCCGGATTGACCTGAAATCCATAGGCCAGTTCCATCATATACTGATGGCGGCGAATATCGGCACGCCCGCCTGAAGTAACCCGCGCAGCATTCATCCTCTGCATTGCAAGGTCGCTGAAACGCTGATCGTTGATGGCGAAGCCGATCGTGTCCTGATCGCGCCCGGCGAACGTGCCGGTCTGTACGATCCCCATGCCCAGATAGCGGCTTTCCTCAACCCGGCCGGACAGGTTGGTCATTGCCACGCCAAAGATGCTCAGCCCCCGCTGCGAGGCCAGGTCAGGGCGCGTGAGCATCTGATCGAAGCGGACATAGAGGCCTGACCGTCCGTTCCGCGTCGCCGCTGGCCGACCGGTCAGGATCGCGATACCCCCCTGATCATCACGCAGCGGATCGGCATAGTCGCCACGATCAAACCAACCGCCCAGAATATAATGTCCCGGCAGACGATCATCGGCAGAATCCCGACCATAGCTCAACTCCCAGGGCACGATCACCCCGGTCGCATTCTTCGTACTGAAATTGAATCCATGGTCGCTCGCGCGCTTGCGGTCGGGGTTCACTTCGTAGACGCCGGCATGCAGCATGACCTGCGGCGTCACATGCAGCTTGGCATGGGCCATCCAGCTCGATGCCGGGAAATAGGTGAAATTGCTGTTTTTGAAGACGAAGGTTGGATTGCCGCAGGCAGAATTGGTCTGGAAATGACAGTAAAGTGGCGAGTTGAGGAAATGGATGTTCGCCTGACTGCGCCCGGCCTCGACATCCAGACGCCCGTCGAAAAAGGTCTGTTGCCAGGTCAATATTGCCAGATGCGTATTCTGCGTGCCGTAGATTTCCTGCACCGACGTGTTGTTGCCGATGGCCATGGCAGCCAGATTCTTGCCGTGGCGATTGGTGACGGCAAAATGCAGCGTCGCGCCTCCGATGCCGATGATACTGTCAAGATCAAGGTCGGCACCGACATAGACCTGTCCGGCATGGGCCGCTTCGCGGCGAAGCCCGCCAGAAACATTCGCCGCCGCCTCACCTGTATAGCTAAGCGACAGCGTCACACCCTGCTCGGCCAGCGGCTGCCATGAGGCTGGAGCCTCCGACCGGGCGGGTGCTCGATCTCTGCCGGCTTCAGCCTGATCCTGCGCCAGTGTGACGGGCGCGGCAAAGGCCACGGCGCTCGCCACGCAGGCGGCACTCATCTTCCTGAAATACATTGAAACCCTCTCCAATTATGCTTTCGCTTAGGCGTCAGGCCTTCATTTGATTGCGGGGCGCTTGAGCATTCCGACCAGCAGCGCGCTCACGACAGTGCCGACCAATATGGCCAGCGCGTAGACACCTACATGCGTGACCGCGCCCGGAATCGGCAGCACGAACAGGCCGCCATGCGGCACCTTGAGTTCGACGCCCATTGCCATCGAGATGGCGCCAGTCACGGCTGATCCAGCCATCAGTGCCGGAATGACACGCAGCGGATCGCGTGCCGCAAAGGGGATCGCGCCTTCGGTGATAAATGCCAGGCCCAGGACCGCAGCCGCTGCTCCCGCTTCGCGCTCTTCAGGCGTGAAACGATTGCGGAACAGGCGAGTGGCGAGCGCGACGGCAAGCGGCGGCGTCATGCCAGCGGCCATGGTCGCGGCCATGGGCGTATAGACCTGACTGGCGATCAGGCCGACCGAGAAGGCATAGCCCGCCTTGTTGACCGGCCCGCCCATGTCGAATGCCGACATGGCGCCCAGGATGAGGCCGAGCATCAGCGCGCTCGATCCTTGCATGCCGCGCAGCCAGTCGGTCAGGAAGGCCAGCACCGCGGCGACCGGTGTGCCCACGGCATAGAGCATCAGTAGCCCGGTCAGCAATGTGCCGAGCAACGGCAAGATCAGGACCGGCTTCAATCCCTGCAAATTCTTGGGAAGCCGGATGCGACGATTGAGCCAGTCGACGCCATAGCCAGCAATGAAGCCGGCAACGATGCCTCCCAGAAAGCCGGCCCCCAGATTGGCAGCCAGCAGGCCGCCGATCATGCCCGGTGCGATGCCGGGACGATCCGCAACCGAATAGGCAATATAGCCCGCCAGCGCCGGCACCATCAGCATGAAGCCGCCCTTGGCGCCGATTTCGAACAGGGCATGCGCCAATGTACCTTGGGCAGCCGCATCATTGGCGTGGATGCCACCCAGCGCGAAGGCGAGCGCGATCAGCAGCCCGCCTGACACCACGAAGGGCAGCATGAAGGACACCCCGGTCATCAGATGCTTGTAGGGACCGGCGCGCTTCGCGGCCGCCGCGTCGCCCGACGGGGCCATAGCCGCTTCCCCGCCCTGCACGGTGGCCTCCGCCAATGCCCGCTCGATCAGCTTCGCACCGCCGGTGATGGCAGGCTTGGTGTTGCCCGCAAACACGCGCTTTCCAGCGAAACGGCTGCGGTCGACCTCCCGATCGGCGGCGATCAGAACGACATCGGCGGCGGCGATCTCCTCGGCGGTCAGGGGATTGCCTGCCCCGACCGAGCCTTGCGTCTCGACGCGGATGGGATAGCCAAGCTGCCGTGCGCCTTCGGTCAACCCTTCGGCCGCCATGAAGGTATGAGCGATGCCGGTCGGGCAGGATGTGATCGCGACGATGCGGGGCTTGGTCGCAGCCGAGGCCGGCTCCCCACCGCCAGCCAGAGCGGCGACGGGATCGGCCAGCACCGCCTCCAGGGTAAGACGGCGATGCGGTCGGGTTTCGGCGGCGCTATCGACGCCTTCCGGACCAACGAGGAGAAAATCGCCCTCGGCATCGCCAGGCAACGGGTTGACAACGCCCTGCGCGGTCCGCAGTTCGATCTCGATGACGCGCCCCTGGGCGCGGGCAGCCTTGCGCAGCGCTTCACCAGCAAGGACGCCGGCAACGCCGGACTCGCCGGCCTCCACCACCGCGAAAATCCTGCTCATTGCTTCTCTCCCATGAGAATTTCCGTCTCGACGCTGGCAGCGAGCGCCTCGATCCTGTCCCTGGCGGGCAGATGCGGACCCGCACATCCCAGTTTGCCGACGGCAAAGGCGGTCGACAGGCGGGCGATACGATCCAGTCCCGCCTCCTCGATCAGAGCCGCCGCCAGACCGGCAACCATGGCGTCGCCTGCGCCGACCGTGCTTTCCACATTGTTCGCCCTCAGGCCCGCGCGCAGCAGTTCCGATCGGGTCAGGAACAATGCCCCCTGTGCGCCCATCGATACGGCAATCAGGTCGACACCGCGATCCAGCAACCCCGTGGCGACCTCTATGATCTGATGTGGGGCATCAATCGGGCTGCCATGCCATTCCGCCAGTTCATGCAGATTGGGTTTCACGATATTGGGCAGGACGGCGCCATCCAGTGCATGGCGCAGGGCAGGGCCGCTGCTGTCGAGCAGAACGATCGCGCCCCGGCCACGCAACATGACGATGAGGCGGGCATAGATATCGGGCGGACATCCGGGCGGAAGGCTGCCCGACAGGATGACGAGATCGCCGGCCTGCACCTGCGCATCGAGGGTCGCGATGACGGCATCGACGCCGGCCGGAGCCACGGCGGTGCCTTCCATGTTGATGTCGGTCGTGCCATGGGCGTCGACCAGCTTCAGGTTGACCCGCGTGCTGCCAGCATGGCGCTGGCAACGGTCGATGATCGACTTGGCGGCAAACAGGGCGTCGAAGGGTGCGACATTTTCGCTGCCCAACAGCCCCATGACCGTCGACGGCACGCCCCAGTCGGCAAGGCAACTGGCAGTGTTGATCCCCTTGCCCCCGGCATCCAGCCTCATCGAACGGGCGCGATGCACCTCACCGGGAATGAGCCGATCAAGCATGACCGTCTGGTCGATCGCGGGGTTGAGCGTCAGGGTGAAGACGGCCATCACGCACCCTCCCCGTCCAGCGCGCGCACATCGGCGGCGCTTGTCGCATCAAGGGCACGGGCGGCGAGCGCCTGAAGTGCGCCAAGGCTGCTTGCGCGGATGCGTGCCTTCACGGCGGGAATGTCGCGCGGCGTCATGGACAGTTCGTGGACGCCAAGCCCGGTCAGCAGTGCCGCGCCCAGCGGGTCCCCCGCTATGCCGCCGCAGACGCCGACCCAGCGGTCGTGCCTGCGTGCACCCTCGACCGTCATGGCGATCAGGCGGAGCACGGCCGGATGCAGGCTGTCGGCCTCGCTCGCCAGTTCCGGGTTCTGCCGGTCGATGGCGAGCGCATATTGGGTGAGGTCGTTGGTGCCGATCGAGAAGAAATCGGCATGGGCGGCAAGCTTATGGGCCTGGACGGCGGCGGCGGGCACTTCGATCATGATGCCGATGGGGACGAGGGGCGCGTCCAGTTCCGCCCGGATCGCTTCGCAGCGTTCGCGCAGCGCGATGAGTTCGGATGCCGAGGTGATCATCGGGAACATGATCGACAGGTCGCCGCCCCCTTTTGCTGCGCGATAGAGGGCGCGCAGTTGCGGCTCCAGCAGGTCGGGGCGACGCAGCAGCAGGCGCGCGCCGCGCACGCCGAGGAAGGGATTTTCCTCCCTGGGCAGATCAAGATGCGGCACCTGCTTGTCACCGCCGATGTCGAGCGCGCGCACGATCAGCGGCCGATCGCCCAGCGCGCCGATCATCGCGCGATAAATGGCGCATTGCTCCTCTTCGCCGGGGCTGTCGCCGCGTTCGAGGAACAGGAATTCCGTGCGCATGAGGCCCACCCCTTCCCCGCCCTGCGCCAGCGCGAAGGCGACCTGATCGGGCCGGTTCACATTGGCGCCGATAGCCAGTTCATGACCGTCCAGCGTGCGGGCAGGAAGGGCGCGTTCCGCCTCCTCGGCCGCGCGCCTCGCGGCGATGTCGGCGATCCAGGCACGGGCGGAAGCGATATCCTCCGCCGAAGGATCGAGCCAGATGCGGCCGCTGTCGCCGTCGACGATCGCGGTGGTCCCGGCCGCCTGCGCCAGCAGATCAGCGCCACCAGCCACCACAGAAGGCAGACCGAGCGTGCGCGCCAGAATCGCACTGTGGGAAGTCGGACCGCCCAGCGCGGTGGCAATGCCCGCCACCCGGCTGATGTCGAGCGTCGCGGTGTCCGACGGCGACAGGTCCGTCGCGACCAGCACGCATGGCTGTTCCGGCAGATCGGCCAATGTGCCCACGCTCAGGCCCGGATCGATATGGGCTAGCACGCGCCGGCCGACGTCGTGCAAGTCGGCAGCACGTGCAGCCAGCACTGGATTGCCCAGTGCGGAAAGCTGTCCTGCCATGCGGTCGATCGCCTGATGCCAGGACCAGGCTACGCCATGACCTTCGACCATCAACTGGCAGGTAAGGGTGATGAGATCGGTATCGTCCAGCAATCCGGCCTGCGCCGCAAAGATCGCGGCCTCCCCCGCACCCAGACGCCGGGTGGTGTCGTCGACCAGTGCCTTCATCTGCGCCCGCGTGCGGACCAGCGCATCGTTGAGCAGCGCGCCGCCGGCAACGAGATCGACCGGCTGGTCCGGCACATCCAGTTCCGCCGCAGCAAGAACATGGACCGGGCCGATCGCCAGACCGGGGCTGGCCGCGACCCCAGCAATCATGGCTGGAGCATTTTCGTGATTGCTGACCGGCTTCCAGCCGCGCACAGGTGCCTTCGCCTTTTCGGCGGCACGGGCGGCATCTGCCTTTTCGCGGGCGGTGAGGCCAGTGACGGTACGCATGAACCGGTCCAGCGCCTGCCGGTCACTTGCCGAAATGGTCGCGCGGTCGCCTGCCTTAAGTCCCAGTTGCAGCAGCGAGACGAGGCTGCGCGGATCGGCAATGTCCCCATCATGGCGGATGCGTATGGGCGTAGCCAAGGTCTTGGCTGCTTCCGCCCAGGCTGAGGCGGGCCGGGCATGCAGACCTGCCGGATAGTCGATCGTCCATTCGATCCGTTCGGCCAGATCCTCTGCGACGGGCCGGGCTTCGCCGGAGTTGGCGTCCTCATGGAGGGCAGCGGCAATATCCGCCGGATCGTCGGTGGCGAGCAGGGTCGCCAGCCGCGCCTCATCCTGAATCAGGCGCGTGAGGCGGCGGAGAATCGCGATATGACTGTCGGAACTGGCAGCGATGCCGACGACGAGATGGGCGCGCTGGCCAGGATTCCACTCGATCCCCTCGCGCAGTTGCAGGACCACGATCCCGTCGCGGCGCACCAGCCCCTTGTCCTCGCCCAGGCCATGTGGAATGGCAACGCCCGATCCCAGATAGGTGTTCGCCACCGCCTCCCGTCGCACCATGCTCTGTTCGTAGCCGGGCGCGACGCAGCCCGCAGCGACCAATATCTGGCCGGCCTGCAGGATCGCAGCCTCCTTGTCGGATGTCCGCGCGTCGATGCGGATCAGGTCTTCATGACGAAGCGCATTCAAGGGTTCGGCAATCATAGCTCTTTGGCATCCTCTCTCTTCCTCTTAAGAAAACGTTTTCTCATGATTCTGTCAATACACTTGCAATATCCCCACATAGTCGGCCATATTCTGGGCAGAATTTAGAGAGGATGAGGAAAACGATTTTCCCATGACAGCCGGTATCAAGGATGTTGCGCGAGTCGCCGAGGTATCGCCGGCCACTGTCTCCCGGGTGCTTTCCGGGCGGGCGGTTGATCCAGCCATGCGCGACAGGGTGCTGGCGGCGGTTACGACAACAGGCTACCGTCCCAATCTTGCAGCGCGTCGGCTACGGTCGCGCCACAGCAACACGATCGGCCTCATCGTGGCGGATATCCGCAATCCCTTCTTCACCGCCGTGTCGCGCACGGTCGAGGATATCGCCTATGAACGAGGTCTGCGGGTCATATTGTGCAATACGGATGAAGATCCCGCCAAGGAGGCGATGTATCTCCAGTTGATGCAGGAAGAACGGGTAACGGGGGTGATCCTGGCGCCTACCCGGCAAGGTGCGGAGAAGGTATCGCGGGCCAAGGCAGAGCATCCCATCATCCTGATCGATCGCGTAGCCGCGACAACGACGGATTGCGTCGTCCTCGACAATGAAGCGATGGCAGGCGCCCTGGTTACCCATTTACATGCACAGGGCTTCACTTCGATTACCGGCCTGTTCGGCGCGGCCAGCACTACCGGCGCCGAACGGCGCGCCGGCTTTGAGCAAGCCGCCCGTACGATTGGTATCCACACGCAGTCGCTCTCCGTGCCTCATGGCGAAGGTGAAGCAGAAAAACTGGTCAGTGCTCTGCTGCAGGCTCCCGATCGCCCCGAAGCCATCGTCGCGAGCAATGGCGTGATGCTGATGTCGGTGCTGCGAGCCGCTCGTTTTCTGGGCCTGAGCGTCCCCAAAGACTTTGCCCTGGCGGGGTTCGACAATGATAGCTGGACAGAATTTGCAGCGGATGGGCTGAGCGTTATCGAACAACCGGTGGAGGAGATCGGACGCTCGGCCATGGCTATGCTGCTCGACCGGCTCGACCATCCGAACGCCGCCGCTCGCAAGGTCGTCCTGAGCGGACGGCTCATCGCTCGCGGATCCACGATGCGGCGCGACACATCACTAAGCCACAATGGGGACTGAGGACATGAAACCGCCAATCGGCAGAGACACCAGATTGTGCATGTCGCTGTCAGGTCGCCCCGGAAACGCCGGATCACGCTTCCACAATCGCCTCTACGAGATCCTGGGACTGGACTATGTCTATAAAAGTTTCAGTACGCAGGATCTGGCTGCAGCGATCGGTGGCGTCCGCGCATTGGACATCCGCGGCTGCGCCATCTCCATGCCGTTCAAGGAAGTGGTCATTCCCCTGATCGATGAGCTTGAAGCTTCCGCTCGCGTGATCGATAGCGTCAACACCATCGTCAACGACAGTGGCCGACTGACTGGCTACAACACGGATTATGTTGCGGTTCGCCAGTTATTGGAGAAGCGCATTGATAAACCGGTACCATTTCTGCTCCGCGGCAGCGGCGGAATGGCGAAGGCCGTCGCTGCCGCGCTCAAGGATGCAGGCTTCGTCGATGGGATGATCATCGCGCGTAACGAAATGGCCGGGCGGGCGATCGCAGACCAATATGGCTATCACTGGCACATGGATCCGCCGCAGGATGGCGCGCCGTTGCTGATCAATGTCACGCCATTGGGTATGGACGGCAAGGACAGCGCAGCTCTGGCCTTCAGTCAGGAGCAGATCGCCGCCTGCAGCATTGCCTTCGATGTCGTTGCCCAACCGGTCGACACGCCCTTCGTTCGCGCCGCAAGAGCCGCACGAAAGAATATCATCTCCGGTGGCGAAGTCATCGTGCTCCAGGCAGTCGAGCAATTTATTCTGTATACAGGCGTAAGGCCGGAAGCCGCCGATATCCATGAAGCAGCACGATATGCCCACGGTGCAGACGTTGCCGCAAGAATAGCTGATTAGCTCTCCTTCCCTCCCCCCATGCAAAGGCGCACCATGCAGGCCATCTCCCTCAGCCGTTTCCTGATCGAGCAGCAACGTCAGGCTCAGGCGTTGCCGGGAGAATTGCGCCTTCTCATCGAAACGGTCGCGCGCGCCTGCAAGACGATCAGTCATGCAGTATCCAAGGGCGCACTGGGCGAAGTCCTTGGCAGCCTTGGCAGCGAAAATGTTCAGGGTGAGGTTCAGAAAAAACTCGATGTCATTGCCAATGAGTTGCTGCTCGACGCCAATGAGTGGGGTGGCCATCTGGCAGCCATGGCGTCCGAGGAGATGGAGACCCTCTATCCCATTCCCAATCGCTTTCCGAAGGGCGAATATCTGCTGCTGTTTGATCCGATCGATGGCTCAAGCAACATTGATGTCGCCCTGAGCGTCGGCACGATCTTTTCTGTACTCAAGGCACCCGAAAATGCTTCAGGACGCGAGGTAACGGAGCAGGATTGTCTTCAATCCGGCATCCATCAGGTTGCAGCCGGCTATGCGATATATGGACCGCAAACGTTGCTGGTTCTGACGATCGGATCCGGCGTCTACGAATTCACTCTTGATCGCGAAATCGGCTCATGGCGGATGACCGATGGCCCCATGCAGATGCCGCAAGGCAATCGGGAGTTCGCCATCAACATGGCGCGCAGACGTCAATGGTCGCCGCAAATCAAGCGCTATGTCGAGGAACGTATTCAGGGTGCGGAAGGGCCGTTGGCCACGGACTATAATATGCGTTGGACCGCCTCCATGGTGGCCGACGTACACCGAATTCTGAAAAGAGGGGGCACCTTCCTTTACCCCAAAGATGCGCGCCCGGAAGGCGAGGCGAGGCTACGCCTCATGTATGAAGCAAATCCGATGGCTTTTCTGGTAGAACAGGCAGGCGGCGCAGCCATAGACGGTGACCAAAGGATCATGGAAATCTTGCCCACCAAATTGCACCAGCGGGTAGGAGTAATTCTGGGCGACAAGGCAGAAGTCGTTTCACTTCAGAGCGACCGAACAGCCGAAAACTAAAGCCGAGCCGACAACGCCGCGCCAGAGAAACCACGTAAATTCAATGGACTAGTTCCACAAGAGATGTCCATAAGTCGCCCCTTCCTGACGGCTTGACGCGATTAAATCACATATATAGATTTAATCGCAAGCGATCATGGAAAAGCATGATGCTGCACAGGAGGAAAAGGGTCATGAAGGCGTTTTCCGTCAGCCGCATCCAATTGGCGGGCACGCAGAGATTGCGAGCCCCTCCTTCGACCTGACTGCAATCAGGCATCGATGCGCTCCGCTCCAAGCGAGCGCGCCGACAACAGCCAGAAAATCAAAAAAGTTGGTGAGAGGAGTAGGCCAGTGGCGTTTACCCCCTTCTATTCACGCAGGCAAACGCTGCAAATGCTCGCTGCCTTTCCAATGCTTTCATCCTGCGGCAGCGAAGCAGAACCTGCAATTGGTGCAACGTCCGCGCCGAGTGGAGCTTCGAATTCTCCGGCCTTGCCAACGGAACCCGAAATAAACGGGCGACCAAGATATCACATCGCAGCCCCGCCAGGGGGCTGGATCAACGACCCACAGCGTCCTGTACGAATGGGCAATCGCTGGACTATGTGGGCCCTATTCAATCCGACCTATCCCACCGATGGCACCGAATGGCGCCGCTGGACCTCTCCCGATCTCGTCACTTGGCAGGATCAGGGTATCTCGATCCCACGCCACACAACAGCCTATGGAGACATCTGGACAGGCAGTGCCATTGTGGACGCTGCCAACACTGCCGGATTCGGCCCCGGTGCGCTGATAGCGCTCGTCACCATGCCTGCCGACAATGCAGCCGGGCAAAATCAATCCTGCGCACTCTGGTACTCTCTTGACGAGGGCACCAGCTTCACCTTTCACGACATCGTACTGCCCAACTTCCCAGGAAACAGGCAATTTCGCGACCCTACGGTTTTCTGGCACGAGATCAGCGGGCGTTGGGTCATGACGCTCTCGGAAGAAAGCAAGATCGGCATCTACACCTCGCCAGATCTGAAGCAGTGGACCTATTCAAGCGGATTTCTGTCAACGGTCGCCGGTGCCGTGATGGAATGCTCTCATCTCTTCAAGCTACATCTATACAATCCGGACGGCACGACCTCCTCGGACAAATGGGTTTTGCTGGTAGGTGGAGATGGAACAGCCTCCGAATTCACTGGCGGAACCTGCTATTGGGTCGGCGAATTCGATGGCGCGACCTTCACGACCGGCAATCCCGATGAACAATGGCTGGATGGCGGAGCCGATTTTTACGCGGCCGTTATCTGGACTGACCCGCAAGCTGCCGATCCCCTTACCCATGCATATTCGATCGGATGGATGAACAACTGGGCGTATGCCAACCGACTGCTACCGACTTACGATTACCGAGGTCAACTCAGTATTGTTCGAGAATTACGCCTACGGCTTCTTGACAACGTGCCACGGCTTTTCAGCACCCCTCTCCCAGCGCAGAATGACGTATTCACACATGCGGTTCATGGCACTGATCAGACGATTGCCGAAGGCAATAATTATATCTGGCCCGCAGATGCGGGCTCTCTCGCCGGCCGCATTGACCTCACCCTCACGCGCATCGGATCGAACTGGCCGTCAGGAGTGTGGCTATCCGTGCGCGGAGGCGGCGGCTATTTCACTCAAATAGGCCTCGAGCTAAGCGATAATAGAACTTTCATCAAACGCGACACCAGCGGCCCCGGTGCCCCCGACAGCGATGCCTGGCGTCAAAATCGATGCCTGCCGTGCGACTTCTCTGACGGCATTGCGAAGATCAGCCTCTTCATCGACGCGGGCTCTGTGGAGCTGTTCCTGAATGAGGGTGCAGCCACGTTGTCAGAACTGATCAATGCCCGAATTATTGACATAGCGCTGGACCTCAGCGCGTCAGGAGGCAGTGTTCGGGTATCACAAGTTTCATTATCGAATTCTGGTTGAATAACAATTTTTTACCGAAAATAAACACTTCCTGACAAAACTCATTTACATCTATTCCATTAGCCATTTTAACTTCACCCTGGCGGAATCCTACTGTTGTATCCCAGGCATGATGTAGCTGGGGGCTGAGGTGGTCCCCGTTATTTTCGGATAGGTGGCCCGCAGCATATGGCCCTGCTCATCGAGGCCGGGCAGATGACAGCATCCGGCTACGTGCCACACATCCCGATTTACTGCTTGCATCCGGCGGGGCGTCCACAGCCGCCATTCAGGCTACTTCCACCAGCGGGTACGACGACGAAAAGCGCTGGCGATATTCCTGGGGCGACAGGCCGGTGATCCGATGGAAGAGCTTACGGAACGCAGCGGCATCCTCATAGCCAACCTCCCACGCAATCTGATCGACGGTGCGCTTCGTGAACTCAAGCTGTTCGCGCGCTTTGCCGATGCGGATGTGCTGAACATATTCGACGGGCGTCTTGCCCGTAGCCGCCTTGAACCGCCGCTGGAAGGTACGCTCCTCCAGCCCAGCTTCGGCTGCCAAATCGGCGACCGAGATCGGACCCGCCCCCCTGCCCTGTAACCAGTGCTGCACCTTGAGGATTGGTTCGTCGCCATGCGTGAGCCGGGGCGCGAAGCTCGCATAATTCTTCTGTTCGCGCCCCGACGGATCGATCAGGAAGAAGCGCGCGGTCTCCATCATCACCGACGGACCCAGCAACCGCTCGACAATGCGCAAACCCAGTTCAGTCCAAGCCATCAGCCCGCCGGCCGTAATGATGTCACCCTCGTCGACCACCATCCGGTCAGCTTCAAGCGTGACATCGGGAAAGCGCGCCCTGAATTCCTCGGCAAAATACCAGTGCGTGGTCGCGGGACGCCCCGCGAGCAAACCGGTCGCGGCAAGCGCGAAAGCGCCGCCGCAATTCGACGCGAGGATGCTCCCTTGCGCGTGGCGGTCGAGCAGCCAGCGCGCATAGGGGACCGCTTCCTCGGCCTCGAGCAACTTGTGCAGGCTCCCCGGCGCGATGACGACGCCCGGCGAATTACCGCAAGGCTCTTCCGGATGGCTGTCGAAGCAACGAGCGAAGCCCCCGGCGTCCTGCAATCGCCAATGACTGACGCGGATCGGCGTACGACCGTGATCGACCGCAAAACGCCCTGCGACATGGAACAGGTCGGTAATCCCGTGGACCATACCGATCTGGCAGTCTGGATATAGCATCATTCCGACCTCGACCAGCGTGGGCGGCCCATCGGGCACCTTCAACTTCGGCATGACAGTTCTCCGATCGATCACTTGTCGGAATCGGCCCGCATATTGTCGGGTCCGCCAATCCCGCGCAAGCGACGCTGCGTCTATCTCTCCTTTCAACGGCGGACGATCCGTCTCTCACGAAGCGAAAGGAACCACGACATGACCACCATCGCCACCACCGACGGCACGCACATCTTCTACAAGGATTGGGGCCCGAAGGACGGGCAGCCGATCCTCTTCTCCCACGGCTGGCCGCTCAGCGCCGACGCCTGGGATGCCCAGATGGTGTTCTTCGCGAACCAAGGCTTCCGCACCATCGCCCACGACCGCCGCAGCCACGGCCGTTCGGACCAGGTCTGGGATAACAACACCATGGATCAATACGCCGACGACCTCGCCGAACTGATCGAGCAGCTCGACCTGAAGGACGTCATCCTCGTCGGTCACTCAACCGGTGGCGGCGAAGTCACCCGCTATATCGGGCGCCACGGCACGGATCGCGTCGCCAAGGTTGCACTGATAGGCGCAGTTCCCCCACTGATGCTCAAGACCGAAGCCAATCCGATCGGCCTACCGATCGAGATATTCGACGGAATCCGCAAGGGCACCTTTGACAACCGCCCGCAATTCTTCAAGGATCTGACGCTTCCCTTCTTCGGCTATAACCGCGAGGGCGCCAACGTCAGCGAAGCGGTGCGCGACGACTTCGTCCGGCAAGGCATGAACGGTGGCCTCAAGGGTCTGCTCGACAGCATCCGCGCCTTTTCGGAAAGCGACTTCAACGAGGATCTCAAGAAATTCGACAAGCCCACCCTCGTCCTCCACGGCGACGATGACCAGATCGTCCCGATCGACGCCTCGGCTCGCTCAACCGTCAAAATCGTCAAGCAGGCGGTGCTGAAGATCTACGAAGGCGCCGACCATGGCCTGACCGTCACTCACCAGGACCGGTTCAACGCCGACCTTCTCGACTTCATCAACAGCTGATAAGGAATAGGCGCGGTCCAAAGGGGACTGCGCCTCCTTCCGCAGGAGACGTCAGATGACCAAGCAGACTTTTCTCATCACCGGCGCATCGGACGGCATCGGCGCCGTCTATGCCGATCGCCTTGCCCGCCGCGGACACAACCTCATCCGTCGCGCGCCGGGCCGACAAGCTTGCCGACCTCGCCGCCCGCCTGACCAGCGAGACCGGCGTGTCGGTCGAAACCCTCTCGGCCGACCTCGCAAATGCCGACGACCTGAGCCGCGTCGAAGCACGCCTCCACAGCGACGAGGCAATCACAGGCCTGATCAACAATGCCGGCATCGCGGGCGAAACGACCTTCGTTGACGCCGACCCCGCCTATCTCACCGGGATGATCAACCTCAACATCCTCGCGGTGACACGCCTCTCGGCTGCGATCGCGCCACGTCTAGCGGAAACGGGATCGGGTGCGATCGTCAACATCACCTCGATCACTGCGCTGATGCCCGACGGCTTCACCGCCGTCTATCCAGCCAGCAAGGCCTATGTCCTCGCCTTCACCGAAGCGTTGCAGGTCGAACTTGGCGCGAAGGGAGTCCGCATCCAGGCGGTACTTCCGGGCATCACCCGCACCGCGATCTGGGACGAGGCGCAGCTTGCCAGCATACCGGCCGAAATGGTGATGGACGTAAACGACATGGTCGACGCCGCGCTTTCAGGCTTCGACAAGGGCGAGGTGATCACCATTCCCGCGCTTCCCGACATGGCCGATTACGAAGCCTATATCGCCGCCCGCTCGACGCTTCGTCCTTACCTTTCGCTGTCGCGCCCTGCGGCGCGCTACCTCTGAAGGAGACATGCCATGATCCTTGGATTGACCATAGCGCAGTTCACCATGCTCCATGTCGCGATCAGCTTCGTCGGCATCGGATCGGGCCTGATCGCCCTGCCCGCTTTCGCACGTGGCCGCGTGCTTCCGCGGGCAACCGGGATATTCCTCTGGACAACCCTGCTCACCAGCCTGACGGGTTTCCTCTTCCCGATCGTCGCTTTCACCCCCGCGCTCGGGGTCGGCATCTTTTCGACCCTAATCCTCGGGGTCGCCTTCTGGGCTTGGTATGTTCGCAAGCTCACAGGCAGCGCCTCATCGATCTACGCAGTCACCGCAACGATTGGCCTCTGGCTCAACCTGTTTGTGTTGGTGGTTCAATCTTTCCTGAAAATACCCACGCTCAATGCGCTGGCGCCGCATGGAAACGAGCCGCCGTTCGCAGCCGCCCAAGGCGTGTTGCTGATCGCGATGCTCAGCCTTGGCTATCGGGCCTTTAGGGCGAGCCGGCGTCTTCTGACAGTCAAATCCGTCTGACATCCGGCAAGGGCGGCCCACATGGTCGCCCTCGTCGCATCGATGTCGAGAAAGATCTCAGCCTGCATCGCCCCGCTGATCAAGGGTGTTGAGTTCGGTGCCTTGCTTGCCAACAACGCCTTCGACAGCAACGAGATCATCGCCGAACTCAACGAACGCGGCGCAAAGATCGTTATCTCGCAACACCCCCGCTGCGCCATTCTCATCGGGCTCGATACAGAGATGTATAAATGGCGGCATCTGATCGAAAAATTCTTCTGTAAACTCAAAGAGTTCGAACGCATCATCATGCGCGCATGCAAAACCGATCAGAGCTTTGAGGCCATGATCTACCTTGCCGCCGCCGTCATCAACTCGCCATGAAGCCCCACAGGCCTTGATATATGCGGCATAGGCAGAGGAGCGCAGATTTCTTCATTCTTGATAGACTATAGGCATCGATTGCCAACTTCGCCTTCTACTCGGGCTGTCGCGCGGCTGGCTCGAAATCTCCGGGCTGAGCAATGGCTTTCAATTCGTCACGGTCTTCCGGTAGCAAATAACCCTGTTTGACAGCGGCCTCCTTCGCTCCCTCATATTTTCTGAGATATGTACTGTACGACCCGTAAAGACGACGCAGCTTGGCGTGGTCATACGGCACCTTCGTGTCATAGATGATATCGCAGTGAGACTCCTGCTCGGTCCAATAAGTGGCAGAGGGAACGGCGATCCAAGGCGGTCGAACGCCGCCGATCATGTTCTGCGTCGTGGCATCCCGAAGGACGCCCTTCCCTTTCCTAACGACACGCGGCGCCCTGGGCATCGGTTTCCCTTCCCGCACCCACTTGTCCATGTCGTCCAGCAAGGCAGAGACAACCATCTCGGCCGGCTCGTCGTACAGCATCTGGCAGCGCGGCACATCGCCCTTGCCAACATCGGCAGCGACATCTTCGGTATGTTGGGTGCCATGATCCGCCAGTCGCAGATGCGGCATACCCGTCACTTCATAATAGCGCAGCATCGGTTGGTCCGTATCTGGCGGGAGGGTGATGCCTTCGATCGCGTCATGCATCAGCTCCGACTGGCTATAGACAGTGACGAAGGGCACATCACTCGGCATCTTGCGAGGCACACGGATGACGTCGCCGCCAACTTCCCCAAAGGCCATGCGACCGGTCATATAGGCGTCAATGAGCGGACGTCCATCGGGCATGCGCCATTGCTGATGACGCCCTTGGTCGAGATAATCCATCCACACCTGCGCAGTCACCGCCCAGCTGTCCACATAGACACGCTGCACGCGCAGCCCACTCATCGGACCATCGGCGAGGTTGGATTTGAGCAGCAGCGCCAGCCCAGCACCAATACCCTGAGACTGCGGCACAAACGGATCAGGCGCTCCGCCGCGTTTGAAGCGGGCCGGGTCGTAATAGGAGCCCAGCGGCGCATAACGGGCATAATCGAAACGCCGCATGAATTCGAAGTTCACGATCCCCGTATAGCGGTTGGGACGGCCCGTCGCCTCATACTCACCCGGCGGAAATTTGGGGTCCTCCGCTGGCTTGTTGATATTGAGGGTATAGCCCACATAGGCATAGCCTTTGCGCAGCAAATAGGCGCGAGTGAGTATCCAACCCGCGCCTCGTTCTCCAAACCAGCTGAAAGGCTCAATGACGACAGTGCCGTTGAATTTGGCCGGATCTTTCGGCTTCCGCACCAAGATGCGCGTAATATATGGTGCCTGGAACAGCGCCTCGCCCGCCGCCGTGATCGCCGGCGCGGTTCCGGACAGATAATACTCCTCCTCGATATACCCGGCCTTCTCGAGATCGCTATATTCGGTTCCTCTCCGCGTTGCGGACGACAGGGGCGGTTGGCCGGTGGACGGCACCGGCAACGCCGAAGGCATGGATGGGACTTCGGCCTGAGCGGGCGAAACTGCCGCCATCAGGGAGGCAGCGAGATAAATCGGCAGGACGGCCGAGCGATAGGCCCCCTTTTTGCGCCATAGGCACCGGACGACGGTTGACGTCATGACACTGCCACCATGCTTATGCCCTCTCTGAATGACCATATCGCCCCACATTCTGCCTCATGGGCTCCATGCGATGCCAATCCCGCATCAAATGAAGGCTGGCAGGGTCTTGCCCTACCAGCCCTCCGTCCAGGTACTACGGGATCCACCTGGACACCTCCACAGATCAGAATTTCAGACGATATTGCACGCCCAGCTGCCGGGGCCGGCTTACGGCCGCCCTGGGCAAGCGCTGTGCGCTGCCGTCCGCCAGGATCTCCTGACGCTCGAACCCCGAACTGTAGAGGTCGCCAAGGTTCAGGCGCTTGTCGAGCAGGTTCTTGCCGAAAAGCATGATTTCCGAAGAGCCGAAGCGCAGACCGAGATTGGCGTTCACGAAATTGAACGGGTGGCGGGTGAGGAAACCCCCTGCGCTATTCGCGACCTTGACCGAGCTTGTGTAGCTATAATCGCCGCTGACAAACAGGCTCATATTCGCGCCGATCTCATGCTCATAATTTGCCCCGACAGTCGCGGTCCATTCCGGAACCTGCACCAGACGCGTATCGGGCGCCTGATTGATGAGGCCCGGATCGATCAGCTTGCCGTTGGTATATCCAAGGCCAAGCTGGATGGTGAGCGGCAATTCGGCAACCGGCCGGCCCGAAATCTCAAGTTCGCCGCCACGGATCCGTGCCTTGCCGGCGTTGGCAATGAAGGAGAAGGTGCAGGTCGGCAGCGCAACCTGCTGCTGGATGTTGGACCAGTCGATCTGGAAGGCGGCTGCCGAAACGTTCAATCGCCCGAAACGGTTCTTCGCGCCGACCTCGTAACTCCACAAGGTATCGGACTTGTATTCCTGCACGTCATCCTGGGTGCGTCCGATCGCCGCCAGATCCCCTGAGCAGAAATCGGGAAGCCTGCCCTGCGATCCGCCCACCCGGAAGCCCTTGGCGGCCGAAGCATAGATGGTGCCATCCGTGCCGATCTTGTAGGAAGCAACCGCTTTGGGAACAAAGCCCTGCTGCCGGCTGCGTCGCTCCGGCGCGAAGTCGCCGCCCGGCGCGTTGAAAATGCCCTGGCTCAGCACCGCATCGGCCTTTTGCTTGATCCAGTAATGGCGCAAACCCAGGGTCACGGTGAGCCGTGGGACCACCTCATAATAGAGTTCACCGAAGATGGCGCTATTATCTTCATGCGCGGGGTAGCGCTGGTTCGTCACATAGGGCGGATCGAAGCCGGCTGCGCCGAGTTCCGGCACGATAACCGCCGGCTGGTAAAAGCTGGTATATTTATGCTGGTAGAAGACGCCCACCGTTCCGGACAGATGCGGCAATAGCGCGCCTTCGTCGAAGGACAGACGCGTTTCCTGCGTGAAACGGCGGTCGCGCGAGATATTGTCCGTGAAAAGCGCAGGATTGCCGGCATCGACCCCTAGCGAGTTTTCGATGAAGAAGTTGGTACCTTCGGTATTGTCTTCGCGCTCATAGGTCTTGCGGGCAAAATAGCTTGTGGACGATATGACGGAAAAGCCGTCGCCCGCATATTTGAGCGCGAGCGATCCCAGGCCCCAACGGTCTTTGGAGAATTCCTGAACATCCCGGTCGCGATCGAGGGTATAGGTTTGCGGCTGATAGCCTGGCAACGGCGCATAAGCCGCCGGGAAGCCATGCAGATCGCTGCTCTGCCCGATCCCGCTCAGCGTCGCTTCGATCGAATCAGACAGCTTGAAGCGTGCCGAGATCGATCCGGAATAGGTGTCGTTGCGGCCCTGCCCGCCTTTCGTGGTGAAGTCCCCCGCGCCATCGGGAAAACGGCGACTGACAAAACCTGATTCGCGCAAATAGCCAAAGGCCATGTTGAGCGCCACGCGATCGGGAACGAGCACGACGTCCGCCCGCGCATTGCCATCGAAGTCGAAGCCGCCACCCTTCGTTCCACCCCCTTGCGCCTGGACGACATAGCTATTGTCGTTGAGCGATGGCTCGCGGGTAATGAAGCGCAGATTGCCGCCCATGGAACTGGCACCGAACAAAGTGCCCTGCGGTCCCTTCAGCACTTCGATCCGGTCCAGATTGAGGACCTGCGGACTGATCGATGCCGGCACAGGAGTATCGTTGATATAATAGGCGGTCGTGTTGGAACCGGCAACGCCGCGAATAACGGTCTGACGGCCACCTACGAAGCCAACCGACGAAAAATCGGTACCTTGACCATATTGAAAGGTCAGGTTGGGAATTTTCGTCGCATAGTCGGCGAACGTCTGGATATTCTGCTTCTGCAGATAATCGGATGAATAGGCGGTGATCGATGCGGGAACGTCCGTGAGCGTTTCTTCCTTGCGCCGGGCCGTCACAACAATCGCCTCGGCGTCCGTTTTCGCCCGCTGCGCTTGCGGCTCCTCCTGGGCGTGGAGAACCGCCGGACATATTGCCATGGTAGCGGATGCAGACGCCGTCAAGGCTATTGCCTGGCGCACCGCCCAATGTTTCCCCGATGTGGAATTATATTTCATAACAACCCTCCCTGCATGTTGTCGCGGCAGTAAATATTTGGATTGCGACGGTTCAGACAATCGGCGAAATCGCCAGCGATTGTTCCTGCTGCTCAACATATAGTGGCAAGATTTAATCCCGCTCTGTTTGATAATATTTGATACGGTTATTTCTAATTTTGAATTTTTCCGTAATCCAAAATCAATAGCCTCAATGAGGCGGTATCATTCAACTGCCCGATCCGACAAAGGTGCACCGAACGCCGCTCCACTGTCCAATATGCGCAGACCTTTCCTGCCTCCTTGGAGCCACGCGTCGGACATTCGACATTGCCCGCCTGCTCGCACGCCCGGCAAAACCAGGACGCATCTATCGATAGACGGACACTATCGATGCTTTTTACTAAGAGTCAACAGAATGTCAATTTTATCTATCATTGTTGCATAAATGATGCGTCTCGCCTTGTTCCTTGGCTGTGCTGCATTTCCGGCGAGCACGCACTGGCTGCACGACAGCCCCTGTCGAAACCGCAAGCCAGCGCACAGCCTGGTTGAAGTCTTCAGCAAGGTGGGAGTGCGCGATCAGGGAACCCTGGCATCAATCGATGTCGAGACCGAGCGAACAGCCCGGCAATCAAGACAGTCGTTCACGCAGCTGCCCGCCCGCCATCGCTGACGGGCAGGGTCCCGGTATGGGGGACAAGGCCCGGCCGTCACCAATGTCGCAGTCGGCGATCCTTGGCTCCTGCTATTTCGCCGTCACCAGCGATTGGTGCGCAGCCTTTATCTGAGCGACGGCGGGGGTCCAGAGAACGTCAGCGATTTCGCTGAAATCGCGCCATTGCTTGAGCCAGCTGAAGCCGCCATTTTCGGACGTGAACAAATGACCATATTTGGTACCCGCGACGATCTGGCGATCGTTCCAGGGATTGACGGAAATGGCCCAGAAGCAGGAATTGGGCTGCTGGGGAAGAGGCAGAACCTCCCAGCTTTCTCCAGCGTCGCGGGAAATCAGCAGCTTGCTTGTCGTGCCAGGCGTACCATCGGAAATGCTGAGATACAGCACATTCTCGCTCGCCGATGGCTTGTTGAGGGCGCGAACATAGTAGAGCCCGAAAGCCTCGCTCGCCAGAATCCCGGACCAGCTTTGGCCATCATCGAAGCTGCGGTAGACGGCATTGACGCTCGCCACGACCACGACCTTCCGGCCGTGGTTCGGCAGGACCGTAATATTGTGGATGTCGGAATTGAAATCCCACAACAGACGGTCATCCAGCCGGGCCCAGGTTTCGCCGCCATTGTTGCTGTGAAACAGCCCTCCCTCCTCGAGCCCGAACCACAATTTGTTGCGATCAGTCGGGTCATAGGCGAACGCCAGCAGCCGCGGCCGATTGACGCCGGCACAAAATTCGGGGATTTCGACTGGCGCCCGCAACCAGGTCTGGCCGCCATCCTCGGTGCGCCACAACGCGGCGCGCGACGGTGCCCCGGTACCAACAAAAATCCGATCGGCGTCATTGGGATCGACCGCAACTTTCCAGACCGTTTCCCCGTCAAAGGGCGATGCGATCCGTTCCCACTTTCCACCCGTGTCGGTGCTGATGCATAGCCCGATGTCCGTTCCGGCGTAGATCGTCTCCGGTGACGTCGGACTGACGCTTAATGAGCGGGTGATCGCATCGAATTCGAGCTGTTGGCCCACGCCGAGGCGATTCCAGCTTTTGCCATCATCCGCGCTGCGAATGATCGCTTGCCCGACCGTCGCCACTAATATCGTTCCGTTGCTCATTTTACTACCTTTCAAATGCCTGCGCCGTGGCGACCACTCGGCTGTCCAAATCCTTGGACCACAGCATCCAGATCTTTCGGCTCACCAAGTTATCGATGACGTCGTTGCGACGTTCGATCACTTCGTGTCCGGCTGAAGCTGGAGGGACGCCTTGCCCTCAGCGTCCACCTTGGTCTGGTTATTCTCGCAGACAAACTCCCCGATCTTGTAATCGGTCTTCTTGTACTGGAACGTGAAACTATAGGGCCGACTGAGATATTCCGGATCCTCGATCATGACCTTGTTCTCGAGCAGGGTCGGCGATGACCGCCTCAGCCTTTCGGTAATCTTCATGTTTATACTGTGAGGTACATTGAAGAAGAGGACGTCGGGTCGCACGCGCGAGGTTTCAATCACTAGCGTGTCGCCGTCCCAGCGCGCGACCGAATAGCCATTGTAGGAGGGCTCCGTATCATCGGCCGGCGGCATCTTCTCGCCGATATGCACCCTGCGGGTCTGGGAGAGAAATTCGGCAAGCACGACCAGTCGCTTTGCATCCTGCATGATCTCGATCGGGTAAATCGCACCCATGATCGAGGGCATGCCCTCCGGCAGGCATTTCGTGCTCGAATTGGCGATCGGTGTGCCCGCCACGTCAGCCGCGTGGAGCCTGTTGAGTAACGTCGCGTATTGACCCGCGAATGGCTCCTTCAGGGGAAACGGTCCGCCAGGTGGCGGAGGATGGTCGGGATCAGTCCCGTACCAGTCGTCAGGATAGCGCTGCCAGGTTCCCGAGAAATCCGGCCGGCCATCAGAAGTCCGGGGGCCGTCGCGGTCAGCCTGATCCTTCGATAGTCCGCCACAGGCCGCGGTCAGCAGGACGAGTGACAAAAAGGAAACTTGCCAGATCTTCACAGCCGATCCTCCACCAGGCCGCCACAGCAAATCGCAGAAAGATCGCAACCCGCGCCGCTTTGTATCCGCAACATCGAAGCTCTCCCCAATCCAGACGCATATCCGCCATTTTCAGGACGCGAAGAGGCTGGATCGCCCGGCGACTCCCCGCATCATTCATATTTACCGTTATGGCAACACATCGGCATTATTCAAGACTATTGTTGCGTAATGTAAACCTCAAGCTTATATGGGCGAAGAGGTTCAATCCCTGATGCGGCCCCGGTTGCAGGTTCCAGACGATTTGCAGCAAAGTGGTGCAACATCTTGGGGTTCGAAGAGAAGGATTGACAAATGCGCAGGTTTGTAACGGCTTCCGTGTTTCCGACATTGATGGTTCTGGCTTTCACCGGCTGCTCCGGAAAGACGAGCGACAATGAGACGGACGCTACCGCCAGTTCCACGCCTGCTGCCAAGCCAGTCCAGATGTCGAGCGAACTCGACAAGTTCATGAACAGACCAATCAACCCGGCCGAGGACGGCGTCGTCAATTTCGATGAGCGCAGCGGCGATGGCGGCGCGAGCACCAGACAGGACGACCAGAACGCCAAATAAGTAGGCGGTTGGTTTCAAAAGGCGCTTTCACATTGCTGGTGGGGAAACAAACATGCGGCATGCCATCTCTTTCGTTGCCCTCGCTGTCTTGGCAGGCCCCCTGGTGGGGCTGGGTGGGTGCTCGGACAAGGCCCCGGTTGAGGCAAGCTCCAATCAGACGACGGCCTCATCCCAAAACGAGGCCGAACCCTTCGATACATCCTTTACGATCAAGCAATTGATGAACGCGACGGTCGATCCGGCGGCCGACGGCCTTTGGGAATCCGTCGCGACCGTTTCGGACGAGAAGGGCGTGGTGAAGCGCGAGCCGCGCACAGCCGAGGAATGGGATGCCGTTCGACGCCATGCGGTGACACTGATCGAAGCGATGAATCTCGTGATGATGAAGGGGCGGCACGCAGCCCCGGCTGGCATTGTCCGACCGTCGGGCGAACTCAGCACGGCACAGATCGACGGCCTGCTCGCCAGCGATCATGAAACGCTGGTGTCCTTCGCCCAGAATATGCAGAGGACAACGAGGACCGCGCTGGCAGCCATCGACCGGCGGGATCCGGTCGCCCTTTTTGAGGCTGGCAGCGAGATCGACCGTGCGTGCGAAGGGTGCCATATGACCTTTTGGTATCCCGATGGCGGCGATCCGCGGCTGCAGCATCTCAAGAAATGAGACGGCCTGTCAGCCCACGCGTGAAGCCTTCGCTCAGCGTGCCTGCCGCCTCATCGTCGTCCGAAGGGTATCCGCAGCGTCACCCCATAGGTTGCCGGCGGCGCATAGATTGACGTCGTGCCCAATATGCCAAGGTTCAGCGCGTACGCACGGAACGCCTTGTTAAAGACGTTCTTGCCCCATGCGGTCAACGCAATCCCTGTCGCCCGATCCGTATAGGTGAGCGATGCGTTGGTCACGTTATAGGCTTTCTGGAGAGATGACAGGCCATTGGTGACTTCCAGATATTGGTCGTCATACCAGGCACCGTCGATCTGGCCCGCCACATTGCCGCCGCCCAGATCCACATTGTAGCGCAGCAGATAATTCAGGCTGAAACGCGGCGCATTGGGAAATTGCGCGCCCACAATCGTTTTCTGGGGAAAATCACAGAGAAAGAAACCGCCCTGGTTCGCACAATATTGCGAGTCCGGCGCTCCAGGGAAGAACTCAGGACCCACCTGCGTACCGGTCGCCGGAATGCTGTCGACATGCGATGTTTGCCATGTCGCGCCGAGAACCGCGTCAAAGCGCCGCGAAGGAGACCAGAAAGCCTCAAGCTCCGCGCCGGTCGAATGGGCATCGCTGTTATAGACGTGCGGTACGCCACCGGCGAGGGAGAAGGCCTGATAGTCATTGTAAATATAGTGAAACAGCGTGCCGTTGAGACGCAGCCTGCGATCCAGCAGCGATGCTTTGAAACCCGCTTCCAAACTGTTGAGCGTTTCGGGCCGATGCTTGAAATCGAGTGGCTGGATGTTCGACGAAAGCGACCAGTTCCCGCCCTTGATGCCACGGTTCCACGAGGCATAGACGAGCAGGTCGGGCGTTGCCTGAAAATTAAGCGAGACGCGCGCCGCCCAGCCGTCGAACCTGTCCCGATTGACCCCGGGCACGATCGCGGCCAGCCCCTCGCCGGTGAACAGCGTAACCGGATTGGGATTGATCGAAGGATCGACGAGAATAGCGCTATAATCGATCGACTTGCGATCAGACGAAAAGCGTCCTCCCAGGGTGAGCGTCAATCGCTCGGCAAGTGTCAGATCGCCCTGCGCGAATACCGACCAGTTGCGGGATCTGATGCTATAGGGCTGTTGGACGGTTGGCGTCGCGAACGCGCCGTTGGCCGCTAGGGCGAGGTCAATGACGGGGGCACCCGTGATATTGTGGTAGCCCTGATATTTCATGTCGAGAAAATAGCCGCCGAGCTGCCATTTGAAACGGTCGGCTTCTCCGCTCAGCCGCAATTCCTGAGAGAATTGGTGAAAATCCATGGCTGTGTCGACATTCACGGTGAGAAGCGGCGTGGCATCTCCATCCTCTGCATAGACCTGCTTGAGTTGAAGATAATTCGTGATGGACGTGAGGGTAAGGCCATCGCCCGCCTTCCAGTTGAAGTCCGCCTGATAGTCATTCACATGTCGATCGAGGTTGCCACGACGCTCTCCGAAATGCTCCCAGGGCGAGGCTGGCTGACCTGTCAGACCGTTGATCACGCCCCCCGTTCCATCGCTCAGCCCGGCGGCGTCGGTATGGCAGTAGCCGTTGGCCTCCGCATCGCAATTTTCGAAAACATAACCACCGGTCGCGACGTGATTGTCCTCCGAATGTTTGTACCAAAGGCCAAGCGTCGCTTCCGGCGAGAGATCATATTGGAGATTGACCCGCGCCGCCCATCCATTGCGACCGCCCAGATCCTGGCCGCTGCCCGACAATATGGTCCCGTCGGCAAGGACAGTGTCACGCGACTTTATGTAGCCATGAGCCTTGTCGATCCGTCCTGCGACACGGACCCTCAATCCGGTCGCCAATGCCCCGCCGATCGCCCCCTCGATTGCCCGGCTCTCGAAACGACCATAGTCCCCCTGGACATAGCCGTTGAAAGCATCCTCGCTCGCGTCGTTGCTGATATAATGGATGAGACCGCCGGTTGCGTTGCGGCCAAAAAGCGTGCCCTGAGGACCGCGCAGCACTTCAATCCGTTTGACGTCGAAAAGTTGCCCTGAAATGGCGTTCATCGAAGCGACATAGGCGTTGTCCTGGTAGACGGCGACCGGCGCTTCGAGATTGTCCGTGAAATTGTTCTGCGAGATGCCGCGCAAGCTGAAGATGGTGAGCTTGGGCGACCAGGCATTGACGTGGAGAGCCGGGATTTGTTGCGTGATCTGCGTGGTGTCGCGAATGTTCAGGCGCGCAATCTGCTCGCCGGAAAATGCGCTGACGGAGAGCGGCACCTTCTGCAGATTCTCGCCGCGCTTGTTAGCGGTGACGACAATATCGCCCATTGCGGCCCCGTCCCTGGCAGCGCCTTGATTGCTTCCTTTCTCGGCAACCTGAGCTTGGCCCGCAGGAGCGGCGAGAATGGCGCAAAGTCCGAAAAACCATGCCAAGGTGCGGTATGACGTAGTGTTAGAGAAGTGCATAAATTTCCCCCTACTGTTCAAGGCCGATCTTCCGCTTGAAGCTGTCCTCTGCTGTATGCCTCGTGCGGAAGGGCGTCATTTCCGTTCCGTCGAATAGATTGCTATTCGGTCTTCAGGCCCAGTATTCCGTCTCTCTCCATCACAGTTTTTTTGTTCTCGCAGACAAATTCTGTGATTCTATATTCGTGTATCTCACGCCTATATTTGATAATGAATATAAGGCCTTGATAGACACTTGGGATCTTCGATTGTGATATCGATCTGCAAAATATCCGACCCGATAAGGTGAAGGCGCTCGACGATCTTCATGGTCCCGCCATGCGGGATATCCTCGTAGCGAACCTCCGCGATTTCTTGACCAGCGATCGGTTCCGATCGCGTGGAAATCGCTCTAAAGATTGCGCGGCTCTGCTCGCATCTTTGTGGCCTGCTTCACCAGGCGGCGAGCAATCGGCCGTCCGGAACCTTGACCTTCGCCAGCATCCCACCCGTTTGCCCGTTCTTGAGAGGATGCATGGCCACGCGCACGCGCTCGCCCGCCTTGATCGTGTTGAATTTCCAACCTGCATGGCGCATCAATGCTGGACTGCTGCACTCCAGCGTATAGCGAACCGTCTTTCCATTGACCGGCACGTCGAGCATCACGAAGGCATGCGGGTTCGTCCATTCGAACTTGCCCACCTCACCCTGCAGGACGACGGTCTTGGTCTGGTCGAACATTGCAAAGGAATGATGGGCGGAAGCGGGCGCACTGATCACCCCCAGAATTGCGAGAGCAAGTACAGATCGCGCGATTTTCACACTCATCTTCATTCTCCTGAAAGAGCTTGTTTAGCCTGCTGGTCTTTTCATGCCATTGATCGCCAACCGCGACATCGACGCAAGAGCGGCGCCAAAGCGCGACGGTATCGTGAAGCTCGAACGATTGTCTCGCAAAACCAACCGGCTTTCCATCTTCATATGTCGTCCGCCCCCTATCGCTGGCTGTGGCCGGCTCCTCGCTTATGCCAATTGCAGAACGCCAGATAACATTCACGAATCGGATGACGCCGAATCGGATGCTCAATTTAGGTAACTAATATCCGTATTAACGCAATACTGTTGCGTTATATGAACGGTAACGAACATCGCGCGCGGCGTGACAACCTTGATTGTCAATGAAAGAAAATACCTGTTTATCAATGTATTGATTCAATTTCCGTGAGCCAAAGGATGTTCGTTGGCACACCCGCATCGATCGGCCTGGAAAACGGGATATTTTCACCAAACAGTCTATCAAGCTCTACAACAATCATCTATTATTCGAGCGATTTGTTGCGCTGCTGGTGCACCGGAACGACGCATTATAACGCGCAATTCCGGACCGCAGGAAAGGCGCGGCCGTTTTCAACGCCACCAATCGGGAGAAGCTCATGCCAATTGCTGGAAGTTTTGAGCGGTGAATGTGTCGCAGGCGACATGGCCGCTGCACCAAGGCCGCCCGGTCGATCCACGCGTCCGGATCCGCGTTAGCGTCGTGTGGAATGCCGGGCGGACGCAGGAGTGTGCCGGCCAGCATTCGGTCCCCCCAATGTGTGCGCGGCAAGATACGCGGACGTCCCAGCCGCGATACCATCAGGAGAATGACAGATGAGCCTTCAGAGCTTTGCAACATGGCTCTACGCCACCCCGCTGGCAACAACGATCCGTGACGAGCCGTGGATCATTCCTTCGGTCCAGAGCGTCCATATTCTCGCCATAGCGGTGGTTGTCGGATCGGCCCTGGTATCGGACCTGCGACTTGCAGGCGTGCTGGCGACCGACACGCTCCCCAATGTCGTCGTGCGTCGTTATCTGCGCTGGATGTGGGTGGCCCTTGCCGTCCTGCTCGCGACAGGCTCACTCATGGCAATCGGCGAACCGGACCGCGTGCTGACGAATTTCACCTTCTGGCTCAAAATGGGGCTGGTGGTCGTCGCATGCCTTCTCACCTGGTATTTTCGGCGTCCACTCCTCCATCCCGAGTTTCAACTCGACAGCGCGAGATGGCGCCCTCTTGTGAAGCCCGCCGCCTGGCTGTCGCTGGCCATCTGGATCTGCGTCATCTTTTGTGGGCGCTGGATCGCCTACACGATCTGAACGCCCCTTTTTCAACCCCATTCTACCGGAAGGATCTGCCGTGGATCTGATTACCATCTTCCAGAAACTGGAGGAGACACCGCTAGCCCTGGCGATCAAGGAAGGCGACAACAGCTTCCCGTGGATTGAATCGGTCCATGTTCTCGCCATCGTCCTGGTCGTCGGAACCATTGCGATCGTTGATCTTCGCCTGATCGGCTATGCCTCGCATCGCCGCGGAGCACGGCAACTGATCGTCGAACTGCTGCCTTACACCTGGGCGGCTTTCCTGCTCGCGGTCGTGACAGGATCGCTGCTCTTCATTTCCAACGCGGTCAAATATTCTGAGAACCCCATCTTCCTCGTCAAGATGGGGTTGCTCGTCGCGGCCGGCGTCAACATGGCCATATTCCACATGGGCGCCTATCGGAAAATCGCCGACTGGAACGATGCGCTGCCGCCGCCGGCCTCAGCGCGTTTCGCAGGCGCAAGTTCGCTTGCCCTCTGGATTGCCGTCGTCATTTGCGGCCGTTGGATCGGTTTTATCTGAAAATAGCAGGCTCGCGGCCTTATTGTTGATGTTTGGTAACACTAATCCGATTTTTCGATCAACTGTTGCGTATAGATCAGAATAGGCATATGCAGTGGAGGCAGCCCCGTCTACAGGGCGCGGACAAGCCTCGCGGGTGTTCGCTTGCCGCCACCGACAGGGCTTTGGGACGAAAGGATCACGCATGAAATGTCGACCTTGGCCCCTGACCCGACGTCTTCTTCAACAGCATTTTCAGGATGCCGCTCATGACACTTGACATTCAACGCGCTGGCCAGATCGATCAGGCCACCCATTTCCATCCCTTCACCTGGATCGAGGATCTCAAGCGGGACGGGCCCAACGTCATGACCGAGGGCAAGGGCGTTCGGATCAAGGATATTCACGGCAATGAATATCTCGACGGCATGGCGGGCCTGTGGTGCGTCAACCTGGGCTATGGTTGTGAAGAAGTTACGGAAGCGATCGCCGCGCAAAGCAAGCGCCTGTCTTTCTTCCACGCCTTCAACGGCATGTCGACCGATGTCGTCATCGAGGCAGCCGACGAGTTGCTCAAGCGTGCCCCCGTCCCCATGGCACGCGTCTTCTTTGGCGCGTCCGGCAGCGACGCGAACGAGACGCAGATCAAACTTATCTGGTATTATAACAACCTTCTGGGCCGTCCCAACAAGAAGAAGATCATTGCGCGCTGGAACGCCTATCACGGCTCCGGTGTGATGACCTCGAGCCTCACCGGCCTTCCCAGCATGCACAATCTGTTCGATCTGCCCATCGGCCCAATCCTGCATGTCACCGCGCCGCACCATTACCGCAAGGCGGCCGAAGGCCAGTCCGAACGTGATTTCTCGCGCGCGCTCGCGGCAGAACTTGAGGAACTGATCGCCCGAGAAGGCGCGGATACGATCGCCGCCTTCTTCGCCGAACCTGTCATGGGCGCGGGCGGCCTCATCGCGCCGCCCGAAGGTTATTTCGAAGAGATCGTCCCGATCCTCAAGCGCCACGACATCCTTCTGGTCCTTGATGAAGTCGTCTCCGGCTTCGGACGCCTCGGCACTTACTGGGGTAGCCAGACCTTCAATGTCGAGCCGGACCTGATCACTTCGGCCAAGGGCGTGACGAGCGGCTATTTTCCGATGTCTGCCTGCTTCATCTCACCAAAGATATGGGATGTAATTGAATCAAGCTCTCCCAAAGCGGGCCTGTTCGCTCACGGATACACCTATTCCGCCCATCCCGTTGGCGCTGCGGCGGCATTGGCAGCGCTCAAGGCGATCGATGACAGGAAAGTCGTCGAGAACGTCGCTGAAGTCGGACCCTATCTCCATAGGTCGATGAAAGCCGCCTTCAGAGACGATCCGCTCGTTGGTGAAATCCGCGGCGTGGGCCTCATGATCGGCATCGAACTGGTCAGGGACAAGGCGACCAAGGAGGCCTTCCCGGCTTCCGACCGTGTGGGTCGCCGCGTACTGCAGGCGGCCGCGAAGGAAGGACTCATAACCCGCGCCCTGGGCGACACCCTTGTCTTCGCGCCGCCGCTCGTCATCAACCATGCGGAAATCGACGAGCTGGTGCAGAAGTTCAAGCAGGCTGTCGAGGCGGTCCGCGGCACCGTCGCCTGATTGAAGACCGGAATGCGGTCGAGCGGCTCCTCAGCCGCTCGCCCTTTCCTGTATTCGGACATCGTTTCTGGAGAGGCTCGAAGACATATGAAAATGAGCTCGGCGGAATCAGCCAGCGTGCGCACTTCAGTGCACTGCCTAAGTGCTGGAGGCCTTGCCGCGAGTGTCCTGATCGGAATCGTTGGTGCCTGGACCATCCTGATCACGCCGGGCCTCCTTGCGGTCGTGGCCGTGCAGGGCGCGCTCAGCGATCAGCAGCTTGGATATGTCGCTGCCTGGGAAATCAATGCGATGGCCGTCACAATCGGCCTCAGCACCTTCCTGCTTCCGCGCTGGGACTGGCGGCTGTGTGTCGCGGTCGGCCTTACCTTCATCATCGCCGGCAATGTCGCGACCGCGTTCAGCGCCGGCTATGCAGCGATCACATTGACGCGAACGATCGCGGGCGCTGGAGAAGGCATTGCCGTGGGTTTTGCTTTCGCGGCGTTCGGTCGCGCCGAAAATCCTGATCGTGCCTTTTCCATCTATCTCGTCACCGGCGCGCTCGCCGGAGCAATTGCCCTGCTTTACCTGCCAAGTTGGCAGGAAAGCGTTGGCACCCGAACCTTGTTCCTTGCGAATGGCGCGCTTGGCGTGCTTACCCTAGGCGGCCTGTTCTGGTTTCCGCACGGCCGTGTCGCTGCCGACGACCCCAGAGCCACGGCGCTTTGTAACCGGCGCCTCGCTTTCCTGGCGCTGATCGGCGTGTTCTTCTATTTCGGCGCAATCAGCGCGATGTGGAGCTATGCGGAACGCATCGGTCAGGCCAGCGGCCTTGACGCCCACCAGATCGCGCGCGGTCTCTCTTACGGAACCTTTGCAGGCATGGGTGGGGCGGCTCTGGCGGGTTTGACGCCCCGACGCCTTGGCCGGATAGGACCCCTTCTTGTGAGCGGCGTCGTTTCCATCATCAGCTTCCGGCTGCTGGACGGCAGGCTGACGCCGCACATTTTCATCATTGCCATGGTGCTGCTGCTCTTTGCCTGGAACTATGCCCAACCGCTTCTTTCAGGCGTCTGCTCCGATGCCGACCCGCGCGGCCGCATAGTCTGCGCCATGGGATCGATCCAGACGTTCGGGATGGGCTTTGGCCCGGCAGCCGTTGCCGCGACGCTGGGATCAGGGAACTTTTCCCTCGCCGTGTGGGGAAGCTGCGCCGTGCTCGGGGCCAGCCTTCTTCTGGTGGTCAGCGCTATTCGTACAAGCTGACCTTTAAACAGCTACCCACCTTGGCAGGATTATTACTACCGGTTGAGCATTCCGATGTGGAACCGCGCGCAACGCCTGCCTGCCAAGACCCCGATCCGCCTGAGCGCCGCAAACCATTAGGGTCAGGCAGAAGGAGCATTGCCAGGGATCAGCATATGACCAAAGGCGCGCCTGCTTTGTGCCAGGGGGATCGGCGGATCGAAGACGATCCGCCGGAGAGCCGCTCAGAGGAAAACAGCGCGAGACAGGCCGCCATCCACCGCAATGGATTCGCCGGTGATGCCACTGGCGAGCTGCGACGCCAGGAACACGATCGGATCGGCAACTTCCTCCACCTCGAGCATGCGGCGCAGTGCGGCAGGCCCGGCTGCCTCCCGCTCGACGATCGCTTCAAAGGTCGTGCCTTCCTCATCGGCCATCTCGCGGAACCAGCTTTCGACGTGCTCGGTGCGCGTGACGCCGGGATGGATGATATTGGCCGTTATACCATCTTGGCCGACTTCGTCCGATAGCGTCTTGGTGAAATGCACGAGCGCGGTGTTACGCATGCCGCTCAGCGCTTCGGTGCAGCGCGCTGTAAGGCCGCCGACATTGACAATGCGTCCCCACTGGGCCTTGCGCATGTGCGGCACGCTCGCCTTGCACATCCGGAAATACCCCATCAGCTTCGTGTTCAGGTCAAGAAGCAGCGCATCTTCATCGGCTTCCTCGATGGCATTACGCACCAGGCCGCCGGGCGCCGCGGCGCAATTGACAAGGATATGCAAGCCGCCAAAGAGACGCACGGTCTCGTCGACGGCCGCCTGGACCGACCCCTTGTCGGTCGTATCGACCGCGATCGCCGCGATCTCGCCCCCCGTATCAGCCCGAAGTTCTCCGGCCGCCGCGTCCAGCGCGGCCTTTGTGCGGGCGGCAATCACCACCTTGACGCCCGCTCGCGCCAACTTGCGGGCGGTCTCCTTGCCGATGCCGACACTGCCGCCGGTGATGATGGCAACCTTGCCTGACAAACCAAGATCGATGCTCATTCGTCTCTCCCTTTCAATGGCGCGCGCGCGATGGTCACGGATACAGATCCAAGACCGCCAAAGTCGGCCAGGATTTCTTCTTCGGATTCAAGATCGGTAATGCCGGTGGCACTGCCGCTCGCCACCAATTGCCCACGGGTCAGGCGCTGGCCGCGGCGAGCAAGCCAGTTGGCGAGCCAGGTGACGGAGCGAAGCGGATTGCCCAGCACCGCCGCGGTCGAACCACGAACCGGATCGCGACCCTTGCAATATAGATTCACAGGAATATCGGAAAAGCGCTCGTCCCAGCCCGAGGCAAGACGGGATCCCACGATGAGCAGTTCGGCATTGCTGTTGTCGGCGACGAGCTGCGCGACTGTTACATCGTCATCGTCGTAGCGCGACGCGCAAAGCTCAATACCCGCGAACAGACCGGAAATGCGTCGTGCGATATCGCTCTCGGACAGGGGGGCAGAGCCGACGGGAAAATCCTCGCCGATCTCGACTATGAGCTCGGCTTCGGCGAAGCGCTGATAGGAGACGGAATCGATCCGAACAGGCGATTGCATGAAATCGCGGCTCCGCAGTCCACCGGCGATGGGCTCGCTCGTCCCCATTGCATGCTGCGCCGCAGAGGTCGTCAAACCGACCTTGTAGCCCCCCAGGGACTCGCCCAGCGCCGCAAGGGTTTCAGACTGGATTGCATAAGCTTCGTCCAAAGAGAAGGGGGCGACGGGTCGCGCTGCCAATCCCTCGCCCAGACGGGCCTTGACCAGTCTCTGCACAACATCGCGCGATGCGGTTTCCACAATGCACTCCAGTTCAGTGTTCCCAGGCCGCCTACATGCCTCCATTGTCTATTCAATGCAACATTCATGCTCAAAAACTATCTATTGTTCAGCTAAACAAGATGATGTAGGTATTGCATCAACACGAACAGGAGGGCCCTCCCACGGGCCCCGGTTGGAGCATCAGGATGACGGCACTTTCCTCCATTCAAACACCCCGCGTGGTTGCAGCGCGACTCAGCGAGTCGCTGAGCAAGGCCCCTCGCCAGCTTTTTATCGGCGGCAAGCATGTGGACGCCCTGTCCGGCCGTACGTTTGCAACGACCAACCCGGCTACCGGCGAGGAACTGTGCCAAGTCGCCCATGCCGGACCGGAAGACGTCGATCTGGCGGTCAAGGCGGCGCGGCGCGCGTTCGAGGATCCGGCATGGCGCCGGATGAGCGCCATGGACCGTTCGATGCTACTTTATCGTCTCGCCGACCTGATCGAGCGGGACGCCCATGAGCTGGCGGTCCTCGAATGCCTGGACAATGGCAAGCCCGCGACCCTGACGCGGCTTGTTGAAATCGAAGGCTCGATCAAGACCTTCCGTTACTTCGCGGGCTGGCCCTCGAAGTTCGGCGGAGAGACTCTCCCCGTTTCACCGCGGGGCGGCCTTCAGATCCTTAACTACACGACGCGTGAACCGGTTGGCGTGGCCGCATTGATCGTGCCGTGGAATTATCCCATGTCGATGGCGGCCTGGAAGATTGCACCGGCGGTGGCGGCCGGCTGCGCCGTCGTGCTCAAGCCTGCGGAGCAGACGCCGCTCACGGCGCTGCGTCTTGCCGAACTGGCGCTCGAAGCAGGCTTTCCGGCGGGCATCATCAACGTCGTGACCGGTTTTGGTGACGCGGGCGCGGCGCTGGTCGAACATCCCGGGGTCGACAAGGTCGCTTTCACCGGTTCAACCGAGGTGGGCAAGGCTATAGTGCGGGCCTCCACGGGCAATCTCAAGAAGGTTTCCCTGGAACTGGGCGGCAAATCGCCCCAGATCGTCCTGCCAGATGCCGATCTGAGCGCGGCGGCGGCGTCGATCGCGCAAGGCATTTTCTTCAACCAGGGGCAAACCTGCACGGCCGGTTCGCGCCTCTATGCTCATGAGGCTGTCTATGACGAGCTCGTGGAAGCGATCGCCGGCCATGCCCGCTCACTCAAGATCGGCAATGGCCTGGACGAAGACGTCAATTTCGGTCCGCTGATCTCCGAGGAACAGTGGAACCAGGTCAGCGGCTATGTCGAGATCGGCGTGAACGAAGGCGCGCGCGTGCTGACAGGCGGTGCCCGTCCATCCGGGCTGGATAATGGCTATTTCTTCGAGCCCACCATCCTGGGCGATGCGCAAGCGGGTATGCGCGTGGTGCGTGAAGAGATATTCGGACCGGTTCTGAGCGCCTTGTCGTGGAAGGATGCGGATCAGTTGATCGCTGAAGCCAATAATTCGGACTTCGGTCTTTCTGCCGGTATCTGGACCAATGATATCAAGAGCGCTCACCGCATCGCCGGTGCCGTGAAGGCCGGCTCGGTGTGGATCAACTGCTTCAATCTCGTCGATCCTGCAACGCCGTTCGGCGGCTTCAAGCAGTCAGGCTGGGGCCGCGAACATGGCCGGCAGGCGATGGAACTCTACAGCGAAACCAAGAGCGTCTGGGTCAACCTGACCTGAGACGAAGTCCATGGAGACACAGAAGGAAGCTCTCATGTTCACTCCTAAAATCCGGCGCATCGCGCACCTCGTCCTCTATGTGAAAGATCCGGAAGCCTCCGCTGCCTGGTACAAGGACGTGCTCGGTATGGAGGTTGTCACCCGCATCAACGGCGGTCCCTATGAAGGCGGCATATTCCTCACCTTCGGGGTTCATGATCATGACATCGCACTTTTCCCCGCTCCTCCCGGCGCCACCAAGGGGCTGGAATTCGAGCATGTGGCTCTGGAGCTCGATAGTCAGCATAGCCTGGAGGATCTTCGCCGGGTCTATGCCACCTTCATCGAAAAGAAGGTGCGAATTCATGAAATTCTGAACCATGGAGTATCGGTGGGCATATATTTCCATGATCCCGATGGACATATGCTCGAAGTCGTCGCCCAGGTCGTCGCCCCTGCAGGTGGCGCGGCGATCGAGGAACTGGGCCGAAATGAAGGCCAAGCCGATCCGTTCGAGCTTTCTCCGCTCTACGACTAGCCCCGCCGCGCGCCGTCGCCCTCCTTCGCCGAGGCCGAGAGGCAAGCCTATCGCAGCGATACAGGCTGCCCACGTCCATGTCCGCGCGACAATATCATCGATCACAACAGGAAGGAATCATCGTTACCATGTCCGAGCGCCCGAGCAATTTCAACGGCCTGCACATTCGCAAGTGGTTCACCTATGAGGAAGAAACGCTGGCCATCGAAACTGGCCGGCTGGCCGATGGCGAACCGGTGGTCAAGATCGTGGTCGCCGCCGCCATCGCCAATCCCCATGCAGGAAAGTTCACCAATTCCTTCGACGAGGTGATCGCCGCATCCGAGCATCTGGGCATCGAATTCGGCCGCCGCATCCAGGAGCGCCTCGCCGGCCGAAAGGTCGAAAGCTATGGCAAGGCCGCCATTGTCGGTGCCAATGGCGAATATGAACATGGCAATGCATTCCTGACGACGAACTTCGCCAATCCCGTCCGCGAAGCCGTGGGCGGCGCAGAGGCGTGGGTACCCTCCACCGGAAAGCGCGGCGGTCCGGGTACCGAGATCGACATTCCGCTCGCCCACAAGGATGCGCTATATGTGCGCTCGCACTATGATACCTTCTCTGTCAGCTTCGGCGATGCGCCGAGCCCCGATGAAGTCGTCATCGCGATGGCAGTCGCCACTCGAGGCCGTCTGCACCCGCGCCTGGGTGGCCTCACTTCGGCTGAGGCCGTCGGCAAGGACGGCCTTCGCTGATTCCCCTCATCAGGTGATGGAATAAAACCATGCGAGAGACCGCGCCAGTCGCACCGCAGCCCCTTCCAGGCGAGCGTGTCGCCTTTCACGAGGGGAACGGCATCAAGCTTCGCGTCCGGGAATGGGGCGCCAAGGACGCCCCTGCCCTCGTGCTCCTGCACGGATTGCGAGGCTTTTCGGGGACCTGGCGCGGTCTCGCCGAACATCTGGCCGAGGATTATCGCCTCATCGCCATCGATCAGCGAGGTCGGGGCGAAAGCGATTGGGACCCGGGCCGAAACTATTATACCGATGCTTATCTGGACGACCTTGAGGCAGTGGTGGAAACGCTCGGTCTCCAGCGCTTCGCACTTCTAGGCCATTCGATGGGGGGGACCACGGCATATGTCTATGCGGCCAAGCACCCCGACCGCCTGTTCGCACTCATCATCGAGGACATTGCGCCTGGCGCCTCCATCCAGGGCGAAGGGGCTGAACGGATCAAGGCCGAAATGGCTGCACTACCGTCTGATTTCGAGAATTGGGACGCCGCTCGGGCTTATTGGCGCTCGGCACGGCCGACCGTCTCCACCGAAGCCCTTGAGCAGCGCCTTGCAGAGAGTCTGCGGGAAGCCCCCGATGGCAGGATCGCCTGGCAATATGATGCAAAAGGGATCAGCGAGACGCGCCTCCATCCCGATCCCCTGCGCGTCGTAGATCTCTGGCCGGTGATCGAGCGTATCGACACGCCGACATTGATCATTCGCGGAGAGCGTTCGGACTTCTGCGCGATGGAGGCTGTAACGGAAATGCAGCGCCGAAACGCGTATATCCAGTCGCTGACCGTCGCAGGCGCAAGCCACTATGTCCATGATGATGCGCCCGCTGCCTTCGTTCGGCACGTAAGGCGCTTTCTGTCCGCAACGCTGCGACCGTGACATTTGGTGCCGCGTGAATCGCCATGCGGTAATCTGAAAATTTTCCAGGCGAAATGAGAAGTTGGAGGAAATTGTGGCCGCAACAAATGGTGCGCATCTGCTGCTTGAAACGGCGCGCGATCTCGGCGTGGAAATCTGCTTCGCCAATCCCGGCACGACCGAGCTGACGCTCGTCGACGCGCTGGACAGTGTTCCCGAAATCCGGCCGGTGCTGGGCCTGTTCGAAGGCGTCTGCACCGGCGCGGCTGACGGCTATTCCCGTGTATCGGGCAAAACCGCCCTCACGCTTCTCCATCTTGGGCCGGGCTTTGCAAACGGGATTGCAAACCTCCACAATGCGCGCCGCGCCCGCTCTTCGATCATCAACCTGATCGGCGACCACGCGACGTGGCATTTGCCGTATGACGCGCCGCTCACCTCGGATATCGAATCCCTTGCCAGGCCGGTGTCCCAGGCGGTCATCCGCCTGGCCGATGTCGCGACCCTCAGCGCCGACGTGACCCATGCCGTCGCGCTGGCGATGAGTGCGCCGGGCAGCATCGTCACGCTCATCGCACCCACGGACATCATGGACGCACCGGCCGCTGCCAACAGATCGCCTGCGCTCGCGGCCAGGGAACAGTATCGCATTCCGTCACCCGACGAGATCGCCGACCGGGCAAAGGCCATCCCGGCTGACGCGGATGTCATTTTCCTTTTGGGCGGTAGCGGCGCTCTGCACGAAGGCGCGATCCGGGCCGCAGGGCGCGTGGCCGACAAGATCGGCGCACGGCTGCTCATGGAATCTTATCCGCGCATCGTTGATCTCGGCGGCGATCTGCCCCGCCTCGAACGTCTCGCCTATTTTCCCCAGGATGTGATCGCCCAGCTCGGCGATGCAACGATCGTCCTGGTCGGCGCAAAGACGCCGGTCAGCTATTTCGGCTATGAGGGACAACCGAGCCAGCTCGTCAGCGATGAGAAGCTGGTGATCCTTGCCGAGGACAATGAGTGCGGCGCCACCGCGCTGGAACTGCTTTACGAGCGTCTGAAGGAGCGCTCGTCTTCCCCTTCCAGCCCTCCGCCTTCCGCTCGAATCCGCAGCAACGACCTCACGCCAGACGAAATTGTCGAAGAACTGATCGTGCAGTTGCCCGAAGGCGCTATCATTTCCCTTGAAGGATCGACGCTGGGCGGCCCGTTCCTGCGCGAATCCTACCGTGCGGCGCGCCATCGCGTGATGACGAACACGGGCGGTGCGATCGGCCAGGGGCTTCCCTGCGCGGTAGGTGCCTCGCTGGGTGCGCCTGGCGCACGAATCGTCTCCCTGCAATCCGACGGAAGCGCCCAATATACGTTGCAGTCTCTCTGGACGATGGCTCGCGAGAACCTCCCCATCATCATCGTCATGGCCGCCAATCACCGCTACGGGATCCTGCAGACCGAACTGAAGCGGGCCGATGCTGACCTTAGCCTGCCCGCGATCGAGACGCTCACGCGCCTCGATAATCCCAAGACAGACTGGACGGCGCTGGCGCAAGGCTATGGCGTGGCAGCGATCCGGGCGACCAACTCGCAGGAATTCGCCGCAGCACTGAAGCGGGGGTTTTCGCATGACGGTCCCCTCCTCATTCAGGCCGAACTGCCATGAGCCACCTGCAACGGGATACCGATGTCCCCGTCGCCCTCATAACAGGGGGCAGCGGCGGCATAGGCTATGCGATTGCCGCGGTTCTAGCGCGCAAGACATTTGCCGTCGTCATCACGGCCCGCGACATGCAAAGGCTGGAAGACGCCGCCAGCCGGCTCAGGAAGAATAGCCAGGGTGTGATCGAGGCCCTGCATTCCGACGCGACCGATCAGAACTCTGTCGACCACCTGATCGCATCCGTCCTCGAGCGTTTCGGTCGTATCGACCTGCTGGTCAACTGCGCCGCCAGTACATCGAGCGTCTCGGGCGATGTCGCACAGATCGAGGTCGATGCCATTCTCGATGACCTCAATACCAAGGTCTGCGGCTATCTGCGCTACACCCGCGCCGTGACGCCCGCCATGACCAGCCAGCAGGCGGGACGGATCGTCAATATCGGCGGTCTGACCGGCCGTAATTCGGATACGTTGAGCGGGATGCGCAACGTCGCGGTTACGCATATGACCAAGGCCCTTTCCGATGCCTTGGGACCCAAGGGCATCACGGTCAACGCGCTTCACCCCGGCATCGTCCGGACCCCCCATCTTGACGAGCTCTTCGAAGAACTGGCCCATGACGGCCAATGCACGGTAGAGGATGTCGCAGAGGACTTCATCTCGCGCATTCCGCTGCGGCGCGTCATCGATGCCGAGGAGATCGGCGATGTCGTAGCCTTCCTGGCCTCCCCCGCCGGCGCTTCCATTACGGGCGAATCGATCGCCATCGACGGGGGTTTTTCGCGCGGCATTTATCTTTAACGGGGTCCACAAAACAGGAAGACAAGAGATGGAAGAGACGGAGCAGCCCAGGACTGGGGAAAGCGTAGTCGATCGTTACCCCCCCTCCCTCCGGCTCCTTCATTGGACGCGCGCCGTGCTGATCCTGGGCCTTATCATCGTGGGGTGGACCATGACGTCCCTTGCGGATGAAGTCCCCGCCAAATATGGCATCTTCTATCCTTGGCATAAATCCTTCGGACTGCTTGCCTTTCTCGTCGTTGTCGTCCAGCTCATCATACGCGCCCGGACGCCTGATTTGCCCGAACCGCCAGAGGCACTCACGCGCGGTGAGCGGTTTCTCGCCAAGTTCGTGCATCGTGCCATATATGTGCTTCTCGTGCTCGTGCCCGTGATGGGCTATTCCATGTCGAGCACCTATACGATGAGCGATGGCGTCTTTTTCTTCGGTACCAACCTGCCCGAATTGCTCCCGAAGAATGACAATTGGTTCGCCGTCTTCCAATGGCTTCACAAGGTGCTAGCCTATAGCTTGCTGGGATTGATTGCACTCCATGTCGCCGGCGCCATAAAACACCGCTTCTTCGATCGCACGCGTGCGGGCGATGTGCTGCACCGCATGCTTTGAACCGGAGAAACGATGGCCCAGCCTTCTGAACCTGGGCATGATCGCGGCCCTAAACCGGCCGCAATGTCACACGGCAATGAAGCATGGGCTACTGAGGGGCACCGTCATTGCGGCTCGACCTCCCTCAACCAGCTATCCGCTTCGTGGAATGCCGAGAAAATGACGCAATTTTCCATTTGCTTCAGAGTACGGTGCACTTGCATGCGCAAAAGCGCCTGAGGGATGACCATCGCATTGCGGCTGATCGGCCTGCCGATACACAGATCGACGAAACGCTTGTTCAGTTCAACGACTTCCTGGGATTGCGCACCCCATTCCGAAAGATCGTCCAACAGCGTAAAGGAGCTCCCGGCAGCCATCGCACGGTCAAGCGCCTCTTCGAAAATTGCTTGCGCTTGCAGAGCCTCCGCTACGGACCAGAAACCTTTGTAGCGCAAGTGAAGCCGCCGCGTAGCCGGGTCGAGTGTATAATGGAGCATCGGTCGGCCTTCCCTGAGAAATGCCTCGTCGGGCGTTGCAAGAGATCAGTCTGTCCCTCTGCGGCGCTCCGCGAGCGAAGCGGTCTGGGGGTCTGAATCGGGGAACTGCTGGTCTGGAAATTGACGGGTCCAAACATTTGTAGCCGTCAGGCGACGGGCGAGCAGCAATGCGCTGTCGACGTTCATGTTGCCGATCGAACGCACCCGGAACAGCGCTTCGAAGGGCCCCTGCCCTCCCAAGCGCTTTTGCAGTACCTCCAGCTGCCCCGGATCCGCACTGACCTCAGCCATCTGCATGACCGCCGCATCGCGGGTCCCCGCGATGACGAGGATGGCATTGCCCGAGGGCCCAGGCAGGCTCGCCATATAGCCGATATCGATCTGTGGTTTGGTCTCTCCATCGAACGGACCCCAATTGGCAATATAGTGCTTGCCTGTGGCCCGATCGATCAGCTCATCATAGGTCGCCCCGACTTCGAAGCCGGACGCCTCGAACAGCGGATCGCGCAATATCCCCAGACCACTGAGAAGCCCGACATAGATGACGTTCGATTTTCGCATGAGATCGGGATTCAAATGGGACATGGCGATGACGCTGGACCGAGGCTTGGCCCGATCGGCATTCTTCACCGCCGGAATGATGTCGTTCAAAGCGGAAGCAACGCTGATCGGCATGTAATTGAGATTGACGTCGGTGTAGCGCCCGAAGTCCTCGGGATGACTCATCAGATATATTTCAAGATCTTCCTTGGAATTGATCGAGAAGTCGCGCACAAGATGGATTACTCGCCCACGCGCCTGTTCGCCGATCAGGTAATGGTCGCCCGCCACCACCAGATTAGTGGCGTCATTTTCTGCGAACGGACGCCAGAGAAAACTGTCCGCCAATGGGGCAGATTGTCGATCGCGATGGTCCTTCCAGACCCAGAGCGCAATATTGAGCAGGGACACGAGAGCAATGATACAGAGCAGGCGTCGATGTTCCCGGACGGCGTGAACAGCCCGCCATGCCATCGCTGGCGGACGGGGTGGGTTTAACTCCGCGGGATCGCTCAGCAGGATGCGATATTCACCCTTTGGGATGATGAGGCGCGCGCCCGGACGGTCAGCGTAAACATCGTCCAGCTTGCCGCGCAGCCTGTGCATGTAGACCCGGACGGTCGAATCCTGCCCGCCGTCCTCGGGCGTGCGCTTCGCGAAAACGGCATGGAAGATCTCCATCTCTTTTGGCGCTTGTCCCGCCATCGTGCGTTCAAGCAGATAATCGAACAGCTTGACCATCGTATCTGATCGAGCCGAGGTGATTTTGGGCCTGACAAGCGCCGCCTCGTTGCAAAGCGCTTCGAATTCCTTGCCGGTTTCAGACGCCACGCATGCTACCCAGGTTTCTGAGCCGCTTGGTACCCTTTTCCGACACACCAATCTCCAGAAAGCTTTGGCTCGGCTTGGAATTTGAACCCTCCAGGTCGAAATCCACGGTGATCACGCCCTCCCCGGTTTCATCCGCGCACCAACCCCATCGCGCCTTTGCGGTAACAATATGAGGGAAATATCTAAGATTGTAAACTTTCCTGCTGCGGAGTGAGGGGAATGCAATTGCAGATGGGCATTTCGGCGGGTGCCAGCCCTGAGATGGTCGCGATGTTGGGGACGTTTACCGCAAACTCCCTTTGCCGCCCAGGCAGCGACGCGCAACAGTATTGCATTTCGTAAACAGTATGGCATAATATCGACATAGCGTTGCTATTTTTCAATTACGATCGAAACATATCAGCTAAAGAGGATTGCCATGGGCCACGCTGCGTTGCAGCCGTCGCGGAACGAAGCGAGCGACGATCTTGCCAATCTACTGCGCGAACGCGCCCGGAACCTCGTTCCGGTCCTTCGCGAGCGCGAAGCCGCCGCAAATGCCGGCGGCCAAGTTCCTCCTGAAACCATCGAGGATTTCGAGCAGGCCGGCTTTTTCAAGATTCTCCAGCCCGCCCGCTATGGCGGTTATGAATTGTCGCCCAAAATCTACTGCGATGTGACGCGCATCCTCGCAGAGGGCTGCATGAGCAGCGCCTGGGTCTATGGCGTTGTCGCCGTCCATAATTGGCAACTGGCCTTGTTCGACGAGCGGGCCGCGGAGGATGTCTGGGGGGAAGATAAATCGGTCCGCCTCAGCTCGTCGCAGATGCCGGCGGGTAAGGTGATGCGCGTCGAGGGCGGCTTTCGCCTCAGTGGCCATTGGGCCTTCTCCAGTGGATCAGCCCATTGCAAGTGGGTGATACTGGGCGGCATGGCGCCGGCAGGCGAAGGCGAAAAGCCCGAAGCGCTTCATTTCCTCGTTCCACGTCCCGATTACCGCATCGTCGAAAACTGGGACGTGATGGGCCTTCGCGCGACCGGCAGCAACGACATCGTCGTCGAGGACGTCTTTGTGCCCGAGTATCGCGCGATCAGCGAACATTCCATGTTCATGCTCGATTGTCCCGGCCATGTCGCACATCCCGCGCCCCTGTACAAAATCCCGTTCGCGCAGCTGTTCAACCGGACCGTCGCGATCACCTCATTGGGCGCTCTCAAGCGTGCAGTGGAAGTATTCATCGACAATACCCGCGCAAAACGTGCGACCTATACTGGCTTGCGACTGGCGAACGACCCCTCGATCCAGCAAGCCGTGGTGGAGGCCCAGCGTACGCTCGACGAGCTCGAACTCGTCCTCGATCGGGATCTGAACGAGTTGACACGCCGCGCTGAAAATAATGACTGGCCGATCGAACGGCGCGCCGAACTGGCCGTATCGACGACGATGACCGTGAGCCGTTGCGTCACGGAAGTCGACAAGCTGATGCAGTTTAGCGGCGGCAAGGCGATCTACAGGGGCAATGCCATGCAGCGTGCCTTCCTTGATATTCACTGCGCGCGTGCGCATGCGATGAATAATCCGCTCCCCTATGCCCGCAATCTCGCGGCCGTCTATTTCGGCTTTCCCAATGATTGCGAGGATGTCTGACGATCGCCGCCTGCCTTCGGCATGAGAAAGGCGCGCAATCCCAAGATTCGAGGTAATATCATGACCGTTACTGACGCGCTCCGGGCTGAATCAGGTCCCGCGCTCATCCCGTCGCTGCAGGGCATCGATCTTCTTCGTTCGGCCTCCTACATCGGTGGGAATTGGCTGACCGGGTCCAAATCCATCGCGGTCGACAACCCGGCCACTGGGGAGATCATCGGCCATGTGCCCGATCTTGGCGAGGCTGAAGCCACCGAAGCTGTCGATGCCGCCGAGAAAGCCTTTGCGGGATGGAAGACGCGCACAGGCAAGGAGCGCGGCAAGATCTTGCGGCGCTGGGGCGAGCTCATCACGGAAAACAAGGACAACCTTGCCCGCATCCTGACAGCCGAACAAGGCAAACCGCTCTCCGAGGCGCGGGACGAAGTGGACTATGCCGCATCCTATCTCGAATGGTTTGCCGAGGAGGCCCGTCGCATCGACGGCGATGTGCTGACACCCCACCGGTCCGATCGACGGATCATGGTGGTTCGCCAGCCCATCGGTGTCGTCGCTGCCATCACGCCTTGGAATTTTCCGCTCGCCATGATCACGCGCAAGGCGGGCCCAGCTTTGGCGGTCGGCTGCACCATGGTTCTGAAGCCCGCCGGCTTCACGCCCTTCTCCGCTCTGGCTTTGGCAAAGCTTGGCGAGGATGCCGGCATTCCTGCCGGCGTCTTTAACGTCATCACCGGGAACGCGCAGGCGATCGGCAACGTCCTCACCAGCGATCAGCGGGTGCGCAAGCTCACTTTCACGGGCTCCACCGCGGTGGGCAAGAGGCTGGCCGCGCAGTGCATGCAGACGGTCAAGCGCCTGTCCCTTGAACTGGGCGGCAACGCGCCCTTCATCGTTTTCGATGATGCTGATCTCGATGCCGCGGTCGAAGGCGCCCTCGTCTCCAAGTTCCGCAATACTGGCCAGACCTGTGTCTGCACCAACCGCTTCCTCGTTCAGGACGGCATCTATGATGAATTTGCGCGAAAACTGGCAGCGCGTGTTGGCCAGTTTGTCGTGGGTGATGGCCTTGCCGGACCCAGCGACCAGGGGCCGCTTATCAATGATCAGGCGGTCGCCGATGTCGCGGCCCATGTGGCGGATGCAGTGAAGCGCGGCGCCAGGATCCTGACGGGCGGTGACAGGATCAAGGGCGGAGGCTCGTTCTTTGCGCCTACCGTCCTGATCGATGTATCCCATGATGCTCTCATGTGCAGCGAAGAGACATTTGGTCCTCTCGCTGGCCTGATACGATTCAAGGACGAGGCTGAAGCGATCAAGCTTGCCAATGACACCACGGCAGGCCTCGCATCCTATCTGTTCACGCGCGATCTGGAGCGTATCTGGCGTGTTTCGGAAGGACTGGAATATGGCATGGTCGGGGTCAACACCGGCCTGATCTCCACCGAGATTGCGCCTTTCGGCGGCGTCAAGGAGTCGGGCTTTGGCCGCGAAGGCTCGAAATATGGGGTCGACGACTATCTGGAGATGAAGACGATCTGCCTTTCCGTCGGCAACTGATCGCCCGGCCCTTAAGTCAGCCCTGCCTTGCCGCGCGCAAGGCGGGGCTTCCTCCTTCCCACGATCCGCTGAATTCGCACCGTCGAAGGATTCTTGACCTGCACCCTCTCATCAGCAAGTTCATTCTCATTCCTCCCCGTTCCGATGTGATCCTTCTCCCGCATGGCTTTGTTCGGCGCGCCGAGGAGCAAGAGATCGGCCCTCCGAAGAACAGGAAGACATCCTCCTGTAAAATTTTCAGAAACTGTATTTTACGCCCAGACGTAACGTTCGCGGCTCTACGACACGGCTCAGCCGTCCTTCGACAGGCCCGGCATCGTAGCCAGGAATATAGGACTCGTAATAATAGGCGATGTCTTTGTCTCGACTGTTCAGAACGTTGAGAAGTTCGCCGTAAATTTCGAGATTGCGGGGTTTCCATGCCACCCTGGCGTTAACCACCGTGCTCCCTTTATCGCGAACGCTGTTGTCCTCGATCAGCGCATAGGGGCCGAGATGGCGAAGACGCGCGCTTGCAACCCACCCCTTGAATACCGCTGACACGCCCGCCGACGCGGCGTTTTCGAAAGCGTTGGGAATATGGTCGCCATTGTCGTAGCGCGAATGGCTTGCCGTGTAATTGCCGTCGATAGCGAGCCATGGGGTCGGCCGCCAAAAGGCCACCAGTTCGTAGCCGCGACGCCGACTGGCGCCTGTTGGCTCCACCGCATTGGAATCGCCGACAAACCGCAACTCGCTGCCGACATCGAGCCAGAAATAGGTTGCCGTCAGGCTGAACGGCCCATGCTGGAGCCGAGCACCGATCTCCTTGCCGGTGCCTCGCACCAGCACCGGGACAGGCGACGCGCTATTGACCGCGCCGCGGACGTCATTCGAATGAAAACCGCGCCCCAGATTGACGTAGAATTCGAGGATTGGCGCGGGGGAATAGGCAAGCGCGATTTTCGGAGAAACAAGGGTTGCGTGCCCGCTTCCTTCTCCCAGAGCCAGGGCTTCGGCATCCTTCGCACGTACCGAGTAACCATAATGATCGCCACGTAGCCCGGCGATCACGCGAAGGCCGGGCAACGGCCGGAGTGTCGCTTCACCGAACAGCGCGAGCGATCCCTCCTTCACGCGGTAGACGCCGAGGGATTTGACGAAGCGCCGCTGATCAGTGTGGTGCACACCAACAGTACCAATGTCGTCGAAACGATTCTCCGTTCCCACCGTCAGGTCGAGCCAGGGCAGCAGTGTCAAATCCTTGCGCGCATCCAGACCGACAATGAAACGCTTGTCGAACTGATCAATCTGGGCGCTGCTGCCATCTGCGTTGGCATAGGTGGGATTGGAGGTCATCTCCCAATCATAGAATTGCCCATGGAGATTGGCCGACCACCCGTTGCCGCTTGCGCGGACAGCAGCCACCAACCGCGTCGTTCGTCCCCTCGCCGAGGGGTCCGGAGAACAAAAGACATCCGCGCATGACGCCGATCCGACGATCCGTTCCGGAATCTGTTCCGTCGGCCGCCAAGTGGCGTGATAGGCGTGCAGCGTAAAATCCAGCCTGCCAAAGCCCGTAGTGACGAGATATTTGCCGAAGCCCGAAAGATGTCGGAGCTTCTCCGCTTCCTGCCATGGCCCATCATACATCTTGTACTGGCCAACGAGCGTTAAGCTGTTCCCGCCAACATCGATCGAGCCGCCTCCGGCAAGACGCCGCCAGCCATAAGACCCCCCCTCTATCGATACCCATGGCGCGGCATAGCGATCGATCGTCGTCAGATAGGCCGCGCCCGCAAGGGCAAAATCACCTCCGTCGGCTCGATAGGGACCTTTTCGATAATCTTCGCGGTCGACGATTTCGGGAATCAGCCCGTTAAGATCGAGATAGCCCTGCCCATGACCGTGCGAACGCAGGTTCATCTGAACGCCATCGATATAGGTCGTGAAATCCGACCCATGGTCGAGGTTGAAGCCACGCAGGAAATATTGATTGGCCTTGCCGCTTCCGGAATGCTGGGCCGCGATCATGCCTGGAACCGATTCGAGCAGTTCGGCAACCCTGACCAGCGGACGGATGAGAAGGTCGGAGCCAGAGACGCTGCCTTCACTCGCCGCTCCAGCGGAGCCGATCTTGTTCTCGCCGCGACCGAAGACCACGATCGCGCTTCCGTCTCGATCCCCGGACTTGTCCTGCTCGCTCGGGGCCCCTTCATCCCTCAAGGGCGAGAGAGCCGCTTGGGTATCCTCTTCATGGGCAAAAGCAGGCAGGGCAGCCACCGCCAATGCAGCGGAGGCGAAAATGGGAAGTTGCGAATGTTTCAATGATCACCTGTCAGCGCGTGGTCGAAGCCTTTCCTACTTTGCTGCAGCAACCGCACGCGTCTCGTTGTTTACGGTTTGTAACGGTGTCGATCGCGTTTCCCTCTTGCACAAGTTCGGAGGAAATCGTCGCACCCACCCGCGATCTGAAGGCGATTTTTGCCCGTTATCCGCAACAGATGCTTGCTGCTGAGGGAACTGTTACCTACAGTAAACTCTCAAAAAACGAGAGGCACCAGCCCGGCGGCCCGGTTTGCAAGAGAGGAGATTGCACGGCGTGACTCTGAGTAACAACTGAAACAATCTCTCGGATGCCACGATCGCAATGTCGCCGAGAGAGTCTGCAAGGAATCGGCGAACCGCACGCATTGAGCGCTATTCGCTCACGAGGACACCCGGCGCAACTCAATGAAATATTCAGCATTGCAAGAGGACAGAAGGTTTTAAGATGGACGACAAGCTGGATATCGGCAACGCGATCGCAATGATGTCGTTTGCGGCGGTAGTGAGCTCCGGCAGCTTTTCTGCCGCTGCCAAGACATTGGGCTATTCCAAGGCCGCGGTCAGCCGGCAGATCTCGCGGCTCGAGGCGACGATCGGATTGAAGTTGCTCGATCGCACTACTCGTACCGTGACGCTGACGCCGTCAGGCAAGGAGATGTACGCCCGCTGCGCGCGGATCGTCGACGAGGTGAGCGAGGCCAATCAGGTCATCTCCGGAATGCTGTCAAAGCCTCGTGGCGATCTGAAGGTGAATGCGCCCGTTGTCGCTTCCCTTTTCAACGTCACCCAAATCATTCCGCGATTCTTGCAGGAATATCCGGACGTCCGGCTGATCATGAACCTGTCGGACACGAGGGCCGATCTGCTCAAGGGCAAGTTCGACGTCGCCTTCTGGGTGGGGGACACCTATGATCCAGATCTGGATTCGGTAAAGCTGCGCGATTATGAAATGGCCCTGGTAGCTTCGGCCGATTATCTGGACGCAAACGGCAGGCCGGCTTCCGCCGCAGATCTCAAGGAGCATCCGTGCATCCTGGAAACTCACTTGTCCAAGCTTGGCGAGTGGCGGTTATCGTCCGACGAGATCGTTTCCGTCAGCCGCGGCTCGCTCGCATCCAACAGCGTCAGGATGACGCGGGAAGCAACCTTGGCGGGAATGGGTATTTCCTATCTTCCGCGGTTCCTTATCGAGGATGACATCAGTTCCGGCGCTCTGGAGGTCATTCTTTCCGACATTGTTTCCGAACGGCTGCCGCTCTACCTCATCTTCCCCAAGGGCAGTTATCAGCTCGCAAAAGTCAAAGCTTTTGTCGATTTTTTCTCGCAGGAGATCATGACCACTGCCAAAGCCAAGAGGAAACGGAAAAGCGGCATACCCCTGGCACGGGCCATATAGCTGATTTTGATGTCGATAGTCTTTGCACCTGCAGTGTTACACGATCCCATGAACTCTCCCTCTCCCAAGGTGAGGAGAAGAGTGCTCTTTTCAGGCGTGTCTCCGCATCCCCCGGCGTGGAATTCGGCGCTGATGGCTGCGCAATTATGAAACGCGGCGCGATCGAGGGTAGCGGACAAGCATTTGAAAAGCTCCATCCCCTTCGGCCCGGCTGACGTGGAATTGAAACGGCTCCTAGCCGAACGGGCCGCGCAATTTCGAGCGACCCTGATAGGGGAGAGCCGTTCCGCAACTCTCGTCCACTTGTTTGACTATCTGCTCGAAAGGTCTGGCGATCCGCGCCCACCCAAGGAGATCGAAGTCGCGATGGCGGTGTTCGGCAAAAGCGCCGAGTTCGACACCTCCCAGGACTCGACCGTGCGGGTCCATGTCCACCGCCTTCGCCAGCGGCTCGAAAGTTGCAATGCCGGAAAGAGCGGCCCATTGCTGCAAATCCCCAAGGGGGAATATCGTCTGCTGTTGGCCGATGGGCCCGAAAGCCTGGATGACGCCGCCACGTTTCCCGACCTGCGGAGACCTCACTCCAGGCAAAAGTGGTTATGGGCGGCAATCGCAATCTGTTCTTTGGCTACCCTGGCGCTGTGGACGACATTGTTCCTGGCCAGTGGCCGTGGAAGTCCAGTCAACCTGCCCCTCAGCCAAACCTCTTTCTGGAAACCCGTCGCGACACACAAGCGATTGCCGCTAATCGCGGCGGGTGATTTCTATATGGTCGTCGAGAGCGGACAGGATGGCAAAATCGAACGCCTTTCCATGCGCCCGACAATCCGCTCCGGGCGCGACCTTGACAATTATCTGACAATGCATCCCGATCAATACAGCAAGTTGCGGGACCGTGATATCCGCCGTGTCCCGGCGAAAGTTGCGACAGGCGCTGCGGCGCTTCTGCCGCTGATCGCATCAGTGCGAGCCGACGGAGGCATGCCCGATATTGTTCCAGTCTCTCAGATTTCCCAAGAAACCATCGATTCAGACGATATCATCTACATTGAGCACTTCTCAGAGCTGGGCATGCTGAGATCTGCTGTGCTCGGCCAGTCCCGCTTTGCGCCTGGTCCTGATCCTGACGAGGTAACGGACCTGCCCTCCGGCAGAATTTTCAGGGTGCGCCCAGCTATCGAGAAATCCTTCGATGAAAATATGCCGTCCAGCGACCCCTATGGCTATGATTATGGCTATATCGCCAGCTATCCTGGGCCCTCCGGCAACCAGATACTTGTGATTTCAGGTATTGATGATACGGCGCTGTCTCAAATGGTCAAGCTTGTATCAGACAAACGACAACTCGATCTGCTGTCACGCAAGACTGGCGGCGCGAAAGCGTTTGAAGCGCTCTATCAGATTCGCACGGCAGGTGGACTGATATTCGACACCAGCATCGTGATCGCACGGGCCTTGGATGCCGGCACACGCAAAGCGCCCTCTTCCTAGAGCATGTTCAAGTTGACCGTTACGGTCGACGGCTCGGAAAATGCGGTATCAAAAGACCAGAGCGTTTCCGCTCATAGTGACAACGCTCGAGGGCGCGCCCGATTATTCATCACGCTTCGTTTTGTCCCACATCCGTTGTGAATCGATTGGCCTCGCAATCAGCAACCTGCTGCCATAGCTTCGATTGAACATCGTGCGGACTTGGTAGAGAGCTTCGAAGGACCGCAAGTTTCCGCCAAGGCGCTGGCGCAACTCCTCCACCATTTTTGCGTCCATGACGACATTGGCCATCTGCGCGGCACCGGCATCTCCCGTTCCTGACAGGATCAGTATCTGGTTACCGGAAGGGCCAGGATAGCTGGCGACATAACCATAATCTCGCCGGGGGACAATCCTGTCGTCCAGCAAATAGGGACTGTCGGACAGGAATCGCCGCCCGGACAATGTGTCGATCAGCTCATAACAGGTCGTACCACAACGGAACTTCGAAGCCTGAAACAACGGATTGCTCAGCAAAGGAGAAATTGCATCAAGCGCCCCGAGATAGATGATTCCGGACGACCTCAGCATATCGGGATTGAGTTCGGATGTTGTAACCGGCCGCGACGACACATTTGCAAGAAAAGATGAAATATGGCTAACCGGGCTCAAAACATCTGAACTTACCGAATAGAGATCTTCATTATTAAAGATGTTCCGCATCTCCACATTTTTTGCGATATACGCATAAAATGTATCGGATGATTCTATCGAAAGATCCTGCACAACCTCATCGGAGTTATCCGATTTCTGCTTTCTCACAAACATGAAATAGTCGCCCATGACGATTAATGGAGGATTTTTCTCTCCACTAAAAGAGCGCCAAAGTTCTGAACGGCCAAGGGAATCACCCGAGCCCAGGACATGGCTGAAATACAGCAGGGCCAGCAGGGCATTTATGAGCAATAATAGCGATAGGGCTGCCGCTATCAGACCGAGACCTTGGCGGGGCACTCCCGATGACTCGGCAACCGGTGTGGCTTCCTCGCCCCCAATGCTGGGCGTTTCGAGGACAAGACCATATTCACCCTGCCGAATGGTCAGGCGTGCACCGGGTTTGTCGACATAGAAGAGGTCCAGTTTCTTGCGCAGTCGATAGACGCCGACCCGGACCCTGGAACCCTGATGCCCCGGTTCACTCGAACCCTCCTGAAACACCTCTTCGGCAATTTCCGCTTCTCTGGGCCGGCGCCCTCCGATGGACTGCTGCAACAGAAAATCGAAAAGCCGAAGCAAGGTATCCGATCGGTTCGAGGCGATAAAGCTCCGCACCCGGCGACCTTCTTCCGCCAAAGCGCGGGCCATTACCTCGGAAACTGAGCTATCTTCGATCGTCATTCACCATTTCGTCTGGCGCTCGCCTGTTCCTCGGTAGGCTACCCGGATTTCGACCGAAATCAAACGCCATGCCCTCGGCTGCTCATTTGAGACCCATGGATACGGTGCCGTCCGAGTTGATCACGTCGAGCCGGTGATCGCACACATATTCAGGAATTCGATAGGCGCGGTTGCGCTTATACTCCCAGCTGAAACTATATGGTGTCTTGAGATATTCCGGATCCTCGACGGAGACATCCAGCCGCAGCATATCGGGTGCGATCAGGCGATATCGCTCGGTAATCGTCATCGCATCGCTGTGAGGAATATCGTAGAACTGGAGGTCCTTCTGCACGCCGCGCGTTTCGACGACCAGCATGTCCCCTTCCCAGTGGCCAGACGAGAAACCGAAATAGGACGGTGCTAGATCGTCGGGGGCGGGGAAAGGCGCATCGAGATAGATGCGGCGCGTCTGCATGAAAAGCTCCGCCAGCACGGTGATCTGCCCCGGATTTTGCAGGATCTGGATAGGATAAATCCCCTCCATGATGCCAGGCGTGCCCTCGGGAAGGCAACGCGTGCTGGCGTCGACCAGAGGTGTGCCCGCTGTCAGCCCGGCTTGACGCTTGTTGCGAATGGCTCTCCACTCGCTTGCATAGGGCTCTTTCAACTCTGGGCCCTTGCCAGGCGGCGGCGTCAGCTTTGTTTCGTCATCGTCCAGAAACGGGCCGGGATACCGTTCCCAGACACCTGAGATGTCCGGCTCTGCCTTCACGCTCGCGACTGCCGCCGGCCTGGCGGGCATGGGCGCAGCAAGTGCGACGCCGCCGCATACCCATGTCAGCGTGGCGGTCAATGCGAAAGTCAGCCCACCTGGATGGCCTAAACGCATCAGCTGTTCCGTTCTTCCTCGCTTGGCTTGCCCCTTGGGAGGCATCTGGTGTTCACCACGCATCCAGTTTGCTCCCATTGGGCAGGGTGGCGACCTTCAGTGCGCCGCCGGGCTTGCCATTGCGCAGCGGGTAGAAGCTGACGTTGATCCTGTCCCCCGGTTTCAGCGAATTGAACTTCCAGCCCGTCTTTGACATGTTGGACGGACTGCCGCATTCCAGCGTGTAAGTGGTCTCATCCTTTTTAATGACCACGAATACATGCGGGTTTGCCCATTGAAATTGCGCGACGGACACCCCCTTGAGTTCGGAAGTCCTGGTCTGATCAAACATCGAAAAGGAATGATGCGCCGCCAAAGGTTGACCGAGTGCAAGAAGGCTGGCGCCAAGAACACCGGCACGGATTCTGATTTTAGACATTCACGGATATCTCCTTGATCGACGAGCGGCCGCGCCAAATTGCTCTGCATGGTTCGATCGCCGCTTGATCGATTGCCTTCCGGGGCTATCGGCCGATCGGGTTTGGTTCAATTTACCCAGCCGCCCAAACAGCCGGTGAGCCTCGCAACGTAACGGAACATTGCACCGGCGGAAGTACAAAGGGGTCGCGAAACCGTTAAACGGGCACTGCGCAGGGTAACAACCTCCAATCACGCCAACCCTCCTTGCCCTCCACCGGAAATCTGCGGGCAACCTTCAAGCCAACGGCAGTCCGACGCGGGTTTCCGGTAACGTTACAGCCAGGATCTGAACGTTTCGGAACAGTGTTACACTGGTCTGTTTTGTTTACTTTCCGATAACAAACTACACAAATTGCAGAATGTGTTGCCGATAGGAAACGCTGCGCACTGCAACGAGCGGGCGCGAATAGCATCATGCAAACGGGGAAAGAGGGACCATGAAATATTCCAAAGTTCGGACGATGCCATCAGGATATGGCATCGTCACAGGCAGGGCCGCAGGGTCGCTACCTTTTGGAGTCCTTCTTCTTGCCGGCTCGGCGCTGGCATTGCCCGTTGAGTCTGCGCATGCACAGGAGAACAGTGCAAGGAAGGGCGAATATCAGGAGGCAGTGAGCGTCCCGGAAATCATCGTCTCGGCCCGCCGCAGGGACGAAGCGCTGACCAACGTCCCTGCCTCCATCACCGCTTATTCTTCCGACTTCCTCGAAAAGCAGAATATTCAGACGTTCACCGACTATGCGACCAAAGTGCCCAATTTAAGCTTCCAATATGGGCAAGGCGGCAACCTGCTCTGGAGCGGCGATCGTCAAACCACGATCAGGGGCGTGGTCGGCAATGACACCACTGCTTATTACATCAACGATACGCCCGTCCCGGCATCTGTAAGTCCCCAAACGTTGAATCTGGAACGCATCGAAGTCTTGAAGGGGCCACAGGGAACGCTGTTCGGCGCCAGCTCCATGGGTGGCACGCTTCGATTCATCACGAAAAGGGCCTCGCTTAACGAAACAAGCGGCGCTGTGCAGGTGCAGGGCGGCGCTACCCGCAATGGCGGATTCGATTTCGACGGTAGCGCCATGGTGAACGCCGCCCTCGTTCCGGACCGGATCGCCCTGGACGTGGCGCTAGGCTATACACGGGAATCGGGCTTCATCACGCGGCGGTTTCCGGACGCGGCCTCCGGCGAACTCGTTTCAAAAAAAGGTCAGGGACGTAACGACACCTATACGGGTTCCGTTACGTTGCGCGTAAAGCTGACGGAGGACTTGGAAGCGACAATCAACGGCATCGGGCAGACCAGCAAGCTGCACGGCTTTCCCGCCAGCTACGTACCGCTTCCCGCTTACAGACCGCTGTCCTACACGGTGGAACGCGACCGCGATGTGCAGGAATATTCAAAGGATCGCTGGGGTATCGCGTCGCTGGTGTTGAATTATGCAGGTGACGGCTTCTCGGTGATATCGTCGAGCAGCTATTTCAAGCGCAAGATCCGGGAACTGGAAGACAATACGGAAGGTACGAACCAATATTTCGAACAGGATGAAGGCATCGATCTGGGACGACCGGCCTTCCATGTCACCAGCCTTTCCAAAGAGCGGCGCCTGACGCAGGAAGTGCGGCTTTCGTTCGACCAGGGCACGATATTGCCGGATCTTTCCGGCATCGTCGGCCTCTTCCACCAGAATCAACGCTCCTATTCGATTGCGCCGGGCATTTTCGTTCAGGAAATGGAAGACGCGGGCTTGATTCCTCCCTATTTGAGCTCAGCCAGCGCAGATACACGCAAGATCGACACCGCCTTCTTTGGCGAAGTCTATTACGAGTTGGCGCCCAGGCTCACCATGACGCTGGGGCTACGAAAATATTGGGTAACCCAGAACACCGCCGCCAGCACCGACACCGGATTTATCTATGGTGAAACGGGCATGTCGGAAAATCCTGCGGTGCACAACACGGAGACGGGCCTGGTGCCGAAGGCCGTGCTTTCCTACGAGATCGGCGACCGCGGCAACATTTATGCCTCGGTGTCCAAGGGATTTCGTTCTGGGGGCCGACAGGCGCGTCTGCCCGATTTCTGCGGGGATGATCTTGCCAGGCTGGGACTCACGGTAGACGATATTGGACAGTATAAGTCCGACACACTGTGGAGCTATGAAGTCGGTGCCAAAAGCCGCTTGGCTGGCGGCAGGCTGAGCGCGTCAGCCGCCGCATTTCGAATGGACTGGTCTGACATACAACAGGCCACCCTGCTCCCGATCTGCGGAATATCGTTTACCACGAACGCCGGCAAAGCTCGGATAAACGGCGCGGAGATCGAAATTTCCGGCAAGCCCTTTGCCGAGGTGCCTCTGTCAATCCAGCTTGGCCTCGGTCACACCGACGCAATCCTCAAGGACCCGGGCGTTCTGCCGCAGGCGCCGAATAGCCGCCTGGGCCTGGTCCCGAACTGGACCGGCACCATTTCCGGATATTATGAAGCGCCGGTCAATGACGATGTCAGCCTGTTCGTCGCCGCAGACTATAGCTACACCAGCTCGACCAAGGTTCCCGATGGCGAGGGCGGCTTTCTCTCGCGGCAACCGATCGACATGGTCAATGGCAATCTTGGTCTGAATATCGGCCATTCGCAGATTCTGATCTACGTCAAGAATCTGTTGGATAAGCGATTGAATTATGGGGACCAGCCATCTTCGTCATTCGATCGGCGGGATGAAAATGATCAGCGCCTGCCTCGTGGCGTGGTCAGCCGCCCACGCCAGATCGGCGTGCAGTATCAGCTGAATTTTTGATTTCCACTGGGTCACGGGATGGTGCCGCCGTCCCTGCTCTCGACCAAGGAACGGATATGAAATCGCTTGTAAAATGGATGGCGCCTGCGTCTCTGGCAGCGGCCATCATCCCACTCCCTGCCCTGGGCCATCATTCTTTCGCCATGTTTGACCAAAGGACGGAGACCAGACTTAAGAGCTTGGTCGTGACACGTTTCGAATGGACCAATCCGCATGTCTTCGTCATCGGGACTGCCGGTTCCACCACCTATACGCTCGAATGCAGCAGCCCCAATCTCATGGGGCATCAGGGCTGGAAGCACAACACGCTGACGCCCGGAACCAGGATTGACGTCGCCTTCTATCCTCTACGCAACGGCAAGCCTGGCGGGATGTTGAAGACCGTCACGCTGCCGGGCGGCAAATCGATGAGCGCATGGTGAACGCGCCACCTATGGATCGAGCGCCGGCGCGTCGACGCTTCCCCCAAATTCGTCCATGAAGGGAGCAATCCGATGAAATGCTCTTCCCCTCGCCTTGGCATCCTGCGATCTGCGATCGTGCTCGTCGCCTGTGCCCTGACAATGCCTGCCATTGCGGGCATTCCAAACATCAGCGGGGTATGGAATCACTATCCTCCATTGCCCGGAACCTTTTCAGGTCAACCGAACCCTCCGGAATGGGATCCGGGCGAACCGCCGCTCAGAGAGCCATATAAGACGCAATGGCACCAGCTACAGGAAAAGCTGGCCGCCGCGGAAGCCGCGGGCCATCCGCTGCCCGACGATAGCGCCCTTTGCCGGCCCGACGGAACCCCCATGATCATGTGGGCGCACTACGCACTGCAAATTCTGCAAAATCCTGATCTCAGGCAGATCACGGTGCTCTCCGAATTCATGGCGCAAACCCGGCGCATTTATCTCGATGAAGATCTGCCGCCGATCGACAGCATAGATCCGGGTTATCTCGGCTACTCGGTGGCGCGATGGAACGGCGATGTTCTCGAGGTCACCACGGCGGGAATCCGCGAAGACGTAAAGTTCATGGACATTCCCCATTCCAAGAACATGATAGTCAGGGAAAGGATATTCATGGACGCCGAAAAATTTCTGATAGATGAAGTGTCGATTGAGGATCCCCAATATCTCTCAGAATATTATAATTTCAAGTTCATGTACAAAAAGGAGCCCCTTTCGTACAAGATCTCTGAATATGTCTGCGATAACCAACGTTCGATCATATTGCCTGATGGCAGCCTGGGCATGGCGGTGGAAACACCATAGAGTCGTGATGATAGTTGCATGAATCGCTTGGCCATGCCGCGAGACATCGTGCTATGATTTAGAGCCTGCCTTGAATCTCATGCGAGGCGAAAACTTCGGGTCAGCCCAGATAGGTTCGCACTGCTCTTGACCGGCTTGCACGTATCGAGCGGGATCCTAACTCGATAACCATGGTGGTCGCCCCCTATCTTTCGGAGCAGTCCCGCGTGCGGCTGACATTTCCGGCGCGAGTCGTCCATAGCGCATTGCCGAGGACGCCGCCGCGCTGAACAAACCATCCCGACCGGGAATTGCGCTAGGTGGTCTCGTCAAACTAGCGGCGCCGCGATCAAACGTCATCTTGCGGGTTAAATGCCGTCTGGGCTTCTCGATCCGAGGGAAACGGCAGCAAGAAAGTGGCCGATGCCGTTCGCCGGACAGGATCGTTCCCAATTTTAAGGCGGAATACCCAAATCCCAGAAAAATCGAGTGATTTCAAAGAGAAATGGTGGAGCCGAGGGGGATCGAACCCCTGACCTCGTCATTGCGAACGACGCGCTCTCCCAGCTGAGCTACGGCCCCGTAAAGGAGCGCTGCCTATAAGCGAGCGATTGCGGCCATGCAACGGTCTTTTTGCGCAAAATTGGGGCGGCTGCGAACGGCCTGCCCAGGTCACGCTCAATAGCTATGCCGGGGCAAAGGCGGGACATTACTCCTGCGTAACGCCCGGAACGATGCGGCTTCATGCTCATTGGTGCGGTGACGGCGGCCGAATGGGCGTCGTGCAAAAGCAGACAAGGAGACGGACAATGGGTTACCAAGGCGGACGTCGCTATGGTGACGGCGATCGTAACTGGACGGACTGGGACCGCGATTCCGACCGTTACCGCGCGCGGCGCGACTGGCGGGACGATCGCGGCTATCAATATGGCACGCGCGGCCAGTTCGGCGGAACGGGTTCCGGATATGGCGGGCCGCGCGACCGGCGCCTGCCCGACGATTATGATCCGGAAGAACGCGGCTTCTTCGACCGTGCGGGAGACGAAATCCGCAGCTGGTTCGGTGACGAGGATGCGGAACGCCGTCGCGAATATGACGATTATTACAACCGCCCCTATGGCGATCCGCGCGACCAGAGCAGCCGGATCGGCTATGCCTCGGCCTCCAACACGAGCCGCTATCTGCCCAATCGCGGTTATGCGCCCTATACCGGCGAACGCAGCGGCTTTGGCAGCGAGGATCATGGCTATCGGGTGCGCTCCTTCGGTGTGAACCATGATTATGGCGAGCATCACGACGCCAATTACCATGCCTGGCGCCAGCAGCGGATCGACGAGCTGGACCGCGATTATGCCGAATATCAGCGCGAGAACCGCGAACGGTTCAACAATGAGTTCGGCACCTGGCGCACCCGCCGCGGCGAACAGCGCGAGGCCGTGCAGCAGGTGCGCGAGCATATGGAAGTTGTCGGCAGCGATGGCGAGCATGTCGGCACGGTCGACAAGCTGCGCGGCGACCGCATCGTCCTGACCAAGAGTGACCAGGAATCCGGCGGCGTCCATCATTCGATCCCGTCATCCTGGATCAGGTCGGTCGATGCGCAGAAAGTGACGCTGGAAAAGACGGCGGAACAGGCACAGACCGCCTGGCGGACGGAGCGCGAGCAGCAGGCGATGTTCGGGTCGCAGGGCGATGACGCCAATGAACGATATAGCGGCGTTGGCGGCACGAGCTTCGAAAAAGGTCGCTACCGATAAAGGTCAGAAAAAATGAAGGAGGGTCCGGCCGCACCGCCGGACCCTTTCTCATTCTCCCGCGGCCAGCACCCGCTGCGCCTGGATGAGGTGGGGCCGGTCGATCATCCTGCCGTCCAGCTTCAGCACCCCTGCCCCCGGATTGGCGGCAAAGGCATCGATGACGGCCCTTGCCCGCGCGATCTCCGCCTCGCTGGGGGTGAAGCCTTGGTTGATCGCCGCGATCTGCACCGGATGGATCGCCATCATGCCTGTAAAGCCGTCACGCCGCGCGCGCCCGATATAGGCCTTGAGATCGTCCATCGCCTCAATACGGGGAAAGATCGTGTCGATGGCGGGAACACCGGCCGCATGGGCGGCGAACAGCGTCAGGCTGCGCACCATTTCAAAGGGCGCGGTGTAGCGGCCATCCTCCTCCCGAGAGGTCGAGGCGCCGATCGACGCAGGCAGATCCTCCGCCCCCCAGCTCAGCCCCGCCAGCCTGTCGCTCACCTGCCGGAATGTGCCCATTTCGAAAATGGCGGCGGCAGTCTCCGTCGCGATGGGCAGGACCGGCGGCAGGTCGGCGCCCCCCGCCCGCGCGATCAGCGCCCGGATGCTGTCCGCGCCCTCCGCCTTGGGCAGCATGATACCGTCCGGCGATGCCGGCAGCACGGCGTCCAGGTCGTCGCGGCTGTCATCACCATCCAGCGGGTTTATCCGCACGAACGCCAGGCAGTCGCGCGGCGACGCCAGCCACTCGGCCATGGCCGCCCGTCCATAAGCCTTGCGTTCCGGCGCGACCGAATCCTCAAGGTCCAGGATGATCGCATCCGCGCCGCTGGCCGCCGCCTTCGCAAAGCGTTCGGGACGGTCGGCGGGCACGAACAGCAGCGAACGGAGCTTCATGCCGGCCTCTTCTTCAGCAGCGCCATGCGCAGGCATTGGCAGACGATTTCATCCCGCTGGTTATGGAGGCGATGGGTGAAGGTCACGATGCCCGCTTCGGGGCGGGAGCGGCTTTCCTTGAGTTCGGTCACCTCGCTGTCCGCTCTCAAGGTATCGCCGATGAAGACGGGCTTGGGCATGACCAGCCTGTCATAGCCAAGATTGGCGACCAGCGTGCCCAGCGTGGTGTCACCCACGGACAGCCCCACCATCAGCGCGAAGGTGAAGGTGCCGTTGACCAGGATCTGGCCGAATTCGGACGCCCTGGCCGCTTCGGCATCGAGATGCAACGGTTGGGGATTATGGGTCATGGTCGAGAAAAGCAGATTGTCGGTCTCCGTGACGGTGCGCCGGATTTCATGGGTTATCCGATCGCCAACAGTCCATTCGTCATAATAGCGGCCTGCCATTAGCTTTCCTCCCGCTCCACCAGCACCAGCAACGTGCCTTCGCTCACCTGCCCGCCTTCGCTGGCGGCCAGCTCCGCCACCACGCCGTCGAAGGGCGCGACAAGGCTGTGCTCCATCTTCATCGCCTCCAGCGTCACCAGCTTCTGACCCTTGGCGACCCGCTCGCCTTTGGCCACGGCGACGGCGATGATGCGACCCGGCATGGGGGCAAGGATCGCGCCGTCGGATGCGGCGCCTCCAATCACGCCCTCGGTCCGGGAGGGCATGAATCGCCATGTCTTGCCTTGGAAGGTGACGAATATTGCATCGCCATCGTCTTGGATCAGCGGATAGCTGCGCTGGTCATAACCGATCCGGCTATCCCATCGTCCCCTATATTGGGCCATCTGATCGGAAAACCGAACTTCGGCCTGAGGGCTTGCGTTGAGACGCAGTCCTTTGCGACCAGAAGTCTGTGGTGAGAACCGTTCCACAAAGCGTTCGGCAATCAGGTCGAGCATCCATTGAGGCGGATCAACCTCATAAGCCGTGTCATCCATATGCCTTTCAATGAAGCCGGTATCGATCTTGCCGCGTCTAAAGTCAGGCATGACGACCAGCGATCCCAGAAAGGACGCATTAGTCTTCACTGGCCATATCCGGCTGTCCCAACACATTTTGTTAAGGCCGACAAGAGCCTCCTGGCGCGTTTCCGCATGGCAGATGAGCTTGGCGATCATCGGATCGTACCAAGGGGAAATTTCGTCACCCTGCGATACGCCCGTTTCGATCCGCAGGCGCACGTCATAGTCGGTCGACAGTTCCGCAGTTCCCCGCTCATCCCTCCATTGCGTTTGTCTCATGGCGTGTGGGATGGTGAAGCTCTCCAGCTGTCCCGTGCTTGGCAGGAAGCCTTTTGCAGGGTCTTCGGCATAGAGCCGCGCCTCTATGGCGTGACCGTCGATCGACAATTCCTCCTGCCTTTTCGGCAACGGTTCGCCGCTTGCCACGCGCAATTGCCATTCGACCAGATCGACGCCGGTGATCTCCTCCGTCACCGGGTGCTCGACCTGCAAACGCGTGTTCATCTCCATGAACCAGATGCGGTCGGCGCGCAGGCCCCCGCCCTCCCCGGCGCTGGCGTCGGCGATGAACTCGATCGTGCCCGCGCCGACATAGTCCACCGCCTGCGCGGCGCGCACCGCCGCGCCGCAAATCGCCTGGCGGGTTGCCTCGTCCATGCCGGGCGCGGGCGCTTCCTCGATCACCTTCTGGTGGCGGCGCTGGAGCGAACAGTCGCGCTCGAACAGATGGACAATATTGCCATGGCTGTCGCCGAACACCTGCACCTCGATATGGCGCGGCGAGAGGATATATTTCTCGATCAGCACCTGGTCGTTGCCGAAGCTGGAGGCCGCCTCCCGCTGGCAGGAGAGCAGCGCGTCGGCGAAATCCTCCGGCGCGTCCACCCGCCGCATCCCCTTGCCACCGCCGCCTGCCACCGCCTTGATGAGGACGGGGTAGCCGATTGTATCGGCCTCGGCCTTCAGGCGTTCGGGGCTCTGGTCCTCGCCCAGATAGCCGGGGGTGACGGGCACGCCTGCTTCGGCCATCAGCTTCTTTGCGGCGTCCTTCAGGCCCATGGCCGTGATGCTGTCGGGATTGGGGCCGACCCAGATGAGCCCGGCGTCGATCACGGCCTGCGCAAAGGCGGCGTTTTCCGACAGGAAGCCGTAGCCGGGATGGATGGCCTGTGCTCCCGTGGCCTGCGCGGCGGCGATGATGCGGTCGCCGATGAGATAGGACTCGCGGGCCGGGGATGGACCGATATGCACGGCCTCGTCGGCTTCGCGGACGTGGAGAGCCTTCGCGTCTGCATCCGAATAGACCGCGACGGTGCGGATGCCGAGGCGCCGGGCGGTGCGGATGATGCGGCAGGCGATCTCGCCGCGATTGGCTATGAGCAGGGACTGGATCACATGCGGAACACCCCGAAGCGGGGCGCCTTCTCGACGGGTGCGTTGAGCGTGGCGGCAAAGGCGAGGCCAAGCACGTCGCGGGTCTGGGCGGGGTCGATCACGCCATCGTCCCACAGCCGCGCCGTCGCGTGATAGGGATTGCCCTCATCCTCATATTTCTGGCGGATCGGCCCCCTGAAGGCTTCGGCTTCCTCCGGCGTCCATTTCGCGGCGTCGCGGTGGACAGTCGCCAGCACGCTCGCCGCCTGCTCCCCGCCCATCACGGAGATGCGGCTGTTAGGCCAGGTGAAGAGAAAGCGCGGGCTGTAGGCCCGGCCGCACATGCCGTAATTGCCCGCGCCGAAGCTGCCGCCGATCAGCACGGTGATCTTGGGCACGCTGGCGGTCGCGACCGCCGTCACCAGCTTCGCGCCATGTTTGGCGATCCCCTCCGCTTCATATTTGCCGCCGACCATGAAGCCGGAGATATTCTGGAGGAAAAGCAGCGGAATGCGCCGCTGGCAGGCGAGTTCGATGAAATGCGCGCCCTTTTGCGCGCTTTCGCTGAACAGCACGCCGTTATTGGCGAGGATCGCCACCGGCATGCCCCAGATATGGGCGAAACCGCAGACCAGCGTCGCGCCGTAGAGCGATTTGAACTCGTGAAATTCGCTGCCGTCGACGATGCGGGCGATCACCTCCCGCACGTCATAGGGCGCACGGACATCCTGGGGGACAATGCCGTAAAGTTCCTCCGGATCCTGTTTCGGCGGCCTGGCTTCGCGCAGGTTCAGGTCGATCCGCGGCGCCGGTTGCAGGGTCGACACGATGTCCCGCACGATGGTCAGCGCATGCTCGTCATTCTCCGCGACATGATCGACCACGCCTGAGCGGCGGCCGTGCACGTCCGCGCCGCCCAGATCCTCGGCGCTGATGACCTCTCCCGTCGCCGCCTGAACCAGGGGCGGACCGGCGAGGAAGATCGTGCCCTGATTGCGCACGATCACCGTCTCGTCCGACATGGCGGGCACATAGGCGCCCCCCGCCGTGCAGCTTCCCATGACGCAGGCGATCTGGGGGATGCCCCGTGCCGACATTTGCGCCTGATTGTAGAAGATGCGGCCAAAATGCTCCCGGTCGGGGAAGACGTCAGCCTGGTTGGGCAGGTTTGCGCCGCCGCTGTCGACGAGGTAGATGCATGGCAGCCGGTTCTCCATCGCGATTTCCTGCGCGCGGAGATGCTTCTTCACGGTCAGCGGATAATAGGTGCCGCCCTTCACCGTGGCGTCGTTGCAGACGATCATCACCTGTCGCCCCGACACTCGGCCGATGCCCACGATCAGCCCGGCGCCGGGCACTTCGCCATGATACATGCCGTTGGCGGCGAGCTGTCCGATCTCCAGAAACGGGCTGCCCGGATCGAGCAGCCGTTCCACCCGATCGCGGGGAAGCAACTTGCCGCGCGCCACATGCCTAGCCCGTGCGGCCTCGCTTCCACCAAGCGCCGCCTGTGCGACCTTGACGCACAGTTCATCGCGAAGCGCGCGGTTATGCGCCGCATTGTCGCGGAAGGAATCGCTCTCCGTCGAAAGCTTCGTATCAAGGGTCGGCGCGCTCATCCCCTTGCGCTCCCCCGCACGCTGATGCGAGAGGGCAGAGGACTTCCCAAGCCGAGTCCCTCCATGCCGACCATCCTGCTCCTCACCATTTCCAACCTCTTCATGACGACAGCCTGGTATTGGCACCTGAAAGGCGGGATGAACAAACCCCTTTTCATGGTCATCCTGATCAGCTGGGGCATCGCCTTCGTCGAATATTGCTTCGCCGTACCCGCCAACCGGATCGGCTTCGCCCATGGCTGGAGCGCGGGCCAGCTCAAGATCGCGCAGGAAGCCATAGCGCTGCTGGTCTTCGGCGGATTCATGGTGACGGTGCTGGGCGAACCGCTGCACTGGCGCCATTTCGCCGCCTTCCTCTGCATCATGGCGGGGGTTGCCTTCCTGTTCGTGGGCCGCAGCTGAGTCACGCGCCGATCAGTTCGCGGCCGATGAGCATGCGACGGATTTCGTTCGTGCCCGCGCCGATGTCGAGCAACTTGGCGTCGCGCATGTACCGCTCGACCGGCCAGTCCTTGGTATAGCCAGCGCCGCCCAGCGCCTGCACCGCCTCCAGCGACACCTTCATCGCATTTTCGCTGGCCAGCAGGATCGCGCCGGCTGCGTCGAAACGGGTGGTCTTGCCCATGTCGCAGGCCCGCGCCACGGCATAGACATAGGCCCGCGCCGAATTGAGCGCCACATACATGTCCGCCACCTTGGCCTGCATGAGCTGGAAGGTACCGATGGGCTGGCCGAACTGCTTGCGCTCCCGCACATAGGGCAGCACCACGTCGAGGCAGGCCTGCATGATGCCCAGCTGGATGCCGGACAGGACCGCCCGCTCATAATCCAGGCCCGACATCAGCACGCCGACGCCGCCATTGAGCGGGCCCATGATGTTTTCCTCCGGTACTTCGCAATCGTCGAAGACCAGTTCGGCCGTGGGCGATCCGCGCATGCCCATCTTGTCGATCTTCTGCCCGATGGAGAAGCCCTTGAAATCCTTTTCGATCAGGAATGCAGTGATGCCGCGCGATCCATCGCCGGTCTTGGCGTAGACGACGAGCGTATCGGCATGGGTCGCATTGGTGATCCAGAATTTGGTCCCGTTGAGGACGTAGCGGTCGCCACGCTTCTCGGCGCGCAGCTTCATCGAGACGACGTCCGATCCCGCGCCTGCTTCCGACATGGCGAGCGAACCGACATGTTCGCCGGAAATCAGCCTGGGCAGATAGCGGGCCTTCTGTTCCGGCGTGGCCCAGCGGCGGATCTGATTGACGCAGAGATTGGAATGCGCGCCATAGCTGAGGCCGATGGAGGCGGACGCCCGCGCCACCTCTTCCTGCGCGACGACATGTTCCAGATAACCGAGGCCAAGGCCGCCATCAGCCTCCTCCACGGTGATGCCGTGCAGGCCAAGCGCGCCCATTTCGGGCCACAGGTCGCGCGGGAACCAGTCCCTGGCATCGACTTCCGTCGCCAGAGGCGCGATGCGATCGGCAGCAAAACGCGCCGTCGTTTCGCGGATCATTTCCGCATTATCCCCCAGCGCGAAGTCGAAATCAGTCATGGCGGCTCTCCTTGCGGCGCATCCTATCGTTCACCGGCCTTCAGGAAAAATTGAAACGGTGCGGGATAGTGTATAGTTTCTGTCTATGATCGAACGCTATCTGCTGCGCTATTTCCTGGCTGTCGTGGACCAGGGCAATTTTTCTCGCGCCGCCGCGCATTGCCTCGTGTCGCAACCGACGCTGTCGGTGGGCATCGCCAAGCTGGAGCAGGCGGTGGGCGCTGCGCTTTTCCTGCGCAGCAACCAGCGGGTCGAACTGACCATGGCGGGCACCAGGCTGGTAACGCACGCCCGACGGATCGAGCGCGAATTCAACCTGGCGGAGCTCGCGGGAGAAAGCAGCAAGCGGGTGCCCGTGCTACGCATCGGCCTGTTGTCGAGCATTTCAGGGGAACGGATTGCCCATGCCCTGACCGACGGCGCCCTGCCCAGCGATGGCAGGATCGAATTCATTCCGGGCAGTGAGCGCGAATTGCTGGGCCGGCTGGACGCGGAACGGATTGACGTGGCTCTTACCCTGATCAGGCCCGGCGCGGACCGATTTCTGACGCAATCAATCATAGAGGAAGGCTATGCAGTCGCCATGGCCGATGGCCATCCGTTTGCAGGACGGACCGTTGTGGCGGCCGAGGAACTAGCGTCGGAAACGATGATCGTGCGCCGCCATTGCGAGGCGCTCTCCGCCACCAGCCGCTATTTCGTCGATCGCGGCGTCCGCCCGCATTTCGCCCTGCGATCGACCAATGACGAGCGGGTGATGCAGATGGTCGCGGCAGGCCTGGGCATCACCGTCATGCCCGAAAGCTATCGTTGGCCGGGCATGGCACAGGTCACGCTCAGGGACTTTCACGAGCGGCGGAATGTCGGATTTCTCTTTGGCGCGCGGGCCGCGGCACTACAGGGCGCGCCGATGCTCAAGGCGATCGAGGCGTCCTTGAAGGCATAGCAATGCCAGCGGCGGCCGCGCCCGCGCTGCGCGTCACCCGGCCGAACAGCACCTGGTAGACGTCATGGCCGCCGCCTTCGTCAAAGACCGCCATCACGCGCCGGAGATCGCGCGGCGAAAGGGGCCTGCGCCCTTCGTTCGGTACCACCGCCCCGATGCCCTTGAGATGGGCGATCAAGCCCTTCGCGCCATCGCACGGCAGGGCATATTCCTCGTCAAAGGCGAAGGCGTCGTCATAAGCCGCCAGCATCGACCGCAGCCCTTGCAGCGTAGGATAATTCGGGATGGCCGCGCTCAATCCGGCGGCCTGATGCGCGGCGCGCCAGCGGGTGAAACTGCCCTGCCCCATGGTCGAGAAAAGCAGGCTTCCGCCGGGCCGCAGCAGTCCGGCCAGACGCGCAATCGCGCCCTCCAGATCGTCGAACCATTGAAAGGCCAGGCTGGAAAGGATGAGATCGAACCATTCGCCTTCGAAGATCGGCGCTTCCCCATCCATCGCCAGGAATGTGCCCGCGACCAAACCGCCCGTGGCGGCGCGGGCCAGCATGTCGGGCGACAGGTCCGTCACCACGAATTCCGCGCCGGGCCAGCGAGCCTGGATGTCGCGCGTCAGAAAACCCGTGCCGCAACCGATTTCCAATATCCGGCCGGAGCCGTCGCGCCGCTGCCGCTGCGCGAGATCGGCCACGAGCGCCGCGGCCTGCCGCTGCGGTCCGGCGTGATCATCATAATGCTCCGCAGCCGCGCCAAATGCGTCGCTTATTCGTTGCTTGCGGTGGCCGTTCATGGCTAGTCGCAATGACAGAGCCGCACTCCCTTTTCCAGCCTTTCGAGGACCGCACCGACCCATGACCGCCCCCTCCTCCCGGATTCCCGCCATGGACGTTCTGCGTGGCTGCGCGGTCATGGGAATCCTCTGGATGAACATCGCGGCCTTCGCCATGCCCGAACAGGCCTATTTCAGCCCGGCCGCCGCGGGCCGGCTGTCCACAGGCGACATCGCCTTCTGGACGGCCAGCTTCCTGTTGGTCGACGGCAAGATGCGCGCCCTGTTTTCCATGCTGTTCGGCGCGTCAATGCTGCTGCTGATCGACAGGGAGGAAATGGCCGGGCGGAACGGGGCACGCGCGCAGATAATCCGGGCTGGCTGGCTGTTCGTCTTCGGCCTCGCCCATTATCTGCTGCTGTGGTGGGGCGACATATTGATGATCTATGCGCTGGTCGGGCTGGCGGCGCTGCCCTTTGCGCGGCGGGAACCGCTGTCGCTCGTCAAATGGGCCTTTTTCTTCTTCCTGGCACATTTCCTGATCTGCGCGGGCTTCATCGGCACGCTTTACGCCTGGGGCCATGCCGCCGCGACATCCGGCGCGCCCAGCCATGTCAGCGCCGGTTTCGCCAATTTCATCGACTCGTTGTCCAATCCTGCCCATGCGGCGATTCGGAACGAATATGACGTCTATCGCGGCAGCTATGCCGGCATTGTCCTGCATCACGTCGCCCTGTTCGGTGGGCAGTGGCCTACGACCCTGCCGTTCATCGCGTTTGATACGCTGGGGTTCATGCTGCTGGGCATGGCGATGCTGAAGGGCGGCTTCCTGACCGGTCGCTGGGCGGCGGAGCAATATTGGCGAACGGCGCGCCACTGTTTTCTGATCGGGCTGATCCCGATGGCGATGCTCGCGATATGGATCATTTCCAGCCGGTTCGCTCCGCTCACAGCGCTGGGATCGGTACTGGCCTGGTCGTTTCCCTTCCGAATCCCGCTGGCGGTCGGATGGGCGGCGCTGATCCTGTGGCTGTTCACCCGTCACCGCAGCGCAGCCCTGACCGCGAGGATCTCCGCCGTCGGCAGGCTGGCGCTCAGCAACTATCTGGGCAGCAGCCTTGTCATGTGTGCGATCTTCTATGGCTGGGGGCTGGGTCTGTTCGGCCATGTTCCGCACCATATGCTGCCGCTGTTCGTGGTGGGGGCATGGGCGATCATGCTGATCTGGTCGCCGCTCTGGCAACGGCGATTCGCCCTGGGCCCGGCGGAATGGCTATGGCGCAGCCTTGCCCGAGGGCAAACGCAAAAGATTCGCAACAGCGACTGAATTCCTATTGCGACCTATTATCATCTAAGCTATCTCCCTGTTCAGGAGATCTGCATGGTTGTCTGTGTCTGCAATGCCATCCGTGAAAAGGACCTGAAAGAGGTCGCCCGCGAAGGTTGTGCAACTCCCTGCAGCGCCTATGCCCGGCTTGGTCGCCGGCCGAAATGCGGCCAATGCGTGCCCTTCGCCCGTACGATCATCGCGGCCGAACGCGCCTCCATCTGAAGTCATTGCGAATCAAGCGCATCGGAATGACGCGAACTTGACGCAATAGCGCGGCAGAAAATGACGGATTCCCGCGGCTTTCCGGATTAACAAACGGAAGCGAAATGCTTATGATCCAGGCACTTTCCCCTACAGCCGGAGAAGAACGCCATGAAGGGCGACGCCAAGGTCATCGAATATCTCAATGAGGTTCTCAAGAACGAACTTACCGCAATCAACCAATATTTCCTCCATTATCGCATGCTCAATCATTGGGGCATCGAGAAGCTCGCCAAGTTCGAATATGAAGAATCCATCGACGAGATGAAGCATGCCGACAAGCTGGCCGAGCGGATCCTGTTCCTCGACGGCCTGCCCAATTTCCAGTTGCTCGGCCGCCTGAAGATCGGGGAAACGGTGGAGGAAATCCTGAAGGCCGACCTTGAGCTGGAATATGAAGCGCTGCCGGTGCTGAAGGATGCCATCGCCTATTGCGAATCGATCCGCGACTATGTGAGTCGCGACCTGTTCCAGCACATCCTCGAAAGCGAGGAGGAGCATGTCGATACGCTGGAAACCCAGTTCGAAATGATCGATCGCATGGGCATCCAGAACTACATCCAGTTGCAGAGCAAGGCTGCGGAGGAATAAGCACAGCGGGGCCGGCTCCTCCGGAACGCCGGCCCCGCCCATTCCGGGCATGGGTGGACAGCCCGGCCGCGCCTTCGCAAGGAAGGCTCTGGCAGCTAGAGCGGGTTTCGATCTGATTGAATCAGATCGCCGCTCTGGTTTCCTTGTTTTCCGCGATTTCTTGACCAGCGATCGGTTCCGATCGCTTGGAAATCGCTCTAGATCAGGGAATCAAGCAAACCGATCAACGGCAGGTCCGCGGGCGGCATCTCCAGCGCATACATCTGCGCGGGCCTGATCCATTGGAGCGCGGTCGCATGCCGCGCTTCGGCCACGCCCTGCCATTTGCGGCAGACGTAAAGCAGCAGCAGCAGATGGCGATCACCGAGCGGTTCGCTGGCGAAGGTCGCGGGCGCGAGGCAGCTCGCATGGGTGCGGATCCCCAATTCCTCCTCCAGCTCACGGATCAGCGCGGTTTCAGGCGCTTCCCCCGGCTCCACCTTGCCGCCGGGGAACTCCCAGAGATGCGCCATTGGCTTTCCGGGCGGACGTTGCTGCAACAGGACGCGGCCATCAGCGTCGATCAAGGCGGCGGCCACCACCAGCAATGGAGAATTTATCGTCATACTGTTCCCGTTTGAGGGGTTTGTTAACCCTGCCCCTTTTACAAGGGCGTCCGGGCTGTGTGTAAATGGGGTGCGACATGCGGGCATTATTCAAAAATTTCAGCTTCTGGAAGCTGATCTATTGCCAGCGCGGCGCCACGGCGGTGGAGTATGGGCTGATCCTTGCCCTTATCTGTCTGGCTGTCATGGGCGCAGTTTCCAACGTCGCCAACAAGACAATCGGCATGTGGAACAACGTCGCGACGGAGGTCCTGGCGCATTAACCATCTATATCTGACACCTCCTTCGCCCATTAAATCTTTATCAACCCCCTTCTTCTACATCAGTCCAAGCTGACCTTCATCTCAAGCGGGGGCGGCCGGGTAGTTAAACGTGGAATTTAATTCAAGGAGACTTCCAATGCAGTTCATCCGCAAGATGCTGAAGAACGAAAAGGGCGCCACCGCCATCGAATACGGCCTGATCGCCGCTCTCATCGCTGTCGCTGCCATTGGCGCGATGACCAGCCTGGGCGGCAAGCTGACCAACACCTTCAACAAAGTTTCGAACAACATGAACTAAGTTCAGCTTGGTCGATAAAAAAGGGCGGCGGAAGCAATTCCGTCGCCCTTTTTCATTGCGTTCGTCCTTACCAGCTAACGATCTTCACCCGCTGTCCCGGACGCAGGACGCTGTTCGCCGTCAGGGCATTGATCGTCAGGAACCGGTCCAGCGGATAATCCGTATAAGCCATACGCTTTGCCAGGGACTGGACAGTATCCCCTGACTTTACCGTTACAACCTCGACCCGACGCGGCTTGATCGCCGCGGCATCCTGGGCTGAAAGACGCTGCACTGACTGCACCATGCTGGAAAAGGGGCCAATCCCCTGTCCCGCCGCCGTCAGCAGCAGGAAGTGATAGGCCTTCCCGCCGCCGAAATCATAAGCGAAAACGGTCGCATCGACCTGGCTGGACTGGGTGCTGGCGCGGATCGTTCGCCAGGCCGCCGGAAGGCCATTGACCGTAACGCGCCGTACCTCCCCAGCGGGAACGCCGCCGACGCCCCCGCCCAGCTTTGCAAACACCGAATCGATATAGGCGGACAGATCGCCGGAATAAGGGGCGGCGCTGAACTGCGCCTGGCCACCCGATCCCACGACGCTGACGGCACTCGCGCCATTTTCCATGCCGAATCCCGATGGTGCGGTGAAGCTCACCCTCAGATCAGGATGGCGGAAACGGCTGCCCTCGATCACGCCCTGTTTGGGATCATCGCCATAGAGAACGCCATTGAGCGCGTTCAGGAATGCATCACGGTTCCGGACCGTGCTGGTGGACCCGCTGCTGGCTGCATTGCGCGAAGCGCGGCCGACGCGCGAGGCGGGATCCGGATGGGTGCTTGCCCATTCCGGCACCGATCGGGAACTGCCCGCAAACCGGGCGTCCAGGCTGCTTTGCGCGGCGAGCGACGCCAGCATGAATGACAGGGCCCTTGGATCATAACCGCCCGAGGCCAGATAGCGTATGCCCAGGTCGTCCGCCTCATATTCCTGGCTGCGCGAGAATTTGAGCGTCAGCAGCTGGCTGCCTTGCCCAATTCCCTTCTGCAACAGGCCGGTAAACGCCGAATCGCCCAGCAAAGCGCCGGTCAGCACCTGCAACAGGGTGCCGCCAATGGCGTTGCGCTGCGCCGCCTGCTGTCGCCTCTGACCATGCTGGGCCGCGACATGGCCGATCTCATGGCCCAGCACGCCGGCCAGTTCCGCCTCATCGTTCATCAGCGCCATGAGCTGGCGCGTCACATAGACATAGCCGCCGGGAATGGCGAAGGCGTTGTTCACCGGCGAATTGAGCAGGGTGACGGTGAAGTCCCCCTGTGCATTGGACAGGCCGGACTGGACCGCGATGCGTCGTCCCACGCCCTCCACATATTTCGCCTGCGGCCCGGCATAGGCGCCGCCAAATTCGTTGAGAAGCTGCGGATGCTGCTTGGCGCCCGCTTCCTTTTCCTGCGGACTGATCGACGAAACCGTCCGAATCGCGCGCTGCTGCCCTTCCGCCGACGGCGAAGCCGCCAGGACGATCAGGCCCAGCCCGGCGACAGCCAGAGATGATCTTCGTTCCACGGCCTTTCCTGCTCCCCTGTTACCTTCGCGTAACGAGCAATAGCAGGCGGATGTTCCCCGAAACAGAGGATCGCGCGGTCAGACGCCGATGGCCAGAAACTTGTCGGCGCGATCGGTACGCAGCGCGTCGGCGCCAAGACCGGACAGCGAATCCAGCTCCTCCCCGATCGCGGCGCCCAGATTGGCGATCGCCTGCACCGGCTCGCGATGGGCGCCGCCGACTGGTTCCGGCACGATGCGGTCGATGACGCCCAGCGCCTTCAGATGCTGCGCCGTCACCTGCATGGCAGTTGCGGCATCGCTCGCCCTTTCGGCGGTGCGCCAGAGGATGGAGGCGCAGCCTTCGGGCGAGATCACCGAATAGACCGCATGTTCGAACATCAGCACGCGATTGGCAGCCGCCAGCGCCACCGCACCGCCGGAGCCGCCCTCGCCCACCACGGCGGCCACCATCGGCACGCCCATCGCCAGGCATTGCTCCGTCGAACGGGCGATCGCCTCCGCCTGTCCGCGTTCTTCCGCCTGCACGCCGGGGAAAGCGCCCGACGTATCGACCAGCGTCACCACCGGCAGGCCAAAGCGGTCGGCAAGCTGCATCAGGCGGATCGCCTTGCGATAACCCTCGGGCTTCGCCATGCCGAAATTATGGCGGACGCGGCTTGCCGTATCATCGCCCTTCTCATGGCCGATCACCACCACGCGCCGCTCGTCCAGCGTCGCGAAACCACCGATGATCGCCTGATCGTCGGCAAAGGCCCGGTCGCCGGCCAGGGGCATGAAATTGTCGAACATGCCCGCGACATAATCCTTGAAATGCGGACGTTCGGGATGGCGAGCAACCTGCGTCTTCTGCCAGGGCGACAGCCTGGCATAGGTATCGACCAGCATTTTCGATGCGCGCTGCTCCAGCTTGTCGATCTCGCCGCTGATGTCGATGTCGCCTGCATTGGCGCTGGCGCGCAATTCGATGATGCGCGCTTCCAGTTCGGCAATCGGCTTTTCGAATTCGAGAAAACTAACCATGGCGCATGGCGTTAGGACGCAGATGCTTCGCCGTCAACGCGGCGATGCGTCATGGAAGCAAGCGGATGGCGGCTGTTGACCAGTTCGACCAGCCTGCGGCTGTCGACATGGGTGTAGATTTGCGTCGTGCCGATATCGGCATGGCCCAGCATGGACTGCAGCGCGCGCAGGTCTGCCCCACCCTCCAGCAGATGCGTGGCGAAGGCATGGCGCAGCACATGGGGGCTGACCCGCTCCGGCGCGATGCCGGCAGCGGCGGCCAGGGCCTTCACCATCTGATAAAGACGAATCCGGCTGACATGGCTCTTGCCCGAAGGAAAAAGCCAGGGGCTTTCGGCCGGCACATGGGGCAACCAGGCCGCCACGGCGGCACGGGCCCGGTCGGAGATCGGCACCAGCCGTTCGCGCGCGCCCTTGCCCTTCAGGATCAGGAACGGGCGATCCGACGCCAGGGCGCGGCGCGGCAGCGACACCAGCTCCGTAGCCCGAAGCCCCGATCCGTAGAGCAGTTCGATCAGTGCCGACAGTCGCAGATCCAGTGGCGCAGGATGATCGACGGCCAGCTTCGCCGCGATCAGTGCGAACAGGGACTCGACCTCCTGGGTCGAAAGGATCCGGGGCAGGGGCCGACGGGTCACGGGACGCGGCAGGGCGGCGGACGGATTGTCGGCGCGCAGCCCCTCCTCCTCCAGAAAGGCGTAGAAGGCGCGCAGGGCGGAAGATTTCCGGGCGACCGAAGAGGCCGCCAATGTCGCCCAGGCTGTGGCCAGTTCCGCCAGGCCATCCTTGGTCGCGACCACCAGACCGCCGACAAGGTCCGCCGCGCCCTGCAGATCGGCCCGATAGGCCAGCAACGTATTGCGCGACGCACCCCGTTCGGCCGCCATCATCTCCAGAAAGCGGTCGATAAGCGCGGCATCCTCTCCCATCAGAGTCGCGTCATCGCCTCCGCGGCGATCATCCGCGCTTCGGGATCGAGGCCGACGCGGTGCAGCGCCCCGACAATATGGTAGAGGTGGAAGGCCGGCAGGCGGTTCCAGTCGGCGGTCTGCATGCCGACCGCCGCCAACAGCGCGACGCTGCCCTTCTCGCCACGGGCAGCCGCGGCGTCGATCGCGCGCGACCAGCGGCTGGCGGCAGCCAGATTGAAACCATGATCCTGCGCCAGCGACGCGCTGTCCTGCGCATTGAGCCGCGCAAGTCCAGCCAGCGACGCTATCAGCATCTGGGCCTTGCGCGGATCGGCATCCTTGGCGAAGGAGGAAACCCGTCCCGCACCGATCTCCACCACCGCACTCGGCGCGCCGACCGCCAGCAGGGCCCAAAGGTCCGCCGCGCCGTCCCCGTCCGCCTGCGCCGCGAGCCGCGACCATTGCGCCGCGCTGCGATCATAGCCGGCGGTGAACATCGCCGCGACCAGATTGGCCGCATCGCGCGCACTCAGCTCTGAAACCGGCAACGCCGCGGCCGTACGCGCCGTCGCGATCAACCCGACGAAATCCGGCCGCGCCTCATTCTGCCAGAGCGTCCGCATGGCCTGCAGCCGCTCGTCAGCCCCTGCGCCGGCATAGGCTGCACGCAACGCATCCACCCGATCGGCCGCTTTGGCGGGCACGTCACCATCGGACTGCAACTGGCCGTAGAAATCGACCAGCGCCTGCGAGGAAAAGACGCCGAGCCGCGCCGCCACCTCCGCTCCCGGCAGGCGGCGAACGGCGGACAAAGCAGGCGCGCGCGCTTCCCAGGCGCGGACATGCGCACCCGCCGTGGCATAGAGATCATCGGGTATCTCGACATTGAGCGCCGTCGCCAGACCGAAACGCCAAGCCGTCAGCCGATCCACCCCGTCCCATTCGATCTTCACCGACCGGCGGGCGTTGAATCCCGCGCCGACGACCTTTTCCGCCAGCCGATAGTCGATGCCCCGCACCATGCCGCGCCGCTGCTCCTGATTGAGCGCGCCGCTGGCCGTTCCTTGATCCCCCGACAAGGCCGGGCAGATCGCCCTCGTCATGTCCCAGCCAGGCTCCTTGCTGAACCGCAGCGCGCCCGCCGACAGCGGGCAAAGGCCCGCCGGATCGGCCGTCGCCAGATAGGTCTGCATGGCGATGGCGTAGAGGCGCGGGGTGAAACGGTCGGAATCAACGCTCTGCACCAGCAGGCGGGCACTGTCCGCCTCCCCCATGCGCAGCAGCAGCCAGGCGCGCTCGGCCACCCAGTCCGCGCCATCGATGTCGCGCGGCGTATCGGTCGCCGACAGCAGCGCCCGGCGCAGCAGGATCGACGCCCAGCGCGATGTGATCGGCGCGCGCGTTTCCTTCATCAACGTCGCCAGGAACCGGCCCGATTGCGCGCCAAAGGCATTGGGCGCCAGTCCCAACCGGCCGGGCGTCAGCGGCCCTATGCGGTCGAGCGAACGATGCGCGTTTTCAGGCAGGTCATATTTCTGCTTTTCGGCGGAGAGCTCCTCCTCGCTCATCGGTTCCGCTGCATTGTCGCCCGCCTCTTGCGTGACGGCGAAGCCGGGCGGCAATATGGGCACCACGGAGGGCGAACCGGCAGGCGCCGCCGGGGTACCCGGTGCGGGGCGCGGCGGCGGCGCAACGGGTGGCGGCGCCGCGGGCGCATCGCCAAAGCCGGGCGGCAGGAGCGATTCGGGCGTCTCCTGCGCCACCACAGGCAGCGCCAGCGCCAGCGCCAGCGTGCCCAGCGCCCATTTCGCGTTCACCCGCCGCTGCCGCATGCCGTTTACCGGCCCAGCTTTTCGGCAGGAATGACCTTTTCCACGCGGGCCTGCGGCTTTTCGCCGCCGCGCGACCAGAGCAGGGCGATGATCCCCGCCAGCACGAGGACCGCAATGATGGGAATGATCGGCAGGGACGTCTTGCGGCGCCGGGAGCTGCCCTCAAAATTGCTGTAGGAACGATTGCGCTTCATGAGTCCTGTTCTGGCTGGCTATTCTGGCTGGGCCAAAGCTGAAGGAAAGTTGCGATTTGCCTTGTCGACGCGGGGATGTATAGCCCCGCTCGCCATGCAGCGAAACAGCAAATCCGCCGATGCGCAAGCGAAGCGCGGCCCCATCGTCCTGGTGGGCATGATGGGCGTTGGCAAATCGACCGTCGGCCGGCGGCTGGCGGCGCGGCTCGGCCTGGGTTTCGTCGATGCCGACGAGGAGATCGAAAAGGCGGCGGGCATGACGATCACCGAAATGTTCGAACGTTATGGCGAGGACTATTTCCGCGACGGCGAACGGCGGGTGATCGCCCGCCTGATGGACGGCGAGCCCAAGGTGATCGCGACCGGCGGCGGCGCCTTCATGCAGGAAGAGACGCGGGCGCTGATCCTGGATCATGCGCTGGCGATCTGGTTGAACGCCGACATCGACACGCTGGTGGACCGGGTGTCGCGACGGGAGGGGCGTCCGCTGCTGAAGGGCAAGGATCCGCGCGTGGTGCTGACTGAGCTCGCGGCCATACGCAATCCGGTCTACGCGCTCTGCCCCATTCATGTGAAAAGCGCCGCCGCGCCGCATGACGTGGCAGTCGACAGCATCTTGGAGCAGCTTTCCCAATGGCCATAGTCCGCGTCGCGCTCGATTCGCGCAGTTACGACATTCTGATCGAACAAGGTGCACTGGACCGGGCGGGGACGCATCTGGCGGGCTATGCGCGCAAGGGACGGCTGGTCGTCGTCACCGACGCAAATGTCGCCGCCACGCAGCTTCCCCGCCTGGAAGCGAGCCTGCGCGCCGCCAATGTCGCGGTGGAACCCATCATCCTGCCGCCGGGGGAGCAGACCAAGAGCTGGCGCCACCTGGAAGAACTGCTCGACGCGCTGCTGGCACTGGAGATCGAGCGCGGCGACCATGTAGTGGCGCTGGGGGGCGGCGTGATCGGAGACCTGGTGGGCTTTGCCGCCTCGATCCTGAAGCGCGGCTGCCATTTCATCCAGGTGCCGACGACATTGCTGGCGCAGGTGGACAGTTCCGTCGGCGGCAAGACCGCGATCAACGCGAAGGCGGGCAAGAATCTGGTGGGCAGCTTCTACCAGCCCTCGCTGGTGCTGATCGATCCGTCGACGCTCGACACGCTGCCCGCGCGCGAAACGCGGGCCGGCTATGCCGAGGTGGTGAAATATGGCCTGATCGACGATCCCGTCTTTTTCGCCTGGTGCGAGACGGAAGGACATAAGCTGCTGTCCGGCGACGTCCAGGCGCGCGAATATGCCATAGAGCGCAGCGTGACCGCCAAGGCGGCCATTGTGGCCGACGACGAGCGGGAGACGTCCGGAAGGCGGGCCTTGCTGAACCTAGGTCATACTTTCGGCCATGCGCTAGAGGCGGATACCGGCTTTTCCGATCTTCTGCTCCATGGCGAGGCTGTTGCGGCAGGAACCGCCCTTGCGTTCCGTTATTCGGCGCGGCTCGGCCTCTGCACGGTCGAAGATGCAGAGCGGGTGACCGCGCATCTGAAGGCCGTCGGCCTGCCGCACGATCTGGCCAGCGCGCATGTGAAGGCGAACGGCGCGGCGCTTGTCGCATATATGCTGCACGACAAGAAAATGGCGGCAGGCACCCTCTCCTTCCTGCTGGCGCGGGGAATCGGGCAGACCTTCCTGTCGAAGGATGTCGTGCTGGACGATGTGGCTGCGTTTCTGGATCAGGATCGCGCGGCCGAGGTTTGACACCAAGGCAGGAATGAAGGTCAGGGTTGTATCAGGGGATACAGCCCAATTTAAGTGCTCAGCAAGCTGTTGTCAGGCCAAACAATCTCATATCCCGGCGCATCTTCTTCCGGTGGCATGAATTTCTCGCCATACCGCGGGCATATCTCCAGCCGAACTTGCCATGATCTAATCTGACTTGCGCAGGTCCGCTATCGAGAAGCACCCATGGTGATGATCGTAACAATTTATCGATCTCCAAAGGGCATATCCGTGTAGCGCCTCAAGGGTGATTTTTGGCATGCTCCATGCGCCGCTCGGCGCGCCATTGTCGCAACGCCTTGGCAAGACAACCGGCAGCGCTGCTGCTGACGACCGAACAACCGCTGACGGGCAGGCTGTCACGTTGCGTTTCTTCCATGGTCGCAGCTTGGCTCGTCCAACCTGGAGCACCCGATGAAGCCGATTTTTCCCGTAATTCCTTGGGGATGCGATAGCGCTCCGCTTCCGGTCTACGGGCACAGACCACAATCTCATTATCCCGGCCCGGCGGACAGGAATCATTGCCATAGACGGTCAGGTTAACGGTTCGCGGGGACGATGATTCGGGCGGATCAGATGCCGTGGCAGCCGGTTGTGCCAGCGCGGGAACGGACATGGCTGGCATCGACGCAAAGATGGTGATCATCGAGGCTTTTTTCATGATTCCCGCTTATCAAATGCGCTTGGCGAACGCGATGCCAACGCTCAACGCTACAGCATACACCTGATATAGGAGGTCCGGCATCTTGCGGATGAGTTGAGGGCATGACCGCTTTCGAGCATCTCCTCAATATCATGACCAGCGACAACTGGTCGAACCTGCCCCCTTATCCAACAAAAAAGGGCGCCCAGAAGGCGCCCTTTCAAATCATGCCCCTTGAAGGCGTCGATTACTTCTTCAGCGTCAGGCCGCCAAAGCGCTTATTGAAGCGGGCAACCTGGCCGCCCTGTTCAAGCTGGCGGGTACCGCCGGTCCAGGCCGGATGCGACTTGGGATCGATGTCGAGCGCCAGCGTGTCGCCTTCCTTGCCCCAGGTCGAGCGGGTGCGGAACGTGGTGCCGTCGGTCATCTGGACGGTGATGAAGTGGTAATCGGGGTGGGTATCGGCCTTCATGGGTCTGCTCCGTTCAGGGGCCGGTTTCCGACCGGCCATGGATGCGAAAAATTGCGAAGGCGCGCCGTTACATGGGAATGCGCGCAAAAGCAAGGGGAAGAGCGGGCCTTGCCCCTTGGCCGGTCGACCCCGTCATTCCCGCCGGGGCGGAAGTGACGGGAAATTCCGGATCACTACCCCGCCTCAATCCACAGGCGGGTCGGCAATCATCGCGACGAAGCTGGCCTCCGCGCAGAGCTTGCCCTCGACCATCGCCTTGCCCGTGAACTTGCAGACGCGGCCACGGATCTGGACCAGATCGACATGCAGGTCGAGCAGGCAGCCCGGTTCGACCGGATTGCGGAACTTAGCCCCGTCGATGCTCATGAAATAGACGAGCTTGCCCGAACCCCGCAGGTTCATCGTCTCGACCGTCAGCACGCCTGCGGCCTGCGCCATGGCTTCGACGATCAATACGCCGGGCATGATCGGCCGGCCGGGGAAGTGCCCCTGGAAGAAGTCCTCGTTGATCGACACTGCCTTGACCGCGTGGATCGCGCTGTTGGGCACGAGCGAAATCACGCGGTCGACGAGCAGCATCGGATAACGGTGCGGCAGCGCCGCCATCACCCCACGAATATCGATGGGGCCGACGGCGGCGGCCGCATTGTCAGTCTGATCCGTCATCCGTGCGATCAGCGCGAGGCCGGCTGCTGCGACGGATTGGCGGGTGCAGCGGCAGGGGCGGCAGCGCCCTGGCCCTGACGGCCCGGCTGCCAGCCGGCCGGCGGGGTGATGCCGACGCTGGGCACCAGCGCGTTGAGTTCGGTCACCACCGACTGGGTGATGTCGACGGTCGGCTGATAGGACACGGTCGCGTCGGGCGACAGGATCAGGTCAACCTTGGCCTTGGTCATGGCGGACTTGAGCGCGTCCGAAAGCTTCGCCGAAATCTGCTCCTCGACATAGGCGTTGGCGAGCGCGATCGGCTGGCCCAGGCGCTGCAGTTCGGCCTGACCGTCCTGCCCGGCCTTCTGATAGGCCTCATATTGGGTCTGGATCGCCGGGGTCGGCTTGCCGCCGGCGGCCTTCATCGCGGTTTCCAGGGCAGTGCCCTTCGCCTTCAGGTCCGCGTCGATCGCGTTCTTGCGCGCGGTGAAACTGTCGATCTGCGCCTTGTAAGTGGTCTGGATCTGCGTGCGCGCGGTCGAATAGGCCGAGCTGGTGGCAACGGCGCGCTGCAGGTCGACGACGGCGATGCCGGTCTTCGACTGGGCAGCGGCAGGAACGCTGGTCAGCGCCATGGCAGTCATTGGCGCAAGAACCAGCGCAGCAGCCTTGAAAATCGTCTTCATCAGAATTGAGTCCCTACGTTGAAGCTAATGAGCTGAGTGTCGTCCCCTGGTTCCTTGAGCAGGGCTTTGGCGATGTCGATACGGAACGGACCGAAGGGCGAGTTCCAGTTGACGCCGAAGCCCACGGCAACACGCGGCTTGAGCGTGTCGCCGAGATATTGTTCCACGAAGCCGCTGCTGACCGTATTATAGCCGACAGCCGTGTTGCAGACAGGCGCCACGGCCGATCCGGTAGCCTGAACCACCGGCAAGGCGGGATTGCTGGTGGACGAGCAGAAGCCCGGGAAGGTGCCTGGGGTGGAGCCAGGTACGCTGACCAGACCAGGTCTCTTGAGCCCCCCGACAGCGCCCGCGTCCACGAACACCGAAGGCCGCAGCCCCATTTCACGCGCGCCCGAACCCAGCGGAATTTCCATTTCCGCATGCGCCAGATAATAAATGCGGCCGCCCAACGCGTCGTCGGCGCGATTGTTGTTGCCGGTATTCTCGACACCGGTGAAGGTGCCGTCGCTATTGGCTGTGGTCGTGAAGTAGCGACGGACGATCCGGGGCCCGACGCCACGAATGTCGAAGCCGCGAATCTGCGGATTGCCGAGGAAGAAGCGGTCCGTGAGGCGAACCGCATCAACCAGGGCGCCCGTGCTGTCGCGGCGATCCCCCTCAAGGCTGTGGATATAGCCGCCTTCGCCAGTCAGCGAGAAAATGAAACCACCGCCGACCGGCCAGTATTTTCCGCCGCTGAGGCGGGTGCGGACATATTTGACGCTGCCGCCCAGGCCGGCGAAATCCTGGCTGAGAACCAGATTATTGCCGCGCGTCGGCCGGATGCGGTTGTCGCGCGTGTCGTAGATCAGCGAATAACCGATCATGGACGTGGTGCGCTTGCCGATGGCGTCGCAAAGATAACGGCCCGACAGGATCGGGTCGCAGGTATCACCGGCGCTGTTGCCGCGAAGACCGTCGCCATTGCTGTCGGTATAATAGGTCGACTTGTCCAGCGTCACATTGTCGAGGTTGAGCGTGTAGCGCAGCGCAAGCGACATATATTCCGTGATCGGCACGCCGGCGCGAAGCTGGAAGCCGGTCGTAGTCTGCTGGTAGGTGCGGTTGCGGTCGTTATTGTTGATATAGTTGAAGCTGTTGAGGTCGCGGCGATAGATGTCGCCGCCCAGCGCGATGTTCTTGTCCATGAAATAGGGCTCGGTAAAGCCCAGTTCGATCGACTTGCTGTAGGCCGAGTAATTGACGCTGGTGCGCAGTTCCTGGCCCTTGCCGCGGAAGTTGCGCTGCGTGATCGACGCCGAGACGATGAAGCGTTCCAGCGAGGAGAAACCAGCCGACAGCGACAGTTCGCCGGTCGATTTTTCCTGCACGTTCGTTTCCAGCACGATCCGGTCGGGCGCAGAACCCGGCTTCTGTTCGACGTCCAGCTTTTCCTGGAAGAATCCCAGGGAGTTGATGCGGTCCTTCGACCGCTTGACCAGGAAGCTGTTGAACGCATCCCCTTCGGCCAGGCGGAATTCGCGCCGGACGACCTTGTCCTGGGTCAGCGTGTTGCCGTTGATGTCGACGCGCTCGACATAGACGCGCGGCGCATTGGCGATGCGGAAATCAATCCCCATCGTCAGCGTGTCCTTGTTGCGCTGGAAGTCCGGCTGGACATCGGCGAAGGCATAGCCGAACAGGCCCGCCGTCTCGCTCAGCGTGTCGACCGTGTCCTCGACCTGCTTGGCGTTGTACCAGTCGCCCTTCTTCATCGGCAGCATCTTGGTCAGCGAATCGCCCGACAGGTCGCGAATGTCGCTGTTGACCTTCACGTCACCGAATTTGTAGCGCTGCCCTTCCTCGACCACATAGGTGATGATGAAGTCCTGCTTGTCGGGCGTCAGTTCCGCCACGGCGGAAATCACGCGGAAATCGGCATAGCCGTTGGTCAGGTAGAACTGGCGCAGCTTCTGCTGGTCATAGGCCAGGCGATCCGGGTCGTAGCTGGTGCCCGAGGAGAAGATGCGGAACCAGCGCGACTGCTTCGTCACCATCTGGCTGCGCAGTTCGCCGTCCTTGAACTTCTCGTTGCCGATGATGTTGATCTGACGGACCTTGGACTTGGGCCCTTCGGAAATTTCGAAGACGATGTCGACGCGATTCTGATCGAGTTGCACCATCTTCGGCTCGACCGTGGCGGCGAAGCGGCCCTGGCGGCGATACAGTTCGATGATGCGGGCAACATCCGCGCGGACCTTGGACCGGGTATAGATCTGCCGCGGAGCCAGTTTTATTTCAGGACGTATCTTGTCTTCCTTGAGGCGCTTATTACCTTCAAGGACGATGCGGTTGATGACCGGGTTTTCCTTCACCTCGACGGTCAGCGCGCCATTGTCGTTGCGGATCTGGACGTCGGCGAACAGCTCCGTCTCGTAAAGGTCGCGCAGCGCCTGGTCGAGCGATTCCTGGGTGAAGGGCTGGCCGATGCGCAGCTTGGTGTAGGACAGCACCGTGTCGGGTTCCAGGCGCTGGACGCCGGTGACGGTGATGTTGCGGATCGTGCCGGCTGCGGGCGCAACCGCTGGCACGGGCGCGGGAACAGGTGCGGCCGCCGGCGGGGCATTTTGAGCCATCGCCGGGACTGCAGACATGCCCGCGATCATCGTCGTCGCCAACAGGGCCACGACGACCGGGCGCTGCCTGTTGCTGCTCATCATCGCTGTCACCCGCTCCACCTTCTACAAAAAAGCAACATGTCGTTCACGCCGGACCCATTCCGTACATATCCGGAAAGACGGCGCCAAATCGCGCCCTCCTGCCCGATACGGCTCAGCCGATCAAGCCGGACAGACGATCCCAGAGACCGAAAGAGGATAAATCGTTGAATGTTACCAGCACCATCATCGCCAGCAGGACCGCCAGACCCGAACGATAGGCCCATTCCTGCACCTGCGGGCTGACCGGCCGCCGCTGTATCGCCTCCACCCCATAGAACAGCAGATGGCCGCCATCCAGCATCGGGATTGGCAAGAGGTTGATGAACCCCAAGTTAATCGAGATCAGCGCCATGAAGAAGACGAAGCTTTCCACCCCCAGCGTCGCGGCCTGTCCCGAAACCTCGGCAATCTTGAGCGGTCCGCCCAGTTCCTTGACCGACCGGCCGCCCCCGACGATCTGGCCCAGCGTCTCGACCATGGTGCGGATGATCTGACCCGTCCGTTCGATCGCGACGACAGGCGCGCGGACAAGGCTGACAGGCTCGATCACCGGCTCGCCCGGCGCGATGCCCAGCCGCCCCAGCCGGAATCTATTGCCGAACCCGTCATTTTCCTCGACCGCGCCGACCTTGCCCTGCTTTTCGATCAGCTTGCCCTGCCGGTCGATCAGGATGGTGACGGGCTCACCCGGGCGAATCTGAGCGAACAGGCGGATATCGTCGAAGGTCGTCATCGCCCGCCCGTTGAGCGATACGATACGGTCACCCGCCAGTATACCCGCTGCGGCCGCTGCGCTGCCCGGCTGCACATGCCCGGCCACGGCGGGCGTGCGGCTCTCGCCATGGACAAGGGCGAAGGTTGCCAGGATCGCTATGGCAAAGAGGAAATTGATCGCCGGCCCGGCCGCAACGATCGCGGCCCGCTGCCACAATGGCTTGGCCGGAAAGCTCTCCGCCCGTTCGGCGGCAGGCATTTCCAGCCAGCGCGGGTCGGTCTGGCTGGCGACGTTCATATCGCCCTTGAAGCGCACATAGCCGCCCAGCGGCAGGGCGCCCAGGCGCCACCGGGTGCCGCGCCTGTCGACCCAGGCGGCGATTTCCGGGCCGAAGCCGATGGAGAAGGCCTCCGCCTTCACCCCACACCAGCGGCCCACCAGATAATGGCCCAGCTCATGCACGAAGACGAGCGGGCCGATGACCGCCACGAATGCCACTACGGTCAACAGGAAACCGGGATTCTGGATCAAGCGGTCAATCTTTCCATCACTTGCGCAGCCCTCTTGCGCGCCTGCGCGTCCGCTTCCAGCACATCGTCGATCTGCTGGGGCACAGGCGCGCTATAACCGTTCAGGACATCCTCCACAATCATGGCGATATCAAGGAAGCCTATGGCGCCTTTGAGGAAGGCGGCGACGGCGACCTCATTGGCTGCGTTCAATATGGCGGGCGCGGCGCCGCCCGCCTCCGCCGCCTGTCGGGTCAGCCGCAGCGCGGGGAAGCGATCCTCATCCGGCGCCTCGAAATCCAGGCGACCGATCCGGGCGAGGTCCAGCGGCTGGCAGGGCGTGGCGATCCGCTCCGGCCATGCCAGCGCATGGGCGATCGGGATGCGCATGTCGGGCGAACCAAGCTGCGCCAGGGTGGATCGATCGCGATATTCGACCATGGAATGGATGACCGATTGCGGATGGACGAGGATCTCGATCCGGTCGAGCCCGACCGGGAAGAGATGCGCCGCCTCTATCAGTTCCAGCCCCTTGTTCATCATCGTCGCGCTGTCGACGCTGATCTTGGCGCCCATCGACCAGTTGGGATGGGCGACCGCCTGCGCGGGCGTTATGCCGCGCATCTCCTCCCGACTGCGGGTGCGGAAAGGGCCGCCGCTCGCCGTCAGGGTGATCCTTGCCACATCTTCCATGCGACTGCCTGCAAGGCACTGGAATATGGCATTATGTTCGCTGTCGACCGGCAACAGCGTGGCGCCCGACGCGCCGACCGCATCCATCATCAGCGCGCCCGCAGATACCAGCGACTCCTTGTTGGCAAGCGCCACCGTGCCGCCCGCCTTGAGCGCCGCCATGGTCGGGCGCAACCCCGCGCAGCCGACGATCGCGGCCATGCTCCAGTCTGCACCGGCCCCCGCGACGTCGATCAAAGCGCTTTCGCCCGCCGCCGCCTCCGTCCCCGAACCGCGCAGCGCATCCTTCAGCGCCTCATAACGCGCCTCGTTCCCGATCACGGCGATCGCGGCATTGCTCTGCCGCGCGGCGGCCGCCAGGCCCGCCACGTCGTTGTGCGCGGTCAGGGCGACGACCCGATAGCCTTCCGGATCACGCTGGATCAGGTCCAGCGTGGACATGCCGACCGACCCGGTCGCGCCAAAGACCGACACCTTCCTCATGGCAATTGCACCAGGATCATATAGCAGATCGCGGCCAGCGGTGCGGCGGCGACCACCCCGTCCAGCCGGTCCATCACGCCGCCATGGCCGGGCAGCAGCGTACCGCTGTCCTTGACGCCGGCCCGGCGCTTCATCCAGCTTTCCAGCAGGTCACCCAGTTGCGCCGCCACTGCCAGCAGACCGCTTGCCGCGGCGAGCTGGATCGGCAGGTCCGCGAACCGATAGAGCAGAAAACCGACCATCAGGGCCGCCAGCACGCCGCCGCCCAGGCCGGACCAGGTCTTGGAAGGGCTGATACGTGGCGCCAGTTTCGGCCCGCCGATCGAGCGACCGGCGAAATAGGCGCCGATATCCGTCGCCCAGACGAGACCCAGCGCCCAGAAGGTCAGCAGCAGCCCCTGAAGATTGGGCGACTGCTCGCGCAGGAACAGCAACGCCATCACCGGCACGACGATATAGGGCACGCCCAGCGCCAGCCTGACCGAACGACCGGCCAGCGCAACAAAGAAGAAGGCAGCCGCCATCAGCGTGAAGCCAAGCCAGGACACGCCGGCCGCCGCGGGGCAAAGAATCGCCAGCGGCACCGATACGGCAAACATCGCCAGCTTGCGATTCTCAGGCTTGGCTCCCGTCAGGTCGCCCCACTCCCCCTGCATCAGCACGCCCGCCACGGACAACAGCACCCAAAAGGCGAAACCGCCCGCAAACAAGGCGCCCAACGCCACCAGGATAAGGAGGACACCGACTATCGCGCGGGTGCGAAGCTCGCTCGACATGCTGTCACAGCCCGCCGAAACGGCGGTCCCTCAGGCGGAAGGCGTCCAGCGCGGCGGCGAGCGCCCTCGCGTCGAAATCCGGCCACAGCATGTCGGTGAAATACAGCTCCGCATAGGCGGCCTGCCACAGCATGAAATTGCTGAGCCGCTGCTCGCCCGAGGTACGGATCATCAGGTCGAGCGGTGGCAGGTCGGCGGTGTAGAGCGCTGCATCCACATCATCCAGACCGATCTCCTCGGCCGCGATCTCGCCCGCGGCCACCCGGCGCGCCAGCGTCTGCGCCATGCGCACCAGTTCGTCCTGGGCGCCGTAATTCAGCGCTATGGCTATGATCGGCCCGCTGTTGCCGGCTGTCCGCGCCATCGCATTGTCGATCATTTCGACCAGCGAGGGATCCAGCGCCCGATAATTGCCGATGATGCGCAGCCGCACGCCATTGGCGTGGAATTCGTCGAGGTCGGACTGGATGAAATGGCGCAGCAGGGCCATCAGATCGGCCACCTCGCTCGCCGGACGCTTCCAGTTTTCCGAGGAAAAGGCGTAGAGCGTCAGGCATTCCAGGCCCAGCTCCCGCGCGGCGCGGGCGACGCGGCGCACCGCCTCCACTCCGGCGCGATGGCCGGCGATACGCGGCAGGAAGCGCTTCTTCGCCCAGCGGCCGTTGCCGTCCATGATGATGGCGACATGACGCGCGCCATGGGCTGGCGCGCCGCTGGTCAGATCGGGTTTGGCTTGGGTGGCCATCAGACAGGAATGCGTGCTTTGGCCGCGAAAGGAAAGCCCCGGATCACTGACCGAGAATTTCCTTTTCCTTCGCCGCCGCCGTCGCATCGATATCCGCGATGGTGCTGTCGGTCAGCTTCTGGACCTCGGTTTCCTTGCGCTTGCGCTCATCCTCGCTGATCTCGCCCTTCTTCTCGTCCGCCTTCAGGCTGTCCATGCCGTCACGGCGGACATTGCGGACGGCGATGCGGGCCCCTTCCGCATATTTGCTGGCGAGCTTGGCCAGTTCCTTGCGGCGCTCCTCCGTCAGGTCCGGGATCGGCAGGCGCAGCGTCTGACCGTCCACGATCGGGTTGAGACCGAGGCCCGCCGAACGGATCGCCTTGTCGCAGGGGCCGACATTGCTCTTGTCCCACACCTGGACCGACAGCATGCGCGGTTCGGGCGCAGAAACGGTCGCGACCTGGTTGAGCGGCATATGCGCGCCATAAACCTCGACCGTCACAGGATCGAGAAGCTGGATATTGGCCCGGCCCGTACGCAGCCCCGACAAATCGCCCTTCAGCGATTCCACGGCACCCGCCATGCGGCGTTCGAGGTCGGCCTTGTCATATTGAGCCATTTTGTTTCAGCGCTCCTGATTTTGCACGATCGTCGCCACACCATCGCCGGCCAGCACCTTGGCCAGGTTGCCGGTTTCGCGGATGTTGAACACGACGATGGGGATGTGGTTTTCGCGGCAAAGGGCAATGGCGCTCGCGTCCATGACCTTCAGATTGTCGTTCAGAACCTGATCGAAACTGATCGCGTCATAGCGGGCGGCATCGGGCACCTTCTTCGGATCGGCATTGTAGATGCCGTCGACGCTGGTGCCCTTGAACAGCGCGTCGCAATCCATTTCCGCCGCGCGCAGCGCCGCCGTGGTGTCGGTGGTGAAGAAGGGGCTGCCGGTACCCGCCGCGAAGATGACGATCCGGCCCTTTTCCATATGCCGCACCGCCTTGCGCCGGATATAGGGTTCGCAGACCGACGCCATCGGGATGGCGGACTGGACGCGGGTGTCATAGCCCAGCTTTTCCAGCGAATTCTGCACGGCCAGCGCGTTCATGACGGTGGCCAGCATGCCCATATAATCAGCGCTCGCCCGATCGAATCCCTTGGCGGCGCCCGCAAGGCCACGGAAGATATTGCCGCCACCCACGACCACGCACAGTTCGAACCCGGCATCCTTCGCCGCGGCAATCTCGCCCGCCACGCGGTTCACCGTTTCCGGCTCGATGCCGAACTGCCCCTGCCCCATCAGCACTTCGCCCGAAAGTTTCAGCAGGATGCGCTTGAAGGCTGGGCGAGACATGCGGGGCAATATTCCTTTTATGATCGGGCAAGGAAATGGCGCGCACCTTAAGCAGCGCGCGCCATTATGTGAAGCAGGGTTTTGGCAACCCCGAACTTCCTTAGCGCCCGCGTCCGGCTTGTCGAGAAGCCTCAGCCTCCCGACACCGCCGAAAGCGAACGAACTGTCGGATCAGACGCCGGCGGCGGCGGCCACTTCGGCGGCGAAGTCGCTCGTTTCCTTCTCGATACCTTCACCGAGCTGGAAGCGGATATAGTTTTTCAGCGTGATCGACGCGCCGGCTTCCTTGGCCGCCTTGGCGACCACGTCGGCGACCGGGGTCTTGTTGTCCATCACGAAGAGCTGCGACAGCAGCGCGTTTTCCTTCGCATATTTCGCGACGGCGCCGTCCACCATCTTGGCGACGATCTCGGCGGGCTTGCCCGATTCGGCCGCCTTTTCGGCAGCGATCGCGCGCTCACGCTCCAGCAGGGCCGGATCGATATCGGCCGAGGACAGCGCCAGCGGGAAGGCAGCAGCGATGTGCATCGCGATCTGCTTGCCCAGCGGCTCCAGAACGTCGGCGGATGCATCGCCCTCCAGCGCGACCAGCACGCCGATCTTGCCCAGACCCGGAGCGGCGGCATTGTGGACATAGGGAACGACGACGCCCTGGCTCACCTCGACCTGGCCGACGCGGCGCAGGGTCTGGTTTTCACCAATGGTGGCGATGTTGGCGACCAGCTTCTCGGCCACGGTGCCGCCAGCCGGATAGGCAGCGTTCGACAGCGCGTCAGCGTCGGCAACGCCATTTTCCAGCGCGATGGTCGACACGGTGCGGACGAAATCCTGGAACTGGTCGTTCTTGGCGACGAAGTCGGTTTCGCTGTTCACTTCGACGGCGACGCCCTTGGTGCCGGCAACGGCGACGCCGACCAGACCTTCAGCGGCGGTGCGGCTCGACTTCTTCTGCGCGGCGGCAAGACCCTTGGCGCGCAGCCAGTCGGTTGCCGCTTCGATGTCGCCATTGGCTTCGGTGAGCGCCTTCTTGCAGTCCATCATGCCCGCGCCCGAACGGTCGCGCAGTTCCTTGACGGCGGCAGCGGTAATCTCGGCCATGTTTCGGCTCCTAAATGTTTCGGATGGTTCAAATAAGCGCTAGGGCGCGTTCCATCGGAGCGCGCCCTAGCCTGTCAATCTTGCAGTTCGAAGACCGCGTCTCAGGCCTGAGCGACGACCTCTTCGGCCTCGGGCTCGTCCAGAGCGCCAAGGTCAACGCCGGAAGCCTGCTGCGCACCACGGTTGCCCTTGGTGGCGGCGGCGGCGACGGCGTCGCAGTAGAGGCGGATCGCGCGGCTGGCGTCGTCATTCGCCGGAACCGGGAAAGCGATGCCGTCGGGCGAGACGTTCGAATCGAGGATCGCGACGACCGGAATGCCCAGCGTGTTGGCTTCCTTGATCGCCAGCTCTTCCTTGTTGGCGTCGATCACGAACATGACGTCAGGGATGCCGTTCATGTCGCGGATGCCGCCCAGCGACATTTCGAGCTTCTCGCGCTCGCGGGTCATCTGGAGGACTTCCTTCTTGGTGAAGCCGTGGGTGTCGCCCGACAGCTTCTCTTCCAGGGTCTTCAGACGCTTGATCGAGCCAGAGATGGTCTTCCAGTTGGTGAGCATGCCGCCCAGCCAACGATGGTTGACGAAATGCTGGCCCGACTTGCGGGCGGCTTCAGCGATCGGATCCTGCGCCTGGCGCTTGGTGCCGACGAACAGCACCTTGCCGCCGGCGGCGACGGTCGCGGACACGAAGTCCAGGGCGCGGCCGAACAGCGGCACGGTCTGCGACAGGTCAAGGATGTGAATGCCGTTGCGCTCGCCGAAGATGTACGGCTTCATGCGCGGGTTCCAGCGGTGGGTCTGGTGGCCGAAATGGGCGCCAGCCTCGATCAATTGGTGCATGGTGACGACAGGAGCCGCCATAATTATTCTCCTTCCGGTTACACCTCTGGGAATCAGGAACTGAAGCAGCGCGCCGCAGCACCGGATATGTCGATTCCCATGTGGAATGGGCGCGCGTTTAGACGCGTCGGAATATCATTGCAAGGGGTTGACTCTCCGTTCTGGATAGAACATAAGGAGAACATTGGGAACAAGCGGCGGATTTGCACCGTTTGCATGCCCATAGTGAACCAAGCCGTGCAAATGGCAAGACAGAAAGTGAGCTGCATATGTTCGCACTGGTCGCAGCACTTGTTTTCACCGGATCATTCCTGCTCGCCGCGGGCGTCATTGTCGGCATGCTGCTGACCTATCATGACAAGATGGTGGCGGCTCTCGCATTCGAACCCATCTCGCGACAGGTTCCGGTATATCGCCTGCGCATCAGCCGGCGTCGCGCCGCACCCTCGACGCGACAAGAACGCCCCGCTTTTGCCGCCGCGGTGCTGGCTGCCTGAGGATCATTGTGCTTCGGCCGCGCGCTGGCGGCGAACCCTGGCATAGGACATCATGCCAAAGGGGATGAGCGCAAGATAAATGGCGCACAGCACCAGCAGAGTCAGCCATGGATCTGTGATTAGCAGCGCCGCCAGAAGCCCGGCCAGCGCAATCGCCTCCAGCCTTATGCGTTTGCGCAGACGCAGCGCGGACCAGCTATAGGTCGCGATGTTGGAGATCATCAGGAAGGCTGAGAAGGCGGTCCACGGCGCCACTACATACCATTGCCGGAACAACGGTTCGCCGGTCACCAGCCAGAGATAGAGCGGCACGAAGGCCAGACCGGCACCAGCGGGCGCCGGAACGCCGGTAAGAAAGCCGGCGGATTTGTGCGGCTGCACGTCGGCGTCGATATTGGCGTTGAACCGCGCCAGCCGCAGCGCGCAGGAAAGCGCATGGGCAAGAGCGAATATCCAGCCGAATTTCGGCATGGCGTTCAATGACCAGAGATAAAGCACGAGGGCCGGCGCCACGCCGAAGGCAATGGAATCCGACAGGGAGTCCAACTCCGCGCCGAAGCGGCTTTCCCCCCGCAGCAGCCGGGCAATGCGGCCATCCAGCCCGTCCAGCACGCCGGCGATCAGGATGGAGAGTACTGCCCGCTCCCATTCGCCCGAAATGCCGTAGCGCACGCCCGTCAGGCCGAAGCACAGCGCCATCGCCGTCACGGCGTTGGGCGCCACCATCCGCAGGGTGATCCCCCGGCGCAGACCGCGCGGGATGGTGCGCCGCTGCCGCATTATTGCTGAATCCCCGAAATCACGCGCATGTCGCCAATCTGGCCCAGGATCGTTTCGCCGGCCACGGTGCGCTGCCCCAGCACCACGCGCGGGGCGGTGCCCGCCGGCAGATAGACGTCGACACGGCTGCCGAAACGGATCAGGCCGATGCGCTGCCCCGCCGCGACCATGTCGCCCGGCTTCACAAAGGGTACGATCCGCCGCGCGACAAGGCCCGCGATCTGGGTGAAGCCGATGCGCACCCCGTCATGCCGCTCGACCAGGATATGCTGCCGCTCATTATCCTCGCTCGCCTTGTCGAGGTCGGCGTTCAGGAACTTGCCGGAAATATAGACGACCGACTTCACCGTCCCGCCGATCGGCGTCCGGTTGATGTGCACGTCGAACACGCTCATGAAGATCGACACGCGGATCATCGGCTGGTCGCCCAGCCCGTCCGGCCCGCTCATCTCCCGCGGCGGCGGCACCCGCTGGATCAGTGTCACCAGCCCGTCCGCGGGGGCGACGATGGCGTGCTCATCCTGCGGTACGGCGCGGACCGGATCGCGGAAGAACGCCAGGACCCAGATCGTCACCATCACCATCAGCCAGCCCGGAATCTCCCAGCCCACCAGGAACAGCAGCGCGGTGATGGCGGCCGCGATCAGGCCGAATTTCACGCCCTCCGGATGCACCGAGGGGAAGCGCCATTTCACATTGCCGCCCAGCGCGACGGTCAGTTCGTCATTTTCCATGGACACCGTCTTTAAGGACAGACACTTGCAGTGACAACGTCCGATCCCTTCCGAAGAGCCACGAAATAATCCCGCGCCGCATCTTCTCCCCGAACATGTGATATCCGGCGGCGGCGGCGCCCATTTCCCCGCGCGCCCTGCACACTCCAGTTGAACATTGCCGTCGCTTTCCCTAGGGCGTTCGCAAATTCCACCCGAATGAGAAGGCACAGGCGCTATGGCTAAGATCAAGGTGAAGAACCCCGTCGTGGAAATCGACGGCGACGAAATGACGCGGATCATCTGGCAGTGGATCCGCGAGCGCCTCATCCTTCCCTATCTCGACATCGACCTGAAATATTATGATCTGGGCGTCGAAAAGCGCGACGAGACCAACGACCAGATCACCATCGATTCCGCCAATGCCATCAAGGAGCATGGCGTCGGCGTGAAGTGCGCCACCATCACCCCCGACGAAGCGCGCGTCGAGGAATTCGGCCTGAAGGAAATGTGGAAGTCGCCCAATGGCACGATCCGCAACATCCTGGGCGGCGTTGTCTTCCGCGAGCCGATCGTGATCCGCAATGTGCCGCGCCTGGTTCCCGGCTGGACCGATCCGATCGTCATCGGCCGCCATGCCTTCGGCGACCAGTATCGCGCCACCGACTTCCTCGTCCCCGGCCCCGGCAAGCTGCGGATGGTGTGGGACGGCGCCAATGGCGAGAAGATCGAGAAGGACGTCTTCAACTTCCCGAGCTCCGGCGTCGCCATGGGCATGTACAATCTGGACGATTCGATCCGCGATTTCGCCCGCGCCAGCATGAACTATGCGCTGGGCCGCGGCTGGCCGCTCTACCTGTCGACCAAGAACACCATCCTCAAGGCCTATGACGGCCGCTTCAAGGATCTGTTCCAGGAAGTGTTCGACAATGAATTCGCCGCCGAGTTCAAGAAGGTGGGCGTGGTCTACGAACACCGCCTGATCGACGACATGGTCGCCTCCGCCCTCAAGTGGAGCGGCAAGTTCGTCTGGGCCTGCAAGAATTACGATGGCGACGTACAGTCGGACACGGTGGCGCAGGGCTTCGGCTCCCTTGGCCTCATGACGTCCGTCCTGCTCTCGCCCGATGGCAAGACCGTCGAGGCCGAAGCCGCCCACGGCACCGTCACCCGCCATTATCGCCAGCATCAGCAGGGCAAGCAGACCTCGACCAATCCGATCGCGTCGATCTTCGCCTGGACCCAGGGCCTCAGCTATCGCGGCAAGTTCGACGAGACGCCGGAAGTCACCAAGTTTGCCGAAACGCTGGAGCGGGTCTGCATCGAAACGGTGGAAAGCGGCAAGATGACCAAGGATCTTGCCCTGCTGATCGGTCCGGAGCAGGCCTGGATGACCACCGAACAGTTCTTCGAGGCGATCCGCGTGAACCTGGAAGACGCCATGGGCAAGTGGAACTGATCTGCCGTTCTGCAGTTCAATACGGTAACGGAACGAGGCGGCGCCGCATCCCGGCGCCGCCTTTTTCATGAGCGGAAAGGCGAATGATGACGACAACGGCGAAGAAGCGCCTGGAAGTCCGGCCGGCGGTTCCGGCGGATGTGCGCGGCATTCAGCGGCTGATCGCGCGAGTCTATCCCGGCCTGCCCAATTATTCGCTCGCGACCCTTCGCGGCCAGATCAACAATTTCCCGACCGGCTGCTTCGTCGCCCTCTATGACAGCCGGATCGTCGGCTATTGCGCGACCATGCGCGTCAGCAAGGCGATGGCCTTTTCCCCCCATGACTGGGAGGAGATCACCGCCAATGGCTTCGGCACCCGGCACAGCGCGGCGGGCGAGTGGCTCTATGGCTATGAAATGGCGGTCGATCCCAAATTGCGCGGACTGCGCATCGGCCAGCGTCTTTATGACGAGCGCAAGGAACTGGCCGAGGAACTGGACCTGCACGGTATCGTCATCGCCGGCCGCATGCCCGGTTACGCCAGGGCCAGGCGGCGCGTCGATGGGCCGGCCGATTATCTGGACAAGGTCGTCCAGGGCAAGCTGCGCGACCAGGTCGTCAGCTTCCAGCTCAAGAACCAGTTCGAGCCGCTGGGCGTGCTCGAAAACTACCTTCCTGAAGACAAGCAGTCCGACGGACATGCCGCGCATCTTGTCTGGCGCAACCCCTATGTCGATCCCGACGAAGCACCGGAAATGCGCGTGCCGCGCGGCGTGGAGAGTGTCCGCCTCGCCACCTGTCAGTTGCAGGCCCGCGCCGTCAAGGATTTCGACGAGTTCATCCGCAACATCGAATATTTCGTCGACGTGGCGGCCGATTATCGCTCTGACTTCATCGTCTTTCCCGAATTGTTCACCCTGCCCCTGCTGTCCTACGAAACCAGGAACCTCTCCCCTGCCGAAGCGATCGACAAGCTGACCAGCTACACCCCGCGCCTCACCAGAGAGCTGGAAAGAATGGCGCTGGAATATAATATCAACATCATCGGCGGCTCTCACCCGACCCGCGCTGATGACGGCGATATCCAGAATATCGCCTATGTCGCGCTGCGCGACGGATCGCTGCACAGGCAGGAAAAGATTCACCCGACGCCCAATGAGGCCTTCTGGTGGAATATCAAGGGCGGCGACTCGCTGGACGTGATCCAGACCGATTGCGGGCCGATCGGCGTGCTCATCTGTTACGACAGCGAATTTCCCGAACTGGCGCGACGGCTGGTGGACCAGGGCGCGCGGATCATCTTCGTGCCCTTCTGCACCGACTCCCGGCTGGGTTACATGCGCGTGCGATACTGCGCGCAGGCGCGGGCGATCGAGAACCAATGCTATGTGGTCATGTCAGGCAATGTCGGCAACCTGCCCAATGTCGACAATATGGACATCCAATATGCCCAGAGCGCGATCCTGACGCCCTGCGACCTGCCCTTCGCGCGCGACGGGATCGCGGCGGAATCGACCGAGAATGTCGAGACGCTGACCATGGCCGACGTGAACCTGGCGGACCTCAGTTGGGCCCGGGCGGAGGGTACGGTACGCAACCTGCGCGACCGGCGGTTCGACCTCTATCACATCGACTGGGACAGCAATCCCGATCACGCCCACGCGCCAAGCGGAGGCCCGGTCCCGGCGGGCGGGCACAATGCGCCGGGCGGGGGATAACGCAGATACCATCATTCAAGGATGACGGAACATGCTGCCGGCAGGCTTCAGGCGGTTACCCCATCCGGCAGCGTCATTTCAGGCATCATGACGGTCTCTCCCTATGTCCGCGCCCCGTCACTGAACCAGTCGAGCTGTCTGGAGGGCAGTTGAGAATAGTTGCTGGAGAGCCGTGGTGATATTGTCATCGGCCGTCACGGTCTGCACCAGTGGCGATCCATTGATGCCCGATGACGCACAACTTTGCAGCGCGGTGAGAACCTGGTCGGAACTTCCCGCATTGCCGGCCGGATAGGGCGAAGGCGGACGCGGCAGGAACGGAGCAATATTCGTCTGCGACCAGGAATCGCCGGCAAGCGACTCCGGCAGATATTGGGTATAGAGAATGGCAATCTTGATACCCTTGGTCTTGATCGCTGTGCATTGTGTCAGATCGCTGCTCCGCATCGGGCCGAAATAACGGCCGCCGCCATTTGGCTGGTCCAGCATGCCGTCCGTGATGATGAACAATATCTTCTGCGGCGTCGCTCCAGGCGCGCCGGTTCCCGCCGTGGGGATGACGTTGTTCATGGCGGTGAGCATGTTCGTCACTTCGGTGGCTTTATCGTCGATGTTGCTGCCGCTGGTCGGCATGGAGTTTTTCCACCAATAATCGTCAGCCGGGAACAGCGATGCCGCGGAAAAGCCACTGCCATAGGAAGCGACGCTGGTCAGGCTGTTGAGCGTCCTGACCGGCGAAGAATTGCCCGATCGCGTCCAGTCGAACGAAAACATCTGCGCGCGATAGGTGACCTGATATTGGGACGCCTGGTTAGCCGCGAAGGGGATCAACTGCGTCGCGGCCGAAACCACATCGTCCTTGCGCAGGGTGATGCTGGCGGGACTGCCGTAGATCTGCCCATAATTATGGGTGAGCCAATAACCATCGGCAAAATAGCTGGTATCATACAATGTGTCGATTGGGGTGCCCGTCGTCGTGGTCGTCGTGGTCGTCGTGGTTCCACCGCTTGCCGGCGTGGAATCCTCGACAATCTTCTTGGTCGGCGTCACTCTCTTGTATATGTTGGTTACGCCGCCTGGATTCTTGTTCACCGGCAAAACAATATAAGTGGTGACGTCGTAGGTACTGGTGGTGGTATCGATGTTCTTCTTGTTATTTCCGTTTCCAGATGTTGTCCGCACGGGGCCCACGACCGTCGGCGTCGAAGTCGAGGTCATGAGATTGCCTGCGCTGTCATAGATGAGGTTCGTAGTATAATCCCATCTATAGAAGACGTTCCGGGTCGCCGATCCCGACGTATAATAGCCCGTTGACAGCAATATATGGCGTGTTTTCTGATCCTTGACATAGATATTGTCGCTTGTCGGAAGCATCGCGTGGCACGCAAAGGCGCAGCCGTTCGCGTTTTCGGAAGTCTTGGTGGCCGCGATGATCTTGCTGACGCCGTCCGACGTCGCGGGAAGCAGCATCGAAGGCGAATTGTCCATCGCCAGGTAGAAATCGACATTGGGCGGCTGCGCGGCGCTGGCCGAGGACGTACCGCTGACTGTTAATGTACCGACCCCCAATATGTTGCCGAACATATTGACCGACTTGACCGTATAGCTGACGGTCGCCTTGCGAAGATAGCCCAGCGCGCCGCCGCTGCCTGAGGTGCCGTCGGTGATGGTGGGCGTCACCTGCAGGTCCTGATAGCCGTTCAGAAGGCTGGCCTGCGCCGTGAACATGGCTCTTGCGGCGGTAGTCGCTTCACTGTTCGATTGCAGGATAAGCGAAGGGCCGACAGCCGCCAGCGCAGCCGCGTCGGCCGCCGCGTTCAAGTGCGTCTGAAGGGCCATGGCGCGGGAATAATCGACCCCGAACCCGACGACGAAGGTCAGCGGGATGAGGGAAAATGCCGTGATCATCAGGGCGCCGCCTCGCTGGTCGCCCTTCAGCCGGGCAGCCAGCCTGGCCAGGACACGCGCAGAGTTGGGGCAAGAGGATCCTGTCATCATTCAAGCACCTAGAAAAGACGAGGGGTCATGTAGAGGGTGTGAGTCAGCGTAGTCGTCTGGATGGGGATAAAGCTGATCGACGGCGTGAAATTATATTTGACCTTGCCCATGAACAGCCAGCCACCGGCCGTACCGACCTGGGTCTTGGTGCCGGTACCGGGGCCAAGGTTTCCGCACACATTCGAACCGTCCGGAGAGGTCGGGACCATCGTGGAACTGATCATGTTGGCGGGGATGGAAACAACGGTATTGGCTGACTGCGTCCCGGCCGTGGGGAGCGTCCCGGCCGTCTGTTCCGAAGTCGCGGCGGTGACGGTGCTACCGTCGGCGCTTTGCGTCTGGGCCTGGGTCCACACGACATAGGCATGGGTGGCATCGCAGACCCTGAGCAGCGATATCTGCTCGGTCGCCTTGTCGAGCTTGTAGGGCGACAGGACGACTGCGCTGGCGCTGAGATAGGATTTCGCGTCGGCGCTCGTCGGGTCCGTGTAGACGATGGTGGGTGACATCGTTCGGCTGGTAAGGTCGACAAGGGAGCGCGTCGCGATCGTGACCTTGCGGTTGCAGGCGATCATGTCCGACAGGGAGCATCCGCCGGTGTACAGGAGCACGAGCACCGGCAGGCAAATCGCGAATTCGATGAGAACCGCTCCACTTGCGTCCTGTGCAAAGCGCCTCAACATGAGCTTTGCGATGCGCTGCATGAATAATCTTCCGTCGTGAATACCGATGTCGCGACAAGCTGGCGGTTGCTGTTGGGTTGGTTCACCAGGTTCAGGCCGAGCGGCCCTTTTCCTGTCGGCCAGAGATAGACCAGTTGAAGAACGACGATGCGGGATTTGCCGCTGCCGCCCGACTGGTAACTATAGCCCGTGCCTGTCGAGGTCAGCACGCCATTGCTGTCATAAGTGAAGGTCGGCTTGGCGGTGCTGCCGGCATTATAGGTGCTCGCGGTGGCGACATTGACCGTCAGCCGGGAACAGGTGAGCAGTGCGGGCAACAGCGATGGGACAGTGATTGCCTGACCATTGGCATCGGTTCCGGAGAAACCGTTGCAGATGGCGTTCTTGAAATCGCTGGCGGTCATGCCGACATGGCCATTGGCCAGTTGCACGGTCTGGACGGTCCCCGTCAGCATCAGGCGCCCTGCGCTCTGCGCCGCGGTTTCCAGCATCTGCTGCGCCAGATATATCAGCATCGAGTAAAGGATCGCGAGCAACAGCGCGAGCAAGGCCGGGGCGATGACGGCGAATTCCACCATGGCCATACCCTGCCTGTCCTGCGACAGGTTCTTGCCGAAACGGCGCACCGCCTTCCCTGCGCAAAATATATTGCGTAAAACCGCCATTACGGAGCCTCCCGGAGGCTGTATCAACGATCAGCGTTCAAATTTGGTAAACGGCCCGTCGCACAGGATGGACAGGGTTAAGGGGGTGCGCCAGCACCGGCTGAGTCCCGCCTCGACGAGGTTTCCCGCAACATCTTCGCTTCTAACACCGACTCATGACCCCGCGTGATGCAATGGCCACAGCCTCGCCGAAAAGCGTCCTATTTTCGCAACCCCTGCCGGTTAAGCCTGTCCTATTTCGCGCCGACGGCCCATTCCGGAACCCTCTTTGAAACGTCCGACACATTGCGCAGCCGCCTACGCGCGCTGGTGCGCGCGCGCATATGGTGTGAACTTCGGCGGAAAATGGCTGTTTCCCAAGGCGTCGGATCAGCGATGACATTCCCGGCCGCCAGTCATTCCATGTCTCATGCTGTCAAAGGCGATCCGGGATGTCGACTATGAGGCGGCTGAACACCGGCTGGAGCATCGTGCGCAAAAGTGGGAACCGGTTTTGCGCACGGCAGCCGCCGCTCACTCTACGGTAACGGACTTGGCAAGGTTTCTTGGTTGATCGACGTCCGTGCCCTTGGCCACGGCGACATGATAGGCCAGCAACTGCACCGGAACGGCATAGACCATCGGCGCGATCAGCGGATGCACCTTGGGCATGGTGATCGTCGCCATGCAACCCTCGCCCGCGGCCTGCACCCCGTCATAATCGGAGATCAGCACCACCTTGCCGCCGCGCGCCTGCACTTCCTGCATGTTGCTGACGGTCTTCTCGAACAGCGGTCCACTGGGCGCCAGCACGATCACCGGCACCTTGTCGTCGATCAGGGCGATAGGGCCATGCTTCATCTCGCCAGCGGCATAGCCCTCGGCATGGATATAGCTGATTTCCTTGAGCTTGAGCGCCCCTTCCAGCGCCAGCGGATAGTCCGGCCCGCGCCCCAGATAGAGCACATCGCGCGCGCCCGCGATCAGATGCGCCATCCCCTCGATGGATTCATCATAGGCAAGCGCGGCATTGAGCGCGGCGGGCGCCTCGGACAGGTGACGGACCAGTTCCTTTTCCGCCTTTGCGTCCAGCCGTCCCTTCGCCCGCGCCAGATTGGCCGCGAACGCCGCCAGCACCGCCAACTGGCAGGTGAAGGCCTTGGTCGATGCCACGCCGATTTCCGGCCCGGCATTGGTGGGCAGCAACAGGTCGGCCTCCCGCGCCATGGTGCTGGTCGGCACGTTGACGACGGCGGCGATCTTCTGTCCCTCGGCACGGGCATGGCGCAGCGCGGCCAGGGTGTCGGCGGTTTCGCCCGACTGGCTGATGACGATCATCAGCCCGCCCTCTTCCATCACCGGCGCGCGATAACGGAACTCGCTGGCCACATCGATGTCGACGGGAACGCGGGCGAACTGCTCGAACCAATATTTGGCAACCATGCCGGCATAGTAGCTGGTGCCGCAGGCGACGATGGTGACGCGGCGAATGCTGCCAAGGTCGAAATCCGGGATCGGCAGCGACACCTGGTCATCCATCCGGCGCAGATAGGAACGCAGTGTCTGCGCCACCACCACCGGCTGCTCGTAGATTTCCTTGAGCATATAGTGGCGGTGATTTCCCTTGGAGATCAGTTCGCCGGTGACGCCGGAAATGGTGACAGGCCGCTCGACGGGAACATTGTCCTTGTCGAAGATCTCCGCGCCGTCGCGGGTGATGACGACCCAGTCGCCTTCCTCCAGATAGGCGATGCGCTGGGTCAGCGGCGCCAGCGCCAGCGCATCGGAGCCAAGATAGGTCTCCCCCTCGCCATAGCCGACCACCAACGGCGAGCCCAGGCGCGCGCCGATCAGCATATCGGGATGGCTGCGGAACAGGATCGCCAGCGCGAAGGCGCCGTGCAGGCGCGGCAGGACCTGCGCCACCGCGTCCTTCGGGGATGCGCCCTGCTCGACCAGTTCGCTCACCAGATGGGCGACGACTTCCGTATCGGTCTGGCTGTCGAAAGTGCGGCCCCGCGCCATCAGCTCCTCGCGCAGCGGCTTGAAATTCTCGATGATGCCGTTGTGGACGAGCGCCACTTCCTTTGTGGCGTGGGGATGGGCGTTGCTGGTCGTGGGTGCGCCATGGGTCGCCCAGCGGGTATGGGCAATGCCCGTCTTACCCGGCAAGGGCGCGGCGCCCAGTTCCTTCACCAGATTGGCGAGCTTGCCCTCGGCGCGGCGACGGTCGATCTGCCCATCATGGATGGTGGCGACGCCCGCGCTATCATAACCGCGATATTCAAGTCGCCTGAGACCTTCGACCAGCCGCTCCGCCACGTCGTCCTTGCCGATGATTCCGATGATGCCGCACATGGATGCTCAGTCCCAAAGCCGTGAAAACTCTATGCTTGTGCCGCCTATGCCACGATCGCGCGGCGGGCGACAGGGGTACCGCATCATCGTGGATGAATTGTAATCAGCCAGACATCCGGCGGCGCCAGCAACCGGATCGGCAGGCCGCTGGTGCCAAGCCCGGCCGATACCACCATGGTCCGCTGTCCTTCCCGGTACACCCCGCAGGCATAGCGGGTGCCATAGCGTGAAGGCACATAGACTATGCCGGCAAAGGGCAAGGCCACCTGCCCGCAATGGGTATGACCCACCAGCGTCAGCATCGGCCGGTCGGGCAGCAGCGGAAAGACATCCGGCCCATGGGACAGCATCAGCGGCGCACCGCCCAACGCCTGCATCGCATCCAGCGTCGCGGGGATGTCGGGTCGGTCGGTATAGATGTCGCGCAGCCCGCCGATCGCCAGCGGACCCCGGCGCACCGCCTGATTCTCCAGCAAAGGAATGCCGATGCGGGCAAACAGGGCGGCCCATTGCCGGCGGCTGATCCGCGCATGTTTTCGGGCGTCATGATTGCCCAGCACAGCGACCACGCCCAGCGGCGCGCGCAAAGCGGCAAAGGGCGCGATGCTCTGCTCCGGACCATAGGTCGCGCCACCCTTTTGATCCCCGATATAGTCGCCGCCCAGGACGACCAGATCGGGTTTCAGGCCATTCACCAGGGCGACGATCCGCGCCATCCGGGCTGGACTGTTGTCGGGACCGGACAAATGGCCGTCCGTCAGCAGAGCCACCGTGACCGGCCGTCGGGGCGCATCCGTCGGGAAGGGAAGGGCGACGTCCAGATGCCGCACCACCGGCATGGCCCGCGCATTGAGCACGAGCCAGACTACCGCTCCCGTCAACAGGAGCAAAAGGATCAGCAGCGCGATCAGCCAGCGCCGCGTTCGGGAAAGGGCCTTCACTTGGCGGCTTTGCGCGCCTGCATTTTCGCCCGGAAGCGGGCGGCCCATCCAGGTTTCACCTCCTGCGCCGGCCGGACGAGACAAAGCGCATCGGCCTCCACCGGCTGGGTCACGACGCTTCCGGCCGCGACGATCGCGCCATCCCCGATCGTCACGGGCGCGACCAGCGCGCTGTTGGAACCGATGAAGGCGCCCGCGCCGATCTCCGTCCGATATTTGAAGAAGCCGTCATAGTTGCAGGTGATGGTGCCCGCGCCGATGTTGGCGCCTGCGCCCACGCTCGCGTCACCGATATAGGACAGATGGTTCACCTTGGCGCCCTCGCCCAGTTCGGCCTTCTTCATCTCGACGAAATTGCCGACCTTGGCCTTGCCGCCAACTTTCGCCCCAGGGCGCAGGCGGGCATAGGGACCGATTTCCGCGCCCTTGCCGACAGAGGCGCCCTCCAGATGCGAAAAGGCGTGGATCGTCGCATCGTCCGCAATGCTGACGCCCGGACCGAAGACGACATGGGGTTCAACCACCACGTCGCGGCCCAATAGGGTGTCATGCGCGAAGAACACTGTTTCCGGCGCGATCAGCGTCGCTCCATCCCGCATCGCCTCCGCCCGGCGACGGTCCTGCCAGACAGCCTCCACCCCCGCCAGTTCGGCGCGGCTGTTGACGCCCGCAACTTCCCATGCTTCCGCCTCGATCACCGCGCTCTGGGCGCCCGGCAGCATGACGATGTCGGGCAGATAATATTCCCCCGCCGCATTGTCGTTGCCGATCTTGTCGAGCAGCACGAACAGGTCGGTCGACCGCACCGCCATCAGTCCCGAATTGCAGAGCGTCACCGCCCGCTCCTCTGCGCTGGCGTCTTTATATTCCACCATCTTTTCGATCACGCCCTGATCGCGGGCGATGATCCGGCCATAGGCGGCGGCGTCCTCAGGCCGGAAACCCAGCACAACGGCGCGCGGCTCGTCACCCCAGTTCAGGCGGTCCAGCATGCTTCGCAGCGTTTCGGTGCGCACCAGCGGCACGTCGCCATAGAGGATCAATATGTCGCCTGCGAAGCCGGCCAGCGCATCATGCGCCTGCGCTACGGCATGGCCGGTGCCCAGTTGCTGTTCCTGCACTGCGATGACGGCGCCGCTGCCCTCGACCGCCTTTTCCACCTGGTCGCGCCCCGCGCCGACGACCACCACCTGCCGCTCAGGCTGCAACGCCGCCACGCTGGCGAGCAGGTGGAGCAGCATCGGCCGCCCCGCTATCGGGTGCAGCACCTTGTGTTTCGTTGATTTCATGCGCGTCCCTTGCCCGGCGGCAAGGATGATCACGGCCAGAGGACGGGCGGGCGAGCGGCTGGAGGTCACAGGGGCATCCTTCACGAAAGGGCCAAGAATCTGAGCGCTCTCTGCCATGTTTGACTTGCCTTTGCCACTGTGCAGGCGGCATGAGCCGGCCATGGCCAGCATTCCCTTCGACATTGTCGGTTTTGACCTTGACGGCACCCTGCTCGACACCAGCGGCGACCTGGCGGCGGCGGTCAACTACGCCATTGCGACGGACGGCCGCCCGCCATTCCCGGTGGAAGCGATCCACCCCTTCGTCGGCAAGGGCGCGAAGGTGATGCTTCAGCGGGCTCTCGACGCCTCCGGCGGATATGACGAGGCGATGCTGGCCAGGATGCTTCCCATCCTGCTCGACTATTATGAGCAGAATCTGGCGATTCATTCCCTGCCCTATCCCGGCCTGACGGCTGCGATGGACGCTTTGCAGGCGGCAGGCGTGAAGCTCGCCATCTGCACCAACAAGGCGGAACGCTTCACCATCCCCCTGCTTCATCAGATCGGCCTGTCGGATCGCTTCGCCAGCGTCGTGGGCGGCGACACGGTGGGCATCGCCAAACCGGACCCCGCGCCGATCCACGCCATGGTCGAACGCGCAGGGGGCGGGCGGGCGATCTTCCTGGGCGACACCATCAACGACATTGCCGGCGCGCGCAATGCGGGCATCCCCAGCATCGCTGTCAGCTTCGGCTTCCTGGATGGGCCGGTGGAGGCGCTGGAGGCCGACGCCGTGATCCACCATTATGACGATCTGATGCCCTTGCTGGAAAACTGGCCAGCATGACGCTTTATCTGGAAAGCGACGGTCCGGTCGCGACGCTGCTGATCGACCGGCCACGCCAACATAATGCGATGAACCAGCAGATGTGGGAGCAGTTTCCCCAACTGGTGCAGGAGGCGATGGCGGACGAGGCGATCCGCGTGCTCATCCTGACATCGGCGACGCCAGGCCTCTTCTGCGCAGGAGCGGATATACACGAATTCGCGCGCTGTTCGGGGGAGGAAGACTGGCGCTTCGCCAACCAGGCCGCGATCCGCGCCAGCCAATATGCCCTTGCCCATGCCGAAAAGCCGGTGATCGCGGCGATAGACGGCGATGCCGTGGGCGGGGGATGCGGACTCGCAATAGCCTGCGACCTGCGGATCTGCTCCCCTGCCGCCCGGTTGGGCATCACCCCCGCCAGGCTCGGCATCGTCTATTCGCTGTTCGACACGAAGCTGCTGGTCGACCTGGTCGGGCCTGCGCGGGCCAAGCGCATCCTGTTCACTGCCGCCCTCCTCGACGCGGGTGATGCGCTCGCCATCGGCCTGATCGACCAGATCGCGCCCGCCCCACGGGAGGCAGCGATGGCACTGGCGCACAGCATGGCCGCCAACGCCCAGCATTCGATCCGTTCGTCCAAGACCATTGTCCGCCGCATCCTGGATGGACAGGCAGACGACGATGACGAAACGCTCGCCATGTTCCGCGACGCCTTCACCCAGCCCGACTTTCATGAAGGCGTGCAGGCCTTCAAAGAGAAGCGCCGCCCCTCCTTCTGATCTGCTCGTCGACGGTTCATCCATAACGGATGAACATCTCGTCCGATCTGGAAGTATTTGTTAAGGATCGGCTTTTACCCGTCTGGCGGTAGAGACGCCGCGCCGGCTGACGACCGACAAGAGGAACAGGCACAACAGCGTGGGGGAAAATTTCGCCTTCTTCCTGCCCGTCATGATGGCAAGTTTCAGCGTGGTGTTCGCCTTCGTCTGGAGCCTGCGCGTGCGCGCCGCCGGATATTGGAGCGCGGCCTATCTGTGCGTTGCTGGCGGCTTTGCCATGCCGGCGGGATTTGCCCTTGCGCCCTCACCTCTCTGGAGTCTGGCGGCGGACCTGCTGTTCACCAGCGGATTCCTGCTGTTCAGCCAGGCGTTGCTGGAACGGTGGCGGCCGAACTGGCTGCTGCGGGCGCGGATCGCGATCTGGGCCCTGTCCATATTGCTGTGCGCCGCCGCCCTCCTGTTCGACCATTTGCCCTTCGAACTGGCATCGTCCGATTTCGGCTGTTTCCTGCTGATCGGCCTGCCGCTGATCGCGGGGAGGAGCCGGCTCGACAACTGGTCGGACCGCACGCTGTTCGGGGCGGCGACATTGGTCGCGCTGGACAATCTGATACGCGGCAGCACCATGCCGCTCACATTGTCGGGCGGCAATTTCCTGAACAGCGATTATGCCTTCCTGATGCAGGCGCTGGCCTGCGTCTTTGGCCTGTTCCTGGCTCTGGCGGCGCTCGCGGCGAACATGCTCGACCTGCTCTCCCGCTATCAGCGCGATGCGCTGCATGATCCGCTTTCCGGCCTGCTCAACCGCCGCGGCTTTGACGACGCGGTCGGCCAGAGAGCGCGCAAATTGCCGACACAGGGCAGCCTGATCCTCTGCGACATCGATCATTTCAAGGCGATCAACGACTCCCATGGCCATGCGCTGGGCGATCGCGTGATCGTCACGCTGGCGCGCACATTGGCGCGGTTCGCGCCCGCAGGCGCTGTTACAGCCCGGTTCGGCGGGGAGGAGTTCGTGCTCTTCCTGCCCGATACCAATGCTGCCCGCGCGGCGGCCATCGCCAATGACATTCGCGAGAGCCTGGCTCAGGAGGTCGCTGGACAGGTTGGCCTGTCCCGGCCGATGACGGCCAGCTTCGGGCTCTCAGCCGTGCAGCGGGGCGACGCTTCCATCCATGACGCCATTTCGCGGGCGGACGAGGCGCTCTACGAAGCCAAGACCCGTGGCCGCAACAGGGTGTGCGTGCGCCGGGCGCTCTCGACGCCTGCCACGACGGAACAGGATGTAACCTCGCGGGTCAGCAACGGCTGAAGCGCCGCTTCAAATCCGACGCGGGCCTCCAAATTCTCCGTCGCAGCATCCGGTGAGCGGAAAGCCGGCCCCGGTCTTCCGGACGGCGCTGCAACCGCTCGCTCTCCCCGAAAAAAGGCCGCCCCGAAGGACGGCCTCTTCATCTTCGCGGAAGGCTGCGCGCGATCACATATGGATCGGCTTGCCCGTGACGGCCATGGCCGCTTCCTTGATCGCCTCGCTATGGGTCGGGTGAGCGTGGCAGGTATAGGCGATGTCTTCGCTCGACGCGCCGAATTCCATCGCCTGGGCCGCCTGCGCGATCATCGTGCCGGCAACCGTCGCGATGATCCAGACGCCCAGCACCTTGTCGGTTTCGGCATCGGCAATGATCTTCACGAAACCATCGGGCTCATGGTTGGTCTTGGCACGGCTGTTCGCCAGCATAGGGAATTTGCCGACCTTGATCGCGCCCTTTTCCTTGGCCGCCTCTTCGGTCAGGCCCACGCCCGCGATTTCCGGCTTGGTATAGACGACCGACGGAATCACGTCATGGTTCACGATGCCGGTCAGGCCGGCGATATTCTCGGCGACGGCAATGCCCTCATCCTCGGCCTTGTGCGCCAGCATCGGGCCCGGAATCACGTCTCCGATCGCCCATATGCCCGGAACCTTGGTGGCGAAATCATGATCGGTCTCGATCTGGCCGCGGGCATTGAGTTCCAGGCCGATCTTCTCGAGGCCCAGCCCCTCCGTATTGGGGCGACGGCCGATCGATACCAGCACGACATCGGCCTCGATCTTCTCGGCCGCGCCACCGGCGGCCGGCTCGACCGTCAGGGTCACGCCCTTCTTGCCGACTTCCGCGCCCGTGACCTTCGTACCAAGCTTATATTCGAAGCCCTGCTTCTTGAAGATCTTGTTCGCCTCCTTGCGGACTTCTCCATCCATGCCGGGCAGGATCTGGTCGAGATATTCGACCACAGTGACCTTCGCGCCGACGCGGCGCCACACCGATCCAAGCTCGAGCCCGATGACGCCGCCGCCGACGACGACCAGATGGCCTGGCACCTTGTCCAGTTCCAGCGCGCCGGTCGAATCGACGATCTTGCCGCCCGCATTGTCCACCGCGACGCCCGGAAGCGGCGTGACCGACGAGCCGGTGGCGATGACGATATTCTTCGCCGTCACCTTCTTGCCCGCGACTTCCACGGTATTGGCCCCGGTGAAGCTCGCGAGCCCCTTCAGCCAGTCGACCTTGTTCTTCTTGAACAGGAACTCGATGCCGCCGGTCAGGCCCTTCACCGCTTCCTTGCGCTGGCCCTGCATGGTGTCGAGGTCCAGGCTCATCTTGTCGATCTTCACGCCCAGCTTGGCAAGCGCGCCATTGGCCGCTTCGTCGTAAAGCTCCGATGCGTGCAGCAGCGCCTTGGACGGAATGCAGCCGACATTGAGACAGGTGCCCCCCAGCGTCTCGCGGCTTTCGGCGCAGGCGGTCTTGAGGCCCAGCTGCGCCGCGCGGATCGCCGCGACATAGCCGCCCGGACCGGCGCCGATTACCAGAACATCATAATCGAAGTCTGCCATGGTTCACCTTCCTCTGGCGTGATGTCTTACAGGTCGATCAGCAGGCGGGTCGGATCCTCGATCGCGTTCTTCACCGCGACGAGGAACGTCACCGCCTCGCGACCGTCGATCAGGCGATGGTCATAGCTGAGCGCGAGATACATCATCGGGCGGATCACGATCTCTCCGTTGCGGACCACGGGACGGTCCTCGATGCGGTGCAGGCCCAGCACCGCCGACTGCGGCGGGTTGATGATCGGGCTGGAGAGCAGCGAGCCGAAGACCCCGCCATTGGAGATGGTGAAGGTGCCGCCCTTCATGTCCTCCATGGTCAGCGTGCCTTCCTTCGCCTTCTTGCCGAAATTGCCGATCGTCTTTTCGATATCGGCAACGCTGAGCGACTCCGCATTGCGGATCACCGGCACGACCAGACCGTTCGGCGCGGACACCGCGACCGAGATGTCGGCGAAATCATTATAAACGATCTCGTCGCCCTCGATCTGCGCGTTCACGCCCGGAATGTCGCGCAGCGCCATGCAGACGGCCTTGGTGAAAAAACCCATGAAGCCCAGACGGACGCCATGCTTCTTCTCGAACAGATCCTTGTACTTCGCCCGCGCCTCGATGACGTTGGTCATGTCGACGTCATTATAGGTGGTGAGCAAAGCGGCGTTATTCTGGGCTTCCTTCAGGCGCTTGGCGACCGTCTGGCGCAGCCTGGTCATCTTGACGCGCTCCTGCGCGCGGCTCGGGCCAGTCGCGGGACCGGCGGCCGCGGGCGCGGCGGCAGGGCTGGCGGCCGCAGCCCGCGCAGTACCGGCAGCGGCAGCGGCCAGCACATCATCCTTGGTCAGGCGGCCATCCTTGCCCGTGCCCTTGATCTTGCTCGGATCAAGGCCATGCTCCAGCACCAGGCGGCGCACGGCAGGCGACAGGGTCAGGTTGCCGCCCTCATCCTCCTCGACGGGCGCCGAAGCGGCCGGCGCTGGCGTGGCGGCTTCCGCCTTGGCAGCGGGAGCCGGAGAAGCGGCGGACGCAGCGGCAGTCGCAGCACCCTCGTTCACATAGCCCAGCAGCGCGCCGACCTCGACCGTGTCGCCTTCCTTGGCGATGATATCGCCCAGCGTGCCGGCGGCCGGCGCGGGCACGTCCACCGCGACCTTGTCGGTTTCAAGGCTGACGATGGGCTCGTCGGCCTTCACGGCATCGCCGGGCTTCTTGAGCCACTGGCCGACGGTTGCTTCGGTAACGGATTCGCCCAGGGTGGGGACTTTGACTTCGGTAGCCATGAGCTTGTTCAGCCTTTCTTCTGGCGACGGATTTCTTCACGGACGCTGTGACCCAGCGCATCGGCGACGAGGGCGCCCTGTTCGGCGACATGGCGCTTGGCGAGGCCCGTGGCGGGCGACGCCGACGCCTTGCGGCCGGCATAGCGGGCGCGCATCGGCGCCTTGCCGGCGGCTGCCAGCGCTTCCTCGATATAGGGTTCCACAAAGAACCATGCGCCGTTGTTGCGCGGTTCTTCCTGACACCAGACGACGTCTTCCAGGCTCGTCATGCGCTCCATGCGCTTGGTAAGGGCCTCCGTCGCGAACGGATAGATCTGCTCAATGCGCACGATCTGCACATCCGTGTCGCCGGCGGCATCGCGTGCTTCCATCAGATCGTAGAACACCTTGCCGGAACAGAGCACCAGGCGGCGAGTGTCCTTGTCGGCCGACCCATTGGGGTCCGACAGGATACGCTTGAAGTGCGTTTCGCCCAGGAAATCCTCCGCCTTGCTGACCGCCAGCTTGTGACGCAGCAGCGACTTGGGCGCCATGATGATCAGCGGCTTGCGGAACGGCCGCAGCATCTGGCGACGCAGGACGTGGAAGTAATTGGCCGGGGTCGTGATGTTCGCAACCTGGATATTCCCCTCCGCGCAAAGCTGGAGATAACGTTCCAGTCGGGCCGAGCTATGTTCCGGACCCTGCCCTTCATAGCCATGCGGCAGCAGGCAGACCAGGCCGTTGGAACGCAGCCACTTGGTCTCCGACGAAGCGATATACTGGTCGAAGATGATCTGCGCGCCATTGGCGAAGTCACCGAACTGCGCTTCCCACAACACCAGGCTCTTGGGATCGGCCAGCGCGAAGCCATATTCGAAGCCCAGCACACCATATTCGGAGAGCGGCGAGTCCAGCACCTCGAACCGGCCATGCGGCACGGTCGAAAGGGGGATATATTTGTTCTCCGTATCCTGGTCGGTCCAGACCGCATGCCGCTGGCTGAACGTGCCGCGCCCGGAATCCTGGCCCGACAGGCGGACGCCATAGCCTTCCGACAGCAGCGATCCGAAGGCCAGCGCCTCGCCGGTCGCCCAGTCGAAATTCTCGCCGGACTTGAACATCTCCGCCTTGGCGTCGATCACGCGCTTCAGCGTCTTGTGGACGTTGAGGCCATCCGGAATCGCCGTCAGCGTCTTGCCAAGACTGTCGAACAGCTTCTGGCTGATCGCGGACTCGACGCTCTGACGGGTCGTTTCCGCGTCGGCCGGCTTGTGCAGGCCGGACCAACGACCGGCGAACCAGTCGGCCTTGTTCGGCTTGTAGCTCTTCCCGGCCTCGAACTCTTCCTCCAGATGGTTGACGAAGTCGCCGGTCGCTTGGGCGACGAAATCGTCATCGACCACGCCTTCGGCCTTCAGCCGCGCCGAATAGACATCGCTGACGGGGGGATGCTGGCGGATCTTCGCATACATCTGCGGCTGGGTGAAGGACGGCTCATCGCCTTCATTGTGGCCGAAGCGGCGATAACACCACATGTCGATCACGATGTCGCGGTGGAAGGTCTGGCGATATTCCATCGCCAGCTTGCATGCAAAGGTCACCGCCTCCGGATCATCGCCATTGACGTGCAGGATCGGGGCCTGAACGCCCTTCGCCACATCGCTGGGATAGGGCGAACCGCGCGAGAATTGCGGGCTGGTGGTGAAGCCGATCTGGTTGTTGACGATGAAGTGGATGCAACCGCCGGTATTATAGCCCGACACGCCTGAAAAGCCGAAGCACTCCCAGACGATGCCCTGCCCGGCAAAGGCTGCGTCGCCGTGGATCAGCACGGGCAGCACTTGTTCATGTTTGGCAAGGTCGTCGCGGAAAGTCTGCTGCGCGCGCACCTTGCCCAGCACCACCGGATCGACGGTTTCCAGGTGCGACGGATTGGGGACCAGCGACATATGCACCTTGACGCCGTCGAACTCGCGATCGGTCGAGGTGCCAAGGTGATATTTGACGTCGCCCGAACCGCCGACATCCTCGGGATTGGCCGTACCGCCCGAAAATTCGTGAAAGATGACGCGAAAGCCCTTGGCCATCACATTGGCCAGCACATTCAGGCGGCCGCGATGGGCCATGCCGTAGACGATCTCGCGAACGCCCTGCGCACCGCCATATTTGATGATGGCTTCCAGCGCCGGGATCATCGATTCGCCGCCGTCCAGACCGAAGCGCTTGGTGCCGACATATTTGCGACCCAGGAACTTCTCATATTGTTCGGCGTGGATCACCTTGGCCAGGATCGCCTTCTTGCCTTCCGGCGTGAAGTGGATTTCCTTGTCCTTGCCCTCCAGACGCTCCTGGAGGAAACGGCGTTCCTCCACGTCTGCGATATGCATATATTCAAGGCCGACATTGCCGCAATAATTGGCGCGCAGGATCGCCACGATCTCCCGCACGGTGGCATATTGCAGGCCCAGCGTACCGCCCAGATAGACCTTTTTGTCAGGGTCGTTCAGGCCGTGATATTCCGGCGTCAGGTCAGCCGGCAGGTCGCGCTGGGTCAAGCCGAGCGGGTCTAGATTGGCAGCCAAATGACCACGTACGCGATATGTACGGATCAACATCTGCGCGCGTATTGCATCGTCAGCCGCGCTTACGGCATCAGCGTCCGAAATCGCCTTGCCATTGGTCTTGGCGGCGGCCTTTACGGCCACTTGCATCTGCGTGGGGTCAAGCGCCCCGGTCAGGTCGTCGGTGTCGATCGGCGGCCAGTTGGTGCGCGCCCAGCTCGGCCCGCGTTCAGCCTCGCCAACTCCGTCAAAAACTTCCTGGTTCTCGTAACCCATTTCTCTTGTCCCATGCCAACCGCGTGCAGTCGCGGAGCGGGGTAACCGATGGCCGGGGTGCAGCCCGGCCATCGCGTTCGGCCGGTTCAGCCCTTCAGCACTTCCAGCAGGGTCGTGCCAAGTTCGGACGGGCTGGCGGCGACCTTGATGCCGGCCGCTTCCATCGCCGCGATCTTGCTCTCAGCGTCGCCCTTGCCGCCCGACACGATCGCGCCGGCATGACCCATGCGGCGGCCCGGAGGCGCCGTGCGGCCCGCGATGAAGCCGGCCATCGGCTTCTTGCGGCCCTTCTTCGCCTCGTCGATCAGGAACTGGGCGGCCTGCTCTTCGGCATCGCCGCCGATTTCGCCGATCATGATGATCGATTCGGTGGCGTCGTCGGCCAGGAAGAGTTCCAGCACGTCGATGAAGTTGGTGCCGTTCACCGGATCGCCGCCGATGCCGACGGCCGTGGTCTGGCCCAGGCCCGCATTGGTGGTCTGGAACACCGCCTCATAGGTCAGCGTGCCAGACCGCGAAACCACGCCCACGCTGCCCTTGGAGAAGATGTTGCCCGGCATGATGCCGATCTTGCATTCGCCCGGCGTCAGCAGGCCGGGGCAGTTCGGGCCGATCAGGCGCGACTTGCTGCCGGAAAGGGCGCGCTTCACCTTCACCATGTCCAGCACCGGAATACCTTCGGTGATGCAGACGATCAGCGGGATTTCCGCATCGATCGCCTCCAGGATGGAATCGGCCGCGAACGGCGGCGGGACATAGATGACCGAAGCGTCGGCGCCGGTCTTCGACTTGGCCTCCGCGACGGTGTCGAACATGGGCAGGCCGATATGGGTCGTGCCGCCCTTGCCAGGCGTCACGCCGCCGACCATCTGCGTGCCATAGGCCAAGGCGGTTTCGGTGTGGAAGGTACCGGTGGCACCGGTCATACCCTGGGTGATGACCTTGGTGTTCTTGTTCACCAGAATGGACATGAGCGTCCCTTCATTTTCTGTGGACGTGGCACTTTGGGTCTAAAGGCGAACCGCCCCAGGCTGCGCACTTACCTGGGACGGTCCGGTGCAAGCTCGTTTGGGGCTCAGGCCAGCGAAGGATCAATGCCCTTGCAGGCTTCCAGCAGTTCCTTGACGGCGTCGATCGACACCTGAAGGTTCGCCTTCGCCTCATCGTTCAGTTCGATCTCGACAACCTGCTCGACGCCATCCTTGCCGATGATCACGGGCACGCCGACATAAAGATTGTCGACGCCATATTGACCGGTCAGATTGGCGGCGCAGGGCAACAGGCGCTTCTTGTCGCCCAGATAGGCCTCCGCCATTGCGATCGCGCTGGTCGCCGGCGCATAGAAGGCGGAACCGGTCTTGAGCAGCGCGACAATCTCGCCGCCGCCCGAACGGGTGCGCTGCACGATGGCGTCGATGCGCTCCTTGGTCGAGCGACCCTGCTTGATGAGATCGGGAACCGGGATGCCGGCGACGGTCGAATATTCGATCACCGGGACCATCGTGTCGCCGTGGCCGCCCAGCACGAAGCTGGTGACATCCTTGGCCGACACGTTGAATTCTTCCGCCAGGAAATGATTGAAGCGCGACGAGTCGAGCACGCCCGCCATGCCCACCACCTTGTTGTGCGGCAGGCCGGAAAATTCGCGCAGCGCCCACACCATCGCGTCGAGCGGGTTGGTGATGCAGATGACGAAAGCGTCGGGAGCATTGGCCTTGATGCCCTCGCCCACGGCCTTCATGACCTTGAGATTGATGCCCAACAGATCGTCGCGGCTCATGCCCGGCTTGCGAGCGACGCCCGCGGTGACGATGATGACGTCGGCGCCCGCGATGTCGGCATAATCATTGGAGCCGGTGATCTTCGCGTCGAAGCCCTCGACCGAAGCGCATTGCGACAGGTCGAGCGCCTTGCCCTGCGGAATGCCCTCAACCACGTCGAACAGAACGATGTCGCCCAGACCCTTGAGAGCCGCGAGATGCGCGAGGGTGCCACCGATATTACCAGCGCCGATGAGCGCGATCTTATTACGGGCCATATGCAATCATCCTCCAAGCCGTAAACTGGATTGCCGAGAAACCGAAACTGCATGAGCGCTTAGGCCTATACGACCTAGGTTTCAACCGCACAAAAGCGCCTATCCCAATTTATCTTTGCAATTCGTTCGCAATTGCATTAAACAACCAATGCCTCTGTTGCCCACGCGCTCCCACCCTGGCGCACGGCCCTTCCCCACAGCGGCCACCTGCTGCGCGCCTCCCTGGACGGGAGCGCGCGGCCCCTTTCCTAAGCCTGAATTCTGATCGAATAAGCGAGCCAGCGACCAGCCGAGACTATTTCTCGCCGTGACCCAGCGCCAGATAGTCGTCGGACTGCATTTCCATCAGCCGCGATACGGTGCGCTCGAACTCGAACGCCCCGTCGCCTTCGGGATAGAGGCGTGCCGGCTCCGCGTCAGCGGAGGCGAGCAATTTCACCTTATATTCGTAGAGCGCATCGATCAGCGTCACGAAACGCGCCGCCTCATTGCGCTTCTCCGGCCCCAGCACCGGAATGCCGACGATGATGACACTATGATATTTGCGGGCGATCGCCAGATAATCGGGGGCGCCGCGGGCCTCGGCGCAGAGGCGCTTGAAGGAAAAGACCGCCACGCCCTTCAGGCTCTTGGGCACATGGAGCGTCCGGCCGCCCTGCACCTGGATATCCTCGGCCGGAACCTTGGCCCGGTCTTCCACGGGATAGTCCGTCAGCCGGAAAAAGGCTTCCGACAGCGCCCTTGTCGCTTCCGCGCCATTGGGTGAATGCCACAAGGCGGCATCGCCCAGGCGATCACGGCGATAATCGGTCGGCCCGTTCAGGGTCATGACGTCCAGCTTCGCCTTGATAAGGTCGATGAACGGCAGGAAAAGTTGGCGATTGAGACCGTTCTTGTAGAGTTCGTCCGGCGCGCGGTTGGACGTGGTGACGATCGTCACGCGCTTTTCCAGCAAGCCGGTGAAGAGCCGGGACATGATGGCGGCATCGGCCATATTGTTGACCACCATCTCGTCGAAACAGAGCAGCCGAGCCTCTTCCGCCAGCGACTCGACCACAGGGGGGATCGGATCGCCCGTTTCCGATTTGCGCGCCTCGGCCAGCCGGGCGTGAACGTCGAGCATGAATTCGTGGAAATGCGCGCGCTTCTTGCGCTGGATCTGCACCGTGTTGAAGAACAGGTCCATCAGCATCGATTTGCCGCGGCCCACGCCGCCCCACATATAAAGGCCGCGCGGCGGTTCCGGCGCCTTGCGCAACAATCGCCACAATGTGGAACCACGCGGCGGCGTTGCCTCCAGTTCCTGTTGCAGCCGCTCCAGCCGCTCCGCCGCGGCCCGCTGGTCGGAATCGGGGCGCAATTCGCCCGCAGCGACAAGCGCGTCGTAGCGAGCGATGACGCTGCTCATCCTGGAAGCCTCCTGGCTTCGGGCGCCTTGCGCACGGTCGCGGTCGATGCCGCGATCAATTCATCATCCTGGGAAATGGTCAGGCGCAGGAACATCAGCCGACCTGTTTCGCGCAGCAATTCGACCTCCGCGCGCAGGACGGGACCGATTTTCCCGGGACCGCAATATTGCATGGCAAGGTCAACGGTCACCGCCGCCACCTGTTCCGGCCGGCCCATCGCTGCCAGCCCGGCGAAATAGGCATGGTCGGCAAACGCCGCGAGAAGACCGCCATGCAGCACGCCCAGCCGGTTGGCGTGCGATGGTCTGCTTTCCAGCATGACCGTCGCTTTGCCCGCGGCATCGCAGCGCAAATATGTGATGCCAACGGCCGAATCGAGGAAGGTGCCCTTCACCATGTCGGCCCAGCATGACCAGCCCGCCCATGGTCCGTCGGCCACCAGGCTCAGATGACCTGCTTCCTCGCTCACTTCCTCAGAGTTGCCGTTCGACCATCATCTTCTTGGTTTCCGCGATCGCCTTGGCGGGGCTGAGGCCCTTGGGGCAGACATTCGCACAGTTCATGATGGTGTGGCAGCGATAGAGACGGAAGGGATCCTCCAACTCGTCCAGACGCTCGCCAGTATATTCGTCGCGGCTGTCGGCCAGCCAGCGATAAGCCTGCAGCAGGATAGCAGGACCAAGGAACTTGTCGCTGTTCCACCAGTAGCTGGGGCAGCTGGTCGAGCAGCAGGCGCACAGGATGCACTCGTAGAGGCCGTCCAGCTTCTCGCGATCGGCCGGCGACTGGAGCCGTTCCTTGCCGCTGGGCGCCGGGCTGACGGTTTGCAGCCAGGGCTTGATGCTGTTGTACTGCGCGTAGAAATGCGTGAAGTCGGGCACAAGATCCTTGATCACGTCCATGTGCGGCAGCGGCGTCACGCGCACTTCCTTGCCCGCGCATTCCTCGATGGAGGTGGTGCAGGCGAGGCCGTTGCGGCCGTTCATGTTCATCGAGCAGGACCCGCAAATACCCTCGCGGCAGGAACGGCGGAAGGTCAGCGTCGGATCATATTCGTTCTTGATCTTCAACAGTGCGTCCAGGACCATCGGCCCGCAATTGTCGAGATCGATCTCGAACGTATCGTAACGGGGATTCTGGCCGGAGTCGGGATCGTAGCGATAGACCTTGAAGCTCTTGACGTTCGTCGCGCCGTCGGGCGCCTTGTGGGTCACGCCCTTGGCGCTGATCTTGCTGTTCTTGGGCAGCGAAAATTCGGCCATTGCTCGTCAAGCCTCTCGGATAATCCTTCAGTCGGCGTTGCGCATAACAAAAAATCTGCAAAGGTCCAGCACTGACGCACTGCAAAAGCGGGTTGCTTGATTTGTGGCGGTCCTGATCGCTACGGCTCGGCACACCCTGAAGAGGCCAGCCCGTTGCCGACCGACATCGCCTTCCTTGCCATTGCCGAAGCCCATCAGGCCTATCATTGGCTGCCGTCGGCGCTTGCCTTGTCGCGGCGGGCGGGGGTGAAGGTGCACGTGCTTTCCCCTTCCCGCCTGATCCTGGATCTGGTCGCCGGCTATGATGAGGAAGGCGCGCTGAACCTCATCCAGCTGCGCAGGCCGCCCTCGCAGCCCGATTCGCTATTCCGCCAGCCTTCGCGTTTCCTGACGCTGATGCTGAACTATGCGACCATCCGCCGCTTTCCCGTGCTGGTAACGACGGAGATTTCCAGCGGCTGGCTGCGTCGCGTGCCCGGTTTTTCGTCGCGCATGATACAGATCAAGCATGGCGCGGGCGATCGGGAGGGCGGGTACAAGGCACGCCATTCGGCCTTCGACCTGACCCTGGTCGCAGGCGAGAAGGACCGGCGGCGGCTGATCGAGCGCGGTCTGTGCGCGGCACAGGATTGCGCGGTCGGCGGCTATGCGAAGTTCGAACTGAAGGCCGCCCCACGGCGGTTTTTCGACAATGACCGGCCGGTGCTGCTCTATAATCCGCATTTCGACGGCGAATTATCGTCCTGGCTCCGTCACGGGCCGGAGGTGATGGCGGCATTGGAGGCGCTGGAGGGGTGGAACGTCATCATCGCACCCCATAGCAAGCTCGCCAGCCGCACCGCGCCAATCCACACGACGGCGCCGCATATCCGCGTCGACATGGGCAGCCGTCATTCCATCGACATGAGCTACACGATGAGCGCGGACGTCTATCTGGGCGATGTGTCGAGCCAGGTCTACGAATTCCTGCTCCGTCCCCGGCCCTGCATCTTCCTCAATCTGGACCGGCGCGACTGGCACGGCAGCGACGCCTTCGCCCACTGGCACTTGGGGCAGGTGATCGAGGATATCGGCGACCTGCGCCAGGCGCTGGATCGCGCGGCGGACTTGCAAGCCGGCTTCGTTGATGCTCAGGAGACGGCCATGTCAGATTCCATCGACCGTTCGCCCCTGCCCGCCTCCGAACGGCAGGCCGACCTCATCCTCGATTTCGCCCGGAAATCCCAGGGGACCGCCGCCGCATGACGCAGACGATCATGACCGCGCTGGGGCCGATACGGCTGCTGGGCGACAACCCCACCCGTATATGGGGCATGTCCAATGCAGAGCGCTGCCGCCGCATGGCCGAAAGCTCCGCGAAGAACGGGAGCGCATTGGCCGATGGCCACGAACTGCTGTTCAACCTCGCCTACGCCTTCGACCCGCTGCTGCTGCGGCTGGTGCTGGAGGAGCCGGGGACGGTGTTCGTCTGGGATGCCAGCCCGATTGTGGGACAAGTGCCGGCAGGCAGCGATCCGTTGGCGGCGCCGCATGTCGTCGATCTGTCGGACGGGCAAAAGCTCTACAACCGGCAGCTCCGCAAGCTGGAGCAGCCCTTTGTTCGAGAATTGACCCCCGCCACCCGGCGAGGGATCGAGCGAAAAAGCTATTTCGGCGCCTATAAGGGCGTCACGGACCTTCTGACCAAATATCTCTGGCCCGAACTGGCGCTGTGGCTGACGCGCCTGGCAGCCTCCATAGGCATGACACCCAATATGGTGACAGCCATGGGCGCGACGCTTTGCGTGCTCGCAACCTGGTTCTTCGCCCAGGGTCTCTATTGGACCGGTATGCTTGCCGGCTTCGTCTTCATGGTGCTGGACACGGTGGACGGGAAGCTCGCGCGCTGCACCATCACCTCCTCCAAATGGGGCAATGTGGCGGACCATGGCGTGGACCTGATCCACCCGCCCTTCTGGTGGTATTTCTGGGGCGTGGGCCTGTCGGCCTGGGGGCTGGCGCTGCCGACGCAGACTTTCGCGCTGGTGATGGCGGCGGTGATCGCGGGCTATGTGCTCCAGCGGCTGATCGAGGGGATGTTCATCAGGGATTTCGGCATGGACATCCATGTCTGGGGCCGGTTCGATAGCTGGTTCCGCCTGATCACCGCGCGGCGCAACCCGAATATGGTGATCCTGTTCTTCGCGCTGCTGGCCGGGCGCCCCGACATCGGCTTGATCGCACTGGCATGGTGGACCATCCTCTCACTCATCGTCCACGTCGTGCGGCTGATGCAGGCCTATGCCGCGAAGCGCTCCGGACGGCCCATCGTCAGTTGGATGGAGGCAAGAACATGAACGCGACCATCGAAAAATTCGGCTATCCCGCGACGCTTGTCGCGCAGTTCACGCACTGGGTCGTTCTGCTGCGTCCTGCCCAGCCGACGCTGGGATCGCTGGTGCTGGCGGCGAAATCCGACGCCACGGCCTTTGGCGACCTTCCGGCGGAGGCCCATGCGGAGCTGGCGGCCGTGACCAGGGCGATCGAAAGCGCGCTGGCCGGGGCGGTCGGCTACGACAAGATCAATTATCTGATGCTGATGATGGTGGACCCGCATGTCCATTTCCATGTGCTGCCCCGCCATGAGGGCAGCCGCAGCCATGCGGACCTTCAGATAGCCGACGCCGGATGGCCGGGACAGCCCGACCTCGGCAGCGCGGTTGCGCTCTCGCCCGAGCAGGTCGCCCTGCTCACCGACTGGCTGAAGCCCTATTTCGCGTAGCGGCCCTCTGCCAGCCAGCGAGCGGTGAGCGTGTTCGCCGCCTCGACATCCTGCGGGAAGTCGACCTCCTGCCAGTCCAGCCCCTCGATGGAGACGGTGCCGACGCGATTGCCCTTGGCGACGATGTCTATGGCGCGCAGATACCAGCGCTCCACCCCCTCGGGCGTTCGCATCATCTGGTCGATCTGGTTGCGGAAGATCGCCGGACCCTCGCCCCGGAAGGCCAGCATGCCGATGGATTCGGCGTTGGTGTCGTGCGGCAGCAACCTCTTGCCGATGGCGTGCAGGCGTCCCGTCTCGTCCCGGTTCACCTTCATGTCGTCATCATCATAGTCGCCCGGCTTGACGTCGACCGTGACGGTGATGGCGTCCTGCGCTCCGGCGATCAGCCTGCCCACGATCTCGTCCGAAACGATGGTGTCGCCGTTCAGGATGATGAAGTCGCGGTCCATTTCCTCCCGCACGATCCAGCAGGTGCCAAGATTGTCCGCCACCTGGAAGAAGGGGTTGAAGACCGTGCGGATGCGCGCGCCCGTTTCGCGATAGAGCTGGAGCGCGTGATCCTCCACCCGCTCGGTGCGGAATCCGGTCACGACGACGATGTCGGTCACGCCATTGGCCACCAGCGCCGCAACCTGCCAACTGATGAGCGTCCGGCCGTTGAAGTCGATCATGCATTTGGGCACGTCGCGGGTCAGCGGCAGAAGGCGCGACCCCTGACCGGCGGAAAGGATGATGGCTTTTGCGATAGTCATGGGCTGCGCCTTTAGAGCAAATGAAAGGGGAGGAACAGCGTGTGTTGCATCGTTCCCCGGCCGATCATAGATAGTCGCGCGCCGGTCTGTCGGCGTGCGACGAAAGGCCGGAACCCAAGTGACGAGCAAGCGTGGATCGGGTGGCCCCCAGGAAGGCTTTGCCCGCATCCTGGCGAATACGGGCTGGCTGCTTGGCGGCAAGGGCGTGGGCGCGGTGCTGAGCCTTGCCTATCTCGCCATCGTCACGCGAACGCTGGGCGTCGCTGATTTCGGCCGTTTCGCGCTGGTGCTGAGCGCCGCCAACGTGATCAAGACGCTGGTGAGCTTCGACAGTTGGCAGATCGTGGTGCGCTATGGCCAGCCTCACCTGGCATCGGGCGAAGGCGATGCGCTGAACCGGGTGTTGCGCTTCTGCATCCTGATCGATCTTGGGTCGGCCTTGGCAGGTGGGCTGATCGCCGCCTTCATCATCCTCGCCTTTGGGCCGCTGATGGAATTGTCGGCCGGGATGGGATGGCAGACCTGGATTTTCTGCATGGTGATGATGATCACCATCCGGTCCAGCCCGACCGGCGTGCTGCGGCTGTTCGACCGCTTCGATTCCGGCGCCTTCGCCGAAACCATGATCCCTGTCGGACGCATGATCGGCGCCGGGCTGGCCTGGGTGCTGATGCCCGATATCACTGGCTTCCTGATTGCCTGGGGCGCCGCCGAACTGCTCTGCGCGATCAGCTATTGGTGGCTCGCGCTGCGCGTCGGGGGTAAAAGGCTGGGAAGCTGGCGCGCGGGCCGGGCGCTGGACGCGCGCGGGGAAAATCCCGGCATCGTTGGCTTTCTCACCGCTACAAATTTGCAGACGACCCTGTCCTCCGTGGGCCAGCAGGTGGCCGTGCTGGTAGTCGGCCTCTTCGTCGGCCCGGCAGGGGCCGGCCTCTACCGGCTTGCCAATCAACTCGCCAACTCGCTGACCAAGATTTCCAGCCTTCTGTCCCGCAGCATTTTCGTGGAACTGAGCCGCACCCATTCCAGCCACGGCCACGAAGCGCTCGGCACGCTGTTCCGGCGGACCAACCGACTGGCATTGGTCGCGGGCGCGGTGATCATCGCACTGATCCTGACGATCGGTCATCCATTGCTGGGGCTGATCGCAGGCAAGGCGTTCCTGCCGGCCTATCCGCTGCTGCTGCTGCTGGGCATCGCCGCCTGCATCGATCTGGTCGGGGTGAGCTATCGACCGCTCCTCATGGCGACCGACCGGGCCAGCCTGTCGCTCCGCATCACACTGGTTTCAACCGGCCTGCTGCTGGCTATGCAGGCGGCCTTGTTGCCGATCTATGGGACCGTCGGCGCGGCCGGCGCCAATATCGCCGCCTCGATCGCGGGTTTTGCCATGATGGGCCTTGCGAGCCGACGGGTTTTGAAGCAGCCACGCATGATGCCGTAGAGCGATTTTCAAGCGATCGGATCGAAATCCGACCTAGCGAAACCGCGCAGGAGAATAGGGCACCGGATCGATTCCCGCGATCTGCGCCGGCAAAGCCTCTCCCCGAAGAAGGGCTGCCCCCAGCAAAGCCGCGGCGGGCGAGGTCTGGATACCGAACCCGCCCTGCCCCGCGAACCAGAAAAAGCCTCTCGCCGCCGGATCAAAGCCATAGACCGGCGCCCGGTCGGGGGAGAAGCTGCGCAGCCCCGCCCATCTGCGCTCGACCGCCTCGACCGGCCAGTCGACGACCGCCTCGAAACGGGCGATGGCCTCCGCCACTGCCAGTTCCTCCGGCGCGGCATCGCAGGGGGGCGATGGCTCCTCGTCATGCGGAGTCAGCCAGACGCGCCCCTCTCCCTCCGGCTTGAAATAGAATTGCGAGCCAAGGTCCATGACCAGCGGCAGATCGGCGGAAGGCATGGCGGGCACGCGCAGCTGCACCACCGTCCGGCGCAGCGGCGCGATGCCGATGGGCGCCACGCCGCAAGCGCTGGCGACGCCGTCCGCCCACGCCCCCGCAGCGTTCACGATGATCGCGCAGTCTATCGCGCCTGCATCGGTTTCGACCCGCCAGCCCTCATGCCGCGCTTCGGCCCCTCGCAAGGCCGTCGCCAACCGCACCTCGCCACCCAGCCGGCGGAAGCGCCGCAACCATGCCTGATGCAGGGCCGCCACATCGATGTCGCATACCCCCGGCTCCAGCACCCCCAGCGTCCATTCCGGCCGAAGCCCTGGAACAAATGCGGCAGGATCGACCGGAACCAGATCCACCTTGCCGGCGAACGCCTCCAGCAGCCGGTCGCGCGCTACCCTGTCGCCTGCCCGCCCGATATGCAGTGTCCGGCGCGGCTTCAGGAAAGGGGTGTCGGAAAAATCGGGATCCGGCGCAGCCAGCATGGGCCCCGATGCCGTGGTCAGCGGCTGGACGGCAACACCGCCATAGGTTTCTTCCCAGAAGGACACCGCCCGCCCCGTGGCATGATAGCCGGCGCTTGCTTCCATCTCCAGCAACAGCACGCTGGCATGCTCCGCCAGCACGGCGCCAAGGCTTGCCCCGGCAATGCCGCCACCGACGATGACGATATCAGGCCGCTTCATCCCCCGCCGCCCCTGCGTGGCGCGACTTCGTCCAGAAAGCCGTCGATCCGCCCCAGCGCGTCCAATCGCACCGGGTCCAGCTCCCGCAATATCTCATGCGCGGCCTCCCGCCCGTAAACATGGAGCCGCGCGCCCGCGATCCGTGCTGCGATCCGCTCGATGGCAGGGGTGGAGACGAGCTGGTCGGTCCGCGCCGCCAGGACGAGCAAGGGGACGACGATCCGCTCCATTTCCCGCCCCTTCTCCAGCATGCGCGTCGAATGCAGCGCCTGCGCCACCCATTTCCAGCTTGGCGGCCCCAACGCAACCTCGCGGCTATGGTCCCGCCACCACAATTCGTCGGCATAGCGTTCCGGATCGTGCGTCAGCCGCTTCTGCCGCATGCGCCGCTGCCGTTCCGACTCCTCCTTCTGGGTCCAGGCCTGCTTTTCCGCAAAACCCAGGGTGCACATGGTTTCGGCAATCGCCACCGCCAGCCAGCGGGGCAGAGGCGCTGTATGCAGTCCCATCATCGGCGCGACCGTCACCGCCGCATCGGGCGGCGCCATGCCCTCCGCCAGGGCGCGCAGCAGCAGGTGGCCCCCCATGCTGTGCGCGACGATCGCCTTCGGTCCCCTCCCTTCCCCGCGCCATTCGGCAGCGAAGGCGTTGAGGTCGGCGATCCACTGTCCGAAATCGTCAATATGTCCGCATAGCGGATCGTCCGTTGTTCGGCCCGATCCCCCTTGCCCCCGCCAGTCGAAGCTGGTGACGGCCCAACCGCGGTCGGCCCAATGGCGGATGACCTCGAGATATTTCTCGATCATGTCGCCGCGTCCGCCCAGCACCAGCATCCGGCCCCGATCGCCATCGCCCAGCCGAAAGCGGCGCAGGCGCCAACCGTCGGGTGCGGCCCAATAGTCCAACCGTCCGTCCATGGGCCAGGCACGCCGGTCGAAGGAAGCGGGAACGAAGCGGGGCGAATCCATGCGCGGCATGGTTACGCTTTGGTAAGGCATGCGGTCTATAGTTTCGAACCCATGATGGGGGATATTTTCCAAATGGCGCTGATCGGCGCCCTGGCACTGCTGCTGATCGTGGCGTCTGTCACCGATCTGCGGTCACGTATCATCTCCAACCGGCTGAACCTGACTGTGGCCGCTCTGGCGCCGATATGGTGGCTGGCCTGCGGGCTTGCGCTCTGGCCCGGAATGGCGGTGCAGCTTCTGGTTGCGCTGGTCGTGTTCCTGGCGTTCGCCGCGCTGTTCGCGCTCGGCTGCATGGGCGGCGGCGACGTGAAGCTGCTGGCCGCGCTGGCGCTGTGGTTTCCATGGCAGGCGACCTTGTCGATGCTGATGCTGATGGCGGTGCTGGGGGGCATCGTCACCATCGTGACCGTCGTGCACCATCGCATGACCCGGCGGCTGGGTCAGCCGCAAATCCCCTATGGCATTGCCATCTCGTTCGCGGCGCTTTGGCTACTTGGCGAACGATATATTAACCAATTTGCGTGAATATCCGGGGGCTCAGACGCAACTCGTCTGATTGAGGGAGGCGAATTTCATCATGGATGCCAAGAAGATCGTGCTGCTGGTGGGAGCGCTGATCATAGCGGTCACTACAGCCCTGCTCGCACGCAACATGCTGAGTTCGTCGAGCACGCCGCAGGCGGGCGCATCGTCCATGCCGGTTGAGGCGGACCAGCCCCATGTGCTGGTCGCGACGAAGGCCCTGCCGGTGGGCACCATCCTGGACGCGGAAAGTTTCCGTTTCCAGCCATGGCCCAAGGATCTCGTCGAGCAGGCCTATTATATCAAGGGCCAGGCCGATCCCCAGAAGCTGGTGGGCAGCGTCATCCGTACCGCCATTTCCGCCGGTCAGCCGATGACGGTGGGTTCAGTGATCAAGCCTGGCGACCGCGGTTTCCTCGCCGCGGCTCTGGGACCGGGCATGCGCGCCGTGACCGTGCCGGTATCGGCGCAAAATTCGGTGGCAGGCTTCGTCTTCCCGGGCGACCGCGTCGACCTGGTGCTGACGCAGAGCGTCAGCGGCGGCGGCGATGGCGATCCGCTCAAGGTTTCCGAAACCATCCTGCGCAACCTGCGCGTGCTTGCCACGGATCAGCGCATGGACGCGCTGGGCGCCGACGGCAAACCTGTCGTCCAGACCTATTCCAACGTCACCATCGAAGTCACGCCCAAGATCGCGGAGAAGATCGCAGTGGCGCAGACGATCGGCTCGCTCTCGCTCTCGCTGCGCTCGCTGGCGGACAATAGTTCGGAGCTGGACGCGGCCATCGCGGGCAGCGACGTCGACCTGCCCGACGGCAGCAATCCCAATGCGGAAAAGAAGCTGCTGGCCAGCATCGCCGCTCGCCCGGTCGACAAGGGCGGCACCTATTCCACCGGCGCCGACGTCTCGCGCTATCAGCGCAGCAGCGTCCCCGCCAAGCCTTTGCAGGCCATGGGCGCAGGCGGCGCTCCGGCCATGGGCGTGCCGGTCGGCGGCAGCATTGCGGGCCAAGGGCCGGTGATCCGCGTCGCCCGTGGAACCAGTGTGACCGTCGTTCCGGTCGGGGGGAAGTAAGATGAAGGGGTTTATCGTTCACACGGCAGCGGCCAGGCCGCTGCTCGGCCCGGCGATCGCGCTTGGCCTGGCGGTTGCGATCGCCGCCGCGCCGACCACCGCGCTCAACGCGGCGCCGGCCTCCATGCAGGACAATGCGATCCTGCTCTCCGTCGGCGGCAGCAAGGTCATCAACCTGCCGGCCAAGATGTCGGACGTGGTGATCGGCGATCCGGATGTGGTCGACGTCCATGTTCGTTCGCAGAACCAGCTTTACCTGATCGCGAAGAAGGCGGGCGAGACCACCGTCTTCGCAACAACGACCAACGGGAAGGTGCTGTTTTCCGGCACGGTCCGCGTCGGCAACAACCTGACCAGCATCGACGAGATGTTGAAGCTGGCGATGCCCAACGCGGACATCGCCGTCAACAAGATGAACGGCATGGTCCTGCTGACCGGAACCATCGCCGCGCCGGAAGACGCGGCAGAGGCCGAACGGCTGACCCAGGCCTTTGTCGGCAAGGAAGTGACGGTGGTGAGCCGCCTGCGCACCGCGACGCCGCTCCAGGTCAACCTTCAGGTCAAGATCGCCGAAGTCACCAAGGATGTCGGGCACAAGATCGGCATGAATATCACGGGACTCGGGACCGGAACCGGCAGCTTCAGCGGTTACATCAACCGCGCCGATCGAGCGTTCCAGACCAACACCGGTGGCGGCGCACCGACCAGCGACATTTCGCGATCCTGGCTGTTCAACAGTCCCACGGACGGCACGACCTCCTTGGGCTTCGTCGCCAAGCTGCTGGGCATGGATGTCGCCGCCGCGCTCGACCTTGCAGAATCAAGCGGCCTCGCCACCACTCTCGCCCAGCCCAACCTGACCTCGCTGTCCGGCGAAACCGCCAGCTTCCTGGCGGGCGGCGAATATCCCTATACCGTCAGCAACGGCACGCAGGGAAACAGCATCGAATTCAAGCAATATGGCGTGCAGCTGGCCTTCACGCCCACCGTTCTGGCGGATGGCCGCATCTCCCTTCGGGTGCGCCCCACCGTGTCGAGCCTCGACTTCTCGATCAACGCCAGCGTGCCTGCGCTCAAGAGCCGCACCGCCGAAACCACGGTGGAACTGGGTTCGGGTCAAGCCTTCATGATCGCGGGTCTGCTCAACAACGATACCGCCAATAACATCAGCAAGGTACCCGGCCTTGGCAATCTGCCCATATTGGGCAGCCTGTTCAAGTCGCGCAATTTCCAGCGCCACGAAACCGAACTGGTGATCGTCGTCACGCCCTATCTGGTGAAGCCGATGAATGCATCGGACGTGCGGCTGCCGACTGACGGGTTTCGCAATGCCAATGAGGGTCAGGGCCTGTTCCTGCAACAGGGCCATGACGGCGTCAGCGGCGCCCAGGCACCCATGCCGAGCCGCGCGCCGGGTGCGCCGGTCCCGGCGCCCGGTCCGCAATCGTCGGCGGCCCTGCCGCCCGTCGCCTCCCGTGACACCGGAAAGCGTTCCAAGGACGCCGCGCCGGGCTTCAGCTTCTGACCCGAAGGACGAAAGACATGACTTTCCAGTCTCGCAAGACCCCCGTCCTCACCGGCATCGTCCGCTTGGGTGCGCTCGCCCTGATGGCGCTGCCGCTCGCCGCCTGCCAGACCGACCAGGCCGCCAATCGCGGCGTGCAGTCGGTCCACCAGCCGGTCGTCGGCCATACCGCCTTCACCTATGACGTGCAGGCAGGGCCCGATGGTGGCCTTTCGGCATCGGAAGCGCGCCGGCTGGACGACTGGTTCGTTTCCATCGGCCTTGGCTATGGCGACCAGGTCGCCGTCGCGACGGAGGCGGGCTACTACAGCCCCGCCCTGCGCGAAGGTATAGCCGATGTGGTCGCGCGCCATGGCATGTTGGTGGGGGAAGACAGCACGGCCGTCGCCGGCACCGCGCCGCAGGGCGCCATACGCCTGATCGTGCGCCGCGCCACCGCCAGCGTGCCGGGATGCCCCGACTGGTCGGACAAGCCGGAAGCAGACCAGCAATTGGGCGCGTCGAAAAATTTCGGCTGCGGCGTGAACGGCAATCTGGCCGCAATGATCGCCAATCCGGAGGATCTGGTGCGTGGCCAGACCACCGACAGCGATCTGCGCACCGCAACGTCCAACCGGGCGATATCAACCTATCGCGACAAGCCGCCGACGGGAACGGGCGACCTGAAGACCTTAACGGGAGGCAAGTGATATGAACGCACCCTGGAAACCCGGCGCATCCGGCCAGCGTGACCCTTTCCATGCCTTTGTCTGCGATGATCACAGCTTCGACCTGCTGCGCGTCGTCGCGGCCGAGATGGGCTGGGCGCCGGAAAAGGTGAACAAGGGCGGCATGCGCAACGCCGTGCAGTCCCTGTCGATCACCGCCTCGCCGCAGATCCTGTTCATCGACATGTCGGAAAGCGGCGATCCGCTCAATGACATCAACAATCTGGCCGAAGTGTGCGAGCCCGGCACGGTCGTCATTGCCGCCGGCCAGGTCAATGACGTGCGCCTCTATCGCGACCTGCTGGCCAGCGGCATTCAGGACTATCTGCTGAAACCCTTCGGCGCGGACCAGTTGCGCGACGCACTGGCCCAGGCGCAGGCCGTTTTCTTCGCTCCCCGCGACGCCGGGCCGGAACGGCCGCACATGACCACGGCGGTCATCGGAACACGCGGCGGCGTGGGCGCTTCCAGCGTTGCAACCTCGCTCGCCTGGCTGCTCAGCGAGAAGAAGAAGCGGCCGACCGCCCTTCTCGACCTGGACGTTCATTTCGGCACCAACGCGCTGGCGATGGATCTGGAACCGGGACGCGGGCTGACCGACGCCATCGAAAATCCCAGCCGCATCGACGGGCTGTTCATCGAACGGGCCATGGTGCGCGCCAGCGACACGCTGGCGATCCTGTCGGCCGAGGCGCCGATCAGCCAGCCCATGCTGACCGATGGCGGCGCCTTCTACCAGTTGCTGGAGGAGTTCCGGGTCGCTTTCGAATGCAGCGTCATCGACCTGCCGCGCGGCATGCTGATCCAGCACCCCCATCTGATGAGCGACGTGAACGTCACGGTCGTGGTTACGGAATTGACGCTGGCGGCGGCGCGGGATTCGATCCGCATCCTGTCCTGGCTCAAGACCAATGCACCGCAGTCGCGCGTGCTCGTGGTCGCCAACCGCGTTCATCCAGGCGCGCCGGAAATCAGCCGCAAGGATTTCGAGCAGTCGATTGAACGCAAGGTGGACGTGCTGATCCCCTTCGACCTCAAGATTGCCGCGCAGGCGGCGAAGCTGGGCAAGACGCTGGCGGAAACGGCCAAGGGCAGCAAGGTGGGCGGCGCCTGCCAGGCCCTGCTGGAGGCGGTGCTGGGCGCGGCAGAGGATGCGGATGCCGAAGGTGGCGCAACCTCTTCGAAGAAGGGTGATTCCCTGCTGGGCAAGATCAGCGATCTCAAGAGCATGATCCCCTCGCGGCGCAAGGACAAGGCTTCGGCCTGAACAGGACGGACCATGCCGCCAGCGGGTGGCATGGCCGCTTTGATGGAACCAGACTGGAAACGGGCAGGCGCATGAACGGCAATATCATCCTGATGACGGTGCTGCTCGCAGCCATGCTGGGCCTGATCGTCATGGCCTTTGGCGGGCCTTCGCCGGAAAAGGCGCAGAAGCGCCGCATGCAGCTGATCCGCGGCCGGCACAGCGATTCGACGGACGCCATCATGGAAGCGCGCATGCGCAAGGCGATATCCAACCGCCCCGCCGGCAATGAAGCGTCGATGCTGGTGTCGCTGGTGCCCAATCCGGAAAATCTGGCCAAGCGCATCCGCATGACCGGCAAGAAATGGACGGTCAGCCAGTATATGACCGCCTGTGCCGTCATCTTCCTGCTGCTGACCGCCATATTGATGCTGCGCGGATTTCCGCCGCTTTTCGCGGTGATGCTCGGCCTCGCAGCGGGCCTTGGCCTGCCGCATATGTGGATCGGTCGGCTCATCAAGGGTCGCGTGCTGAAGTTCAACGCCAAGTTTCCCGACGCGCTGGAACTGCTGACTCGTGGCCTGCGCTCCGGTCTTCCCATTTCCGAGACGCTGACTGTCGTGTCGACCGAGGTTCCAGGACCGGTGGGCGAGGAATTCAAGCTGATCACCGAACGCATCAAGATCGGCAAGAGCATGGATCAGGCGCTGCAGGAAACCGCAGACCGGCTGGGCACGCCCGAATTCCAGTTCTTCGTCATCAGCCTGGCGATTCAGCGCGAAACCGGCGGCAATCTGGCGGAAACGCTGTCCAACCTTGCCACCGTGCTCCGCCAGCGCGCGCAGATGAAGCTCAAGATCCGGGCGATGTCCTCGGAATCCAAGGCTTCGGCCTATATCATCGGCGTCCTGCCGTTCCTGGTGTTCGGCCTGATCTGCTACATCAACTATAATTACATGTCGCCCTTCTTCACGCCCGACCCGGCGGGGCTGTTCGGCCTCTCGCTCATGCAGGTCGTCGGTATTGGCGGGATGTGCTGGATGGCCATCGGAGCCTTCATCATGGCCCAGATGATCAACTTCGAGATTTGAGGAAGCCGCCAAGATGGAAAGCACGCCCGTTCCTGCCGGCACCCTGTTCGGACTGACCGCCACCGATTTCGGCACGCTGCTCGCCGCTCTGGCGACGCTGGCGACTCTGTTCGCGCTCTACGCGGTGATGACGGTGCGCGATCCGATGGCAAAGCGCGTCAAGACGCTCAACGACCGGCGCGAGCAGTTGAAGGCGGGCATCACCGCCTCCACCGCGCGCCGCCGCGCCAAGCTGGTGAAGAAGAATCAGGCGACCGACCAGATGCGGTCGCTCCTTTCCAACCTGAAGGTCCTGCAGGACGATCAGCTCAAGGAAGCGCAGACCAAGCTGGCCCAGGCCGGCATCCGGTCAAAGGACTGGGCGGTCGCGGTCATTTTCGGCCGCATGATCCTGCCGATCGTGATCGGCGGGATGGCGGCGCTGCTGCTCTATGCCGTGGGCATCTTCCCCGAATGGGGCGGCGCCAAGCGCTTCATGGCCTTTGCGGGCGCCCTGCTGCTGTCCTACAAGGCGCCGGACATCTTCATCGACAACAAGGTCCAGAAACGCTCCGCCGCGATCCGCAAGGGGCTGCCCGACGCGCTCGACCTGCTGGTGATCTGCGCCGAGGCGGGGCTGACGGTCGATGCCGCTTTCAGCCGCGTCGCACGCGAACTGGGCAAGGCCTATCCGGAACTGGGCGATGAATTCCACCTGACCGCGATCGAACTCAGCTTCCTGACCGAGCGCCGCATGGCGTTCGAGAACTTGGCAAACCGCGTCAAGCTGGACGCGGTCAAGGGCGTGGTCACCACCATGATCCAGACGGAAAAATACGGAACGCCCCTCGCCTCTGCTCTGCGCGTGCTGTCCGCCGAATTCCGCCACGAACGCATGATGCGCGCAGAGGAAAAGGCCGCGCGCCTGCCCGCCATCATGACCGTGCCGCTGATTCTCTTCATCCTACCGACCCTGTTCGTCGTCATTCTGGGCCCTGCCGCCTGCTCTATCAGCAAGGCCTTCTGAAAATCGGGGGACGACAAAGGGGCGCTGCCGTAGCGTCCCTTCCAAAACCCCAGGAAAGCCGTTGATTTTCGGCTTGGCGAACCGGCGGAACCTGCCTTATCGCTCTTTGCAAAGACGCAAAATCCGGAGAGGTCAATGGTCGCCATCACCCGCATCGCCGCCCGCGCCGCACTGTTCGCGCTGCCCTTGTTCGCCGCCCTGCCCGCTGAAGCTGCGCAGCCCATCATCGGCCACTGGGCCACTGTCGACGGCAAGGCCATCGTCCAGATCGCCCCATGCGGAAAGACGCTGTGCGGGCGTATCGAGAAGATCGTGAAGCCCACGCCGGGCCGGCCCCAGACCGACATCAAGAACCCCGATCCTGCACTACGCAGCAAACCCCTTGCCGGACTGGCGCTGCTCACGGGCTTTGCCGATGCAGGCGAGCTGTGGAAAGGATCGATCTACGATCCGGAGAGCGGCAAGACCTACAACAGCAAGGTCAGCCGCAACGGCAACGGCACGTTGAAGGTGCAGGGTTGCATCATGATCTTCTGCAAGACCCAGACATGGACGCCCGTCCGCTGATCTGATGACCCGTTCGGACGGCGAATGCGGACATTTCCCGACAGATATGCGCCACGCCAACGGCAACGCCCCGGCCACGACCGGGGCGCCTGTTTAAGCTCTGTCGCAAGGATCAGGCCGCCTTGCGGGCCTTGGTCAGCTTCTTCATCAGCATGTCCCGCTTCAACCGGGACAGATGGTCGATGAACAACACGCCCTGCAGATGATCCATCTCGTGCTGGAGGCAGGTGGCGAGCAATCCCTCCAGCCGTTCCTCGTGGATGCGTCCATCCCGGTCCATCCAGCTTGCCCGGATGCTGGCCGGCCGTTCCACTTCCGCGAACTGGTCGGGGACGGACAGGCAGCCTTCATTATAGACCGACAGATCCTCCGACCCCTCCAGGATTTCCGGATTGATGAACACCATCGGTTTCCTGACCGGCGGCGCCCCTTCCTCATCGGATTCGGGTTCCTGCAGGTCGATCACCAGCACCCGCTTGGGCACACCCACCTGGATCGCCGCCAGACCGATGCCCGGCGCGTCGTACATGGTCTCCAACATGTCATCGATCAGACGCCGCAAATCGTCATCGATCGCCTCCACCGGAGACGAGATGGTACGCAGGCGCGGATCGGGCGCCTCCAGGATGGGAAGAATGGCCATGGCACTAAAATAAACGGCCGGCCGGAAAATTTCAAGCGATCGCCATATTCACCCGATGGGACGACGGGCCCTCAGCGCCTGGGCCAATGTCCCCTCGTCCAGATAGTCCAGTTCCCCGCCCACCGGCACGCCATGCGCCAGTTGCGTGAGGCGCACGGGAAAGCGCTCCAGCCGTTCGGCCAGATAATGGGCGGTGGTCTGCCCCTCCAGCGTCGCATTCATCGCCAGCACCACCTCGTCTATGCCGCCCGCCTCCACCCGCGCTACCAGCGCGTCGATGGACAGGTCCTCCGGCCGCACGCCCTCCAGCGCAGACAGCCGTCCGCCCAGCACATGGAAGCGTCCCGGAAACAGCCGGGACTTGTCGAGCGCCCAGAGGTCCGCCACATCCTCCACGACGCAAAGCGCCCGCGCATCCCGGCGCGGATCGGCGCAGATACCGCAGGGATCGACCGTGTCGACATTGCCACACAGGCTGCACGTCACCAGCCGATCGTTCACCGCGTCCAGCGCGCGCAGCAGCGGCTCCAGCGCGGATTCCCGCTTCTTCAGCAGGTGCAGCACGGCACGTCGCGCCGAACGCGGGCCAAGGCCGGGCAGGCGGGAGAGCGCATGCGTCAACGCTTCGATTTCGGGAGAGGCCATGGGACCGGAATAAGGGCTTGCAAGTCGTGGACACAAGGGGTTTGAGAGGCGTCTTCGTAAATACGCCTCCGGCGCGTTTCAGATGCGGCACCTCAACGTGCCGAAACCGAGCAAAAGGCCCGCCATGCGCATCGTTTATATGGGAACCCCCGATTTCGCCGTGCCGGCTCTGGCCGCCCTGGCAAAGGCCGGGCATGAGATCGTTGCGGCCTACAGCCAACCGCCCCGACCCGCGGGACGCGGCAAGGCGCTGCGCCCCTCGCCCGTCCACGCGATGGCGCAGGAAATGGGCATAGAAGTGCGCACGCCCGTTTCGCTGAAGGATGCAGAAGTGCAGGCCGCCTTCGCCGCACTGGACGCCGATGTGGCGGTGGTCGCCGCCTATGGGTTGATCCTGCCGCGCCCGGTCCTGGATGCTCCGCGCTTCGGCTGCATGAACATCCACGCATCTCTCCTGCCCCGCTGGCGCGGCGCGGCGCCGATCCAGCGCGCCATCCTCGCTGGCGACAATGTCACCGGGGTCACCATCATGGACATGGAGGCAGGGCTGGACACCGGCCCGATGCGCGCCAAGCATGTCACACCGATAGAGGACAAGACCGCCGGCGCGCTGACGCAGGAACTGGCCGATGCAGGCGCGGAGCTGATGGTCGAGGTGCTGGACGACATCGCCCTCCATCCGCCCGTCGCCCAGCCGGAGGAAGGCGTCACCTACGCTACCAAGATCGACAAGGCGGAATCGCGGATCGATTTCAGCCGCGACGCGCGTCAGGTCGAACGGCAGGTGCGCGCCTTCAACCCGGCGCCCGGCGCCTTCTTCGAATATCGCGGAGAGCGCTTCCGTATCCTCGCCGCCCATGTCGAGGAGGATGAAGGCCCGGCGGGCGAATTGCTCGACAACAGCCTGCTCATCGGCTGCGGCCATGGCAGTATCCGCCCGGCAGCGATCCAGCGCGCGGGCAAGGGCGCCATGTCGGCGGGTGAATTGCTGCGCGGCTTTGACATGCCCGCCGGCAGCCGGGTCGACGCCTGACCCCATGGCCCGTTTCGCCTTCACTGTCGAATTTGACGGCCGCCCCTTCATGGGCTGGCAGCGGCAGGCCCATGGGCCGAGCGTACAGCAGGCGATTGAGGATGCGATCTTCGCCGTCACGGGCGAACGGGTCGCCGTCCATGCGGCGGGCCGCACCGACGCGGGCGTCCATGGCCTTGCCATGCGCGCCCATGCCGACATTGCGAAGGACATGACGCCCTTCCGCCTGATGGAGGCGCTGAACGCGCTGCTCCGCCCGGCGCCGGTCGCGATCCTGGCCTGCAAGACCGTGCTGGATGATTGGCATGCGCGCTTTTCCTGCAACGGCCGATCCTATGTCTATCGCATCGCCAACCGCCGCGCACCGCTGACCTGGGAAGATGGGCTGGTCTGGCGCGTGATCCAGCCACTGGATGCGGAGGCGATGCAGCAGGCCGCGCAACTGCTGGTCGGGCGGCACGACTTCACCACTTTCCGCTCGGTCCATTGCCAGGCGGAAAGCCCGGTAAAGACGCTGGACCGACTGGACGTGGAGCGTTCGGGCGACCGGCTGGCCATTCATGCGGAGGCGCGATCCTTCCTCCACCATCAGGTGCGGTCGATGGTGGGATGCCTTGCCATGGTGGGCATGGGGCGCTGGTCGGCGGCGGACATGGAGGCGGCACGGGACGCGAAGGACCGGGCGGCCCTGGGGCTCAATGCACCGCCGGACGGGCTGTATTTCGTAAGCGCGCGTTATCCGGACGATTGAGACGCGCCGGCTCAGGCGGCAGCGGGATGCGTCACAGGCTGGTCCGGAACGGCGTGAAATTCGTGCCCTCGTCGAACACGTCCAGCCCCTCGGCGCGCTTGAGGCGGTCGACCACGACATAGGTGACGGGCGTCAGCACGGCTTCCCATGTGACCTTCATCAACCAGTTCGTGACCATCACGGTCGCCACCTGTGCGTTGGTCCAGTTGCCGTAGAAGGCGAGCGGATAGAAGAGCAGGCTGTCGACCCCCTGCCCCACGATGGTCGATCCGATCGTCCGCATCCAGAGATGCCTGCCCTGCGTCAGCAGCTTCATCTTGGCGAGAACGAAGCTGTTGGCGAACTCCCCCGCCCAGAAGGCGGTGACGGAGGCGAAGACGATGCGCCATGTGCTGCCAAAGACGGCCTCATAGGCCTTCTGGTCCGGCCATCCCTCCGCCGGGGGCAACTGCACCACCACCCAGCTCATCAGCGCCATGAACAGCATCACGCCAAAGCCAGCCCAGACGCAGCGCCGCGCCCGCGCATAGCCATAGACTTCCGTCAATACGTCGCCCAGCACATAGCCGAGCGGAAAGAAGAGGATACCGGCGCCAAAGGTGAAGCCGCCTACGGTCGACAGCTTCGCCGCGCCAATCAGGTTGGACAGCAGCAGGATCGCGACGAAACCAGCCATGCAGAAATCGAAATAGCGCAAGGGCCGCGCACCCAGCGCATAGGCATCGATTTTCCTTACCCCCTTGTCGGTCATGCGCTCCTGCATATCGGGCGCGCGCGCAAATGCAATCGCCCATGATTGCAAGCGGGGCGAAGGGCGGCTATCGAACGCGCCAACGGCCCCGTAGCTCAGCTGGATAGAGCATTCGCCTTCTAAGCGAATGGTCACAGGTTCGAATCCTGTCGGGGTCGCCAATTCCCCTTTGCTTCACCGCTTTTCGCGGCGATCGGCCCCATCCCGGATCGGCCGCATCGCTTCATGGATCATGCCTGTCAGCAACAGGCTGCCTTGCCGCGACAGATGGTCATCGTCGGAATAAAGCGGCACGCCATGCATCATGGTCGCGCAATGGCCGCTGCGGCAGAGAAGACGGTGCGGATAGACGATGCTGACCGCGAAGCGCCGCCGCATCGCGTCGAAGGCGCCGAAAACGCTGCGCTGACGCCGCAGATAATCCGCCAGGGGCAGGTCCAGCCCCGCCGGTTCGCTGTAGAGTTGGGCCCGCGCCAGGCTTTCCGGTACATTGCGGCGGAATTCCGGAACCGGGGCGACCAATATGACCCGCTTGCCCATGCCGGTCAGCGCCCGCACGCTCTCCTCCAGCCCCGCCCGGAATAGTTGGGCATCCCGGCTGAGGCTCCTGTCGTCATTCTCGTCCCGGCCAAGATAGCAGGGCATCCCGCCTTCCGGGCGACGTCCATCTGCGCACAGGCCCCAGCGGGACACAAGGAATATGGTGTGGATGGTCGGGCTGTCGCGCAGCATTGCCAGAACCTGCGCATTGAACGCGCTGCAATCATGGCTAGCGGGCTGGTCCAGCCGGTCCAGCCCCAGCAGGGTGGGGCAGGCGGGGTAGGATGCGATCCGTCCGGACAGGCCCAGCGCATCGCCCGCCTGATCGAATGCAGGTTTCAGCGCATGGGCGTGAGAATCGCCCCACAGCAGGAAGCTGGGCGCCGTGCCGTTATGCGCGCCCACCGCACAGAGCGTCCGGTGCCGGACCGCCGCCATGCCCGAACAGCGCTCGGGCAGGTAGGCCATGCTCCCGCTCGCCGCGTCGAGCGCAGCGACGGACGGCGCCACCCGCGCGGGCAGACCGCCCGAAAGATAGAGCAGCGCTCCCGCTCCGCACCCCGCCGCCATCATCGCGCCAGCCAGCGCAAAGGCGCGGCCGTTCGTGAAGCGGCGCGCCCGGCGGAACGGCTCCTCGATGAAACGCCAGGACAGAAAGGCAAAGAGGAAAGAAAGCAGGATGACGAGCAACTGCTCCCGCAAGCGCCAGTCCCCGTCGGTGCGATAGGTCCAGAAGACGACGATCGGCCAGTGCCACAGATAGAGCGAATAGGATATGCGGCCGATGGCCACGGGCGCCGCGCCGCCCAGCACCTGGCTGATCGCCGATCCGCTCTGCCCCGCATGCAGGATCAGCAATGCGCCGAGCACGGGATAAAGCGCGTTCAGCCCCGGAAAGACCGTTGCGCTGGAAAAGCCGAACAACGCCCAGCCGATCGACGCCACGCCGGCCAGCGCGCAAAGTTGCGCCGCCCATCTCCTCCGCAGCGGCGGCAACAGGCCCATCGCCAGCAACGCCCCCGCCAGCAATTCCCAGGCGCGGGGAAAGGGAAGGTAGAAGGCCAGCACGGGCGCACGATCGACCAAAAGCAGCGCCGTCGCGAAGGACAGGAGCGCCATCATCGCCAGCAACAGCCGGCTGCGCCCTCCCGCCCGAAAGGCGCAGAGCATCAGGAGCGGGAAGAGGATATAGAATTGCTCCTCCACCGCCAGCGACCATGTGTGCAGCAGCGGCGCCTCCTCCGCCGCGCTGCCGAAATAGCCGCTGTGCCGGGCAAAATGCAGGTTGCTGGCGAAAAGCACCGTCGCTGCGGCGCTCAGGCCAAGAGCGCGATAATCAAGCGGCAGCAGGATCTGGCTGCCGACCAGGATGGTGACCGCGATGGTCGCGAACAGCGCGGGAAATATGCGGCGGATGCGCCGCGCATAGAAATCGGTCAGGCTGAACCGGCCTTCCGTCATTTCCCGGCTGATGATCATGGCGATCAGATAGCCGGAGATGACAAAGAAGATGTCGACTCCGACGAAACCCCCGGTAAAGGGCCAAAGTCGGACATGATAGAACAGCACCGGCAGCACCGCCAAAGCGCGCAGCCCGTCGATATCGCGACGATAGGCCAGGGATGGCCTGGCGTCCGTCGCGGACGAAACCGGCAAGACCGGACAGGAAGCACTGGCAGCGATGCTTTCCCTCCTCTTTTCCAGGGATTTGGCAGGCGCTCATGGTGATAGAGCCTGTATCGCCCGGCGCATCGGCGCATCGGGACAGTCCACAAGATCATAGGTGTTAGCAGGCTGGCTGGAAGGCGCAGGGAGGAGCGCGCAAGGGGTGGGTCCTTGACCGATCGGTCAGTCGCTGCTGCCGCGCCCTCCCATCGAACGCAACAGCAAGTCGTCGGTCACCGTCATGGTGAAGATGGGATCGGCGTCGGGCGGCACTTCGGCTATGGCATCGACGAAGGCGGCGCGGGTGTCGGGATCGTCATAGACCATCTTTTGATCGAAGGCCGTGCGCCAGGTCGCCTCGTCCGGCCATTCGGCATAGCCGACGAACCGTCCGTCCGCATCGCGATGCAGGCGCGAACCATAGCTGCCATATTTCTCGCGGATCAGGTCGGTTCCCCGGCGCCATGCCTTGCGGAACTGATCCTCCTTGCCGGGGTGGACGCGCCACCAATAGACCGCGACGAACATCGCCTCTCTCCTTCAGGGGAGAGAATGAACTGCGCGGCGGGGAGTTGCGACGAAAAAGAGCAAAGCGCCGTGTCCCTGCAAACCGCTGGAAGGAGACCAGTGGCGCGCCGGCACGGTCCAGACGGCAGGGACGGGCTCCCGCCTTCGCAGGAACCCGCCATTCCCTGACCCCTATCCTAGGAACATCAGAGAACCGACTGGCCGGTCTTCTCCCAATCCGCCAGGAAACCGGCAATGCCCTTCTCGGTCAGCACATGGTTGAACAGCGCCTTGATAACGGACGGAGGCGCGGTCATCACGTCGGCGCCGATCTTCGCGCTTTCCAGCACATGGATCGGGTGGCGCACGCTGGCCACCAGGATTTCCGTGTCGAACGCGTAATTGTCGTAGATCAGGCGGATATCCTCGATCAGCTTCATGCCGTCAAAGCCATTGTCGTCATGGCGCCCTACGAAGGGCGAGATGAAGCTTGCGCCCGCCTTGGCCGCCAGCAGCGCCTGATTCGCCGAGAAGCAGAGGGTGACGTTCACCATCACGCCCTCGCTGGTCAGCGCCTTGCAGGTCTTGAGACCATCGATGGTCAGCGGCACCTTGATGCAGACATTGTCGGCGATCTTCCGCAGGACGGCGGCTTCCTTCATCATCGTCTCATGGTCGAGCGCGACGACCTCTGCCGACACCGGGCCTTCGACGATGCCGCAGATTTCCTCCACCACTTCCAGGAACTTGCGGCCCGACTTGTGGATCAGCGAGGGGTTGGTGGTGACGCCGTCGAGCAGGCCGGTAGCGGCCAGTTCGCGGATTTCATTGGTGTCGGCGGTGTCGACGAAGAACTTCATGGGTCTGCTCCGGCAGAGGGGAAAGGGTCGAATCGCGTCTCCTTTAGCGGCTCCCTGACAGATTAGCCATTATTGCCGATGACTGGCCCTTTACCGGGCGCCCCGCGCACCATTATGACGGCGGCACCTTTCCAAAGGACCGATCCATGCTCCGCCGCCTGCGTCCCCGCCACATATTGGACGCGCTGATCTCTGCCGGCCTTCTGGCCGCCTCGCCCGCCCTTGCCGCCAGCCAGGAAAATCAGTTCTGGACGAGCGAATCGCTGGTCGTCCAGGCAAGCGACGCGGACATCGTGTCGCTCGACTTCAGCCAACGTTTCCGCGAGGCCTCCTCCGGTGGCGAGCAGCAGACTGCGCGCATCACGATCGACCACCGCATTGCAAAGGCGGTGCAGATCGGCGGCGGCATCGCCTTCTTCCGGTCCGACCCGGAGCAGGAAATGCGGCTGTTCCAGCAGGTGACCCTTAGCCGGGGCATTTGGCTGTCCCGCACCCGCATCGAGCAGCGCTTTTTCGATACGGCGGACAGGGCGAGCTGGCGGTTGCGGCAACGGGTGCAGGCTTCGGTCCCGCTGGATGCGGCGAAGCGGTGGACGCTGATCGCAGCAACCGAGTTGATGTTCCACCTGAACCGCGCCCGTCCCAATGACAAGCTGGGCCTTGCCGTCATGCGCAACCAGATTGGCCTGCGCCATCCGATCACCAGGGCGCTCGACGCGCAACTGCTCTACATGCGGCAGCAGAGCTTTCGCGACGGCCGCCCAGATGCGGTGGCGCATATCCCCTGGCTGACATTGAGCTGGAAGATCTGACGCTTCTTGGCCTTGCCTCCCCTGCCCGGCAGTTTAGGGAGGAGGCAATGAGTTCGCGCGCCCGTGTCATCCTGCTGAACGCCGCCCTGGGGCCCCTCGACTATCGCGTGCCGCACGGGATGGCCGTGAGGCCGGGCAGCGTCGTCGTGGCGCCGCTGGGGCCGCGCCAGATCGTCGGCGTCGTGTGGGAAGAGGACAGCTTCCCCGAGATAGAGACGGTGGGCGACAATCGCCTGCGCAATATCATGGCGGTCGTCGACGCGCCGCCCGTGCCCGAAACCGTGCGCCGCCTGATCGAATGGACGGCGGGTTATTATCTCGCCCCCATCGCCGCCGTCCTGCGCATGACGCTGGCCTCGATGGCGGCGCTGGAGGGCGCGCGCACCGTCATCGAATATCGCGCCACGGGCGACCTTCCGGACCGCATGACCGAACAGCGCGCCCAGGCGATGGAGCGCATCGGCGAGCGGCAGGGGCTGATCCGCGAACTGGCGATGATCGGCGGAGTCAGCGACGCGGTGATTCGCGGATTGGTAAAGGCCGGTGCCTTCGAAGCGGTGGAGGTTAGCGTCGACACGCCCTTCCCCGTGCCCGATCCCGATCACGCCCCGCCGCTGCTGTCGGACAAGCAGGGCGCCGCCGCCGACCAGTTCATCGCGGCCGTCAGGGACAGGGCCTTTGCTCCCTTCCTGCTCGACGGCGTGACCGGTTCAGGCAAGACGGAGGTCTATTTCGAGGCCATGGCCGCGACGATGAGGGAGGGTCGGCAGGTGCTGGTGCTGCTGCCCGAAATCGCGCTGACCGAACCCTTTCTGGAGCGGTTCGAAAAACGCTTCGGCACCGTACCGGTGAACTGGCACAGCGGCCTGCGCCAGAGCGAGCGGCGACGCGCCTGGCGAGCCATTGCGGCGGGCAAGGCGCCGGTCGTGGTCGGCGCCCGCTCGGCGCTGTTCCTGCCCTACCCCAATCTGGGCCTGATCGTCGTCGATGAAGCGCATGAGGCGAGCTTCAAACAGGAGGATGGCGTTCATTATCACGCGCGCGACGTGGCGGTGATGCGCGGCCTCATCGAGAAATTCCCGGTCATCCTCGCTTCCGCGACGCCCGCCATAGAAACGCGACATCAGGTGGAACTCGGCCGCTATCGCGAGATCAAACTGCCATCCCGTTTCGGCGGCGCGGCCATGCCGGAGATAGAGGGCATCAACCTGCTCACCGATCCGCCGGAGCGTGGCCGCTGGATCGCTCCGCCACTGGTCCGCGCCATTGACGAGACCATGGAGAAGGGCGAGCAGAGCCTGCTTTTCCTCAACCGCCGGGGCTATGCGCCGCTGACGCTCTGCCGCCATTGCGGCTATCGCTTCCAGTGCCCCAATTGCACCGCCTGGATGGTCGAGCACCGGCTGACCCACCGGCTGGCCTGCCATCATTGCGGCCATGTCATCCCCGCCCCGCGCTTCTGCCCGGAATGCAAGGAGGAGGATTCGCTCGTCGCCTGCGGGCCGGGGGTCGAGCGCATCGCGGACGAGGTGAAGGCGCTGTGGCCCAACGCCCGCACCGCCATCGTCACCTCCGACACGCTCTGGTCGCCCGCCAAGGTGGCCGAATTCGTGAAATCAGTGGAGGCAGGCGCCGTCGACATCATCATCGGCACGCAGCTCGTCACCAAGGGCTATCATTTCCCGAACCTGACGCTCGTGGGAGTGATCGACGCCGATCTGGGGCTGGAGGGTGGCGACCTGCGCGCGTCGGAGCGCACCTTCCAGCAGATCGTGCAGGTGGCGGGACGGGCCGGGCGCGGGCAGAAGCCAGGCCGCGTCTTCATCCAGACCCGCATGCCGGAGGCGGAGGTGATCAAGGCCCTGATCGCCGGCGATTCGGAGCGTTTCTACGAGGTGGAGACAAAGAATCGCCGCCACGCCAATGCCCCGCCCTTCGGCCGCTTCGCCGCGATCATCGTCTCCAGCGAGGAGGCGGACGAAGCCGCCGAGATCGCCCGGTTGATCGGCAAGTCAGCACCCCTGATCGACGGGATGCGCGTCTATGGCCCCGCCCCGGCTCCCTTGTCGGTGCTGCGTGGGCGCCATCGCCACCGCCTGCTGATCCACGCCACGCGGCAGGTCGACGTGCAAGGCGCCATTCGCGAATGGCTGGGCAATCTGACCTGGAAATCCGGGACACGCGTCGCGGTGGACGTCGACCCCTACAGCTTCATGTGATGGCCTGAGACCCCATGGAAAGTCCCTGCGTCAACATCTGCAAGCTGGACAAGGCCCGGCGCGTCTGCACCGGCTGCGGCCGGACAACGGACGAAATCCAGCGCTGGGCGGGCATGAGCAAAGCCCAGCGCCGCGCGATCATGGAGCGGTTGAAGGACCGCTGAAGCCCGATGATCCTGCGCCGGAGCGCGCCGATACTCAGCCCTTCTCCCTCTCCAGCAATCTCTTCTTGCGCTCCACCCCATAGGCGTAGCCGCCCAGGCTCCCATCGCTTCGCAACACCCGATGGCAGGGAATCAGCACCGCAAGAACATTGTCGCCGCAGGCCGTCCCGGCGGCCCGCACTGCGCCTGGCCGGCCGATGGCCGCCGCGATTTCGCCATAGGTGCGCGTCTCCCCCGGCGGAATCGCCCGCAACGCCGCCCATACCGCCTGCTGAAACGCCGTGCCGCTCACGTCGATCGGCAATTCCAGCGACTCGGCAGGTGCGTCGATCAGCCGGACAAGCTGGGCTGCCAGCGCCGAAAACGCCTCATCGGCGGGCAGGATTTCCGCCTTGGGAAAGCGGCGGCGCAAGTCCGCCTCATCTTCATCGAAACTGATCCGGCACAATCCCCGCTCCGTGCCGGCGACCAGCACTCTCCCCAGGCTGGTCTGCACCACCGCATGGCGAATCGCCACGCCCCGGCCGCCATGCTTCCAGGCGCTGGGCGTCATGCCCAGGTGCCGCTCCGCATCGGCATAGGCGCGGCTGGGGGCGTTATAGCCCGCTTCATAGATGGCGCCGGTGACGCTGCCGCCATCCTCCAGCGCGCTTTTCAACCGCTCAGTGCGCAGCGAGCGGGCGTAGGCGGCCGGCGTCATGCCCGTTTCCCGCCTGAACAGCCGGTGGAAATGATGCGGCGAATAGCCCGCATGCGCCGCCACCGCCTCCAGCGAAGGCGGGGTTTCGGCCGCGGCGATGAAGGCGACGGCCGCCTCCACCGCCAGCCGGTCGCGTCCCACTTCATCGGGGCGGCAACGCAGGCAGGCGCGGAAACCCGCCGCCCGCGCTGCCTCCGGGTCGGCCAGGAAGATCATGTTCTCCCGCCGCGGATGCCGCGCGGCACAACTGGGCTTGCAATAGATGCCGGTGGTCAGCACCGCTCCCACGAACCGCCCGTCAAAGCTGCGATCGCGGCGTAAAAACGCGTCCCAGCAGGCGTCGGCGTCAGGCACGGCATGGATCTGGGCTTCGATCTGTCTCATCTCGGTCATGGATAAGAGATAGCTTGCCCGAACGCATCAGGCTTCCTGCCGCTTGCGGTCAAAAAGCGGTTTCTGCGCTTTTTGCGCATTGCCTCTATCCCGCCATCGCATATGAATGCCGCCAGTCATGGTCGCATCATTCCGTCGCCTCGCCCCCTTCCTGGCCGCCCTGCTGGCTCTTGCCGGACCGACCGGCGTGCATGCCGAACAGCAGGACATTGCCGCCGCTGCCCGCGGCGTGGTCCGCGTCGTGCTGGTGGCGACCAACGGTTCCGACGCCTATTTCGTGGGCCACGGCAGCGGCTTTGCCGTCGCGCCGGACAAGATCATCACCAACGCCCATGTCGTCGAACTGACGCGCGAGGAAAAGGATCTCGTCATCGGCGTCATCCCTTCGGAGGGAACCAAGACCTATGGCGGCAAGATCATCGCCTTCTCGCCCGGCAACGACCTTGCGCTGATCCAGCTGGAGGAAGGCCATCTGCCGGTCAGCACCTTCTATGCCGGAGCGGTGAGCGACGGGCAGCATGTGACCGCCATCGGCTATCCGGGCACGGTCGACCGGGCGCAGGGGCTGGGCCTCAAGCAGTTGGTGGAACCGCTCGGCACGGTGAAGACCAGCGGCAATGTTTCCTCCGGCCGGGCCAGCCAGAATTTCGACACGGTGCTGCACACCGCGCCCCTGGCCGCCGGCAACAGCGGCGGACCGCTGATCGATGATTGCGGCCGGGTGCTGGGCGTCAACAGCTTCGGGTCTGTCTCCGACGGCAATGATGCGGAATTCGGATTCGCCGTGTCGTGGCGCGAAATCGCCTCCTTCCTGCGGCAGGCGGGCGTATCGTCGCTGCACACGATCGTTCCCTGCCGTTCGATGGCGGAGGCGGACGCCGCCGAATCCTCCCTGACCCAGCGGGAGCAAGCCAGGAGCGAGCAATCCGAGCGCGCCCGCGCGGACGCCCGCGAAGCGGCGCTGAACAAGGCGCGCGACACAGCCGAACGCGACGTCATCTCCGCGCGGGAGAACGCCATGGCGGGCGCCGCCGTGCTGCTGGCGCTGGCGGTGCTCGGGCTGGGCGCGGGCGGCCTGCTCTACAGCCAGGGACGGGAAAAGCGCGCGACCTGGTGGCTGGCCGGCGGCGGCATCCTGCTGTTCGCGGCAATCGGGCTGTTTTTCCTGAAGCCCAGCTTCTCCAGCATAGAGGAGCGCATCAAACTTCCGGAGGATTCGGGCGTCAACGGCAACGGCGCCTATGCCTGGGCGGGCGACAATATCTGCCGGGTGGACATGAACCGCAGCCGGCTTACCATATCCCAGCCCAATGACATCGGGTTCCACTGGGCCGAGGGCGGGTGCGTCGACGGAAACACCCAATATGTTTCCTCCGGCACAGGATGGCAGCGCGCATCCGTGCCCGATGATCATAATTTCGTGACCGTCAGCCGCTTCGATCCTGCGACGGGCACGCTCCGGGTCCAGCGCTGGCTGCCAGACATCGATACCATGGCGAAGGCCCGTGCACTAGGCGGCGGCGCGATCAAGGGGTGCGCGGGCGATCCTGCCCTGCTGGGAAAAATCGCAAGTCTGCAGAATGATCTTGCCGCCCTGCTTCCGGCCCAGCCCAACGAACGGATCGTCTACCATTGCCAAAAGGGTCGGCTCACCCCGGGCGAAGGGTGACGCCCGCCGCAGCCGGTCAACGATTCGGCCCATATTGAAACCCTGTCAAATCGCGATGATTTCATACTGACGGTCGAATCGCGTTCCATGGCTTGCATAGTCACAATCCCACTGCTAACCGGCCCCCCAACAGGGGATCGGGACGGACAGACCGGGCCCCCTTTTTGCATGACCGGCAATTCAAATTGCCTGGAATCAAGTGGAGGACGGTAAGCGCGTGGAGACGACCGGCGGTATTCAGGCCAGCCTCAGCGGCCGCTATGCGGTGGCGCTGTTCGATCTGGCCCGCGACGGCAAGACGCTCGACACCGTCGCGGCGAGCTTGGCTGCGCTCAAGGCGGCCCTGGCCGAATCGGCCGATTTCAAGGGTCTGGTGAACAACCCCGTCCTCAGCCGTGACGCAGCAGGCAAGACGATCGCCGCGGTCGCATCCTCCATGGGTCTCGACGCGCTGACCACGAATTTCCTGGGCGTGCTGGCCCAGAACCGCCGCCTTTCCCAGCTGCCCGCGATCATCCGCGCCTATGAAACGCTGCTGTCGAATCACAAGGGCGAGGTTCGCGCCGAAGTGACGAGCGCCCATCCGCTTGACGCCGGACAGGTCAGCGCCCTGCAGCAGGGCCTTCGCGCCCGCGTCGGCCGCGACGTCGCGCTCGATGCCAAGGTCGATCCCGCGATCCTGGGGGGGCTGGTCGTCAAGATCGGCAGCCAGATGATCGATTCCTCCATCCGCACCCGTTTGAATAGTCTCGCTTTGGCGATGAAAGGCTGAACATGGATATCAACGCCGCAGAAATTTCGAAGGTCATCAAGGACCAGATCGCCAATTTCGGCACCGAAGCGCAGGTGAGCGAAGTCGGTTCCGTGCTGACCGTGGGTGACGGCATCGCCCGCGTCCATGGCCTCGACAACGTCCAGGCGGGCGAAATGGTCGAGTTCGCCAATGGCGTGCAGGGCATGGCGCTCAACCTCGAAGCCGACAATGTCGGCGTCGTGATCTTCGGCTCGGACGCCGAGATCAAGGAAGGCGACACCGTCAAGCGCACCGGCACCATCGTGGACGTTCCCGTGGGCAAGGGCCTGCTCGGCCGCGTGGTCGACGGCCTCGGCAACCCGATCGATGGCAAGGGCCCGATCCAGTATACCGAACGCAAGCGCGTTGAAGTCAAGGCGCCCGGCATCATCCCCCGCAAATCGGTGCACGAACCCGTGCAGACCGGCCTGAAGGCGATCGACGCCCTCGTCCCCGTCGGCCGTGGCCAGCGCGAGCTGATCATCGGCGACCGCCAGACCGGCAAGACCGCCGTCGCGATCGATACCTTCATCAACCAGAAGGGCATCAACGCGGGCGACGATGAGAGCAAGAAGCTCTATTGCATCTACGTCGCGGTCGGCCAGAAGCGCTCGACCGTCGCGCAGATCGTGAAGCAGCTCGAAGAAAATGGCGCGATGGAATATTCCATCGTCGTCGCCGCGACCGCTTCGGAACCCGCTCCGCTCCAGTATCTGGCGCCCTATACCGGCGTCACCATGGGCGAATTTTTCCGCGACAACGGCATGCATGCCGTGATCGTCTATGACGACCTTTCCAAGCAGGCCGTCGCCTATCGCCAGATGTCGCTGCTGCTGCGCCGTCCTCCGGGCCGCGAAGCCTATCCCGGCGACGTCTTCTATCTCCACAGCCGCCTGCTGGAGCGCGCTGCGAAGATGAACGACGCCAATGGCAATGGCTCACTGACCGCGCTGCCGATCATCGAGACCCAGGCGGGCGACGTGTCGGCCTATATCCCGACCAACGTGATCTCGATCACCGACGGCCAGATCTTCCTCGAAACCAACCTCTTCTACCAGGGCATCCGTCCGGCCATCAACGTCGGCCTGTCGGTGTCGCGCGTCGGTTCCGCCGCGCAGACCAAGGCGATGAAGAAGGTGTCGGGCTCGATCAAGCTGGAGCTGGCCCAGTATCGCGAAATGGCGGCCTTCGCCCAGTTCGGTTCGGACCTCGACGCTTCGACCCAGAAGCTGCTGAACCGCGGTGCTCGCCTGACCGAGCTGCTCAAGCAGGCCCAGTTCTCGCCCCTGCCCTTCGAAGAGCAGACCGCGTCGATCTTCGCTGGCACCAACGGCTATCTCGACAGCGTGCCCGTCAAGGACGTGACCCGTTATGAAGAGCTGATGCTCGCCTATCTGCGTCACGACCATGCCGACGTGCTGGCCGCGATCCGCGACAGCAAGGACTTGGGTGACGAGCCCAAGGCCAAGCTGAAGGCCGCGCTCGACAGCTTCGGCAAGACCTTCGCCTAATATTTAGCCGTCACCCCAGCGAAAGCTGGGGTCTCAGGCCGGATAGGTCCGACCTGGGGGCGTGAGATGCCAGTCTGCGCTGGCATGACGGAACAGGATTGAACGAGACGGGACATGGCCAGCCTCAAGGAACTGAAGATCCGTATCGGGTCGGTTAAATCGACCCAGAAGATCACCAAGGCGAAGCAGATGGTCGCCGCCGCGAAGCTGCGCAAGGCGCAGGCCGCGGCTGAGGCTGCGCGCCCCTATTCCAGCCGCCTCGAAGCGGTCGTCGCCAGCCTCGCGTCGAAGATCGCCGGCGGTTCGGGCGAAGGCGCTTCCCCGCTGCTCGCCGGCACCGGTAAGGACGACGTGCATCTGCTGGTCGTCGCCAACTCCGACCGCGGCCTCGCCGGCGCGTTCAACGCGAATATCGTCAAGGCCGCCCGCGCCAAGGCGCAAGAACTGATCGACGCGGGCAAGACCGTCCGTTTCTACCTCATCGGTCGCAAGGGTCGCCCGGTCATCAACCGCACTTTCCCCGGCATGATCGTCGCCCAATATGACACGACGGGCGCCAAGGAGCCGGGCTATGCGCAGGCTGAAGCCATAGCGCACGAGCTGACCGACATGTATCTGAACGGCAAGTTCGACGTCGCGCACCTCTTCTTCTCGCGCTTCAAGTCGGCGCTCGCGCAGATCCCGACCGAGCAGCAGATCATCCCGGTCAAGATTCCCGAAGACGCCGACCGCAACGCCATCGGCGCGACGGTGGAGTATGAACCGAGCGAGGAAGCGATCCTCGACGACCTGCTGCCGCGCAACATCACGGTGCAGATTTTCAAGGCATTGCTGGAAAACAATGCGTCCGAACAGGGCGCGTCGATGACCGCCATGGACAATGCGACCCGCAATGCCGGCGACCTCATCAACAAGCTGACGATCCAGTATAACCGCAGCCGGCAGGCCGCGATCACCACCGAACTCGTCGAAATCATTTCGGGCGCCGAAGCCCTTTAAAGATCACGCACGCAAGGAAGCAGTCATGGCAACCACCAACAATGTAGGCCGCATCTCGCAGGTCATCGGCGCTGTCGTCGACGTGACCTTCCCCGATGCGGTGCCGTTCATTCTCTCGGCGCTGGAAACCAGCAACAACGGCCAGCGCCTCGTTCTGGAAGTCGCCCAGCATCTGGGTGAGAACACCGTCCGCACCATCGCGATGGACTCGACCGACGGCCTGACCCGCGGTCAGGAAGTCATCGACACCGGCGCGCAGATCCGCGTTCCCGTCGGCCCGGCCACCCTCGGCCGCATCCTGAACGTCGTCGGCGAGCCGATCGACGAGCGCGGCCCGGTGGAAACCACCCTCTCCGCCCCGATCCACGCCAAGGCTCCCGAGTTCGTCGACCAGTCGACCGACGCGTCGATCCTCGTCACCGGCATCAAGGTCATCGACCTTCTCGCCCCCTATGCGAAGGGCGGCAAGATCGGCCTGTTCGGTGGCGCGGGCGTGGGCAAGACCGTGCTCATCCAGGAACTGATCAACAATATCGCCAAGGGCCATGGCGGCACCTCGGTGTTCGCGGGCGTCGGTGAGCGTACCCGCGAGGGCAACGACCTTTATCACGAATTTCTCGACGCCGGCGTTATCGCCAAGGACGCCGACGGCAACGCAATCAGCGAAGGCTCCAAGGTGGCGCTGGTCTATGGCCAGATGAACGAGCCCCCGGGCGCCCGCGCCCGCGTCGCCCTGTCGGGCCTCACCATCGCGGAATATTTCCGCGACCAGGAAGGCCAGGACGTGCTGTTCTTCGTCGACAACATCTTCCGCTTCACCCAGGCGGGCGCTGAAGTGTCGGCCCTGCTTGGCCGTATCCCTTCGGCCGTGGGCTATCAGCCAACCCTCGCCACCGACATGGGCGCCCTTCAGGAGCGCATCACCTCGACCAACAAGGGTTCGATCACCTCGGTGCAGGCCGTGTACGTCCCCGCGGACGACTTGACCGACCCGGCACCGGCGACTTCGTTCGCGCACTTGGACGCCACCACCGTTCTCAACCGCGCCATTTCGGAACTGGGTATCTATCCGGCGGTCGACCCGCTGGACTCGACCAGCCGCGTTCTGGAACCCCGCGTCGTAGGGCAGGAGCATTATGAAACCGCCCGCGCGGTTCAGGCGATCCTGCAGAAGTACAAGTCGCTTCAGGACATCATCGCGATCCTCGGCATGGACGAGCTGTCCGAAGAGGACAAGCTCACTGTCGCCCGCGCCCGCAAGATCCAGAAGTTCCTGTCGCAGCCCTTCCACGTCGCCGAAGTCTTCACCGGCATCTCGGGCAAGTTCGTCCAGATCGAGGACACGGTGAAGTCGTTCAAGGCCGTGGTCGAAGGCGAATATGACCATCTGCCTGAAAACGCCTTCTACATGGTCGGCGGCATCGACGAAGCCGTCGAGAAGGCGAAGAAGCTGGCTGCCGAAGCCGCCTAAGCAACGCTCATGTCCCCCTCCCTCTTCATGGGAGGGGATTTAGGACTTCCCAAGAATGGCACTGCATTTCGAACTCGTGACCCCGGAAAAGCTCGTCCGCTCGGAAGAGGTCTATCAGGTGGTCGTCCCCGGCACCGATGGCGACTTCGGCGTGCTGGAGGGTCATGCACCCTTCATGTCGACCGTTCGCGACGGCGCGATCCAGATCTTCGCGTCGTCAGGCGCTGCACCGGAGGTCATTCCGGTTCGCGGCGGCTTCGCCGAGGTCAATGAAAAGGGCCTGACCGTCCTTGCGGAGCATGCGGGCTGACATCAGCCGCAGCGACATATGCTACAGAAGGGCCGTGCTCCAATCCGGAGCGCGGCCCTTCTTTTTTGCGCGTTTCCATCCTGCCTTCCCCGGCAAGACGACCCGTCGCCATTAGGCATTTATCAAAGTTTCCGCCTTATTCACCTTTTTCAGCCACAGCTGTGCCCCAGTCATTTCGGCGGAGAATTATGAGCGCGTTTGGACGGAAAAATGGACCTGCAGGCATCAAGCCAGGTTTCGGCCTCGCCCGACCGATGCAGGGGGGCGCGCCCAGGGAAGAGGTCAAGGGCGGCGAGCAATTCCCGCCCCTGGACATGACCGCCATCCCGACGGAAGCGCCGCTCGACCCGCTTTCCGCGCCCACCGGCCAGATGCAGCGCAACGCCGACGCGATGCAGCGTCTGTCGGATCGCGCCAATGCCGAACATGCCGCCGATGCCGGACCCCAGGGCTTCGAAGCCTCGGTCCACAAGATCAAGGAGCAGGTGCTTCCCCGCCTGCTGGAACGTGTCGACCCCGAAGCCGCCGCCACGCTGACCAAGGATGAACTGGCCGAGGAATTCCGCCCGATCATCATGGAGGTGCTGGCGGAACTGAAGCTGACCCTCAACCGCCGCGAACAATTCGCGCTGGAAAAGGTGCTGGTGGACGAACTGCTCGGCCTCGGCCCGCTGGAGGAACTGCTGGCGGATCCGGACGTCAGCGACATCATGGTCAATGGTCCTGAGCAGACCTATATCGAAAAGAAGGGCAAGCTCCAGATCGCGCCCATCAAGTTCCGCGACGAAGAACATCTGTTCCAGATCGCCCAGCGCATCGTGAACAAGGTCGGCCGCCGCGTCGACCAGACCACGCCGCTGGCCGACGCCCGCCTGCCCGACGGCAGCCGCGTGAACGTGATCGTACCGCCGCTGTCGCTGCGCGGCACGGCCATCTCGATCCGTAAATTCTCCGCCAAGCCGATCACCCTCGACATGCTCGCCCAATGGGGCGCGATGAGCCAGAAGATGTGCACGGCGCTCAAGATCGCAGGCGCCTGCCGCTTCAACATCGTCATCTCGGGCGGTACGGGTTCGGGCAAGACCACCATGCTCAACGCCCTGTCGAAGATGATCGACCCGGGCGAACGCGTGCTGACCATCGAGGACGCGGCCGAACTGCGCCTGCAACAGCCGCACTGGCTGCCGCTGGAAACACGCCCGCCGAACCTGGAGGGCCAGGGCGCGATCACCATCGGCGACCTTGTCAAGAACGCCCTGCGTATGCGCCCTGACCGCATCATCCTGGGCGAAATTCGTGGCGCGGAGTGTTTCGACCTGCTCGCCGCGATGAACACCGGCCATGACGGCTCCATGTGTACGCTCCACTCCAACTCCCCGCGCGAATGCCTGGGCCGTATGGAAAACATGATCCTGATGGGCGACATCAAGATCCCGAAGGAAGCGATTTCCAAGCAGATCGCCGACTCGGTCGACCTGATCGTGCAGGTGAAGCGCCTGCGCGACGGTTCGCGCCGCGTCACCAACGTCACCGAAGTCATCGGCATGGAAGGCGACGTGATCGTCACCCAGGAACTGTTCAAGTTCGAATATCATGACGAGGACGACAGCGGGAAGATCATCGGCGAATATCGATCCATGGGCCTGCGCCCCTACACGCTCGACAAGGCCCGGCAGTTCGGCTTCGACCAGCCTTTCCTGGAAGCCTGCCTGTAACGATCGGCGCCTCCAGTCGCTTCCAAGCGATCCGAACTGGCCGCCGACTCTGATATGCCGGGAAAGCAGGGAACCCGGATTGGGTTTGTAACAATGTGTTGCCGGCGGACATTTTCCGCCGGCCCGCTTGCGCAAGGCGCGCATCATCGGCACATCGGACGCTCTTCCCGCAAGAGAGGAATGCCGATGAACCGACTAGCCCGCGCCGCCCTGCTGCTGACCGGCCTGTCCCTGCCGCTGCTTCCCCTCGCCGCCCAGCATGCCCAGCATGCCCAGCATCAGGCAAATGATCCGATCACCGCTGCCGTTGCCTCGTCCAGCCGCACGCCCGCCAACGTCGCCCGCGACATCTATCGCCATCCGGCCGAAACGCTCGCCTTTTTCGGCGTGAAACCGGGCCAGACGGTGGTCGAATATGCGCCCAGCGGCGGTTGGTACACGGAGATATTGGCGCCCCTGCTGCGCGAGAAGGGCAAATTCTACGCGCTTCAGCCGACCGGCCGCTACCTGGACAGGTACAAGGCGTTCCTTGCGACAAAGCCCGCCGTCTATGACAAGGTTCAGCTGGTACCCTTCCCTGACCAGACCAGCCTCGTTCCGGCCGGCAGCGTCGACACGCTGCTGACCTTCCGCAACGTCCACAATATGGTGATGAACGGAACCGAAGCAGCGACGTTCAAGGCCTTTTTCAACCTGCTGAAGCCCGGCGGCACGCTGGGCATCGTCGACCATCGCCTACCTGAAACGCGCGATGTCGCGATGGAGAAGACGAGCGGATATCTCAAGGTTTCGACCATCCGCCATCTCGCCGAGGCCGCCGGCTTCCAATATGTCGGATCGTCGGAGGTCAACGCCAATCCCAGGGACAGCGCGGATTGGGAAAAGGGCGTTTGGACGCTCCCGCCGACCCTGAGCAATGGAGAGGTCGACAGGGCGAAATATCTCGCCATCGGCGAAAGCGACAGGATGACGCTCAAATTTCGCAAGCCGATGAAGTAGCGTCTCGCCCTGGACGGGGATAGTAGTTGCGCGCCGCATCTTCCCGGTTAAGGGGAAAAACGTGCCGCCCGCTTCCCCTTCCTGCCGTCCGCATCGTCCGTTCACGGCCATTGGCCTGCGACTGATAGCGGTCATCTGCCTGTCGATCATGTCGGTGACGATCAGGCTGGCCGACAGGCACGGCGTCCATTTGGTCGAATCGCTATTCTACCGGCAGGCGCTGGCCTTGCCTGTGGTGTTCGTCTGGATTGCCACGACGACAGGCATCGGATCGATCCGCACGCGGCGCATCGGCGTTCATGCCACGCGCATGGCGATCGGCATGACCGGCATGGCGCTCAATTTTCTCTCCTATATCCTGCTGCTGCCGGCGGAAGCGGCCACCATCGGTTTCACCATGCCGATCTTCGGCACCATATTGTCCGCGCTGATCCTGCGCGAGGCGACGGGCATCCACAGGTGGAGCGCCGTTCTGGCCGGCTTTGTCGGCGTTCTCATCATGGTCCGGCCAGACGCCGGCCATTTCCCCGCCATCGGCGTGGCGGTCGCACTTGGCGGCGCGTTCATCACCGCCAGCGTCAGCCTGATCCTGCGCGAATTGGGGCGAACGGAAAGCGCCGGGGTGATCGTCTTCTGGTTCACCCTGCTGTCCCTGCCGCCATTGGGCGTGGCCATGCTGTTCTATGGTCAGGCGCATGATGCCGTCACCTGGGGACTGCTGCTGCTGATCGGCGTAGCGGGCGGGATCGCGCAAATCTGCATGACGGCCGCCCTGCGCCAGGCGCCGGTTTCGGTGGTGCTGCCGATGGACTACAGTGCGATCATCTGGACGACGCTGCTCAGTTGGGCGATCTGGGGCAATTGGCCGATGGTGACGACCTGGGTGGGCGCGGCGCTGATCATCGGAAGCGGCCTGTACATCGCCTGGCGGGAACATGTCCGCGCCAGGCGCATGGCTCCAGCCTAGAGCAGTTCCGCGTCCAGGCTGATTTCCGCCTTCAGCAGCTTGGACACCGGACAATTGGCCTTCGCTACGGCCGCCAGTTCCTGAAAACGGGCATCGTCCACGCCGGCTATGCTCGCCTTCAGGCTCAACCTGCTCGCCGTGATGGCAAAGCCGCCATCCTGCTGTTCCAGCGTCACGACGGCATTGGTCTCCATCTTCTCCGCGGTCAGTCCAGCTTCGCCCAGAATCAGCGACAGGGCCATGGTGAAGCAGGAGGCATGCGCAGCCGCGATCAATTCCTCCGGATTGCTGCCCGGCACGCCCTCGAACCGCGTCGCAAAGCCATAGGGATAGGCGTCAAGCGCGCCACTCTGGGTCGAGATCGCACCCTTCCCATCCTTCAGCCCGCCGCTCCATACCGCCGATCCGCTGCGATTGATCTTCATGATCGTCCTCCTGTCTGCCTGCCGAGCTCGGGGAACCCTGCCGGTCCCCCTGGGTTCGGTCACCATAGCGCGATTTTTTCGCAGGAGAGTGACAATGTCTGACATGTCGAGGGAAAATCATGGCGACCTGATCGCATCCGACCGGGTCGAGGGCACCACAGTCTATAACCGGCAGGGCGAGCGGCTGGGCCATATCTCCAAATTCATGGTGGACAAGCGCAGCGGGCAGGTGCGCTATGCGGTCCTGTCTTTCGGCGGCTTTCTGGGCATGGGCACCGACCATTATCCGCTGCCCTGGTCGATGCTCAGCTACGACACGGACAGGGGCGGCTATGTAGTGGATCTCGCCCGGGACATATTGGACCAGGCGCCCCGGCATCTGCCCGACGAACGGCCGGATTACGACGACGCCTATGGCCGCAGCGTGTTCCATTATTATGGGCTGATCTACCCCTGGTGAGGAACATTCGGGCAGCGTCCCGCCGCGCAAAGGAGGTAGCCGGCGACGCCTTTGGCTAGATGAACGTCAGATGAATCGGGTTGCCTAGATTCCGACACATTTTGTCGCTTCCCCATTGTCTACTGGATAAATAGAATTATCTCTCCCTCGACAATAGGACGAGGATCTCACCATGGAGCGATTCGGACATTCGGGAGACGCGCGCCAACCGGTCGTGCTGACCATTCCCGGCCTCAACAATAGCGGGCCGGGCCATTGGCAGACACTATGGGAAAAGACGCGGGGCGATTGCGAGCGCGTCGACCTCGGTAGCTGGGCCAGCCCCAGCCGCAACAGCTGGGTCACGCGGCTGGATGCCGCGATCCGGGCGGCGAACGGCCCGATCATCCTGGCTGCGCACAGCCTGGGCTGCCTTGCGGTCGCCTGGTGGGGCGCCCTGCAGAGCCAGGCCTATGGCTGGCCCGTGACAGGCGCGTTGCTGGTGGCGCCGCCGGATTGTGACCGGATGGAAACGCCCGAGACGATCGGCGGCTTCGGCCCCACACCGCGCGCGCAGTTGCCCTTTCCATCGATCGTCGTGGCGAGCCGCAACGATCCCTATATTTTCTTCGAACGCGCCCACAGCATCGGCAAGAACTGGGGCAGCAGCTTTGTCGACGCGGGCTTTTGCGGCCATATCAATGCGGATTCGGGTCTGGGCGAATGGCGCTTCGGTCAGGCTCTTCTCGACAAGCTGATCGACAATGCACATGAGCAGGCCTCTGCAATGCGCCAGTTAAGGCCCGCCATCCCGCTCGCGCATCAGGAGCGACGATTGGCGGCATTGCGGGTCAACGGCTGAACTTTCTTCCAGGGCGCGACAAGGGAAACTTGAGCGCCCCTTATATTTGCTTTTTTGTCTATCGATACAGTTGAGATAAAGAGCGGCCAAGAGGTATTTATGAGTGAAAACCGATCGATCGAATTCGCCCGCAACGGCCACGGCGATGGGCAGCGCCACGACATAGCGGTCAGCATCGAAAAGGTGCGCAGCGTATTGGAGGCCCTTCGCTTCGGATCTGTCACGCTGACCGTCCATGATGCACGGGTGGTGCAGATCGACGTGACGGAAAAGACGCGCCTTACCGCCTGAAGCAAAGCGGGGGCGCAAGACTACAGGGTTGCTGAAAAAGGCCCGCCAAAGGGCTGAACAACAGGTGGCAAGGGGTGGGCCACATTTTCCATTCCCAGACCAGGGGCTTTGAGCGGATCACCGCAGAGGCCGCGATCAACATTCACCGGACATCCGGAAGGGGAATCATCATGATTGCGCGTTATCTGTTGCTCGCCAGCGTGGCGGGCGCATCCATCATCGCGTCCAGCGCACAAGCGCAGGATGCGTCTCAAACCTCTCCGCAATCCGCGGCGGACAGCGCAGAACAGGCATCCAGCGCCCGCGGCGAAGTGATCATCGTCACCGCCCGCCGCCGCGCCGAAACCGCGCAGGAGGTGCCGCTGGCGATCTCCGTCGTGCGCGGCGACAGCATCGAAGCGACCGGCAACTTCAACGTCGTGAAGCTTCAGCAACTCGCCCCGACGCTCCAGGTCTACACCACCAACCCGCGCAACACCTCCGTCAACATCCGTGGCCTGGGCGTGCCGTTCGGCCTTACCAGTGACGGGTTCGAACAGGGCGTGGGCATCTATGTCGACGACGTCTACAACTCGCGCGTCGCCGCTGCGACTTTCGACTTTCTCGACGTCAACCAGGTCGAAGTGCTGCGCGGCCCGCAGGGCACGCTCTACGGCAAGAACACGACCGCCGGCGCGATCAACATCACGACCAACCAGCCGACTTTCAATTTCGAGGGCCGCGCCGAACTCAGCGTCGGCAATCTGGGCCTCAAGCAGGCGAAAGCCGCCGTTTCGGGACCGCTGTCGGACACCATCGCCGCGCGCATCGCGATCGCCTCGACCAGCCGCCGCGGCACGATCTACAATGTGACGTCGGACCGCTGGATCAATGAGCAGGACAATCTGGGCATTCGCGGCCAGCTGCTGTTCCAGCCGAACGATGACTTCAGCCTGACCCTGTCGGGCGATTACAGCCGGCAAAACCCGGAATGCTGCGGCACCGTCTTCGTGCGCGTCGGCACGACGCAGCGCCCGCTCACCCGCCAATATGACGCGCTCGCCGCCGCGCAGGGCTATGTGGTCCCCAGCCGCAATCCCTATGACCGCTTGACCGACCTTGATTCGGAACTGAATGCGGGCAACAAGATCGGCGGCGTCTCGGCCCGCATCAAATGGAATGTCGGCCCCGGCACGCTGACGTCGGTCACCGCCTGGCGCTTCTGGGACTGGAAGCCTGCGAACGACCGCGACTTCACCGGCCTGCCGATTGTCTCGCTGTCGCAGAACCCCTCGCAGCAGGACCAGTATAGCCAGGAATTCCGCTATAATTACGAAAGCAGGAAGGTCGACTTCGTCGTCGGCCTGTTCGGCTTCAAGCAGCGGATAGACACGCAGGGCACCGAACAGCAGGGCGCTGCAGCCAGCAAGTGGAACCTCACGGGCGCGAATGCGAACAACCCGAGCATTCTGCAGGGGTTGACCGCAACCAACACGCAATGGCTGAAGAGCGAAAGCGCGGCGCTGTTCGGCCAGCTTAGCTGGAAAGTCACCGATGCCCTGACCATTCAGCCGGGCGCGCGCCTCAACTATGACAAGAAGTCGGGCTTCTATCAGCGGGTCGTGACCACCGGTACGGGTGCGGTCATCACCAGCTGCGCTCCCTCGGCAACGGCCGGCAATCCGGTGCTGACCGCCCAATGCGGCATCTACCAGCCGCAGGTCAGCGCACCTTCCGACAGCGCCTGGAACTTCACCTACGACTTCAACGTCAACTACAAGATCGCGCCCGACATCCTGGCCTATGCGACCTATGCCAAGAGCTTCAAGACGCTGGGCATCAATCAGAACGGCCTGCCGCTCAATTCCGACAACACCGTCAACTATGCCGCCGGCACGGTGAAGCCGGAATCGGTCAATCATTTCGAAGTGGGCCTCAAGACCCAGTTCTGGAACCGTCGCGCGACCTTCAACCTCACCGCCTTCCGCACCGAGATCAAGGATTTCCAGGCGACGGTGAATGGCGGACAGTTCGGCACGACGCGCGGCTATCTCGCCAATGCCGACAAGGTCCGGTCGCAGGGTATCGAGGCCGACTTCAAGATCGTCGCCAGCGACCGCTTCACCGCTTATGCGAACGGCGCCTATACCGACGCCAAATATGTGAAGTTCTGCAACGCGCCGCCACCGCCGGAACTGGCTGGCGGATCAAGCACTGGCATTGTGGTGACCGGCCGTTACTCCTACACCGGCACGCCTGGCCCCGCCGCTACGGCCAGCCAGGTCAGCCCGCCCTTCGTCGACATTTCCGGCGAGCGTCTGCCCGGCGTGTCGAAATGGGCCTTCTCCTACGGCGCGGAATATAATATTCCGCTGACGTTGCTCGACAAGGACGGCCAGCTCTATGTCGGCGTGGACGGCAACTATCGTTCACACTGGAACTCCAACGCCACGCCGTCGATCTATACGGAGGTGAAGGGCTACGCCCTCACCAACTTCCGCGCCGGCTTCCGGGGTGACGGCTTCGATGTCTTCGGCTGGGTCCGCAACGCCTTCGACGTCAACTATATCGACAATCTTCAGGTAGCCCCCGGCAACACCGGCCTTATCGCCGGCACGCCCGGCGACCCAAGGACCTGGGGCGGAACGATCAAATTTTCCTTCTGAACCTCTGGACACTCAAGCGAGGTTCACCCCCTGCGGGAGCGACACGGCCCTGTCGCTCCCGTATTTTTGGGTGGTGCTCCTGTGAAGACATGGGCGATTTCCGGTCAGCTGGCATCATCTGACGGTCGGGAAATCGGCATGGAAGGAAACAAGAGAGCGATCGGCCTCATCCAATCAGATCGAAAAACCCCACTTATGCCAAATATGTGGCATGATTTGCGCCCTGCGCCCCGCTGCGTTACAGCGCAGCCATGTCCACGACCTTCACGCTCGACACGTCGACCAGCCGCGCCAATCCGACGCCCGCGCCGATGAAGCGCCTGACGGTGCCCGCCATCCAGCGCCGCAAGTTCGAAGGGAAGACGCAGGAACCGCTGGTGATGCTCACCGCCTACACCGCGCGGCAGGCGCAACTGCTCGACTCGCATTGCGACATGCTGCTGGTGGGTGATTCGCTGGGGCAGGTGATCTATGGCCTCCCCTCCACCCTGCCCGTCACGCTCGACATGATGATCGCCCATGGCGCCGCCGTGGTGCGCGGCAGCTATCACAGCGTCGTGCTGGTCGACATGCCCTTCGGCAGCTACGAAGCCTCCCCGCAACAGGCCTTTGCCAGCGCCAGCCGCGTCATGGCGGAAACTGGTTGCGCGGCCGTCAAGCTGGAGGGCGGGGTCGCCATGGCGGAAACCATCAGCTTCCTCAGCCAGCGCGGCATTCCGGTCATGGCGCATATCGGCCTCACCCCGCAGGCGGTAAACGCGCTGGGCGGCTATGGCGCGCGCGGCAAGAGCCAGGAGGAGCATGCGAAGATCATCGCCGACGCCCGCGCCGTGGCGCAGGCCGGCGCCTTCGCCATGGTGCTGGAGGGCGTGATGGAAGACATCGCCATCACCGTCACCGACAGCGTCGACGTGCCAGTGATCGGCATCGGCGCTTCGGCCCATTGCGACGGGCAGGTGCTGGTGGCGGAGGACATGCTGGGCATGTTCGATCGCGTGCCCCGCTTCGTGAAGCGCTATGAAAATATCGCGGAAACCATCGAAAAGGCCGCTGCCCAATATGCGGCGGATGTCCGAAACCGGCACTTTCCAACCGAAGATCAGGTCTATCGGCCCAAAAAGTGATTTGCGCGAAGCAATAGCGCCGCTAATGATCGCGCCTTCCGCCTGCCTTTTCTGATGAATTTCTGGAGACCCAAGTGGCCCTGACGCCGCAAAACAGCGAAGCCTTTATGCGCGAGGTCGACGAGGCCGTCCGGCAGGACCAGTTGCTGACCTTCTGGCAGCGCTTTGGCCGCTGGATCGTCGCGGCGGTGATCATCGGCCTCGCTGCCTTCGGCGGCTGGCTCTATTGGCAGCATTACACCAGGACGCAATCGCAGGCGGTGTCCGAGGAAATGGACAAGGTGATCGCTACCGCCGTCGGCGGCGGCACCCCTGATGCGAAGGAACTGGACAAGCTCACCCAGGCGAGCCAGCCCGGCTTTCGCGCCTCCGCGTTGCTGGTGAAGGCGGGCGCCGCCGCGCGCAAGGGCGACAGCAAGGCCGCGATCGCCGCCTATAAGGCGATGGCCGATGACAGTTCGCTCGACCAGCCCTATCGCGACCTCGCCCTCATCCGTCAGACCACGCTCGAATATGAAAGCCTGGCTCCGCAACAGGTGATCGACAGGCTGAAGCCCCTCGCCGTGGAGGGCGCGCCCTGGTTCGGCAGCGCCGGGGAACTGGTCGCCATCGCTTATATGAAGATGCGCAAGCCCGACCTTGCCGGGCCGCTGTTCGCCGCCATGGCGAAGGACAGGAACGTGCCCCAGTCGATCCGTTCACGCGCGCGACAGATGGCGGGCTTATTGGGTGTGGACGCAGTCGAAACGCCGGTTGTGGCCGGACAGGAATGATTGGGCGCATGGGAATGCACAGCATGACGAAATTTTCTGGCGCCAGCCGCGCCCTGACCGTTGCCATGATGATCGCCCTGCTCGCAGGTTGCGGCATTGTTGGCGGCAAGAAGGGCGGGCCCAAGACCCCCGTGGTCGGCAAGCGCACCTCGATCCTCAGCAATGAACAGGGGGTGGAGGTCGACCCGACGCTGGCCGACGTGCCGGTGACCCTGCCCGAACCCTATGTGAACGATCAATGGTCGCAGCCGGGCGGCAGCCCCGCCAAGACCATGGGCAATCTGGCGCTCGGGGCGTCCCCCTCGCAAGCCTGGACCACCTCCATCGCCGGCAGCACGCCCCAGGCCCGCCTGGCGTCCAGTCCGGTGGTCGTGGGCGGCAAGCTCTATGTGATCGACGCTGACGCGCGGGTAATCGCCTTCGACGCGAACAGCGGCGCGAAGCTCTGGCAAACCGCCCTCCCTGCCGAAGGCAGCGGCCGCGCCCTGTTCGGCGGCGGCGTCAGCGTGGTGGACGGAAAGCTCTATGCCAGCACCGGCGTGGGCGATGTCGCCGCGATGGATGCGAATACAGGCGCTGTCCTGTGGAAGAAGCGCCCCGGCGGCCCGCTGCGGGGCGCGCCAACGCTCGCCAACGGCCATGTCTATGTGATGGGCCAGGACAATCAGATCTTCGCCCTCAACCAGAGCGATGGCGAAGTGCAGTGGACGGACAGCGGCACGCTGCAGGTCACCGGCATTTTCGGCGTCGCCGCGCCGGCCGCCGCGCAGGGCACGGTGATCGCGGGCTACAGTTCGGGCGAACTCACCGCCTATCGTTATGAAAATGGCCGGACGCTGTGGGGCGATGCGCTTTCGCGCACCAGCATTTCCACGGCCGTCGCCACTCTCACCGACATTGATGCTGATCCGGTTATCGATCGCGGCCGGGTGTTCGCCATTGGTCAGGGCGGCCGCATGGCGAGCTATGAACTGGTGAGCGGCCAGCGGCTTTGGGAAATCAACATCGCCGGCATCTCGACGCCTGCGGTCGTGGGCGAATGGGTGTTCGCGGTGACCAGCGACGCCAAATTGCTCTGCGTCGCCCGCGCCACCGGCAAGATCCGCTGGATCAGCCAGCTTCGCCGCTGGCAGAAGGAAAAGAAGAAGGACAAGGCCATCCGCTGGAGCGGACCGGTGCTGGCTGGCGGCCGCCTGATCCTGGTATCGACCCATGGCGACCTCAACTATGTCGATCCGACGACCGGCAAGGTCCAGGCCGAAGTCGACCTGAAGAAATCCATGTCGCTGTCGCCGGTCGTCGCGAACAACACGCTTTATATCCTGGCGGACGATGGAAAGCTGACGGCGTTTCGCTGACGCCATCGATAATGCTAGATAACCGTGCTCCTGCGGAGACGGGAGCCCAGTTCCAACGCCTGGACTGGGCTCCCGTCTCCGCAGGAGCACTCATAGTTTAAAGGAACAGGGCCTCTCATGCTGCCCACCATTGCCATTGTCGGGCGGCCCAATGTGGGCAAGTCCACCCTTTTCAACCGGCTCGTCGGCAAGAAGCTGGCGCTGGTCGACGACCAGCCCGGCGTGACCCGCGACCGGCGAGAGGGGCAGGCCAACCTGCTCGGTATCGATTTCACGATCATCGACACCGCCGGTTATGAGGATGAAGATCCGCAGACGCTGCCCGGCCGGATGCGCATGCAGACCCAGGCGGCGGTGGAAAATGCCGACGTAGCGCTGTTCGTCGTGGACGCCCGCGCCGGCGTGACTCCGCTGGACGAGGAAATCGCCCGCTGGCTGCGCGAAGGCGACGCGCCCGTCGTGCTGATGGCCAACAAGGCAGAGGGCAAGGCGGGCGACGACGGCGTAATGGAAGCGTTCAGCCTGGGCCTGGGCGATCCCATCCCCTTTTCCGCCGAACATGGTCAGGGCCTGGCCGACCTTTTCCAGGCTCTCCTGCCCTATATCGACCGCGAGGAAGAGGAGGAGGAGGCCGAACCCGATGAAGCCGACATCGAATCCGCACCGCTCAAACTGGCCATTGTCGGCCGCCCCAACGCGGGCAAGTCGACCCTCATCAATCGCCTGCTGGGCGAAAACCGCCTGCTGACCGGCCCGGAAGCGGGCATCACCCGCGACAGCATCGCGGTCGATTGGAAATGGACCAGCGCCGACGGCCAGGAACGCCCGGTCCGCCTGATCGACACCGCCGGCATGCGCAAGCGCGCCAAGGTGCAGGACAAGCTGGAAAAGCTGGCGGTTTCGGACGGCCTGAACGCTGTGAACTTCGCCGAAGTGGTGGTGCTTCTGCTTGACTCCACCCGCGGGCTGGAGGCGCAGGACCTGCGCATCGCGGACAAGGTGATCGAGGAAGGCCGCGCCCTCGTCATTGCCCTCAACAAATGGGATACGGTGGAAAACGGCTCGGCGCTCTATCAGGGCATCAAGCAGGCGTTATCCGACGGCCTCGCGCAGATACGCGGCGTACCGATCATGACCGTCTCAGCCTCCACCGGCAAGGGACTGGACGATCTCATCCGCGTCGCCTTCGAAACACGCACCGCCTGGTCGCAGCGCGTGTCGACCGGAATCCTCAACCGCTGGTTCGAACGCGCGCTGGAGGCCAATCCGCCCCCTGCTCCCGGCGGAAAGCGGATCAAGCTTCGCTACATCACCCAGAACAAGACCCGCCCGCCGACCTTCGTGCTGTTCGGTACCCGGCTGGATGAGCTGCCGGAAAGCTATCGCCGCTATCTTGTCAACGGCATCCGCAAGGAACTGGGCTTTGGCGCCGTGCCGGTGCGCCTGACGCTGCGCAGCGCCAAAAATCCCTATGCCAGCAAGTGAGGCCGTGCATATCGATGCCAGGGGGATGAAATGCCCCTGGCCCGCCCTGCGCGTGGCAAGGGCGATGCGTTCGGGACATGCGGTCACGGTGGAGGCCGACGATCCGATCGCGCCGGCGGAACTGGAGGCTTTGGCGCGGCAGCAGGGCTGGCAATTCACCGCCACTGGTGCCTCGCTTTTCGAGATTTCCAGATCGCCATGACGCCCGTGGGACGGCACTGGATTATATGGGGCTTTCGATCTTTCGCGACTTAACCCCCTATTTACGCTCTTCTTCTATGCTGCCCCCGGCAAGGCAGGGAGTGTCAGGGTGTCATATCAAGAGGCCGAACTGGTCAATTGGACGGATTTTGCCAAATCCCGTTCGGAGTTGGGCACCGCCTTCCTCCGTATCCTGGGCTATTTCCGCGAGGATGGCGAAAAGGCGATAAGCGCGATCGAAGAGGCATTTCGCGCCCGCAATGCCGCTGCACTGGTCACCCCGGCGCACACGCTGAAGGGCGAGTCGGGCCAATTCGGCGCCTATCGACTGAGCGTCCTGGCCGAGAAGATAGAGATGGTCGCCCGCCGCTGCGTCGAGAGCCGGGAAGGGCCCGATGAACTGATCGAGGACGTGGTTGCGCTGCGCCCTTGTTTCACCGAGACGATGGCGCTGCTCGACCGCGACGCAAATCCACTCGTCGCGCGCCGCCCGCAGGGCTTTGGCAGACGCGTCGACAATCCCGCTCCCGGATTCGGCCGCGCCGCGGGTTGATTGCGCGGTCAGGCAGGCGCAGGCGCCGGACCATGCATGGAGCGATTTCCACTCGGATCGCATCATCTGACGGTCAAGAAATAGCGGCACCACAAGGATAGGGTGATCGTTCTGGTCCAATCGGATCGAAAACCGCTCCAGGCGTCCGCCCCCATTAGGTATTGAAATAAAACGGGTCATGGCCCCATATGCTGGCCATGACCCGTTTTTCCGTATTGGACCTCGTCCCCGTCAACGAAGGCAGCACTGCCGGTGAAGCGCTGAACCGCGCCGCTGCCTTTGCCATTCATGCCGAAACCCTCGGGTTCAACCGCTATTGGGTGGCGGAACATCATGGCATGCCGGGCATCGCCTCCGCCGCGACCGCCGTGGTGCTGGCGCATATCGGACGGGCCACCAGCCACATTCGAATCGGTGCGGGCGGCATCATGCTGCCCAATCATGCACCATTGCTGATCGCTGAACAGTTCGGCACGCTCGCCGCACTCTTCCCGGGCCGCGTCGACCTCGGCCTAGGACGCGCTCCCGGCTCCGACCAGCGCGTGGCGCAGGCGATGCGACGAACGCTAAGCGGCGGACCCGACGAATTCCCGCGCGATGTGATGGAATTGCAGGCCTATTTCGCCGGCGACGCGCGCCTCGGCTTCCGGGCGACGCCTGGCGCAGGAGAGGATGTGCCGCTCTGGATCCTCGGCTCCAGCCTCTACGGCGCGCAATTGGCCGCCGCGCTTGGCCTGCCCTACGCCTTCGCCTCGCACTTCGCGCCCGGCGCGCTGGACGAGGCCATCGCCATCTACCGCCGTGATTTTCAGCCCTCGGCGCAGCTTGAACATCCTTATGTGATGGCGGGCTACAATGTCTTCGCCGCCGATACGATGGACGAAGCCAGGCTGATCGCAACATCCATGCAGCAGGCCTTTGTTCGACTGCGCACCGGGCAGCCGGGCAAGCTGCAACCGCCCGTTCCCGGCTATTATGAAAGCCTGCCCCCGCAGGCGCAGGCGATGCTGGCCGATGTATTGAGCGCTTCGACCATCGGCACCCAAGCCGATGTGGAGCGCGACCTGGCGGCCTTCATCCGCCGCACTCAGGTGGATGAAATCATCATCGGCGGCCAGATTCACGATCTGGCTGCACGCAAGCGCAGTCTGGAGATCGCCATGGCAGCCGGTCAGGCGGCGTCAGACAGACATCAGCCGGCCCCCGCTCAATAGCTTCGCCAGCCCTGGCGCGGCGCGGCTGAGCACGGATCCGAGCATCACCACGGCCATCAGCACCAACAGCGGCTGAACCAGCAGATAGGCCGGATAGAGGGGCGATCCCAGCTTTCCGAACAGTTGACCCAGCACCGGCCCCCCCAGCCAGATCAGGATGAGGTGTGAGCAGAACAGGAAGAAGGCGAACGGCTCGATTCGCAGCAGCATTTCTCGTGCCGCGCTGGCCGCCAGCGACCAGGCCAACCGCCAGAAGAACAGCGCGGCCGCGATCCGCACCGCCATGTCAAGCACGCCCGTCCCGATGCCCGGTGGCAAGACGCCCGGATGCAGGGACATATAGAGCTGTGCCGTCATCAACAGCGCAAAGGGCGGCGCCGCAACAATCCAGGGCAGCGCCGACATCCGGCTTGCCAGCCCCTCGCGCCGTGCGATGATGCCCATGGTGAAGAAGAACAGGATCGACGCTCGCATCAGCACTGGCGGTCCCCAGCCCATGATCTGGCACAGCGCCGCCATCGCCGCGACCATGGCCAGCGCCCAACCGGGCAGGCGAACGAACAGGGGGGCCGCAAGCATGCACAGGAACAGGTCGCGCAAAAACGGCATCTGCACATTGATGTCGGGATTGCGGCTGACGATGAACAGTTCCTGGAACATCCAGTCGCCGGACGAAGGCACTGGCGCCGACAGGCCCAGTACCCAGGCCGCACCCGACACAAGCAGGATCGCCAGCGCATTCCACAGGATCATAGGCAGCAGGATTGTCCGCGCCTTGCGCCCGACATGACGCAGCCAGTCATGCGTTCGCGACGATCCCGCGACCAGCCAGCCAGAAATCAATCCGAGCAAAGGTACGGCACTGCGCCCGAAAACCTCCATCAGGCCCCAGCGCAAGCTGTCCTGTGGCGTCCCCCGCAGGCTTTCCAGATCGTGCCCGTTAAGGCCTGTCCATGCATGTACATAGACCACGCCCAGAATGCAGATCACCCGCGCGATGGAAATCGCATCGGATTGCCGCGCCACGTCGGTCATCGGCATCCGCGACACAGGATATCCCCGACTTTCGGTCAATGTTTCAACAGCCAAGCCTGACACGCATTTCCTCTGACCAACACGGCGCCAGACTGGCCGCACCAACAACATGGGCAGGCGATAAGCAGAATCTTTACCGGTCGCCGGTTAAATCGATCCAACGTGCCGGAATCCCGTCCGGTCGAGGGAAAAGCAGGTTCATGACCCAGATGCACGGTGCAGACCATTTTGCCGGCGCGCAGCCGCATGTCTTCCAGGCTCCTGTCGATGCCATGGGAATGGTTTTCCAAATCGCCGGATCCAGTTCGCAACTGATCATCGACGCTGCCCGCATTGCGTCACTGGCGCATGATCCCGACCCTTCGCTCGCCATGGCGGGGCAGGTCGGCAGCCAGGTCAAGATGCGCGTTGGCCCCGTCTGGCTGATCGCCAGCGTCCGCGCGATGGCGATGGACCGGCAGGACAGCAACAGCATCATTGTCGACATCGATTTTCTGGGCGAAGGCGATGAAGAGAAGCTGACGGGGCGGATCTACCGCTTCCGCCGCGGCGTGACCCGCTATCCGACGCCGGGGACGGAGGTCTATCCGGTGTCGAGCGCGGACATGCAGCAGATCTATTCCGCCGACGACCGTCCCCATGTGCAGATCGGCACCGTTTATCCCACGTCCGACACCCGCGCCGCGCTCTATGTCGATTCGATGCTGGGCAAGCATTTCGCCCTGCTGGGTTCGACCGGCACCGGCAAATCGACCAGCGCCGCACTGATCCTGCACCGCATCTGCGACCTGTCGCCGCAGGGCCATATCGTGATGATCGACCCCCATGGCGAATATGGCGCCGCCTTCCAGCAGAATGGCGCGGTCTACGACGTCAACAACCTCGCCCTGCCCTATTGGCTGATGAATTTTGAGGAGCATTGCGAGGTGTTCGTCACCTCGGAAGGCTCTGAGCGGACGGTGGATTGCGACATCCTCGCCAAATGCCTGCTTGCCGCGCGGTCGAAAAACCGGCTGGCGGAGAGCATTGGCCGGCTGACCGTCGACTCACCTGTGCCCTATATGCTGTCGGATCTCACCAACATCCTTCAGAACGAGATGGGGAAGCTGGACAAGGGCACCGGATCGCTGCCCTATATGCGGCTGAAGACCAAGATCGACGAGATCAGGAGCGATCCACGCTACAGCTTCATGTTCTCCGGCATGCTGGTCGCGGATTCGATGCAGGAATTCCTTGCCAAGATCTTCCGCCTGCCCTCCGGCGGCAAGCCGATCTCGATCATAGACGTGTCGTCCATGCCGTCCGACATCACCTCCGTGGTGGTGTCGGTGCTGTCGCGGCTGGTGTTCGACTATGCGCTGTGGGCGCGGGACGAGCCACAGCGCCCGATCCTGCTCGTCTGCGAGGAAGCCCATCGCTACATCCCCAGCAGCACCAGCGGCAGCGGGCAGGCCGTTCGCCGCATCCTGGAACGGATCGCAAAGGAAGGCCGTAAATATGGCGTGTCGCTGGGCCTTATCACCCAACGTCCGTCGGACCTTGCGGAAGGCGTGCTGTCGCAATGCGGCACGATCATCTCCATGCGCCTCAACAATGACCGCGACCAGGCATTTGTGAAGGCTGCCATGCCGGAAGGCGCGCGCGGCTTCCTGGATTCCATCCCCGCCCTGCGCAACCGGGAAGCGATCATCTGCGGCGAAGGCGTCGCCGTGCCGATCCGCGTGGCGCTGGACAATCTGGAGGAAGCACGTCGTCCCGCTTCGGGCGATCCGAGCTTTACGGAACTCTGGCGCCAGTCGGGCGGAGAAGCGGAGATACTGGCGCGCACCATCACGCGCTGGCGCAGCCAGGGGCGATAGGCTTCTATCCCGCCGGGACGACCCGCCCGGCTGGTTCGCTCTCCGCATTGACACTTTCGCGGCACTCTTCCTGGTTCACGGGAACGAGCAGCTTCGCCTTCCGCCAGCCACCCTGCAGATAGACCAGCCCGGCAAGCAGGAAGGCGGCAGCCGAACCCGCAGGAAAACTCAGCCACAGGGCATCCGCACCCAGATGCGGATAACCCAGATGGTAGAAGCCCAGCCGCACTGCGAAGAGAGTGAACACAAGGATCAGCAACGGCCGCACCACCACGCCGTTGGCCCGCATCACCCCGAACAGGATCATCGTGCCGCCGAACAGCATGAAGCTCCAGCTCGCCAGAAGCTGCATGTGCCAGGCAGCGGCGATCGCTGCCTCATTCTGTCCCAGGAACAGCGACAGCAACGGCGCGTGGAACAGCAGGATAACAGCGACCATCGTGCCGGTGATCAGAAACAGATAACCCATGCCATAGCCGGTGATGCGGCCGATCCGATCCCATCGGCCAGCGCCGATATTCTGCGCCGCCATGGCGCTGACCGCCGCGCCCATCGCCATGGCCGGCATCTGGAGATAGGTCCAGATCTGCTGGGCCGCGCCATAGGCCGCTGTGACAAGGAACCCCTCGCGATTGACGAGGCCGATCATCACCAGTCCCGACGTGGACATGACGATCATCTGCAATCCCATGGGCAGCCCCTTGCCGAACAGAAGCCGCATCTGGTCCGGCGCCGGGCGCAGATATGCCAGTTCCCGCCCGCGCAGCCGCAGCGGCAGATCCTTCGCATAGGTGTAGAGGATGATGCCGATAAGGCTGATCACACCCGCCGCCGCCGTGGCGGCAGCCGAACCGCCGATGCCCATGGCTGGAATCGGACCAAGACCAAGGATCAACACGGGGTTGAGGACCAGATCGACACCGACGCTCACGAGCATGAAGATCAACGGCGTTCGCGCATCACCCGTTCCGCGCAGGCCCATCATCATCATGACGCTCAGCAGGGAAGCGGGCATGGCGACGAAGATCACCCGCAAATAGATGAGCGCAAGGTCGAACGCCTCCGCCGGGGTCGCCAGCAGCCTCAACAAGGCCGGCGCGCCGATCCATCCGGCGGTCGCTACGACCAGACCCAGCAGGGTGCAGAAACCAACAGCCGATCCGAAAGCCCTGCGCGCCGCGTCAAGATCGTTCCGTCCCACCGCCTGCGCAACCATCACCGTCGACGCCATGCCAAACCCGAACACGACGGAGAACATCAGGAACATGGTGATGTTCGCATTGGCGGTCGCCGCTAGCGCCTGCGCGCCCAGGAAACGGCCGACCCAAATGGCGTTGATCGATCCGTTCAGCGACTGGAGGATGTTGGACGCCAATGTCGGGATGGCGAACAGCAGCAACGCCGATGCAATCGGTCCTTGCGTCAGGTCTCTGGCCCGCTGTTCCCCTGCAACCATGAACCCTCCTGTCCCTTGCGGATGACAACTCGCACCATCTGGCTGACCCGGTGACTCCCGGTCAGATTCCTTCGCCGGTCAGGCGAGCCGTTCCAGCGCCGCCTTCAATCTTTCCGCCTCTGCCGCCTTTTCACCATGATCCTCGCGCGCCTTGGCCACCGCCTCGGGCTTGGCCTTCTCGACGAAGCTGGGATTGGAAAGACGCCCGGACAGCGAATCCCGTTCCTTCTCGGCCGCCGCCAAGGCCTTGGCGAGCCGCGCTTTCTCGGCGGCGATGTCGATCACGCCTTCCAGCGGCAGGATGAAGGTCGCCTCGTCCACCACGATCTGCGCCGCGCCGCCCGTGACGCTATCGCCAAAGGAGAGGCTTTCCACCCGGCCCAGACGCGCCAATGCGGCCCCCTGGCGATCGATGCGGCGGCGGGTTTCCTCGGCCGCGTCATGCACGACCACGCTGAGCTTCGCGCCGGGCGGCACGTTCAGTTCGGTGCGCGCCGTCCGCATCGCGCCGATCAGCCGGATAAGCCAATCGATCTCCCCCTGCGCCTCGCTGTCGACGGCATAGAGCGCCTGCGGCCAGCGGGCGACGATCAGTTCTATTTCGCGGCTGCCGGTCAGATTCCATAACTCTTCGGTAATGAAGGGCATGAACGGATGCAGCATCACCAGGATCTGGTCGAACGCCCAACCCGCGACGGCGCGCGTTTCCTCGTCCATCGAGCCCTTGGTAAGCTCGATATACCAATCGCAAAACTGGTCCCAGACGAAGTGATAAATGGCGTTGGCCGCGGCGTCGAACCGCAGTTCAGACATGGCAGTGTCGATCGCCTGGACGGTCGCCACCGTCTCCGCGATGATCCAGCGATTGGCCGGGGCTTCCGCATGGGGTGCCTCATGGCTGGTCGATGCGGCGACGCCGTTGGCTTGCAGGAAACGCGCCGCGTTCCACAACTTCGTCGCGAAGTTGCGATAGCCCTCGACGCGCTTTTCATCCATCTTCACGTCGCGCCCCTGGCTTTCCATGGCCGCCATGAAGAAACGCAGCGCATCGGCGCCGAACCTGTCGATCAGGCCCAGCGGATCGACGACATTGCCCTTGGACTTGGACATTTTCTGCCCATCCGCGGCCCGCACCAGACCGTGAAGATAGAGCTTGCGCCACGGCACATCACCCATGAACTCCAGCCCCTGCATCGCCATGCGCGCATCCCAGAAGAACAGGATGTCGAAGCCGGAGATCAGCAGGTCATTGGGGTAATGGCGCTTGAGCGTCTCGGTCTCCTCTGGCCAGCCCAGCGTGCCAAAGGGCCAGAGCGCGGAGGAGAACCAGGTATCGAGCACGTCGGGATCGCGGACCAGCGCCTTGTTCCCGGCCATCGCCTGCGCTTCTGCTTCGCTCTCCGCGACATAGGGATTGCCGTCCTCGTCATACCAGGCGGGAATCTGATGTCCCCACCAGAGCTGGCGCGACACGCACCAGGGCTGGATATTCTCCATCCAGTTGAAGAAGGTCTTTTCCCATGTCCTGGGCACGATCTCGATCCGCCCGTCACGCACCGCCTGCATCGGCGCGACCGCCAGCTTCTCCGCGTCGACATACCATTGGTCGGTCAGCCACGGCTCGATCACCACGCCCGAACGGTCGCCAAAGGGCGTCTGGATGGTGCGCGGCTCTGCGTCGGAGAGGACTTCCTCGCCTTCCTTGTTCTTCGAGACGTGCGGCACCAGCAGGCCGAGCGCCTTCATCTCCGCCACCACCAATTCGCGCGCGCCGTCCACGCCATCCTTCCGGAAACGGTGCAGCCCCAGGAACCGATCCGGGATCAACCCATCGGCGGTCTGGGTCACATTGGCGTCAGCGTCGAACATGTTGAGCATCCCGGCGGCGCGGAAGCCCGCCCGTCTGCCCACTTCAAAGTCGTTGAAATCATGCCCCGGCGTGATCTTGACCGCGCCCGATCCGAGTTCAGGATCAGCATGCTCGTCGCCCACTATCCTGAAACGCCGGCCAGTGATCGGCTGGAGGATGTCCTTGCCGATGACGTCCCGGTAGCGGGGATCGTCCGGATGAACCGCGACCGCCATGTCCGCCAGCATCGTTTCCGGCCTTGTCGTCGCGACCACGATATGGTCGGCCCCGCTGGGGAGCTTGACCCCATCGGCGAGCGGATAGCGGAAGTGCCAGAAGCCGCCTTTCACCTCCTGCGTCTCGACCTCCAGGTCCGAAATCGCCGAGCGGAAGCGCGGATCCCAGTTCACCAGCCTCTTGTCGCGATACAGCAGGCCACGCCTGTGCAATTCCACGAACACCTTGATGACGGCTTTCGAAAAGCCCTCGTCCATGGTGAAGCGCTCATTGGCCCAATCCATGGAACAGCCCAGGCGGCGAAGCTGGCGCGTGATCGCACCGCCGCTTTCCGCCTTCCATTCCCACACCTTCTCGACGAACTGCTCGCGGGTGTAGTTGGTGCGCTTGTCCTGCTGCGCCTCCATCTGCCGTTCGACCACCATCTGCGTCGCGATGCCCGCATGGTCGGTCCCCACCACCCACAGCGCGTCCTTGCCGCGCAGCCGCTCGTAGCGGATGACGATGTCCTGCAAGGTGTTGTCGAGCGCATGGCCGATATGCAGGCTGCCCGTAACGTTCGGCGGCGGGTTGACGATGGTGAAGGGTTCAGCATCGGGCCGGGCCGGGCGGAACAGCCCCCGCTCCTCCCAATGGGCGTACCAGCGGGACTCGATTTCGGCGGGGTCGAAGGTCTTGGGCAATTCGGTCATAGGCTGGCCTTTACGCAAGGCGGCGGCGGCGTCAAATATCCGCTGCATCTTTCCTCCGTCCATGAGGCAAAAAAGCCGTGACCGCATCCCCAAAGCCGCTGACCATCGTACTGATCCCCGGCCTGATGAACGATGGCTGGGTCTGGCACGGCGTGATCGGCGCGCTGAGCCGCCTTGGCTCCATCCATATCGCCCGCACCGACGGCTGCGATTCTCTGGCTGCCATGGCCCGGAATATCGCGGACAGGGTCAGCGGTCAGATGGTGGTCATCGGCCACAGCATGGGCGGCCGGGTCGCGCTGGAGCTGGCGGACCAGGTGGCGGACCGCATGGTGGGACTGGCGCTGCTGGATACGGGCGCGGGCGGCCCCAAGGCGCATGAGGCGGAAGGGCGCCTGAAACTGGTCGATCTCGCCCGTAGAGAGGGCATGGGCAGCGTCGCGAAACAGTGGATGCCCCCCATGTTGGCGCCGCACCGACTGGAGGATGTGGCGTTGATCGAGGGCATCACCGACATGCTGCTGCGCGCCGACGCCGATATTTTCGCAGGCCAGCAGAAGGCCCTGCTCAGCCGGCCGGATCGATTGGACCTGCTTGCGTCCATAAGCTGCCCCTTCCTCGCGGTCACCGGCAGCGAGGACAATTGGGCTCCCCCGGCCCAACATCAGGAGATGGTCGACCGCGCCCCCCATGCCCGGCTGGAAGTGGTGGAGGGCGCTGGCCATATGCTGCCTGTCGAGGCGCCGGAGAAGCTGGCGGAGATACTGACCGGCTTCATCCGCGCTATCGCCTGATCCGCCCTAATTTGGAGCGCAGACCCATAGAAGTCTCACCGGTCCTGCTTCTTCGTCCACCGATCCAGCCAGCCCAGTGCCTCGTCATACCATTGCAGCGAGTTGCGCGGCTTCAGCACCCAGTGATTCTCGTCCGGGAAGATCAGCAGCTTTGACGGCACGTTTCGCCTCTGCAGCGCGGTGAAGGCCGCTAGTCCCTGCGTGTAGGGAATGCGGAAATCCTTTTCGCTGGTCACCACCAGCATCGGCGTCTTCCATTGGGTCACATGGTTGACCGGGTTCCATTTTTCGAACTCTTGCGGATTTTCATAATAGGGTCCGCCATGTTCCCATTCGTCGAACCACAATTCCTCGGTTTCATAAGCCATGGCACGGGCGTCGAACACGCCGTCATGCTGGACGATGCACTTGAAGCCGTCGGGCCAGTTCCCTTCGATCCAGTTCATCATGTAACCGCCATAGCTGGCGCCAAGTGCGCAGCCGTTTCCTGCGTCGACCTGCGCGTCCCGCGCCGCGGCGGCCGCCAGACCCAGTTTCAGGTCCTCCAGAGGCTTGCCGCCCCAATCCTTGTTGATGCTGTCGGTAAAGGCCTGCCCATAGCCCGTCGAACCATGGAAATCGACGATGACCGCTGCATAGCCATGGGAAGCGAACAGCTTGGGATTCCAGCGGTAGGACCAGCTGTCGTTGAAGCTGCCTTGCGGGCCGCCGTGGACGAGCAAGGCCACCGGCAGCTTGCCCCCAATCCCCTTCGGCTTCACGATCTGGCCCCAGACAATGTCGCCATTCGCGCCCCTGAAGCTGTATCGCTGCACCGACACATCGTCGACCCCGGCCAGCTTGTCCCCATTGACGCTGGTCAACCGAACGGCCCTGCCCTTGCCGCCCGGCATCTTCCAGAAATCGGCGGGCGACTGAATGCTGTCGAGCATGTAGACGAAGCCGCCCTTGGGCAGCGGCAGGACGCTGCCCGCATGACCCGCCTGCGTCAGCCGCGTGACCTTGCCCGACGCGGCGTCCACGCGGAATACCGGATGGTCCAGCACATCATCGGCGGTAACCAGAATGCCCCTGCCATCGGCTTCCCACACAATGGACGCGACCGATCGGTCCCACGCCTCGGTCAGCGTCCTTGTCTCGCCCGTCGCGATGTCGCGCAGCATCAACACCTGCCGGTCACTCTCATAGCCCGGCCGCTTCATCGCGGCATAGGCAAGCCATTTTCCATCGGGCGACACCGCGGGCATGCTGTCCATCGCATCATTGGCGTCCGTCAGATCGACGGGTGCCGCGCGCCCGTCAGCGGGAACCGCGAAAATATCCATGTTGGTGGACAGGGATTCGATGCGCCCCGCCTCGCGCAGCGTGAAGAACAGAGTCTTGCCGTCGACGCTCCAGGCGATCTCTTCGGCACCGCCAAAGGGTTTGGACGGGCTGTCTCCGACCAGCGCACCCATGACCGACACGGCATTGCCGCCACCCAGCGGCATCACGAAGATCTGCGAGCGCTGCCCGTCCGCCCATGTATCCCAATGGCGCACGAACAACTGGTCATAGACACGTCCCGTGCCAGCCGTGGGCGGGGGCGCGGCCTTTACATCGTCAAGGGTCTTCGCACCCACGGGCCGGTCTGCCCACAGCGCGACGCGATCACCCGCCGGACTGAGCAGGAACCCCGAAATCCCGCCGGGCGCCTTCGTCACCTGCTCGCTCTTGCCATCCTGGACGACGACCCGCCAAAGCTGGTCTTCCCCACTCCGGTTGGAGAGATAGTAGAGCGATCTGCCGTCCGTCGAAAAGGCTGGCGCGCTTTCATTCTTGTCCGGGAGGGAGGCAATCATGCGAGGCGCCGCACCCGCCTTGCTCAGGTCCAGCAGATACAGGTCCGTCCTTCCCCTGTTCCCTGCAAGATCGGTCGCTCGCAATTGATAGGCGAGCCATCGCCCGTCGCGGGAAAGCGCCGGCGCCGACACGCGACGCAGGTCGACCATATCGCCGGGCGTGAATGGCCGGGCAGAGGCTGGCGCGGCGATCCACGCCGCTTGAGCGAGAGCCAGAGCACCAAGTCCCGCTTGCAGAAGAGATTTCATCGATGACACCCTTGAACCGGATCGCGCCGCTTTTCGCGGCGGCGACGAAGCTATCAACAAGGGTGTAGGCAGCCGCCGGCTGGCTCGCAAGGATCAGCCACTAGTGCGTAATAAAATAACAAAGACCGAATGATCGCGGTCAGTTCAGCATGATTGCGGCGGGAGACAAGCAACCGCACCTCGCAATGGCGCGAATCAGAGCGTCTCGACTCAGCGGCCCGTGATTCGGGCGATTTCCTTGGCGACCATGTCCTCGACCATCTGCGGCAAGCGCGCGTCCAGCCATTCCTTCAGCATCGGCTTCAGCATCGAACGCACCAGCCCATCCAGCGTATTGTCTTCGCCTTCCCTGGGCGTAACGAGCATGGATGACAGGGCGGACAGGGAATGCCGGGCCGCAACTTCGCTTTCGACGGACAGGATGGACGCATCTTCCTGCTCGGCAGCAGGCCGGGACGCGCGGGACGTTCGATGAGCAGGCATGGGTTCCTCCACAGCAACCTCGTCGGTCAGTTCCAGCACTTCGTCACCAGCTGGTTCGGACAGGGCCTCCGGCACGGAAACAGGCCGGACCTTCTGCGCGGCTTCTCCGCGTGCTCGGCGTGGCAGGGTCTGCACCGCTTCCTCGCCCTCTTCAGCGATGATCCGCTTGATGGACGAGAGGATGTCCTCCATCGAGGGTTCCTTGCTCATGTCGCCCATGGTTAACCCCTATTCCTGTCCCCGTTAACGCCATACCACCAAGGAACGCTCCTGAGGTTAAAATTGCGTTAAGGCTGTGCCAAACCGGGGTCCACATTGGCGTTTTGCGCCGGGGAGTCAACGGTCCGCGTCGATTGAACCTTTGGCGCTGGGTCGAAATCCCAATCGAACCATTTGCCCTTCACCCGGTCATAATTAACCATCGGGTCATAAAGCGTACCGGTTTCGAGGTTCAGGTCATCCGCCTCGGCATGGCCCATGGCCGCCAACAGGCTGAAGCCGGCGACATAGGCGTTGCGGCGCGCCGTCACCAGTTGAACCTTGGCGTTCACCGCTTCCTGCTCGGCATTCAAGATGTCCAATATGGTGCGGCTGCCGACGGAATTTTCCGCTCTCACGCCTTCCAGCGACAGGTTCGCCGCGTCCACCGCCTTCTGGTTGGACTGGATGCTCTCCAGCGACGCCTGCCAGCTTGCATAAGCCGAACGGGCCTGCGCGATCACGCCGCGCTCGACCTCGATCACCTGCTCCATAGCCTGCGATTCGAGCGCCTGGCGCTGCCGCACCTGCGCGGCCGGACGTCCGCCCTGGTAGAGTGGAATGCTGAGTTGCACGCCTGCCGAGGCCTGCTTGTTGACCTGCGACCCGTCGGCGCTGTTCATGGCGCTCAGCGTATCAAGATAATTGGTGTAACCCGCCTGGGTGAAGGCGGAGAGCGTGGGCGATACCGCTGCCTTGGCCACATTGACATCGTAAGCCGTCGCTTCCCGATTCTTGGCGGCGGCCAGGATATCCGGATTGTCCTTCAGTGCGACCTGTACCGCGGCATCAGGGGACGCCGGCAGTCCCGGAAGCGCTGGCGGCGGCTGAAGATCGTCCGGCGCCTCGCCGACTAGCGCGATATAATTTTCCCGGCTGGTGATCAGGTTCGCCTCGGCCGTCTGGAGGCTGGAGCGGGCCAGCGCCAATCGCGATTCGGACTGCGCGACATCCGTTCGGGTCACGTCCCCCACTTCGAAACGGTCGCCTGTCGCCTGGAGATTGACCTCCAGCGCCCTCACATTGGCCTGGTTGAGCGCGACCACGGCACTGTCGCGGATCACGTCCATATAGGCGGCAACCACGCGGGAAAAGACACTCGCCTCCGTCCCGCGAAGATCTGCCTGCCCTGCTGCCACGCGGGTCTTCGCCGCCTTCACGCCGTTACGCACGGCGCCGCCGGAATAAAGCGGTACGGTCAACTGGGCATTCGCATCCACCGTCCGCTGCGGCGAAGTGAAGCTGATCGTCGGCTTGAGAATGCTTTCCGTATAGGTCCCGGTCGCTCCAAGCGAGGGTCGCCCCGCCGCCTTCTGGATAGGCACGCCCTCATCGGTCGCCTGTTGCCCGGCACGCGCGCCGGTAAGCGTCGGGTTGGAGCGATAGGCCTTGGCCAGAGCCCCCTGCAGGGTCTCCGCATGAACCGTCCCGGCCATGGCAGAGGACACCGACAGCAACAGGATGAGGGCATTACGCCCCGAAAGCCAAGATCTTGCTGTCATGTCCCCCCATAGCCCCTTTCAGAACACAAATCGTTCCGGTGCGGCAAAGCCCGGAAGTACAACCATTTCCATGTCGGCGAGGCGGGAAAGACCCAGCACCCCCGACACCACCCGACCGCTGCACAGGCGGGTCACGCCACGCTCGACAATGCCTGTCACCACCCGCGCGCCATCGGCAAGCTGCTGAACGAGCACGGCGGGCACTTCCTCCACCGCACCGTCGACGAACAGCACATCATAGGGCGCGCCAACGGCAGAACCAGCATTCAGAGGGCCGCGAACCACGGTTACGCCATCGACCGCGATGTCCGGTCCGCCCTCTTCCTCGACCGCGGTGACCTGCGCACCCAGCGTCGCCAGCAGTGCCGCGCTGTAGCCTGTGGCGGCGCCGATCAACAGCACCCTGTCACCCTTGGCGATCTGCGCTTCCTTCAGCAGACGGCCCGTGACCAGCGGCGGATTGAGCGCGCGACCGCCCGCAAGCGGGACCGGCCGATCGACATAAGCCATGGCCCGCCGCTCAGCCGGCACGAATTCCTCCCGCGCCACATGCGCCATCGCCGCAATCACGCGCTGATCATCCACATCGCTGGTGCGAAGCTGGCTTTCGACCATGGCGGCCCGCATCGATGAAAAATTCTGCTCCGTCACGACAATTCCTCGACTGGGATAGCTTTTAGGAAAGCTGTATTAGGAAAGCAATACAGCAAAGATATAAATCGGACCTCTAAATCAGCCAACGAGCCACGCCAAGCGGCTTTACGTGCTCCAACACCAGAATCTTGCGCTACGATATCACAGCGCTGCTTGACTTTGCATCAAAAGCCGCACATTTGCGGCCACCCACGCCGAGGCCCGATGGCGGAGTGGTGACGCAGCGGACTGCAAATCCCACGTGACTCGCGCAAGTGCGTCAAAGTTCGCACATTTCATGAAATGTTCTCCGTACGCTTTTCTGCGGGTCTCCGGGCATGCTGCGAACTTTTTGGACCCCGGATCACCTCTGAGAACCCTTGACCGACTCGCATTTTGTTCTTCATACGTTCACGTATAGGAGGACATCATGGAACGCATTGATGACGTGCGCGACGCTGTCGCGTGTGCGCTGGAGGCGCGCGGGCTGAGCAATCGACAGTTCATTTCGGAGATCAGGGAAGGGAAGCGCGACGATGGCCCCTTCATGCTGGGCGCGCTCGCATGGGCGCGGCGCGAGGCTCGCCCGCCAGCCGAGTGATGGCCCGCTACAAGGACGGCCTGAAAGTCGCCACATGCCTCTTCGAAGCGGCGGCTTGGCACTACTGCGTGAAGGCCATCTGCACGTGCGGCCATGCGGCGGTCTTCGATCCGCATGGCCTTTGGTATCACTTCCATCGCCGTGGCCTAGACGACCGCATGGGCTGCGTGCGGGAGAAGCTATGGTGTCGAGAATGCGGCCGCCGCTATGGGAAGCGTGTCCGGCCCGTCACGCTGGAACTGGTCCGCGAACTTCCGTCGATCACCCTCCCCCTACCCGATGAACGGGAGTGGAAAAGGATCGTCAACAGCTTCCGGGGATAACCAGCGGCCTAACAAGATCAGCCCAAGCCGACCAACCTGAGAATCGTCTTTGCCAGCTTCCCCGCAGTGGTCGACTTGAAGTCGTTGAACACGCTCTGGACCAGAGCACGGCCGATGTCCTCGACCTCATCGATCGCCGCGCTGAAGCCGCCGTCGGTGAGGAATTCGATCACCAGCGGCAGCGTGTTCGCCAGTACCGCCTCGAACTTTTCCGTACCGGTCATGGCCTTTGAAGACATCGCATCGATGTCGCTGGCCACCGCCGCGCCTATTTTCGTCTGCTTGAGCGCGAGCACTGCCTTTGCGGTTTCCGTCGGCACGATGGCCATGGCGACCGCCGCGGCGGCCTTCAGCTCATTAAGCTTCGATTTCGAGATGATGCGAATTCCGAACATGGCAATGCTCCTGCTGAGGTAGGGGAAATGAGGGAATGCAGCGCTATGGCTGCTCCGCCGCCTTCTTGATGGCGTCGACGGTGTCTTCGCCCAGGCTCTCGACCGTGTTGCCGCCGATCTTCAACTTGAAGGTGCGGCGGCCGAGGATGGCGGACAGGCCGGTCAGCACGATGCCGATCAGCACCAGGCAGCCATAGCCGAAATAGGCGGCGGGCCATGGGCTGGTCGACTTTTCCGCCATGAAGGTCAGCGCTACCCACGCGATGATCGTGCAGGCCACGCCGCCGGCGCCGAGGAACACGATGCCGATCAGGCGGCGCCAGTCGCTCGCGGTCCATGCGGACGTGTCGGGGAGGACGGTCATCAATCCCCCTCCTCATGGGCCGAAAAGATCAGGCCCAGCGCGTTTCGTGGCCCCTTGTGACGGTCATTGGCATGCGTCCGCGGCTGAAACTGGAAATCGATGGGAAGCCCGGTCAGCTTCGACAGCCGCTCCGAAATGGCCACGGTCATGATGACCCACCGCGCATCAAATTCCCAATGGCTCTTCGCATGCGGGAAGAGCGCAGCGAAAGCATCATCGTCCATGATCATGCGCACATCGACATCGCGCCAGTCAGGCCGCTCTAATGCCGAGCCGACTAGATAGCAGGAGCCAGGGAAAGCGCGGTTCAAAAGCTGACATTCCGCTTCGAGAGCGAAACAGGCCGGCGCGCCCACATATACGGCCTTCTTGCGCGGTTCACTCATGCCGCCCACCGTTTCGCATAGGCTGCGGCGATCTTCTCGGCATAGCGGTTGAGGGCGGATGCGGTCCCATTATAGCCGTCCGCAAAGGGCTTGCACGTTGCCGGGTCGGCGCTGATGGCCTGCAAGGCCCGCTTCAGACCCCGCCCGGCGACGAACGCGATGAAGGCATCGAGCTGGTCGCCTTCGGTCCGCGATTGGCGCCAGGCGAAGGACCATGCGTCAGGCGCGCCGCAGACGTCGAAATTCTCCCCCAGGATCTGGAACGCGCCATAGCTGGCGGACATGAAGCCGGCGTCCACGTCCAGCGCCACGGCATCCAGCAACTGCCGCCATCGCCCGTCCTGCGAACCAGGATAGAGCTTGCGGTTCCATGTTCGCGACGAAAGGCGCGGATGGCTGGCGTCATAGCGATGGTCGGTCGACCGACTGAAACGGTGCGGTTCAAACAGAATCGCCGGGCGTCCGTCGATAAAGGCGTCGCCGGCCGCCTCCACGTCGTAGACCGCCCAGACCTTCGCCGGCTCCACCGCAAGGTCTTTCGCCGCCATCGCAATGTCGCCGGCGTTGATCGCATAGTCCGGACCATCGGTCAGGCATGTCAGCAACGCGGCCTTGCTCTTGTCCTCGAATGCCCCGTCGATCGCGCCATGATAATAGCCGAGCGTCGCCAGCCGCCGCTGAAGCGCAGCCTGATCCATGACTTTCTCCCATGAAAAAAAGGCGCCCGAAAGCGCCCCGTTTGTCGATGATGCGCCGCTCGCTATCGGCCGCTGCCCCTGGCGACGTCGAGTTGACCAAGGGTTTCCACCATATCCTCCGGCACGGCCAGATTGAGCGGGAAGGCTTCCGACAGGATGCGCTGCGCCTGGAGCAGCGCCTTGGACTGCGGATCGCGCTGGAGCAGTTCGGCGGCGACCAGGTGGAACGCCAGCCGCCATTTGTCGACAACCCGCGTCAATTCGCCCACCTGATGCTCAAAGCTCGCCATCCGATCCTCGATCTTCCTGTCGAGCGCATCCTCTCGCGATTTCAATTCGTCGTGCCAGGCCTGCATCTTGGCGGCGCGGGTTTGTTCCCTCGTGTCCCGCCAGTTGATGATCCAGGCGAAGGCCTTGCCGACGGCGTAGAGAATGGCGAGTGCTCCCGCGACCTGTCCGCCGGCCTCGCCCAATGATGTTCCTGCCCCCGGATCAGGCATCGGCCATTTCCTTCATGTCCACTAGCGCCCCCGCTGTTGTGTTTGGTGTCAAATAGTTTGGTCGCGTCCACTTCTGGCACGACGCCGCGATGCTGAAATGTTTGATGCGCCCCGTCGTGCACGCTAAATTGCGGTGATGAGGGGGCGATAAATGCCAAAGGGATTCTCAAGTTATCTTGACGGCTTTCGTTTCATCGCCGCCGTCATCGTGCTGGTCTATCATGCGATGAGGCCGGAAATGGGCTATTCCGGCGTTGGCATTCCTTACGGCCCCGACGCAGTCATGGCCTTCTTCGTGCTTTCTGGTTTCGTCATTGCCTTTGTGGCCGGAACAAAGGAAGCATCGCCTGCGGACTTCATTTCGTCGAGACTATCCAGACTTTGGACCGTCCTGCTACCGGCTGTGTTCATCGTACCAATTATCGATTTCATCGGCATGACGGCGACATCAGCGCCCTATTCCTTCTCCAGTGTGCCGATGGGGTTCAGCCATCCTTTATTTAGGATGCTTCTGTCAGCGACATTCACCGGCGAGGCTTGGTTTTGGTCGTATTCGCTGTTGAGTGACGGGCCGATCTGGTCGCTTCATTTTGAGTTTTTCTATTACCTGCTCTTTACAATCTATTTGTTTTCCGCTGGTTATTGGCGCTGGACGTTCATCGGGATAACCGTCCTGCTGTTCGGACCGAAGATGCTTCTCGTCATGCCGGTATGGATCGGCGGTGTCCTACTTTACAGGCTTCGGCACTTTTTACCCCACTCTCTATGGCTTGGCGCAGCGCTGATGGTTGTTGGCGCCGATGCGATCATCGTTGGGCATTGGATCGGACTGGACCGGTTCTGGCCTGATTTTCTGCACTCTTCACCATTGGGACGAAGTATTGCTCTGAAGCTCAAGTTCGCGGCGAACTTCCCATGGATGAACTATGTCGGCATCTGCGTCGTCGTTCATCTGGCTGGCGCCTACATGGTGTTCGGTCAAGCGCAGGCCGTTCCCTCGATCTTGCGGCGTGCGCTCCGAGGGTTGGCAAACGGGAGCTTTGCGATCTACCTATTCCATTACCCGCTGCAATTCATGATCGCGGCACGGCTCTGGTACATGCAGTCGGATGTGGACCGGCTGCTTCTGGTCATCAGCGGATCGCTCTGCATCTCGTTTCTAATCGGCCTTTGGGTTGAACGGCTAAGGCGTCCACTCACCCTTTCCATTAATTCGGTTTTAAGGTGGATCAGTGCGCGCGTTCCTCGCCTATTCACGCCTCATCGTAAGGCGAACACCTTCCCGAATGTGGGCAGCATCATTTTGCCACGCCATACACCCTAATCGTCCCTGACGAGATGTTCCCACTGGAAAATAGAAAACGGAAAGCATTAACAGCGGTCGTCGACAAATATCTACCAGAGAACAGTCCACTTTCAATATTAGCTGCATTGATGAGCGTGATGCTTCCAGAAACAATCTTGTGCAAACTTGTACTAGATGGACTAAAAAAACGTGCACTTCCCGAAATTCCATAGGTAGCTGTATTATCAACTGCGTTATTATTTATTCTAATTTCATTGGAACCACTGTCCGTTCCGTCTGATCCGGACCCGAATCTGTTCGTGATCCATCTAGTGTAGCCATAGTTGGCTCCGGAATCATAGGATGCCCCTCCATCTGTAGACAACCTCATGTAAAGGGTGACTGCATTGTTGGCAGGCACTAAGTTCACCAATTCGATCAGATATTCGTCATAAGTTCCACTGATCGATGCTGTAAAATCAAGGGAAGCGGAACTCGACGCGGCATGCTGTTCAAGCAGAACAAGGCCACCACTCGCCGCCGCCCATGAAGGATTCGCGCCAACACCTCCGGTCGTAAGCACCTGCCCAGAGGTGCCAGGCGAAAGTGCCGACCATGAGGAAGCCCCGCGATATAGTATCTGTCCCTGCGTCCCACCAATCGCCTGATCGATGAGAGCACTCAGCGTCGAAGCTGTCGGGACAGCCGACGACCCCGTCGCGTTGCCGACGACATAGCCCGCGCTGATGCTTGAAAGGCTGATCGTACCGCTGCCGGTGATCGTGCCGCCAGTGACCAGGCCGGACGTCGCAATGCTGGTGACCGTGCCCCCGCCAGAACCCGAAGGAGCATGACATCCGATCGTATGGGTCGTCGTGTCGTAATAAAGCGCGTCGTTCGATCCCGAGCAGCTTGGCAGCGTCGCGGCTGAGGGAACAGCCGAGGATCCCGACAGGTTCGCGAGAATGCTGTCCGCCGCGATGGCTGATAGCCCGATCGAACTGCAGCCGATCGCGTGCGTGCTGGTGTCGTAGGTCAGGGCATAGCCGGACGTCGAGCAGCTTGGGAGCGCCTGCGACGTCGGGACCGCCGATGAACCGGTGAAGTTGCCGACGATGTTGTCGGCCGCGATAGCCGCCTGGCCGGTCGCATAGGGGCCGACCGTCGCCCCGCTGATCCGACAATAAAGCCCGGCCGTGGTCGTCCAGCAATCGCCATTGGACGGCGACACGGGAGCGGTGCCGTGCGGCAGGTTGATGCTGCTGTTCGCGGTCGTCGGCGCGCTGAGCTGGAGCGCGGTCGCGCTGGGCAGCTTCCTGATCTGCCCGGACTGGATGACCAGCGGCGCTTCGGCGGCGAAGGTCGGGGCCGCGAGCGCGAACGCCAGCAGCAGGGAAAGGAACCACTTCATCGGTTACACCTCGATCATGGGTTGCGGGTTGAAGAGCAGCGTCGTTGCGGAGAGGGCTATGCCGACCTCCTGCACGCCATTGCCGAAACTGGACGGCGGCGTGGAGGTGAGCGCACCGCCGGTCGTGTCGAGATAATAGACCGTGCCGGGCGTCAGACCGGAAAGGCCGGTGATGATCTGCCCGGCGAAATAGATCGCACCGCTGGCACCACTCGAAATGGCCGACAGGGTGAAGGCATTGGCGGGCTTGCTGCTGTCCGTCGCGTTCGCCTTGCGGATGCGCGCGGCGCCGGCGCTGGTGTAGAGGTTGAGCGCATGGCCGGCGGTCAGCGCCTCGCTGGCCTGGATCGTCGCGGAAGGCGCACCCAGAACGGCGGAGGCCGTCCATGCGCTGCCGTCATACGTGATCTCCAGATTTTCATCGCGGACATAGAGCTTCATGCCCTCGACCGCGACTGTCATGAACTGCCACCCATTGGAGGCATTGGCGCCGATCGCCACCGCCAGTTTGCCCGCCTCGCCCGACCAGTCCCCGGTGGGCGATGTCGCAATCAGGTAGCACGCCCCGTCCGCGCAGCTTCCCGGCGGCGCCGTCAGGTCTCGATCCTCGATCAGGAACCGGCAGGCGCCCGCGTCAAGCAGGCGCGCCATCAGGTTGACCACGTCCCACGGCGTGGCCTGCGGCCCCGCCCACATGGCGGCGCCGGTGCGTGGCAAGTTCATGCTGCTTTCCCTTTTAGATTGCCGCCAACGTCTTAGTTTCAGGGACGGCCGACCAGGTGATTCCGGTCCATGTCTTCTGCGTCACCCATGTCACGCCGTCATCGTCGAGATAGTCGAGCGTGAAGTCGCGCGGGCTGCGGCCCGTGGTGGACAGGTTCGTGATCGCGATCTCCTCGACCTTCACCGGATCCGGGAAGACGAAGCCCGCATAGGCCGGCAGGGACGTGGCGTTACCCCAATGGTCGCCGGGGTTGAACGCGCCCCAGGGCGTGCCCGACGTACCGACGGCGCGTCCCGTGCTGTCGCCATTGCCGTCGCTGGGGATCGGGTGCGCCTGATCCGCGCCGCCGGCCGTTGCCCGGAATTCCAACTGCTCGATATAGGTGACACTGTCGCCATTGTTCGCGGTGACGTTGAGCCGCCATGCCCGCGCATAGCCACTGGCATAGGCCGGTTGCGGAAAGGCCCGTGCATCGCCGAAGAGCGGCGCGTCCCAGGTGAAGGCGAAGGCATCGGTCCAGCTCGATCCATCGTCGGAATATTGCAGCTTGCAGTCGCGGGGCAGCCGCCCGATTCCGCCGATATTGCCGGAGAAGAGCTGGACCTCGACGATCTCGACCGGGTCTGCAAACTGATATTGCGCCCATTGGTTTGTGGTACCGGAAGCCACCCATCCGGTTGCCGGATCACCGTCGAAAGCCCCGGCCGCGGAACCACCGCCACCCGCATTCGAGACAGATGGCGTTCCGCCAGTGGCCAGATTCGGGCCGCCCTGCACGCCGCGCAATTCGATGTCGCTCAGTCCGGTCACACTGCCGTCGCCCCAATTGTCGAGCGCCAGCAGCCGCCAATAGAGATGTTCCCCATAGCTGACCGTGTTGGCCGATATCGCCAGCGGAAAGCCGCGCAGGGAGAGCGCAGGCGACACCTGGTAGAGATTGACCGAAAGGCTGACCAGTTCCCGGTCGGTGTCCGCCACCTGCTGCGCCGCTGTGTAGGTCAGGGGCAGGCTGCTGCCGGTGAGCGTCCTGACCACGCCGCCGTTGAACAATATGTCGCAGGACCAGCTTTCCGCCGTCTCGCCCAGGGGAACGTCGGTCCCGTCGAGATTGGCGCCGCCGATCCGCGTGCGGCGGACCGCGTCGATCGACCAGTCGCCAGTGCCGCTATCCAGCGTCAGCGACCCATGGACGGGCGCATAGGGCTTTTGCGCGGCGGCGGTGAAGGCGAGCGACTGTGCCCAGGCAATCTCCTCCTCCCGCCCGACGCTCACCACCTTATACCAGTCGGTGTCGCCTATCTCCGACGCCCCCATAGTGCGGGACAGCACGGCGGCGTCCATCACCAGCAGGCTGTCGCCCGCGACATGGCCGTCGACATGCTGTTCCGTGCCACGCCGTCCGCGCAGGAAGCCCGAAAGTTCATATTGGCGGGGCGCCACCAGGGTCGCGGTGGCGAACTGCACATATTCCTGACCGATCAGCACCAGGTTCAACGTCGGGTCCAGCAACAGATCGTCCATCGTCACGCTGGTGAGCGTGCCCGTTCGCATGTCGATCGTGATGCTGTTGCCAAGATCGGGAAGCCAGGGCAGCGCATCGCCCAGAGCCGTCGTGCAGACGCCCCAATGGGCGATGGACTGCGAGGGGATTTCGGCCCAGCCCGCATCATATTCGTCCGCGGCACCCGTATCGCTGGCATAGACATAGGCCCCGCCCCAGAGCGAGTCGGCCGAGAAAGGCGCCGCCGCCAGCAGCAGGAAGGGCGTCGGACTGTCCAGCGAATCCACCGGCAACGGCACGTCCAGGATGAAGCCCCGCGACGGGCCCGCCACCTGAATGCGCTCCGGCTCGCGCGATTCCATTTCCGCCCCCGGCGCGGTGCCCCGGTCCGCCAAAGTGGGATTGTCGCGCACCCAGCGCGTTTCAGTCACCCGGTCCGCGCCCATGCGGCTTGTGACGCAACGCGCGATTCGCGTCAGGTCGTCCAGCTCGATCGTGTAGACGCTGCCTGGCGTCACCTTCAGGAACCGGTCCGACAGCGAGAATTCGTAGCTTTCCTTCTCCGCATGCTGGCGGCGCATGAACCGGTCGACCAGATGGCGCGCGGTATCGGCATCGATCGACATATTCCGCATGTCGAGCTGGGTGATCCGCTTCGTGCGGACCGCATCGGCCGCGCGGGCCGATTCAGCCACATTCACCTGCTGATCGCGATTGACGTCGGCAAAGGCCATCGTGACCTGGAGCGGCAGATCCTCCGGCTGCGCCTGCGGGATGCGAAAGCGGCTGTCGCCCGACGGCACGATCTTGCCAGTTGGAATCAATCCTTCACTCGCACCGCCACGCGGACGGAAGCGCACCAGGAAATCCTCGGAGCCCGGATCGATGTCGAACGCCTCCAGCACCGGTGCCAGGATCGACTTCGCCGCGCCGGCGGAGAATTTGAACCCCTTGAGCACGTCCGTGCACAGCGAAGCGTCGTAATCCTGCGGTTCGACCGCGCACATGCTGCTGATCAGGTCGACGACCGACTCGACTGTCAGGTCGCCCGCGCCAACCCGGTCGAGATAGCGCAGCGTGAACAGGTCCGCATCGACCGGGGACGACAGGAGCGCGTTGAGCGTCCTGATATAGCTGACCGAACCGGTCACGCTGCCTTCCGCCTTCCAGTCGTACGGGTCGACCGTGCGGATCGTCGACAGATCCCTCAGCGACACTTCCGTCGTTCCCAACCAGATGTTCGACTGCATCGGGTTGTGATTGACCCAGTTGTTGCCTGCATATTGGTAGCCGAAGGCGCGATGATCGGTGACGGTCAGCGTCTCGTCATCGACCAGATACAGGTCGGTCCCCGCCCATTGGATGACGAAATTGCCGTCATGATGGACCGCATCGACCGAAACGGGGCTGGGCGTCGCGGGAACCGTGAATTCGGCATAGGAGGGCGCGCCAGATCGCACGCCGGTGTCGACGATCCGCTGCAGATACATGGTCGTGGGCACGACGAACGGGCCCCAATTGGTTCCGACCGCCCATATGTCGCCATAGCTGTCGACCAGATACTGAGTGACCTTCCAGCCGAAACTCAGCAGCAGCCAGCCCCCGAAGCCCTCCGATATCTTCATGTGATATTGCAGGTTCCAGAACGACCATGCGTAGGTCAGCAGATGATCGTTGCCCTTGCCGTCTGTCAGGACAATGCAACTGTCCTGGTACGAACCGCCCGTGTCCAGCCCGCCCTTGAATTCGCCCGTCGCCCCATCGAACACCTGGATGATGCCGCCGCCCTCATAATGGGCAAGCCCGCCCGCCTTCGCGGCATAGATGCGGCCTTCGCTGGAAATCCCCATCCGACCGCCACTGACCGGTTCGGAAAATGTGCCGCTGCTGAGGCGCGTGCGGGTGACGATGTCCCATAATTCATAGGTGCTCCCGCCCCACAGCGCATAGGTGCCGGACGAATCGAGCGTCAGGTTGAGCGGCTTGTTGAAGGCGTAATCGAAGCTTTCCCATGGATAGTTGGGCGCGGGGCTGCGGGTCGCCTCGATCGACGGCTGGGGCAGGCGGTTACCCCATTTTTCAAGGAAGATGTCCTTGAACACGACATAGGACTCGCCGCGATAGGCGGTGCAGCTCCCCTCGCCCAGCTTCGCGTCGATCGTCTGCGCCAGGCGGGGATCGGGTTCCTGATCCTCGCCGCCCACATAAATGGTCAGGAAGTCGCTGAGATTGAGGGACGTGATCGGGGTCACCGGCCCGACGCCGGTGACGTCATAGATCAGATGCTTGTCGAACCAGATGCGCGTGACGGCCTCGATCGGATGATCGGCAATATGGTTCGCCCATGTGCCGTAATTGCGATATTCGGTATATTTGCCGCTCTTGCTCTTGCGCTTGCGCTTCACCTCCCGAATGTCTTCCGCGAACAGGAAGCTGCAACTGTCGAGGCGGCATGTGCCCAGGAAATAATTCTTCGAATCGCCGGGATCGCCCAGGCTGACCGTGCGGTCGCTGAGGCGCGGCCCCTCGATCTTGCGCGAGGCCTGCAGGCCCATCTGCACCGCCGTCAGCGCAAGCGTCAGGCCGAACGAGACAGGATCAGCCATGCGCGGCCTCCGCATCCAGGATCGACGGGAAGGCCCAGGCCGAATCCAGTTCGCGCAGAGCCCGCCCCGGCGTCCAGGGGGATGACACGACCTGGCGCCGCCCCCCGCCCCAGCAATGGATCATGGATCCGCCGTCGACCAGCATCGCCAGATGCTGCGGCCTGCCCTTTACCTTCAGCAGCAGCACGTCCCCCGGCCGTGGCTGGGCAACGCGTCGCAGCTCGCTTTCTAGCCCGCGCCGGAGCAAGGCGATATCGACCCATTCGCCATAGACGGCCAGTCGCGCATGGAAACCAGCCGCCTCGGGCAGACCGCATTCGCGCGCGATTCCCACCACCAGCCCCTTGCAGTCGCAGCCCACGCCGCGAAGGCTGGCCTGCTCATGAAAGGGCGTGCCGATCCAGCGCCGCGCCTCCGCCATGATGTCAGCCCGCGTCGCCATCAGCCGGCGCCCCCCGGCATGCGCAGCGTCTGATCGCTGCCCCGCTGGTCCGGCTCTCCCCGGAAATTCCATGTGTTGCGCCAGCTATCGCGGCAATCGACCCTTGTGTTGAGACAGGGCCGGCGGATCACCAGCGTGTCACCGACCTCCGGCAGGGTCGACATGCTGGCGTACAGCTCGATCCGACGGCTCGCGGCAGTCCATTTGAAAATCTCGATCTCCAGATCATTCGCCAGCGCGCCGCTGGTGAAGGCCATCCGCCCATAGGCGAGTTCCTGGTCGACGGTCGCCATCGGCAGCGCCTCTACAGTGAAGACGAAGCCGCTGACGACGCTTTCCACCACCGCCTCGATCGTCGCGGCCTTGACGCACGTCCATGTCGCATCGCCGTCGCTGACCGTCGCCCCCAGCACCGTCGGCCAAGTCGGTTCGATGCCGCCGGTCGTCCCGGCGACGGAACAGGAATAATGATAGCCGTTGAACAGCGACGGCCGCACGAAGCTGCCTGCGCCGGCATCCCATGTCCCGCGCGCCGTCACCGCCGCGCCCGCGCTCCAGATGGCGGGCAGCAGCGGATATTTGCACCGCGCCGATCCGAAGGTCTCCGCGCAATAGGGCGACGTCACCCCACCGATTTCCTGATTGTAGCCGGCGGTATGACCCAGCCCCTCCAGCGAGAAGGACCGGCCGTTGACCTGGGGCTGGCCAAGCTTTCCGCCCAGCACCCGGATCGATCCCACGGCGAGGGAACGATGGTTGACCTGGAACAGGCGAAAGCGTGCCTTGCTCCATCGCCCGCCCAGGACATCCTCCGCCGTGAACAGCGGGCCGAGCGGGCCGGACGCCTGGAAATTGTCCGCGCCCAGGCCAGCGGACAGCGACACTTCCGACAGAGTCAGACCGCCCCCATAGTCGATCGCGCCGTCGCCCAGGTCGATCGTCAAGGGCTGGTCATGCGTGCTGAGGCCGACGCTGGCGCCGTGCGCCGCGTCGATGCGCAGGCACCAGGCGAGCGAACGGTGGAGCGATGCCAGATGCGGCTCCATCCCTGCCGGGATCGTGCGGCTCATGCGCGATCCTCCCGCAACGGCACGCTGCCGACGCTGCGGCTGTTGATCGTGTCCCAACTGATGCGCAGCAGATCGTCCTCGAACTTCACGGGAACGTCGAATTCGAACCCCGCCGTCAGCACGACGCCCAGCGCGGGCGCGGGCGCGAAGCTGACCACGCCGGTTCCGCGATCGACCGTCCACCCCGACATCAGGGCGACGCCGTCGGCAGCGATCAGCAGCGTGTCCTCGACCGGCCAGAGTATCGGCACGTCGAGCGGGCTGACCGGATCGTCATAGCGCTTGATAAGCTGGAAATCGGTTGCCGCGCCGTCCCCGACGCCCAAAGGCTGGTCCAGCATGGTCGGCGGGGAATTGCCGTCGTCGTTGCTGGTATAGTCAATCCAGTCCTTGAACAGGAAACCGCGTGAAGCGCCGCGCCGCGCCGCATGGAAGGCGCGAAGCAGCCCCATGTCCTGCGGCGACTTCACATTGTGGCTGATCTCATATTGGCGCAGCGGCACCGCCCAATTCTCATTGGTCTCGACGGCGCCGTCGTCCGTCGTCACGGCCTCCGTCGAAAAGCCGAAGCCGCCATTGGACCCCTTCGACCAGTTTTCAGGCAGGCGTACATCGTCGATCATGCAAGCCCCCTGCGGCGATAGTCATCCTGCTGCTCGGCCTGGCGCCGGGCGACCTCCGCCCCGGTCCGGCGGCGGTCCGGCGTGGCGGGCATGTTCCAGTTGTTGACGATGGTCGGCCCCCCGCCTCCGCCGCCGTCCTGCCGGCGCGGCGACCCGCCCCGCAGCAGCGTGCGGAAGGCGCGCGCCTGCGATCGGTCCAGCACTTCCTCGTCGAGCTGCAGCACGGCGGCGAATTCATCGTTGCGCAGCGTGCCATTATGCAGGCGCGGCAAGGCCCCCATGTCGAACGGCATGGCCCGCTGCTTGCCACCGGGACGCACCGTACCGCCATCGTGATAGATGCCGCCCAGCGTGCCGCCATAGACCGCGTCGGTGCCGGCACTGGTCACCGCCGTCCCGCCGATCGCGGGGCCGACGAGCCTGGAGCCGAGGCTGAGCACCGTGCCCAGGAAACCGCCGCCGCCCGACACCGATCCGCCCGTCGCCATGGCGATCAGGCTGTTGAAGGCGGAGCCGAGTTGCGCCGACTGGCTGCTGATCGCGTTCATGCCCTCGGCGGCCTTTGTCGCATCGGAGCCAAGGTCGGCCAGCGGATCGACGACGGGCGACCCGCCCGCCGCCGCCACCCGCATCAACGCATCCGCCGCCATGCTGGCCGCCGTGGTCAACCGCAGAAATTCCGGCTCCGCTTCAATGCCGAGCTGCTGCGGCAGACCGGGCAGGATATCGGTCTTCGCCTTGGCGACATTCTTCTGGACATCATTGCCGGTGAGACCGTCGATGACCTTGGCGATGGGCGCCTCGACATTCTGCGCCAGCAGTCGCTCCAGCGGCAGCCGAATCAATTCGCTCAATATGTCGCGGGCATTGCCGCCATTGAGGATGATGTCGCTCAGCGTGCGGCCGACATCCTGGCCGAACCCCTCCCACACCTTGTTCCCCATTTTGCCGAGATCGACATAGTCCTCGGCAAGCTGCTTCATGCGGCGGCTGAAGGTGAAGGCGCTGATGGCCCCCCCATCAAAAGCCGCCTGCACATTCGCGACTTCCTGCGCAATCTTTTCCAGCGGCGTGCGGGTTTCATCGAACATCTGGGTGGCGATGCGCTGGCGTTCGATGAACAGCTTCTGCGCCCGTTCCGCATCATATTCGGCGGCGGCATATTTCCGCACCGCTTCGGTCTGCTCATTGACGGTCGCGGTCGCGTCGGCGCGGGCCTGCGCTTCGTCGAGATGCCCCTTCGCCGCCAGCTTCTGCGCCGCCACTTCCTTGTCGACCAGTTCGATGGAAATCCGGCGCGCCGCCGCATCGATTGCCTGCTGGCGGACGACCGCTTCCAGCGCATCGTCCTCCAGCCCCAGCCGCGCCTGCGCTTCGTCCGCGCGCAGCTTGTAGCTGGCAATGACCTCATCATTCGACTGCTTGATGCGGTCGGCCGCCTGCCGGGCTTGCTCGGCTTCGCGGGCCTGCCGCTCCGCCTCCCGCTCTGCATCCGACTTGCCGCCACCGCCGCTCGTCCGCTTCGGCGAATCGGGCTTCGCCATCAGGGCGCGGGCCGCCGCGTCGGTCGCCAGGCCCTGTGCCTGCCGACCCATCGCCAGCATATTGTCGATCGGCGTTGCGAAGGGGGAGCGGGTTTCCTGCTCCTGCTGCTGCCCGCGCGCCCACCGATAGAAGTTGGCAACGCGCGTGCCGAAATTGGCGACGCGATCGGCGGTCCAGTCGATGGCGTTTGCGACGCCGTTGAACAGGCTGATCAACCCGCTGCTGACACCGGTGCTGTCTCCGATGCGGGTCAGCATCCGGTCCCATGCCTCGTCGACCGACTGTGCCGCTTCGTCGAGCCCGCCCGAACCGCTGGCTGCTCGTGCGAGGCCCTGAATATAAGTCTTCTGCGCTTCCGCCGTCTTGCCCGCCTCGGCAAGACGCATGACCGTGATCTGCAATTCGGGATTGGTGTCCGCGAGCGCGCTGCGCAACGCCTCGATATCGTTACGGGCCAGCGCGGTCAGCACGCTGCCCATCTTTTCCGCCCATTGGGTGATCGCCTCGGGATCGTCCCCCAGGTCACCCGCGACGCTGAGCGCCTCTTTCAGCGTTTCGCGCGCGAGGCCCGGTACCTTTGCCAACGTGGCGGCGGCCTGGAGCGCCGTTTTTTCGGTCGCGATGCTGGTCCGCGCCGCCTGATCGGCGAACTGCTCCAGTTCCTCCGTCGTGGCGGCCGACACATTGCCGGTCAGCTCCAGTTGCCGGTTGAAGGACTCCAGCGCCTTGTTGTGCTCATCGGATGCCTCCGCCACCTTGTAGGTGGCGACGCCCAACGCAATGACCGCGACGCCCGCCAGCCCTGCGGCACGACCCAGGGCAACCAGCCGGGCTTCCGCCGCCGCCGATTTCGTCGCGATATTCTCCAGCGCTTGCGCGCCCTGCGCATCGTCGATCGCGGCTTCGGCCTTGGACACGGCATCTGTGACATAGCTGCGCCGCTGCTGTCGGACCGCCGCCGCTGGCCCGCTGCTGGTCGGGAACAAGGCGCGCGCCTCGGCCTGGGCGGTGCGACGTCGCTGGCTGACCAGTGCAGCCGACTTTTCCGCGCTGGTGGCCTTGATGATCGCCTTCTCGGCGTCGATCGCCTCCTTCTCGATCTGACGGAACGCACTGCCGCCGGCATCGCCGACGCGCTTGAAGTCCCGCTCCGCGTCCGCGATGCCGACAATGCGCAGCGCCAGGTTAACGGCGCGAGAGGTCTGAACCATTTGAGGTCAATCCCTTCGGTTCTTCCGATCGCGAGCCGCCTGCATGTCGGCCCACGCCTTCAGCACGATCATGATGGCCGCGACGGTCCAGGCCGATTGCGCCAGCGCTCCGCCCTCTTCGGGCAGCACGCCGTCACGCCACAGCCGGGCAAGCCGCACGATCAGCGCGACTTCGTCATCGACCAGATATTCGGGATGCACATGAAGCCAGCGGATGCCCGCCGGCTCCTGCGCGATGAAGCTGTCGCCGCGCAGGGGACTGCGCGGGGTATATTCCTCGCCGCCGTCATAGGCCGCCGGGTCGAAAGCCCAGGCGGCGGCGATGATCAGTTTTTTCTTATGGTCTCGTCCGGCGCGAGCAGGCCGAGAGCGAAGGTGCCGAGCGGCAGCCGATGTTGCGGAGGGATGCTCTGATAGCCATCCTCGATCATCAGCCCGTCCGCGTCGCGCGGGAAGACCTTGCCGCCGATCTCGACCAGCAGCAGCCGGACCGCATCGATCCGGCTGATCTCCTCCCAATAGTCGGCATCGGCCTTCAGCTCCGCCCAATCCTGGCAATGGCGGTCGAGATTGGCCTCGATCGCCAGCACGTCGGGATAGAGGCTGGCAATCTCCTCCCGGCGCTCCTGCTGCTGTTGCGCGAACAGCTTGGCCCGCGCCTCCAGGTCCGGCTCGTCGATCTTATCCTCGTCGAGCGGCACCATCAGTTCATACCAGCGCTCGATGATCTCGGCCTGGCGCGCTCCCTCCGCCGGATCGCCAGCCGCTTCGCCGATGCGCCGGGCGCCAGCCGCGCCGATGGCGCTATATTCGAGCAGCGTGGGACGCCGCACGCGGGCCATGCGCAGCCGACGGCGCATCGCGGGAAGGTCGTAAAGATCGGGGCGGCGGAACACGAAGTCCACGCCGCCCAGCGTCTTCAATGGGCGATGATCCATCACAGTCGTCATGCGCCCCTCACCAGAACAGCAGATAGACCCAGCTGTCGGGACCGACAGCTTCGAAGGGCAGGCCGTCGGCGGCGATGCCGTCCAGATCCTCTTCCTCATTGCCGGTATAGGAGATGGCCGGGATGAAGATGGAAATGCGGTTGCCGTCGACCTCGCCCCAATTGAGCCAGAGCGGCTTGGTCGTGCCGGCGACCATGTCGGCCCAGGCATTGCGTTCCGACAGCGTCTTCATCTGCGGGTTGATCCGGCCCGTTGCCCGGCGATCGGTCACCCGCGCGGGATCATAGCCATAGGTCGCGCCGGGGCAGTCGGCCTGCGTCAGCACATTGCCCCAATCGAGCGTGAAGTTGCGGAAGCAGACCCGCGTGCCGTCGAGAAAGGCGTCGGCGTCGCGCAGCGGGCGCGGCCGCGTCGCGTCGAACACGCCCGCCGCCGGATTCGCCACGTCCTCGGGATCGCTGAGCACACCGCGCAGCGTGAAGGTGAACTTGCCAGTCTGCCGGGTCTGGATGGCAAAGGCGATGTTCGCAGCGCCGCCCAGAAGCTTCTTGAGGATCGCGTTCCCGGTGCCGCTATTCTTCTGATAGACATAGCTGGTGATCGTCTTGAGCGCGGCCGAAGCCGGAATGTAGAGGTTCCCGGCCTTCACCGAATAAGTGGTGGTGGCGTCCGGCTCGACATCCCAATTGGGATAGACCGCCGCGACCTTGGTCGTGGTGTTGTAGGCGGTGATAACGCGGGTCTGGCCGGGTCCGATGCCCCCGGTCGTCACGATCACGAAGCCTTTGAGATCGGTCGACGGCGCGCCAGCGGCCAGCGTGATGCTGGCAGCCGCACCTGCCTGCGCGGTGCCGGTGCTGGCCGCCGCCAGCGTGGTGAGGCCCAGCGCGCCGGCCTTGAGGTAAGGGTCCATTTCCGGCGCGGTGCCCGGCGTGCCGGAACCCTTGGCGAAAACACGCTGGCTATGCTCGACATAGCCGCCGCCGACGATCGACTGCATGGAATCGAGGGAGCCGGTCACCTCATTGGTGCGCTCCAGCTCCATGTTCGGCGCGACACGCGGCTCTTCGCAGAGTATGGCGTCGGTCGCGGGCACTGGCGACGCATCGGTGCCGGCGGTGGTTTCCACCTTCGCCAGCACCAGGCGGTTCTTGATCAGGAAATCACCCATCGGTCACTGTCCTTTTGTATCGGTTGAAATTAGGCCCGTGCGTTAGCGAGTAGGGCGCGTCGGCGGCCACGCATGTGACGGGCGGGGTGGAGGAGCCAGCGGTGTACTCGGTTGAGCAGAGGCATGACCCAAGCCGCCGGCATCCACGTCAGGCGCGATAGGAGCGGGTGGATCGCTGAGGTCCCCGGAAGTCGGCGCCAGCGGTACCACTTCCCGGTCGACGACGGTCGCCAGCGCAGCACCGCGGGCCTGCGCATCGACATTCACCGCCTCGCCATCATCCCCGATCACATGCGTGTCGCCGCTGCGCGGGGTGAAGCTCATTCCCTTCTTTTCGCCCATGACTGCCTCCTTCTGATTCACGGCCCGACCTGCGAGGCGTCGCCCTCGCGCGCCAGGAACCGTGCTGAAAAATCCATGACCATCCCGCCAACGACGCGGGCGCCTTTCTCCGCGCGTCCGTAGACCGGGTCACTTCCCCCGCGCGCCTCGATCATTTCGACCAGTCCGCCGAGCTGGATGTCATTCCGGTCAAGCAGCGCATCCATCACCGCCACGAATCCGGCGTCGATCAGCGCTTCCTTGGCTACGCCTTCCGATTCCTTCTCGCGGATGATGAGGCCGATGGAGAATTCCACCTCGTCTTCCTGCACGCCGCCCGACAGGCCGCGCGGGTCGAGCAGGCCGCCGTCGAACATGACGAGGGCGTTCAACTGGTCGTCGCCCAGCGGGTCGCTGGGGTTGCGGACCGCCGTCGTCCATTCGAGCGCGACCCTGACGGCCTCGACCTTGGCGAACACCGCCTGCAACACCTGCTCGCGAACACTGCTCATGCTGCCGGTCCTGTCGTGCCCCTCTGCCCCAGCAGGGAGAGGAAGTTGTTTTCCAGCTCCGGCCCGGCGGCGGCGAGGATGGTATCGATCCCGCGCAGCGAGGCCGGAAAGCGCAGCTCGTCGACCAGCGTCGCCAGCAACACCACCTTGCCGCCGCGCTTCGCGCCGGCACTGTTCTTGAAGGCCCGCATCAGGAACGACTTGCCCGGTTCCTTCTTCGACTTGCGGATGAATATCCGGCTGTCGCCGAAATTGCCGACCTGCCCCATCAGCGATCCCGGCGCCTTGCGGTTCGGAATCTTCAGCTTGCCGCCGTCGCTGGCTTCCAGGACGCCGCCCTGAATATGCAGCACCAGAAAGTCGATGAAGCTGCCCGGCCCCTTGCCGCGTCCCCATTTCGAATAGACGAGGCCGGTATATTGGCCCTGCGTCGAGAGGTCGTTGTAGAATTTCGACTGCGCCGCTGCGTTGGACACCCGACGGTGATTGTTGCCGTGCATCTCCGACCCGCCGAAATGCTGGTCGATGAAGCTGCGGATCTTGGTCTTCACACTGTTGGTGGTGTGCTCCACCGCGTCGACCGCCGCGCCCTTGATACTGATGGCATCCTGTTCGAGGATGGCGCGACCTTCCTGGTCCGCCGCCTCCCCGGCGATCTCGATCCCGAAGCCGCGCCCGAAACCGCGTTCATAGCTGGTCAGCTTCCTGCCGGGGACGAAGACCATGGCTCAGTCCACCAGCACCAGGTCGGCGGCCCACATGAAGCCGGTGTCATCCAGCTTCGGCTCGCCGATGACCTCCAGCGTCTCCGCGCCGGGCAGGGCGTCGCCATCCTCATCGACGGGCACGACAAGGCGCGCACCGCGCACAACCGCCTCCACCTCGTCAGCGTTGATCCATGCGGACCGCTCCGCACCAGAGGCCGAAGCCTCGCCGACCGCCATCCGGTTCTGGCCCTGCCCGCGATCATAGATGATCGTGCAGACAGAGCCGGAACCGCCCGCCGGCGTGAACAGCGCCAGCTCCGCAAACTCGCTGGTGGAGAAGAAGCTGGCGCGGTCCGCCGCCGATTCGACGGGCATGGATCAGCCCGCCTTGCCGGACTTCACCAGCGCGATCAGGCCGGTCTTGTCGGTACCGGGCTCGATCGCCACCTTGCGCATCAGCAGCACCGACTCCAGTTCCGCCGCGGACAGCAGATCGAGGTCGCTGTCGTCGCGATCCGCCGCAAGCGCGTCCCTTTCCTCGATCGCGCCGGACAGCTTGAGCGCTTCGATGTCAGCGGCCTTCAGCCCCAGCTTCTTGATCACTGCGCTGGTCAGATGGTCGCCGCGCTTGGCGACGTGACGCTCGACTGCGCCTTCCTTGTCCTTGGGCGGCACGCCGCCGCGCAGCTCGCGCGCCGCGACGAGAATGGTCTTCGTGGCCATGCAGGCCTCCTATGATGAGAAAAAGGGCGGCGGCGTGCAGGCCACCGCCCAGGGTACGCAGGGAGAGGAGTCGCCTGCGATCAGCGGACCTGGACAAAGCAGGTCGCGTTGATGCGGCCCGGCACAGGAATGGGAGCCGAGGCGCTTTCCAGCAGCTCCGCCCCCGTATCCATGTCGATCCAGTTTTTCGAGAAATAGGCGCCCTTCTCGAAATTGTTGAGCGCGTCCTGGACGAGACCATAGGCCATGGTGCCCTGCACGCCGCCCTGGCTGATCAGCGCGACGCTGTACTGCGGCAACAGCTTGGAGATGCTGCCGTTATCAGCCTCATAGGTGTCGTTGTAGACATAGAACTCGATATTGCCGTCGCGACCCTTGAACACCGGGGAACCGGGAAGCTGGACGGTCAGGCCCAGCTCATAGGCGACGCTGGTCTGGCCGAGCGTCTTGTCGAGCGCCTTCTGCGCCTTGGGATCCGCGATGTAGAGTTTCCATGCATCCTTGTCCATGATGACCAGGTTGACGGCGGCGCCGCTTTCCTCGCCCACCTCGTCGACCCAACCGTCGACATCGTCATAGGGCGACACGCCGGTTTCGCCCCAACGATCGGTCGTCAGCAACTGCTTGGTCAGCGCGGCGGCGCGCTGGAAATTGACGGTTACCGCAGGATACTTATTGCCGACCAGCACCAGCGATCCCGTCCGGATGATGCTCGCCGCCATCCATTCGCAGCGACGGTCGATCTTCGTGCGGTGACCGGTCAGAAGGTTGAGCACGATAAGGTCGCGGCGTTCCGCAGCACTCAGTTCGCCCCACGGCCTTTCACCCGCCAGGCGCTTCATCACCTGATTGGCGGGGACCGGATTGCGCGGCTTCACATAGGCCGGGACGATGGATTCCTTCTGAAAACCGCGCGGCTGCTGGACCTCGCCAGGCGAATAGGGCGACACCAGCGGCGCCATGCGCAGGTCGTCCAGCACGCGGTCGAACGACACCTGTTCGGTATCGAATTCCATCATGCCGGGGAAAACCGCCTTCACCAGGAAATTGCCGGGGATGAACAGGGAGTCCACCATGGGCAGCAGTTCTTCGGTGCCGTAAAGATGATCGGCCATGACACTACCTTTCTTGAAAAACGAAACCCCGGCGCCTTGCGGAACCGGGGTGCGACCCATGGGGCCTGTTGACGGGGAAGGACGGCGTCAGCCGTCGATGATGATGCCCTTTTCGCGCAGACCGGCGCGAATGCTGGCGATGGTGTGGCCAGTGCCAAGGGTGAGCGCCGTACTGGCGAAATTGCCGGTCTCATAGGCAATCGCCTCGACGTCGCCGTCGGTGGCGTCGACATCGTAGGACAGGATCAGGTCAGGCACTTCCGACCCATCCACCGCGGCGGCCAGCGACAATTTATATTTGCCGGATCCCGTCGCATAATCGACGACCACGGGAATGAGGTCGCCTGCCACGAAGTCGGTCGCGCCATCGGCCAGGGTGAAATTGATCGAGCCATTATAGGCCTGGCCGATCACACCGGTCCCGTCGACGGTGCCGTCGGGTTTGGTCACCTCATAGGTGCCGCCATTGGCTGCCGGTTCGATAATGACGACCTGGTAAGTGCCTTCCTGCGCGCCGGCGTCGGACGTGACCGTTCCGATCGAACCGTTGCCGGGGGTTCCCGCCGGAGTTGCTGAAACCGCCGCGCCCGGAGTCACCGTGACCGCGCCGAGCAGGATGGCGCCGATCACCGCACCAGCAACAAGATTCTGGCCCGAGAGGATCGTCACCTTGCGCGTAGTGTACTTGCCGGACGCCAGCAGATGCTTGGGGTTGTACGGGTCTTCCTGGGTGTAGCCCGCCTGTTCGTAAGCCATGGAAAAATCCTTTCTTCACGAAAGCGGGCGACCCCGATGGAGCCGCCCGATATTGCAACGATGGGCCGTGATCGGCCCGAATGGTCGGTCCGTCAGCCGGCCTTGGCAGGCAGGCCGGGGATCTTGCCGCGAAGGCGGTCCACCGCCGCCTGTCCGCGATTGGCCTGGCCGCCATGCGCAGTGCGGCCCGACGGAAGTTCGCCAGGACGTACCGCCTCGCTCTTCGCCGCTTCGGCGGCAGTGGCAATCGCCGCCTTGTTTTCGCGAGCAAGGCCGATGGCATAGTCGCCAGCGCTGGTGCCTTCGTTGATCGCCTTGGTCAGCGACGCGGACAACGTGCTGTCGCTATCCAGCTCTGCCAGCGCGCTGATGCGCGCGCGCTCCGCCGTGGTGGCGGCGGCCGTGGCCGTCTGGGCCGTTTCCGTTTTCGCGGCGCTCATCTGCGCTTCGGTATAGACCGGCTCGTTACCCGCCGGTGCTTGCGCGTTCGGGTCCATAGTGCTTCCTTTCATTGATCGCGCACCGGGCGCGGGACGGGCAGCACGTCCGGAACTTCCGCTGCCATTCAACAGCGTGGCGAATTCCCGCAGGGATTCGTCCCACGCCATGAACTTGTCGACGAGGCCCTGACCCAGCGCATCCTCGCCGGTATAGAAACGGGCCTCCTGCGCCTCTATCGCGTCTCGGCTCATCACCGGACGCGCTTCCGCGACATGATCGATGAAGCTGGATGCGCAGGCTTTTACCGACGCCTCCAGCCGTTCGCGAACATCCTCTGCCAGTGGCAGAACAGCGGTCCCATCGGCCTTGTGCGCGGCGCTGGTGATCAGGGTCACGGCGATGCCGTCATTCTCCAGGTTCTTCGACCAGTCAGCGTGCATCATGATCGCACCGATAGACCCGACCATGCTGTAGGGCGCGCTGGTGATCTGGCCGGGACTCGCGCAGCTCGCCAACGCATAGCCCGCCGAAGCCGCACATCCACGCACGATCGCCCGGATGGGCATATCTTCGCGGATCGCCAGCAACTGATGGCAAAGCTCCATCAGGTCGACAACCTCGCCGCCCGGCGAATCGATGTCGAGGGCAATTCCCTTCACGCGCCCTTCCCGCCACGCCTCATGCGCGTGACGGATTTTGTAGCTGAGCCCATCATAACCGGTGGCGCCGGAAGCCGGATTGAGCCCGTTCTCCGCCATCAGCGTGCCCCGCGCGGGAATGATCGCCGCGCCGTTCCAGATTTCATACGGATCGAGCACCGCACCCGTATTCCAGTCGCGAGGCGCCAGCGCATCGTCGCCGGGCAATTTCTCCATTTCAGCGTGCGTAGCTACGGCGCGAGCCTGCAGCGTTGCGATCGGCACAGGGGCGCCGCCCTCGCCCTGCATGACAAGCGACGAGACATTGAGACGCGGACCGATCACCCCCAGCACGATCTGCGCCTTCTCAGGCGTGATCATCAACGGCCTGTTGAAGGCACGCTCTGAAATGTCGACGAGCGAGAACGCACGCGCTTGTGGACGGTTCATGATCAATCCCCTTGTGCCGGATCGTCCGGCGGTGATCCGCCCGTATCGCTGCCGCCGCCCTTCGCGTTGGGAATCGGCAGTCGACCGTCGACAAAGCGCTGGTGCTCAGCGGTCCGCACCGTGACGTTGGTGTCATAATCGCCGCCATTGAGGCCGGCGGTGATCTGCGCGCCAGTGGCCCATGCATGAGCCTCATAGACCTCCAGCGCCTTTGCTTCCTGCGCCGGGTTCAGCGAAATCTTGCCGTCGCCGCGATGCCGCACGCGGGACCAGGCCGCGCGGCGCTTGGCGTTGGTCAGGAATCCGGGCATCCGATAGACGCCGCGCACGACCTGTTCGTAGAGCCAGACCTGATAACCGATGTCGCACCAGAGCGAGGACAGCCATTCCCGCTTCGGGAAGACATAGGAGACGTAGAAGCTTTCCAACGCACCCCGGCTTGCCGAATAGCTGGCGGTGAAGTGCAGCAGCAGGATTTCATAGGGCACCTTGGTCGCGGCCGACAACTGCCGGACCATGCCCAGGAAGAATGGATCAAACGCGGGGTTGGGTCGACCCGGAGACTTCACATCGACTTCTGAATCGGTGTCGATCTCCAGTACCTGCCCCGCTTCCATGCGGATATTGCTTTCGGGCCGTGTCGGGATGTCCAGCCCATCGAGCCGGCCATTGCCTTCACCGTCGCCATAATTGGCCTCCGGCATCGCCTGTGCGCCGGGGGACTTGTAGATGATCGCGAGCATGGCGGTCATCACCGCCGCGAACAGCTCAGCTTCCGTCAGGTCCGACACCTGGCGCAGGATTTCGATCACCGGCGCCAGCGCGGGGATGCCACGTGTCTGTCCCGGCCTGCGCTTCGATTTAACAAGGACGACCGTGGGAAGTCCGCTCTTCTCGCCCCACAGCGGCACGCGCACCGTGTCGCCGCTGCGCCGGTTGTACCGCCCGCCATAGGCCCCATCAGGCGCTTTCTTCAGAACATGCACCGCAATGGGTGCATTATAGCCGTCGACTTCGACCCCATCGGTGACGATATTGCCGGTGCCGATGAACGCCGTACCTTCGATATGACCGAAGGGCGAAACGATCCATTCGGCTTCGACCAGCTTCCACGCGCTATAGTGCGATCGGCCGACCTGATCATCGGCCCAGCAGCGGAACGCGGCGACATCGCCAGATTCCAGCACGGCGCGCATGACGATTTCCTGCTGACCATATCCGGTCGCGCCGCGTTCCGCATCGGGATCCGTTGACGACATATAGTCGTCATAATCCTTGCCAAGCTGACGGTTGAGCGCTGCGGCGCCCTCTTCGCTGAGGCCCACTTCGCTGCCGACGATCTCCGGAATCGCCATCAGGCCGGAACCGACCGTGAAGTCGATCGGCCGCTCGATCGCCGCCGTGCCCAGCGGCATGTTCATCGCCGCTTCGCGCGAACGGGCGATCAGATCGTCGCGCTTCGCCGCATCCTGGTTCGGCGTGCGGAGGCGAGCACGCCACCCGCGCGTCTGCCGACGGTTGGTCTGGCCGCCATAATAGCCGCCCTGCCCGGTCACCTTCCCACCCGGTGCAACCGGCGAACCGCTGGCCATCATCGTGCCGGCGTTCAGCGTAGCGCGAGCGACCATACGCCGGGCCCCGCGCTCCGGCGACACTGCCGCGACCATGCGATCGACCAGGGTCATGTGCAGGTCCATCCGATCAGCGCCCCATGATCACGCCGCGGCGCATCCGTCCGCGCACGATCGGCGCGCCGCTGGCGTTGGCGATTTCGTTGCGCAGCCTATCGATCGCGGTCTGGATCGACGACAGAGAGGCGCGCGTCAGCTCCCTGCCGTCGGGCATCTTGTACGACTGATTCCGGAGGACCGCTTTCTCAGCCTCATAATAGGCATCGAGCCGGGCTTGCAGCAGCTCGATCTCCGCCGGGGTGAGGGCCATGAATTGTCTCCGGAAAGCGAGCGGCGCAAAAAGACCCGCCTCCGGGCACCGGGGCGGGTCTTTTCGTGCACAGCTCTTCTGACCTTCTGGCCTATGTCAAATAAACGATTGGGCCGTCAAGTTTGGGAGCCGGAGCAGGGGTAGAGCGGCATTATGCAAAGTAATCGGCATTGGCGCGACTAATAAATCGACCGCATTTATGAGTGACGATGATACCGCACCGCCGCGACACAAATGGCGATCATGACACCAGCAACGACGCTATGGACGCGGGCAACGGGCCGCCGTACATTCATGCGCTTCAGGGGTTGGGGGTGCACTATGGGTTTTCTGTTCTTTCTCGCCATATGGATCGGCTTGATTGTGCTGTGCGCGAAAATGGCGAAGAAACGGAATCGCGATGCTGCGCTATGGGGATTTCTCGGGGCGTTGTTGGGGATTTTCGCCGTTTTGATCTTGCTGATCGCTGGTGAGGCTGACCCGGCGCGGGCGGCGCAACGCGGCAATCTCACCATGCGCAAATGCCCCGCCTGCGCCGAGATGATCAAGGCCGAGGCCATCAAGTGCCGATATTGCGGCAGTGACCTGGAACAGGTCGCCGCTTAACCGCGCGAAACGCGCACCGAACGGCGCGGTCGCTGCATCCGTGATTGCGAGCGTGGCGGCGCTGGCGGCTGTGCCGGCGGCTCATCACCGGTGATGCCATTAGGATCAGGCTGCGGTTCCGGCATCAACTTGCGCGGCGCATCCTTTGGCGGCCGTGCCCATTCCGGGACCCAAGCGAAGCTGGCGTCATTCCCACCGAAGCGGGTGACGACCGCGCACGCCTGAATATAGAGATCCCATGTTTCGTTGGCGCGATGCGGCTCGCGGGTCCACTGCCCGTTGACATTATGCTCGGCGCGCAGCTCAGCCAGATAGGGGAACGACCCGTCATCGGCCTGGGGCAGGTTGTTCGGGAAGGCGATGTAGCCCGGCCCTTCCTCCATCCGCTTCAGGCGGACGTCAGCAATATCCTTGTAGCGATTGACGTTCGGCACGAACAGCTCAGCCTGGGGTGCTCCCTTGATCTGGCGCTTTGCATCGACCGTCGGCGGTGGCAGCAACCTGCCCTTCGGTTTGTTGCCGCCCTTCAACAGGGTAATCGCTGTCGCGGGTAATGGTGGCCGTCCCGATCCGACATCGCCCGACACCATAGCGTGCCACCAGGCGAAGGCATTATCGGTCGCACCATCAAGGCCGCCGGTGTCGATCGACGTGTTCATGATCTTCATGCGGAGCTGGGGCGCGCCAGCCATAGGATAGGTCCGTGACAATACGCGGGCATGCAGCACCGACCAGTCCTCCGGTCGGTTGAACGGCTTGAGCGGACGCTCGCGCCCATTCTCCATCGTCGTCAGCACCGCAAAACGGTCGATGAGCCAGCAACGGAAACCCGCGCCAAAGCCCCACACGGCGACCTCGAAGCGATTCCCCTGCTGGTCGATCGTGGCGATCAGGCACAGCACGCCGGGAGGCACTTCGCCCATCCGATAATAGCTGTTGCGCGCCCGCGTGTAGAGCGCGTCCTCGGTAACAGCCGGCTCGCCGTCTTCGCGTGGCACATAGTTGCGGCCGACGACCGTATTGTCGAACGACACCAGCGATGCCGGATCCTGCTCAATCGCAAAAGCAATCTCGGCCGCGCGCGCCAGCTTCGCGATCTGGGTCCATGGACGAAAGCCCATCAACCCTTCCAGACGAAAGGTCGCGCGATCGGTTCGGATCAGCTCACCAACCTTGCCAATGTTGCTGTCGCGCAGCGACACCGCACGTTCCCCGCGCCCGACCCAGCGCCCCGTTGACATGAGCATGCGCTTATCAGATTGGACATGAGCGCCGCCGCAATCGGATGCGGGACAAACCAAAACCGCACTGGTTGCAGCATCTTCCGCAGTCCCCTGCTTGTCATAATGCAGATGATCGAAGCAGAGGCGGAACGGCGTCCCGCATTGGAGACAATCCACATACCAGCGTTCGTCGGTCCCGCTGGCCACCAGCGCCTCGATACCCTTCGTGCGGCCAAGCGTTGGGCTTGAGTTGGCATATGTCTTCGTGCGGCCATAAGCCGCGAAGCTGCCCATGCGACCTTCCATCAGGCCAAGAGCGCTGCCTTGGTCAGCGACGTCCTTGGCGAACTCCTCATAGTCATCCATGCGCCCGCGGGGGAATGGCTTGGCGCGAAATGTCGGGCCGCCGGGCCACAGGAAATGAAAATCGCAGCCGAGGAAGCGCTTGAGATTGATATTGTCCGCCGACACGCCACCAAGCTGGCGGTCGCGCAATATGCCAGCCCTGCCATCCTCATAGACAGCGAGGTCGAGCATCTTGTCGAACTGCGTCGTTACATAGACGTTGGTTAGGTCTCGCGTCGGTGCGACGAACAGCAGGTCGGCCTGATCATAAAGGACCGTGTGAAGCTGCCAATTATTGCCGATCTCCGACTTGCCCGTCTGACTGGGCCCCATGACGCCGACCACCGAATAGGGGGAATCGCCATGCAGGCAATCCATTGGCCGGTCCAGGCAACGCATGTCGTGCGGGCTTTCATCCCAAGGGCCTGAATAGGCGCCGGGGTTCATCAGCACACGGTGACGGCGGGCAGCTTCGGAAATTGAGACCTTTTCGGGAAAGCGCAGCGCCTCCAGCGCATTCGCCAGCACATCGCGAGCGCTAGCCAAAGATGGAGGGGGAAATGCAGCTTCAAGCATCAGGGTTCGGCCCTCGCGCTTCATCTATTTCGATTGCTGATCCTTCGGCAACGGCCCGAATAAAATCATCCACTGCGCGCCCCAACATACCCTCCAGTGGCACGACGCTTTGCGGCGACAGTCCTTCACGAATCGCGAATTCACCCGGCACTTGCAAAAGACGGCGACGAAGGTTCGCGGCAGCCGACGACAACTCATGAACCATTTCATTCCGGTCGATCAGATCGCCCATCATCTTGCGATATTTGAGCGCGGCCTCCCCGGCTGCATATTCTTCACGCCGTTGCTTTCCCGACATACCGAGCTGCGCAGGTTGCTCGATCTGATCGCCCACAAGATCGAGCCGCAACTGTGCAAGCTGGGCCCGCCGTTCGGCGCTCTGCTGCTCCTCTTCATCCCGCTTGGCCCGCCACCAGGCAACGCCGCCGCGCGCCTCGATCTTATACCCGCGACCCCGATCGCCCCGTTCCAGCAACCAGATCGGCTCGCCCTCGACGACCTTCAAATGGGCGCGAATCGTTTCCCCGGTCACGCCGCACAGATCCGCGAACTCTTCCAGATTGACGATCAGTTCTTGCGGTTGCTCAGTCATGCCCATGCCCTATTCGCGTAATTTTCTTTCGTTCAGTCCAAAACACCAATCAAAAACCCAAGCATTCCCGCCATTTTTGCTCCCCGCGCCGACTGCGCTGCCGCACCGCAATCGGGCTGGAGGGGCCGGGAGGACCCAAGGGGGGTGGGGGTCGAGGCCCCTCGGCCGAGGTCAAGCGAAATCGGAAAGGTGCGAACCGATTGCATCAGGCGTCCCCCTCGCCTGCGGCTTCCCATGGCGCCTGCGGAGCCGAAGGCCGGCGCACCGTGAACCCCATCGACCGAAGGGAGAGCTTCCACGCCAGAGCATCCAGCGCGCTCCACCAGTTGAGATAGTCGAGACGACGACGCGCCAGTTCCTCCCGCGTGACCGTCGGGATGACGCTGCAGAATGTGGGCGAGGTGCCGCGCCCTGTCCGCTCCACCTGCGCGTCCTGCCACGGCTTCACCCACACCGTCGCCCGATACCAGTGCGCTGGCTGCTGCCAGCCCTCTGGACGGCCACCAAGGCGCGCATGGAAAGCCACCATGCGGCCATGGTCGATATCGGCCAGCAGCGCCGCCACGATCTCGGCGGCGCGATGCACGCTGTCCTTCACCATACGGCCTGAATAGTCGATCCGGCATCCCATATGGTTGATGTCGGCAATGGCAGCGCACCCATCGGACGAACGCCCGCCCGCCTCCATACCCGACGCCGCGATCTCGATCGCATGCAAGCCCATGGTGGCGAACCGGTCCACCTTCTGGTCGCGATAGGCCCACGTCGCCAACTCCTCCACGTCCACCGAACCGGTGCGCTCCCATGGCCGTGCCAAGGGCGCGAAGTCCTGTTCGCGAGTGACCCGATGCTCCGGCATCCTGCCTGACCGAATGATCTTCACCATGCGCCGCGCTCCCTTCCACCCATGGAAGGAAGGAGGAAGCATCGCGTCCCCCAACCTTCCACCGCTAAGCCTTTGTCTTTTCCCATTTCTTTTATCCTCATTCGAATATTTGGAAGGATTGGAAGGGTTTAGAATATTCTTGTTTCATGCATGCCTGCGCACGCACGCGCATGTGCGCCGTAGCGTTTCATAAAACCTTCCAAACCTTCCAAACCCGCACAAACCCGCCCTTTCTTCCTTCCGTCGATGCTTCCGCCACCCTTCCAAATGGAAGCATCGTCCTTCGCCCCGCCGCCGCTAGAAGGGCACGTAATCGTCATCATCACCGGGCGGACCGACGTCGTCGGCCGGCGGCGGACTGTCGTCGCGGAACGTCACGACATTGCCGTGCTCGTCGATGAAATCGCTCTTGGACTTGACGAGGCGCAGCCCCAGCCATTGCATCCCGTTCGACTGTTTGTTGTCGAAGCCACGGTCTTTCATGGCCTTGCTGAAGCCCTTCTGCTTCCATTCGACCTCTCCCGCCGCCTTGGCCCAGCCACAGAAGACCTCATAGAGGTGCGAGGACTGAACGCGTCCCGCGGGATCATCGACCGTGCACATGCGCAGGAAGCTGGCCAGCGGGTCGCTGTCGTCGCGATAGGCTTCGGACTGGAGCGTCACATCCTCCGGCTCGACAAAGCCATTCTCCATCCAGTCGATCAGGCCGCGCACCATCCAGGCGAGAATGCCCGGATATTCCTTGGCGAGCCGCGCCGGCAGCATCCGGTCGCGCTCGTGCGGCTCCAGATGCGACTCCCACAGCAGCACCTTCACGCGCCGCCATATGCCCTCCGTCCCCTGCGGGATATCGGGCTTGGCGTTGCACCAGAGCGTCCATTTGAAGGACGGCGTGAAGCGGAAGAAGGAACGGAAATTGTCGCGCGCCAGCATCGGGTCGCCACCCGTGACGCTGTTGATCAGCGCCTCGTTGATCTTCGCGCCCTTGGCCGGCTCACCCGACGTCAGGAAGCGGACACCGGGCAGGCGGACGATATCGGGCGTGGCCTGGTCGCCGCGCTTCTTCGGCCCGTCGTCCATGAAGGTGTCGACATTGGTGATGTCGCCATAATCGCCCACCGCCTCGCGCATCGCGTTGCCGACGGTCGACTTTCCGTTGGCGGCGGTCGGACCCCACCAGATATGGAAGATTTGCTCCCCCATCTCGCCCGTCAGATTATAGCCGCCCCATTGCCGCAGATAGCGCCGCCGTCCCTTGTTCGGCTGCGCCCATCGCACCAGCTTCTGCCATTCGGGCGCCTCCGCCTGCGGATCAAAGTCGCATGCCGTGATCTTCGTCAGCAGGTCTGCCCGATCATGCGGCCGCAACTCGACCCGCGCCGGCCCTTCATCGTCGGCGCGCAGGAAATGCAGCGTGCCGTTCTGGCAGTTGAGCAGCATCGCATTCGTGTCGAACGCGGTGATCTCGACCGTCAGCCACCGCTTCGCCAGATTGGCGATGCAGCCAAGCCGCCCCGACGCCTCCGAAGCGCGCCCCCATCGACCGATCAGGTCGGACAGCAGCACCGGCCCCTTGCCCTTGATGTCGACGATCATGTCGAGCCCGAATTCGGGGCGGCCCTGCGCGTCCCACATGTTGTACTGGAGAATGTCCAGCTTCGACGCGTTCTCCTCCAGCCCATCGAGAATGCCAGGCCGCCGAACGCCGCTATCGCGGATCAGGGCTGCCTCGCGCTGGATGGCGCGCACGGTCTCGAACACCGCGCCCTGCACTTCGGCAGGCGTCACGTCCTTTTCCTGATTGAGCACCTGGTAACGGCGCTGGTCCCACCCCAGCCAGCCCTTGGCCGTGGTGTAGAGATAGTCGCGACCGAAACGCGCCTCGAACCGTTCCGCATTGCCAAGGTCGGTGCGCTCGAAACCCGCGCAGCGCAGGTCGAGCAGCATTGGCGCCAGGTCGAAACCCTTGCGGTCGCCCGCGTCCCAAGCCGCGTCGATATCCTCGACCTTCGCATCGGGACACTCTTCCCGCACCGATGTTATGGCGGCGCGGCCCTTGTAGAAATCGATCAACCCCGCGCCGGCGCGCCGCCCGATGCCCCAGGCGAAGCGGCACAGCTCCGCCGGGGTGCATCCGCGCAGCCTTTCGGTCTCGCGTTCCAGCCACGCCGCCGCGACCCGCATCGCCACCGCGCGCTCCCCCTCCCCCAGCGCGGAGAGAGAGGCCGCCACGCTTCCATTCGGAAGCATGTCATTTTCCGTCAACCCAGGGGGCGGCGGGGGAAAGGCGGCGGCGTAAAGGCCGTCCCATTCGACCCGATATTGCGCGCGGGTTTCCTCGTCCTGGATGCCGGCGGCGAGACGGGCGAGCCGGCGGCGCAACGCGCTGCGACCCTCCGGCGTGGACGTGTCCGCCGCCGCCAGCTCGTCCCGCCACAGGAAATCGAACATGGGCACGGCTGCGTCGAGCACCGCCTCGATCGCGGCGCGACCGCCTTCCCGCTCCAGATCGTCGGGATCCTGCCCGTCCGGCAGCATGGCGACCGACAGCATTCGCCCCGGCCCCACCATCGGCAGGGCGCGTTCGCACGCCTTGGCCGCCGCCTTCCGCCCGGCGGCGTCGCCATCGAACAGCAGCGTGGGATTGTGGAAGATGCGCCAGGCGCGCTCCATCTGGGCTTCCGTCAGCGCCGTCCCCATCGGCGCGACGCACTCGACGATCTCAGCCCGGTCCATGGCGATCGCGTCGAAATAGCCCTCGACGATCACCAGCCTGCGGGCGATGCGCGCGGCCGGCGCGGCGCGATGATGGTTGAACAGCAACCGGCCCTTGTCGAATATCTCGCTGTCGGCGCTGTTCAGATATTTGGGTTCGGGCGTTTCGCCGTCCCGGTTCGGCAACGCGCGCGCGCCAAAGCCGACCACCCGACCGCGCGGATCGTGAATCGGCACCATCAGCCGGCCACGGAAATAATCCCGGCGCAGCCCAGCCTGGTCGCCGCCCTGCTCCACCAGCAGCCCCGCGTCGAGCAGCGCATCGGCCGACGCGCCGCAGCCCGCGACCGAGTTGCGCCAGGACGACAGGCCAAGGCCGAACGCCTCCGCTTGGGCGAGCGTCACGCCCCGGTCGATCAGCCATTGCTTGACGGCGGGCGCGCGATCGAGCTGCTGCGCATAGAAGCGCGCGGCCGCGCCCAGCACATCGCCGGTGCTGGCCGCCTTCGCTTCGCGCTGGGCATGCTCCGGCGACGGCGCGGGGACATCAAGCCCGGCCTTGTCCGCCAACTCCTTCACCGCATCGATGAAGGTCAGGCCCCGATGATCGGTCAGCCACCGGATGGCGTCGCCATGCGCGCCGCAGCCGAAGCAGTGATAGAAACCCTTGTCATCGTTGATCGTGAAGCTGGGCGTCTTTTCATTGTGGAACGGACAGCACGCCTTGTGCTCGCGCCCTGCCTTTTCGACTTTGATCGACCCGCCAATCAGCGCGGACAGCGTCGTCCGATCGCGAAGCTGGTCAAGAAATTGCGGCGACAAGGACACGAATACCCACCCCGAAAATCAGGCAATCAAACACAATGCGACAAGTCGCGGCCGTCAGGCCGACGGCCCGCTATTCCGCTGCCTGGCTAGGCCATGAAAGAGTGAAGATGCGTCGAAACTGAACGTCCCCACGCGGCTTGGGATTGGTGTCGATCTGGATTTTGAACCCGTCGCGAAATGTCCATCCGCCCCGCTGCAGTTCTCTCGCCGTCACCGGCTCCCCACCTGTGACAGAACGGATATTGTCCGGCCTGATCGTCATGCCGCCTCTCCCCTCATGATGTCGACCATGTCGCCAACGGCCTTGTGGACTGGCGCCAGATTGCTTTCGACGCCCACCATGGCGCCGCGCAGGCGATCCTGCGCGATGCGCGCATAATCGTGGTTGAGTTCGATCAGGATGGCGTCGCGGCCCAGCCGGTCGGCAACCATGCCCGTCGTGCCAGCGCCGCCGAAGGGATCGAGAACCGTGCCCCCGGCCGGACAACCGGCCAGGACGCAAGGCACAACCAGCGCAGGCGGAAAGGTGGCGAAATGCGCGCCCGAAAAGCCCTGTATGGCGATTTCCCATGCCATGACATCAGGCGGTACCAATTCAGCGACATCACTTTCGAAGTTGCGGAGCAGGCGCCCTTCGCCGCGACCCAGCGCTGCCAATCCTGTGTTGGAGATATGCCCCTTGTGCCGAGCACTATGACTGCCACGCGGACCAATCTTTTTCACATTGCCGCGACCCGGATCATCCTTCCGCTTGCCCTTTTCCCGACCGCCGCGGTGAAAGACGCCATGCCCTCCAGTGCCCGTATCCCATCCATCGGGTTGCTTGCCGTCGCTGGACGTCGTCCTGGACAGCATCACGGTATCGGCATCGAAATAGGCGCCCAGCCGAACCCAGCGCCGCCCCTCCTGTTCCGGCTTTGTCACCAACGGACAGCGCTCCGACAGATCGGGCGCGAAGCTGATCTCCCCGGTATCCCGCGCCCGCCAGACGTCGCCATCGCCCGACTTCGTCAACAGGAAAATCTTTTCGTGCGCGACCGACGGACGGTAATTGCCGCTACTGTCGGGCATCGCATTGGGCTTGCCCCATACGATTTCCGACCGGACCCACCAGCCCGCATCCTGCAATGCGATAGCAAGCCGGTTCGGCAGCATGCACAGGTCCTTGGGCTTGAGATAGCCTCCCGACACCACCCTGCCTGCATGTTCAGCGCGGGTATTGCCCGTAACCGGATCACATTGCCGTGACCGAACGCTCTTGTGATGGCCGGGATCGTAAACCGGCCCGACCGTGCTGAACGGCTTGTCGCGGAATGTCCTGTCGTCGCTGCCTGCGGCCTTCGTATCGGCCGCGCTGCGCCCATTCGGCGCGGTCGCATAGCAGTCACCATAGTTCACCCAGCAGGTTCCGGTCGGTTTCAATACCCGCCGAACCTCTTCGAATATTTCAACCATGATCGCCAGATGCTCGCCCAGCGTCGGTTCCATGCCGATCTGGCCTTCGACGTCATAATCGCGCAGCCCCCAATAGGGCGGTGACGTCACGCAACAATCGATGCTGTCGGACGGAAGGGTGCGCAACACTTCCAGCGCATCGCCTGTCAATATCCGAACCGTCATGCTTCACCCCCCGGACCAACGATCGCGCCGATCTCGGCCATGATGCGCGTCGCCCGCGCTACGTCCCGGCATCGCGCTCCGGCGCTCGTGCAATCCATGGCGATGCGCGCCAGTTCCTCGACCTTGCGCGCGCGGCGATACAGCTCGCTGGCGGACAGCAAGGCAGGACCGTCGGCGGGATCGAAGGAGCCGGCGACGCCCATTAATCACCCATCGCCCGCGCCATCTTGGCGCTGGCCGTGGTCACTAGAACCTCATAAGCCGCATCAATCTCTTCTTCGCTGTATCTTGTGCCATTGGCTTTAAAGCTGCATTTCACGGCGCTCAGCATCCAGGCGGATATTCCCGCTATGACAGCCAAGGCTGCTTCAGGCTTGGGATCACACCGATCGAGACGATCAGAAAGTTCGCCGGTCGTTTCCAGCACGATGCTGCGAAGGCTCGCATCATGGTAGAATCTTGCGGCACTCACCCGCAACCCTTCGGCTTTGATCTGGCTGACATGATCCATCGCTCAAACCCTCATCGGCATGAGCACATAGAAGGACGCGGCCTGTTCATCGTCGCGCCAGAGCGTCGGGCCGGACTGGTCGCCCATCAGCACTTCGGCGCTGCCCGCGTTCAGATGGTCGAGCACCGCCAGCAGATAGCTGCCGTTGAAGCCGATCGTCAGCGGGTCGCCCTCATGCTCGACCGCCAGCTCTTCCGTGCCGCGCCCATTTTCGGGGCTGACCGATTCCAGTTGCAGCAGATCGCCGCCGAACGCCGCCTTCACCAGCCGCGTCTTTTCGGTCGTGACGACGATCACCCGGTCGACCGCTTCGCGCAGGACCGACGGCACAAATTCGCAGCGCTTGTCGGTGCCGATGGGGATCACGCGGGTGTAATCGGGATATTGGCCGTCGATCAGCTTGGTCGTCAGCGTCACCGTGCCGAAGTCGAACCGCGCTTTCTTGCCATCGGTGGCAAACCTGACCATCGGGGAGACACCGTCGTCGCCGGGCTTCAGCTCGTCCAGCAGCTTGGCGACCAGGCCCACGGCCTTGCGACCAAGGATCATGGGCGATAGCCCCTCGCCGCCCTCCGGCATGTCCGTGCGGAACACGGCCAGCCGATGCCCGTCCGTAGCGGCGGCGCCCAGCAATCCCGCCGGGGTCTGGTGCAGATAGAGGCCGTTCAGATAATAACGCGCCTCCTCGTTCGCCATGGCGAAACCGACGCGGTCGATCATCTGCGTCCATAAAGACGCGGGACATTCGAACTCGTGCTGCCATTCGGGCGAGCCCAGAATCGGGAAATCCTGGACGGGCAGCGTCGGCAACCGGAACCGCGCCCTGCCGGCGCTGACGATCAACTGGTTGCCGTCGTGCACCATGGTCGCCAGGGCGTCGGCCGGCAGCTTCTTGGCGATGTCCTCCAGCAGCTTGGCGCCGACGGTCACGGCGATGCCCCGCGCCTTCTGCGCCTCCACCGTGGCCTCGATCATCATGTCGAGGTCGGTGCCCGTCAGATACAATCGCCGTCCGTCGCAATTGATCAGCACGTTGACGAGGATGGGAATGATGTTGCGCCCCTCGATCACGCCGGACACCGCCTTCATCGCGGCGCGGAGCTGCTTTACGCCCACTTCGATGATCGGCGGATTGATGGGCGCCTTGCCCTTTCCGGCCGTGCCCTGTTCGTCACCCTCTGCCGGCGGCTCCGCCGTCGTGCTGGCTTTCGCCATCATTCTGTCTCCTGCTTGATGCCAAGCCCTTCCTCGAACCGGTCGAGGAATTCGGCGATAGGGCGCGTGAATTTGAGGCGCGACAGCGCGTTGAGGCAGTAGACCGCCACCAGTTCATTGCCGCTTTCGGTATGGGCCAGCGCCAGCAACTGGTAGGAATCGCCGCTGCCGCGATGAACGAAATTCTTGCCCACCAGCTTGCGATGCTCCTCATGCTCCGCCAGCAGCCGCTCCATCGATTTGCGCTGGTCGGCCTGCGCCGCCGCAGGCTTGCGTGCTCTGCTCATGCCGCCTCTTCCTCCCCATCAAGCTGTTCCACCCAAAGACCAGCCTCGATCAGCCGCCGCATCGCCTGCACCGGCCGCTCCCCCGCGGCCGCCGCGCTGAGGCAGAGCCGGTCCCACAGGTCGCTCCATTGCGAGCGCGCTATCTGCGCGGCCGCGAGCTGGTCGTCGCTGAGCGCCGCATGCTGGATCTGCGCGCCGATCGACAGGCCGGTCAGCGCCGCGTCGACCGCACCCCTGGTCAGCCCGCCGCCTCCGGTCACCCGCGCCGCCATCCGGTTCACGCCGATCGCCGCCGCTTCGGCATTCACCGCGGCGGCGACCGGTCGGACCGCCCGCGCCGGCGCCGCCGCGATCGACCGGGCCTGCATGGAGGCGGCTTCCTCGCCCAGCGCGACGCGGCGCGCCTGCGCGACATCCTCGTCGCCCATGCCGTCGGGCCAGCGCGCCATCAGCGCCCTCACCATCAGCGCCGGCACCGACCGCACCGTCAGCCGCTTGCGCAGCAGCGCGACGAAGCCGGCATGGCGGAACAGCCATTCGCCCACCCTGGTCTCGGCAACCAGATTGCGCGCGCACCAACCCTCGATCGCCTGCAGCAGCGCCATCGCCTCCCCACTGCGCAGCGGAGCGCCCCGGCCGCTGGCCAGGCAGCGTTCGGCGTGCAGGAAGGCGTCGCCGTCCAGCAACGCCACCAGGTCGGATGGCGGCGGAACCAAAACGGGGACATCCCGCTCCAGCATGGATGGCGAAAGGTCGAACCCGGCAAAGCATATCTTGCCGGTGTTGCGCAGGACGCGCAGCGCATCCTGGAAAGTCGCCTTGTCGAGGCCGGTCGCGACGCGCAGCTTCGATGCGGTCCAACCGGCAGACGGATGCTGTTCCCGCAGCACCGCGACGATTTTCGCCTGGGCCGGGTTCATGCCGCGATCCATTCAGCCGCATCATCGTCATTGGCGAAGTCGACCGAGGCCAGCGCGCGCGCCATGACCGGGCTGACACTGTTGCCGCACATGCGGACCTGCGCCGTCTTCGTCAGCGGACGGCCGTTGACCTCCAGCTCGATGATGTAATCAGCGGGGAACCCCTGGGCGAGGAACAGTTCGCGCGGGCTGAGCATCCGCATGCCGATATCGACGATCGCATATTCTTCGCCGGCGATCGTCACCGTGACGAGGCCGAAGCGATCCTTCGTCGTCACCGCGCCCAGCGGCGCAGCAAGGCCGTGGCCGTCATGCTCATTGCCATAATATTTGACGAGGAAGGCGCGGACCTCGGCATGATGCAGGCCCCCGGCGCTGACCGTGTGCAGCGGCGTGTCGGTGGGCTGGCCGTCCTTCGACGTGCCCCGCAGCTTGACGATATGGCTGGCGACAAGCTGCTGTTGCGTGCCGCGTCCAGTGATCGTGCTGACCGGCAACCGGGCATCATGGCCCGCGTGCAGCCCGCCCCTCGGCATGCTGTTGTGCTGCGCCATGAAGGCTGCGACCAGGCATGCGTCTGCCTTGGCAGTCACGGTCGGAAAAGGAGCGCGGGGATCAACCGGGCCGCTTTGACCGCGACGGCCACCACATCCAACGATCGTGGGCGCCACGAGCGCAATCTCTCCGCGATGCGCGCCGGTCACGGTCGGCAGGGGATCTTCTGGACCATAGACCCGTTCGGAGCTGCCATGATGGGTGAGCGGTGCGAAATAGGGCGTGACCACGGCGAACTCCCCGCCCTTCGCGGTCGTGATGGTGCGCAGCGGCTCGTCACCGGCATAGGCGCGGCCTGCTGCCCAGCTGCTATTGCAGACCGGCACGATGAACGGATGCGGCGCGTTGATGACATAGCGCATGATCCCCGCAGCGATACGGCGGCAGGTGGCATCCTTCAGCGGGCGGGCACGCTCGAAGATCGACGGGCAGGGAATCGACCAGTCGATAATCTCGGCCGCCGTGCGCCAAGGCAGCAGACGACCGCTAAGCACCGCCGGACTGCCGGGATTACCATGCGTCGGCTTCGGCCAACTGATCCTGCGTCCGTCGCAGCGCGCTTTCAGGAACAGGCGCTTGCGCGAAGTCGGCGCGCCATAGTCGCACGCCCGCAACTCCTTCCACTGCACACGGTATCCAGCGCGCCGCAGCTTCGCGACCCACTGGTTGAACGTCTTGCCCTTGCGAGCCGAACAAGGGCGCCCGTCATCACCAAGCGGCCCCCATGTACGAAATTCCTCGACATTCTCCAGCCAGATCACTGCCGGGCGCAGCGCCGGGCCGAGCCGATCGATCCAGTGATGCACGACCCATGCAAGGTCGCGGATATTCTTCTCCACCGGCTTGCCGCCCTTGGCCTTGCTGAAATGCTTGCAGTCGGGCGAGAACCATGCGCCACGCACCGGATGCGCCCGCGCCACGCCGTCATCGTCGGCCCAGGTCACGGCCTCCAGCGGGTCGATGCTCCACACGCTCTGGCAATGATGACGGGTGCGGGGATGATTGGCGGCATGCATCGCCACCGCTTCCGGATCATGGTTTATGGCGACATGGACCTCGATCCCGGCCTGCTCCAGCCCGGTGGAGGCGCCGCCACCGCCCGCGAAATTGTCGACGTTGATGCCGACGGACCAGTCGCGTTCCAGCGGACCGCGCGCGTCGTCGAGAAGGCTCACTGTTTTCATCAGCCGCGTTCCATGGAGACACAGGACAAGGGGTCGGCGGGAGCCGGTGCGACCCGAAGGGCGGCTCCCGCCGTGCCGGGTGGGGTGAACGAGGCCCCGGCAGAAACATCGAAACATTTGTCGAAGAGGAGCGCGCGAAGATCGCCCACCGTCACCAGCGACAGCAGCTCCTCGTCACCGATCCGCACGCCGAAGCGGTCTTCGACCTCCAGCGCCAGGCTCATCAGGTCGATCTGGTCGAAATGAAGGTCGCGCACCAGACGCTTGTCCCGGTCGAGCGCATCCTCGTCGGAAAGGTGCACGCCCCTGATGCGACACAGCATCGCCGCGACCTGGTCGGGCAGCGACGCGATCATGCGGATTCTCTCGCGAGGCGATCGCCAAGCGCCCGGTCCGACAGCGCGCCGGAGATCGACGCCACCAGCGCCTCCGCATCCGCCTCGGAAATGGCCGCCATGCCGTCGGGCGTGGCGATCAGTATCTCGCGGGTCGCGGGCCGGTAGATCGCGATGACGCAGGTCGAAAACCGCCACTGCTGCTGCCGGGGCAGATGCGCCGTGGCGCGGAACATCTCCATCCGTCCCGAATGGACGCAGGCGCCACAGAAGAGGGCGAGGCCGTCGCCGGCGATGAACAGGGCGTCCCAGCCCGCCGGCAGGGAGGGGAACGCAACGCCCTGGTGCATCGCGTCGCAGGTGCAGCACTGCACCAGGTCGCCATGCATGCGGCGATCGGCCGCGATCGGAAAGCCCTCGCCGCTCATGCCGTCACCTGCCGGCTGCTGCGCTGCGCGATATAGTCGTGGGTGTGGCGCCCCAATTCCTTCCTGCCGTGGAACAGGTAGATATAGCCCTGCTCCGCAAGCTTCTTGAGTTCGTCATTGACCTCTTCGCTGGCGACATGGGTCGCGTGCTCGCCATGGCCGTAAAGCAGCCGCGCGCCAGGCTGCGCGGCCAGCACCCATTCGATCAGATCCTCGCGATTGATCCGGCGCCCCGCGGCGACCCGCTTTGCGCCCTGTTCCGCTCCGCCCCCATGCATGCCTATTCTCCCTCCGCTTCCAGCGCTGCCACCAGTTCCGCCACCTGATCCTGAAGCTGGCGCGCCTCGACCAGCGCGCGCATCCGGGCGGCGGGTGCCAACCGGTGATCGGACAAAGCGGCCTTCATCGCGCCCATCACGTCGGACGCCTCGCCCACCACGTCGGCCAGGTGCTCGCCCAGCGACCGGCGCTCCCGCGCATCGCCCCCTTCGGGCACCAGCAGGAACCCGGCCTGCCGGGCGAGCGCGCGAGTGATCCGCGGATGTCCCGGCTTGCCGACGGTCAGTTGCTCCAGCTCCGCCACCAGGTCGATCGGCATGAACTCGTCCCGGTTCGACGAGCAGTAATGCGATATGCGCGGCTGCGAGCGGCCCAGCAGCCGGGCGACCTTCTCCTGCCCGTTGACGTCGTCGACCGCAGCGCGGGTTTCCTTCTTCAGGTAAAGCTGGTCGGCGGAGAGCGTGACGCCATTAGCCATGACGATGGCTCCACAGCGCGACGGGCCACAGCAGCACTGCGAAGAGGCAGCACAGCACGAAGGTCGACCGGTCGACCGCGCCGAAAAATTCCCTGATCTCCGCGCATTTCGGTGGCACGACCAAAACCGCGACATTGGCCCCTATCGCCAGCCAGGCGACGATCCAGTCGTACCACATCATGCCGCGGCACCCAGATCGGGCGTGCTCATGCACGGGTCAGCATTATGAGATGACGGCGCCGCCAATGCGCTGGCAATATCCGCACCATGGGGCATGATCTCGACAATGCGCTTGGCCGCCTTCGGCATCCGCTCATCTGGCCAGTTCGCCGGATCGCTGAGCCACGCCATCACCCGCGCATAGTTGCGCACGGTGATGTCGCGCTGTTCCCGCACGCGGGCGAAGAACTGGCTACTTGAAATGATCCGTTCCGCCAAAGCGGTAAGGGGCTTGCCTGCCTTTGCCGACCAGATTTCGGCTAACGCCAGCATCGGATCGATGAGGACAGAGGATGGATTGTCTTGGTCCACGGTTAACGGCTTCCTCAAATCGGATACCGTTATATATGACGGTTTTTGCGTCACCGTCAACCGGTACCGATGACGATAGCATGACGCCCAGCAAATCCGGCATAAATGCCGCGATGTCTGACACTCTCAAAGACCGCATCGAACAACGTTTGAAGGCCGTCCATCGATCGGCGGCTAACGTGTCGAAGGCTGCGACCGGCAATCCGGACGCGATTCGCCGCATCTATCGCGGGCATATGCCAAGCGGTGACAGGATTGAGAGCATTGCGCGGGAGCTGGGCACTACCGTCGCTTGGCTTCTCGGCCGCGATGAACAGCCGGGCCTGCCCGAATCCCCCGCCGCCGAACCCTACCCTTTTCCATCGGCGCCAGAGGCGACCCGCGCCCTTGCCGATTTGACCAGCTTCGACCATGCTAAACTTGGGAAGGACGTGGCAGTTCTGGGAACGGCGATGGGCAGCGACATGCATTTCGACCAGGATGGAATCAGCAAGATTGTCGAAATGATCGAGCTCGATGAGAATGAGGTGATCGACTATGTGCGCCGCCCATCGGGGGCCGCAGGCCGCAAGGATATCTACGCCATCTATCACACTGGCATTTCGATGCAGCCGCGCTATTGGCCCGGCCAGCTATCCTTCATCGAAACACGGAGGGAGCCGAGCGTAGGCGATGGGGTGATCGTTCAGGTCGCGCGGCCTGACGACTTTGACGGCGACATCAGGATATTCAGCGTGCTGGTGAAGACTCTCCTCAAACGCACAAGTGAATATGTGGAGCTGGAGCAGTATAATCCGCCACTCGTCTTTCGACTGCCAGCGAAGCATGTTCACCGAATGCATCGCGTGATGGAAAACAACGACCTCTACGGCATCTGAGCGGCAACAGCCTCTTTCAGGCCGGCCAGGTCGAACAGAAACTGCGGTGCCCCCTCTTGGAAGACGGTGACTTCGATCGCCAGACGCCGCGCACCGGCCAGTTCCTTTCCGAACAATTCGCCGTCGACAACGCGTAATCGGTTTGGCGCATAATCCTCCATCATCTCCAGCCAAATCCGATGAGGCGCACGATCATCGAACCGAACGAGCGCAGTGCAAGGCTGGCTGGCAAGGCAAACCAGTTGACCACGCGTCAGCTCAATCATGACGCCTTCTCCACCCGCAGCGTTTCGAGCAAGCCAAAGCCGCAACGCTGATCCGCCCCGATAAGGCGCCGCGAACTCGTGGCGATTTTCCGACTCGATTACCAAAGCCAGATTGTCGCCACCCCGAATCGGATCGGCACTACGCAGCGCCCGCCATCGGCCCGTCCCTTCGGCAACGGCCGGATGCCCCGTTTCCGAATGCATCGGCAGCGCCGCAAGCGCCGCCGCAGGATGTGCGATCAGCATCAGAAAAGCCCCGAAACCCATTGATTCCCTCCAGTCTCACTGCGCTCGAAAAGTAACTCCGAAGCCTATGGCAATCATCCCGTCATCTGTGACGCTTGACCCGTCATTTATGACGGTATATCTCATGCGTCATATATGACGGAGTTTGCGCCATGCTTCAGACACCAACCGAATTCCCACACGTCGGCAGCTATGCCGTCTTTCGCGGCACGAAGGTGCGCATCCAGCGCATCAACCCCAACGGCACGCGCCTGGTGATCGGCCAGGCCGAACGGCGCAAGGTGGTGACCGCGACCGTGGCGCTTGACCAGCTCACGCCATGGTCCTCGCCCGAAGATGCCGTCGACCTGTGGGCATCCTCGCGCATCGCCTGCGTCAGCAGCTCGGCCTTCGCCGTGATGGATGATATCTGGGCCGACTTCCTCGCCTGGTACCGCGCGGTCTACCAGAGCGAGCCGACGATCGACAAAGCCGCACTGGACCGCCGCCTGCGCGCCTGCGGCTTTCAGGCGACAAAGGGCCGACAGCTTCATCGCAACGGGATCCGCAGCGGCTTCTGCCTCGCCCTCTATGCACCGAAGGAAGCGGCGGCATGACGCCGGGCGCGGTCGTGCTGATCTTCGGCACCGCATGGTTCGCCCTCGCCCTCATCTGCGGGATGCTGGCCGAATATCATGATCACATCATCTCCGCCCTGTCGGGCGAGCCGATGCCGGGCCAGCGCTTCCGCGAGGGGCAGCCGGTGGACGGGAGGCGCGGACGATGAAGGATTTTACCCCGACCGCCGAGCAGATCAGCCTGCATGGGCTGGGCTTCATTCAGGTGAAGCTGCCGGCAAACCAGCGCCTGCATGTCTGGCACCCCGATCTGCCGCGACGCAGTTGCTATTTCCATTCCTCGATCCACAACCACCGCTTCAGCTTCGTCAGCCGTGTACTGATCGGGCAACAGGTGAACCGGCGCTTCGATGTCTATGCATTTGATCGCGGTTCGCACGATCGCATCAGCCATGACGGGCCGCGCAGCGAGAAGGGCGGCCGCCTGTCCTATGTGGCCGAGCGCGTGCAGGTCGAGGGCGGCGACATGGAAGTGATCCCGGCGGGCGGCGTCTACTTCATGCCAAAGCTCGCCTATCATTCCACGCCCAATGAGGGGATCGTGGTCACCCTCATGAGCAAGGTCAGAGAGGGTGACATTCACGCCTCCTCCCTGATCAGTCACGGCGTTGAATTCGATCAATCATTCGACCGGTTTCAGGTCTCGCCCGCCGACCTTTGGGCCATTGTCCTTGACGCCCTCAAAGGTGCCGCATGACCGCCGCGCCCCGCAGCACCGCCGCCCGCTTCCGCCCCGCCTGGCGCACGCCGGCCGGAGAGGCCCGTACCGTCAAGAATGTAGGCGACGTCGAGATGACGGCGCGCGGGTTCGAGCGACTGACAGCTGATGGCTTCAAGAGGATTGGATAACCATGACCCACCCCCATGAAGGGCTTCAAGAGCCTGCGCTGAAACCCTGCCCGTGGTGCGCTGGCCGCGCCGTCATGCGGCGGGACGATGACCCCGGTTATCCATGGTATGTCACGTTCGATCATGCGGATAGCTGCCCGATGTATGCTGTTCCGACTGACTTGTTCCGGTCATTCTCCACGGAAGCGGAGGCCGTTATCGCATGGACCCCGCACGCCACGTGTCCGGCAGTTCAGGACCAGGGATTATGCGATGCGCTGGAGCGGATAGCTGGCAAGAATGACCTGTCGGGCGTTCCCGACGATGAGGTTGAGGCTGCTGCCCGCAATGCTCTCTACGAGTGCGAACTTATTGCCCGTGCAGCCCTTTCCACTCTCCCCCAGCAAGCAGCGACCGACAAGGGGGAGGGACTTGAGCGGCTGGCGAGGGCGATCCAAGACGAGGCCAACCCCGGCCATGGGATCAGCGACCTTGCATACCGGCAAGCCCGCGCCTGCGTTGCCTTGCGATCCACCTCATTTCTTTCGTCCGATGCGACGCTCCGGGAGGCGTTAGCGCCGTTTGCCAAAGAGGCGCTAGGGTGGGATGAGCACAAGAATGACGGCTTGGTCTACGAAGATCACGAAAGCATCGACGCAGAGCATTGCCTAACAGTTGGCAATCTTCGCCGCGCCCGTGCGGCACTGCTCTCCACCCCCACATCCCAGCCAGCCGCAGCAGAAACGAGGATGAGGGAGGCTTTGGAGCCGTTTGCGCGCATCGCAGAGCATGTTGAACGCACCGACAAGCGGGATGGCGATGTGGTGCACCGGCAGAACAAATTGCAGGGCGGCTATGCCGAACTGACCAAGAACGACTTTCGCCGCGCTGCCGCTGTCTACTTCGCCCTCACGCAACCCGAACCCACAGCCCAGCAAGGGGGTGAGGAAGGCGGAGAGGAATGGGCTTCCCGATCTCCAGCGCACAATGACGCATTCTGCCTGATCAGAGAATTGGGCCAGTGCGCCGATAAGGCCGAGATTATTGTGTCGGCGTTTCAAGCGGCGAGGGACGCAGCCCTGTCAGCCCAGCAAGCAGCGGGGGAGGCGGTGGCATATACCGGAAGCGGGTCATTGATGGCGCTCAAGGATGGTCGTGAAGGCTTCATCTGGCCGACGCCCTCCGATGCGCACCCGATCCCCCTCTACGCCACCCCACAGCCGACAGAGACGCAGCGGATAGTTGCGAGCGAGCCTGACGACTTCCAAGCGGGCGTTCAGCAATGGATGCTGGCCTGCTTCGGGGCGGAGATAGCCGGTGATCTTCTGGAGCGGGCCGACCGCTTCACCGAAGAGGCGTTGGAACTGGCGCAGACTATGCCCGGGTTCAATGCCGAGCGCGCCCATGCGCTGGTCGATTACGTGTTCAGCCGCCCCGTTGGCGCGCGCGGGCAGGAAGTCGGTGGCGTCATGGTCACGCTGGCGGCCCTGTGCAATCCGGTTGGGCTGGACATTGTCGAGGAGGCCGAACGCGAACTGGCCCGCATCTGGACGAAGGTTGAAGCGATCCGCGCCAAGCAAGCGGCAAAGCCAACTGGATCAGCCCTGCCTATTGCCAGCGGCGAGCATCAAGCGGGAGAGCGGCAATGACGCGCGCATCCGCCTTTTTCGCCGCGCTGGTCGCCGTTGCCGTGCTGATGCTGTTCAGCGTGGTCGACTTCGGCAAGCTCCCCTCAATCCCCGGCAACCGCGCAGACTGCGGCGCGCCGGTAGAGGAGGCCACCCATGGATAAGCCGCAGCGCATCCAGCTTTCCCGCACCAAGGGCTGGAAGATGCCCCCCGACACCGTGAAGGTCGACCGATCGACCAAGTGGGGCAATCCCTACCCTGTCGACACCACCCGCACAGCGCCCATGGCCGTCGCATCCTTTCGCCTGCACCTCCTGGCCAGCCCCGCCCTGCGCGAAATGGCGAGCAGGGAACTACGGGGCAAGAACCTCGCCTGCTGGTGCCGGCCAGGCGAGCCCTGCCACGCCGACGTGCTGCTGGAGATCGCCAATGGTTGACCTCCTCCAACTCGCGGACCGCGTCGAGCGCGGCGAGATCAAGGCGCTGTCCATCAAGCAGCCATACCCCCATCACATTTTCCATGACGGCAAGGATGTCGAGAACCGGGACTGGTCGACCAGAGGACGGGGCTGGTTCATCATTCATGCCGGCGTGTCGAAGAGCGAGCTGGACATGGACGATCCAGCCGAAGCCGCCATGCCACGCGGCGGCGTCGTGGGAATGGCCCGCATCGTCGATTGCGTGACGGAAATGGATTCGCGCTGGTTCTTCGGCCGCTATGGCTTCGTCCTGCGCGACGCCTTTCCGCTGCCACTGGTCGCCTGCCGGGGCAAGCTCAGCTTCTTCCATCTGGAACCGGACACGCTGCGTGCGGTGGCCCAGCACATTCGGGAGCGCGCCAATGGCTGACCGCACCAGGATCGAGTGGACCGACGCCACGGTGAACGCCATCAACGGCTGCTCCGTCCTGTCGCCGGGCTGCACCAACTGCTATGCGATGCGGCTCGCCGGAACACGGCTGAAGCATCATCCCTCCCGCGCCGGCCTGACCATCGACAGCAAGGCCGGGCCGGTCTGGAACGGCGAGGTCCGGTTGAACGAGGACCAACTGCTCCAGCCGCTTCGCTGGGCAAAGCCGCGCCGGATATTCTGGAATGCCCACGGCGATATGTTCCATCCGGCCGTGCCCGATGAATGGATCGACCGCTGTTTCGCCGTCATGGCCATGACGCCGCAGCACATTCACCAGGTGCTGACGAAGCGTGCCGAACGAATGCGCGCCTACATGGAGCGTGCATGCGGACGTATCGCAGATACGATCATCTCGATGCGGCGGCATCGGGGTGAGCGCGTAATTACGGTGCCGCTGGACCATGTCCGGCCGGGCGCTTCTTGGTGGCCGCTTCCCAACGTCTGGCTGGGCGTCTCAGTTGAAGACCAGGCCCGCGCGTTGACACGCATTCCGGACCTGCTCGCGACGCCAGCCGCCGTGCGCTGGCTATCCTGTGAGCCGCTGCTCGGCCCGATCTATTTGACCGACATCGCCGATGGCGGCTCAACCGTGCTGGATCCCGAATGTTGGGGCGATTGCAATTGCAGCAGACTGTTCGGCTATGACCCAGGCTGCCGTCGTGCCGGCGGAGACGGCACGCTCACCCGCAAGATCGATTGGGTCGTCGCCGGCGGTGAGAGCGGACCCGACGCGCGGCCTATGCACCCGGCGTGGACTCGCACGCTACGCGATGACTGCGCACAGGCAGATGTGCCGTTCTTCTTCAAGCAATGGGGTAGCTGGATTCCAGTTTGTGCGATGAGCGAAGATCTGATCGACAGTTGCTATCACCCGGCGCCAGCCCGCCATCCAGAGGCATCCCGTCGTTGCAAGGTCGATTCCCACATCCTTCACGATGACGGGTCGCAGCATCACTTCCTGGAGGATGGCGCGTTCCTGCACGGCACCGGTGCCATGCAGATGATGGCGGTCGGCAAGGGCAAGGCTGGCCGCTTGCTCGACGGCATCCAGCACGACGGGATGCCGACATGAGCCGCTATCTCAACTCCGATCCGATCGCCCCCGCCACCCTCCAGCGCGCCGCGCAGGATGAACGGGCGCGCCGGGCCCAAGCTTCACGCGCTGCGGTCGAGGCGGGAAAGGTGTCGAAGGAAAAGGCGGATCAGGACGATGCGCTATGGTCGAACATCGTCCACTATTTCCGCCGCTGGTCTGGCGATCGGCGCGAGCCGCGAGACTGGTCCAAAGCCGAGCGCGAGACGATGGCCCGCAACGCCCGCGCGACGTTGCAGCGCATGCTGGTGGTGCTCGCGGGCAGCACGAGGCCGGAAGACCTGGCGAAGCTGAAAGCCTTGATGCACATCGCATGGGCGCTGGAATACCCGCTGCTCTACACGATGATCCATCCCCTGCCCGACGGCCGGGAGAAGGCGTTGGCGGCATGATCCCGGCTTGCCTCCGCATCGTCATCGCCGCCCGCCTTGCGGAAAGACAGCGCGTGCTGATCGGCTCGCGCAACGGACTGGAAAAGCCTTGCCGCCTGTGGACAGGCGCGCAGTCGAAGGGCGGGAAGCGGCCGAACGGCGGGCCCTATGGCTCGATCTGGATCCCCGGCTTCAACGCCGTACGCGTTCATGTCGCGGTGGCTTGGGTAACGGGCATCATCCCGACGCCGCGCGTGCCGGAAGGCATGAACCTCGACCACCGCTGCGAGCGGACGCTCTGCATCGAGGAATCGCACTATGAGCTGATCCCGGCCGTGCAGAATCAGGCGCTGCGCTGGAGCCGCAGGAGGAAGGCGGCATGAGCAACCTCATCGACCTTGCAGAGCGAATTGAGCGGGCGAAGGGGCCATCCTATGCGCTCGACTGCGAAATCTGGGACGCCATCTATCCCGGCGAACGCCAAGCGCGCTTCGACAAGCTGACAGCCAAGGGCCAGCCATATTACAGTCGGCTCGGGCCAGCGGACATGGACGGCTATGTGCAGCCGCTGCGGGCGTTCACGGCATCGATCGACGCGGCGGTGACGCTGGTGCCGGAAGGCTGGCACGGATCAGTAGGCGTAGGACGTGGTGCAGCGGAAGTTTGGAAACCTGGAAAGATAGACAGCAACCAGTTTGGTTGCTCCGCCACGCCAGCCCTCGCCCTGACCGCCGCCGCCCTCCGCGCCTGCTCCTGTAACCAGGCTTCATCGTGACGGACATGACCCCGATTCGCGCTGTCCGGGCGCGGTGGCCCCGGCTGCTGAAGGAACCGGAGGCCTGCGAATATCTGTCGATCGGCAAGTCGACGCTCCGCGATCACGGCCCCAAACCCAAGCATTTGGGGCGCGCCGTGCTTTACGATATCCGCGACCTCGATCGCTGGGCCGACAGGCTCGACGACCAGCCCCTTGAAGAATCCGACCGCAAGGAAGAAGCTGCCCATGTCGAAGACGCATTTTTCCGAAGGCGCGCCGAAAAACGTGGCAGAGCTCAACCTTGAATATACCTATCTGGCCAAGGGCAGATATTGGCGCTTTCGACGCGGCGGCCGCGACACGAAGATCAACGGCGCACCCGGCAGCAGGGAGTTCTTCGAACATTATCAGGCGCTGATGGCGCAGGAGGACGCGCTCGCGTCCGACCGATCGCCGCCGCGCAGCTCGTTCAACTGGCTGATTCGCAAATATGAGCGCAGCGCCGAGTTCAAGGCGCTCGCGGTCACGACTCGGAATGATTACAGCGCAACGCTCCGGCTGCTGGAAGAGGAGCTGGGCGAGCAGCCCTTTCTCTACATCACCCGCAAGATGGTGAAGGCCGTCCGCGACGACTATGCCGAGACCGCGCGCAAGGCCCACAAGGTCAAGCAGATGGTGAGCCGCCTTTACACATGGGCCGAGGAGGAGGATCTGGTGCCGGAGGGAATGAACCCGGCCGCCAAGATCAAGCGGCTGAAGGCCCAGGGCGGCGAGAAGGAAATCACGGTCTGGAGCGACGAGGAAATCGACCTATTCCTGAAGCACTGCCCCGATCGCATGGTCACCCCGGTGCTGCTCGCGCTCTACACCGGCCAGCGCAAGCAGGACATCCTGACGATGAGCTGGACCAATTTCCAGGGCGACATCATCCGCGTGCGCCAGTCGAAGACGGGGGCGCTGCTGGACATCCCCTGCCACCCGAAACTGAAGACGCACCTGGTCGCGGAAAAGAAGAAGCGGGAGGGCGCGTTGATCTGCATCCGCACCGCCGCGACGCAGGATCATCCGGCCGAGGTCTGGAACCCGAACGCCTTCGGCGCGGCGCTATACCGGGCGGTGCAGGCGACGCCCGACATGCCGGCCGATCGGTCGCTGCACGGACTGCGCTACGCCGCCGCCAGCCGCATGGAAGAGGCCGGTTGCACGGTCGCTGAAATCCAGTCGATCCTCGGCCACAACACCTTCAAGATGGCGCTGAAATACGCCACCCAGCGACTCCGCGCGAAGGCCGCGATGGAGAAGTTGCAGGCGTAAGAAATCGGGGCAGTGCGAACTTTCCGGGATTGCACTGCGAACTTTTCCCGTCTAGGAGCGCCAAACCCACGCAAAACTGCGATCGAGGCCCGATGGCGGAGTGGTGACGCAGCGGACTGCAAATCCGTATACGCCGGTTCGATTCCGGCTCGGGCCTCCATTTCAGCTTCCAGAGACGTCCGCAGACGTCCGATAAATGGCTGATTTCTGCCGTTTTTTGTGCTAGACTTGCCAGGCAAATCCGGCCGGCTCCATCCTCTTCCGAGTACAATGAGGGTACAGTTGATGGACCGCCCGCCGAGCACCGCTTGGGAGGTCCATCATGGCAGAAGGCAGCAGTCGCAGAACAGGCCTCACCGCAAATGCGGTGAAAAACGCTAGGCCCAAGGAGAAGCCGTACAAGCTCTCCGATCGTGATGGCCTTTACCTCCTCGTAAAGCCGACCGGTGTCCGGTACTGGCGCATGAACTATCGCTTCAACGGACAGCAGCGCACCCTGTCGTTTGGCCGCTGGCCAGAAATCATGCTGAGCGAGGCGCGGGAAATGCTTCTCGAGGCGCGACGGAAGCTGGCGAAGCGAGTCGATCCGGCCGAGCAGGCGAAGCTGGACAAGATCGCCAAGTCATTGGCTGCAACCAACACCTTCGAGACAATTGCGGAGGAATGGCTGGACAAGATCGAAAAAGAGGGCGCCGCGCCGCTCACCCTTAAAAAAGCAAGATGGCTACTGGGCAAAACCTACGCCGCGATCGGTCGCCGCCCTATTACCGAGATTTCAGCGCATGAGCTCCTCTTGGTCCTGAAAAAGGAGGAGGCCACGAAACGCTACAATACAGCCAACCGCATTCGCAGCACCTGCAGCCAGGTATTCCGCTACGCGATCGCCACCGCCCGCGCTCAGCGTGACATCGCCGTGGACCTACGGGGCGCACTCATCACGCCGCGTGAACAACATCGCGCCGCGATCACGACGGCCGGTGAAGCCACCGCATTGCTGAGAGCCGTTGAGGATTACGAAGGCAGCCCCCTCACCCGAATTGCCCTCCGCCTCCTTCCGCACCTTTTTGTTCGTCCTGGTGAATTGCGATGGGCTGAATGGAAGGAGTTCGATTTTGAAAAGGGCGTATGGACGATCCCAGACTTCAAAATGAAGATGCGCCGCCCGCACGCCGTCCCCCTGTCACGGCAGGCGCTCGCCATCATAAGCGAGATCGACCACGACGCTGCGTACAGCGATTTTCTGTTTCCTTCGTTGCGGGCGCTTGATCGACCGATGTCGAACAATACGATCAACGCTGCCCTAAGACGGCTTGGCTATTCCAAGGATCAAATGACCGGCCACGGCTTCCGCGCTATGGCGGCGACGCTCCTCAATGAGATGGGTATCTGGAACCCTGACGCCATCGAACGCCAGCTCGCTCACGCAGACGGAAATTCGATCCGCCGCGCCTACGCGCGCGGGCAATATTGGGAAGAGCGGGTCCGAATGATGCAGCACTGGTCAGATTATCTCGACCAGCTACGGGACGGCGCTACCGTTTTGCGACCGAAATTCGGGCATAGCGGATCATAATTTGCCATTGAGGAATCGATGGCATAGCGGCCGCAACTGGCCGATAGGCGAATGTCCGCTTCGGAGCTGGGTCGCGCGGATAGCTGCATTCACGCGGTGTCGATTAACAACCGCAGGACAGTATGCGATAATCTCAATAACCTTGCTTTTTTGTGTTCGCCCCACGGCCCCTCCGTACCCCTGCCGCACTCAGATCCTGCCACCGATATAAAATAGCGATGTCCATTGCTTACGACGGATCGCGGTTGCGCGGTCGGTCATGCCGAACGGGAAGAATTCTGTCATATGAGGTACGACAGCGATGGTCATACCTTTAGCCAGCTCTGCCCCATGCAGGGCATCTTCCAGTGCCCATATGACGCGGTACATCGGCTCTAGAATTTCAATCACGGTCCAGACGACGTGCCCTCGGGTCACCCTGGCGAGCTCTAGCTGATACGTGACGTCAATCGTGAGGTCATACTGACCCTTTGGCCCCATTTCCCATCCAAATAGCCCAAGGGCTTCGCAGTGGGCACGGGAGCGGGTCATGATGCTTTCTCGCTTCTTATGGCTCAGCGAGGCCTCTGCAACCTTCATATGAACACCGAACCATCGGGTCAGAGGGTCAATGTTTGCAGCGCCGCTCACCAACTGATCGATGTTGAAATACCTAGCCCCCTTGGCGAACTCCGAAAGCGCGCCAAGCATTTCAGTTTGGAAGGCTGGTGCCTGGAACCAGCCGTCGACCACGCCCACGCGGTGGCCTACCTTCTCGACTGCCGTATAGAGCGTGGTGATTGAGTGCCCGAAGCTGCGAAGGTCTCTATCTGATGGAGTGCTAAAATCGTGCCGCGCCATGTGGTCCAGTATGATGACGATCTTCATCAGCCGTTCTAGCGCTATGGAAAGCTGGAACAGTGCGGAATATACGGTGCCGGGGCGATCGTAATCAACCGATGCCATATCCTGGAAGCCCGTCAGAAAGGCTCGGCTGGCAAGGTGGCCTTCTTGGCTTAGCAAACGAAACTGCTGTGATACGATCATCGGCTAGCTTTCTAGTGCGCGCAGGTCTGAGCGTAGCCCCTAATGCACCTGAAAATTAATGGGATTGAGCAAGACCCACCTGCGCCCACGCCGCTCCAAGGTTCCACTAACCTCGACCGCGCGCCCAGCTGCGTGCGCCTCAACGGCTTGGAGGTACTCTGCGGGGTTAAGAGAGGCGCGGACCGTTATGTCACCGGTCGCTTCGCTGGACCACAGGATCGCAACCTCTCGGTCCCCCATCATATCCAGAAGGTCCGATGGGTCGGCTTGGGAGGCAAGCCGGATGACCCGGCCAAATACTGTCTCATCCCATGATGAAACACGGGAGCGCAGCACCTTTGCAGCTTCTCGCACGGCTTCGACCTGACGCGGGCCAACCATAAAATGCTCGGGACCGACGTGGATTGCCCGTACGTCCTTCCATTCGGGACTAAAGGAGAAATCGAAAACGATGCCGCTCGGCGATGTGCCGTCGACCAAGGCAGCCAACTGTTCGCACACGTTCGCACTAAAGCCAGTCTTGGTGGTGTCCGTGATCGGATCGGTACTGTCGGTCGAGACAGCTACCGAGACCGCTTCAAGGCCGCGCACTAGGCGCTGGATTACCCTACGCTCGAAAGGCGGTGCGGGGTCGATTCCAGGTAAGGTGGATTGAATTGACGGTTCGATGGGTGATTCTACGGTGAAGCCGAAACTGCCCCTGAAAGTGTGGCCAAACCGGCACCGATTGGCGTAATCTGACGCCTCCTTTTTTGTCCGCAGGTAGTAGGGCAGGGGGTCTAGCTCGGTGTGCGCCGTAGCTGCCAGAACACCACGGATGCCAAGCACAAAGCTCTGCGCCATTTCTAAACGGATTGAGTCATCGACCACCAATGCATCAGGGATGCGAGACCGCAGTACGTCGAACGCGACCTCCCGTATGGAGCGCGCAACGTCTAACTCGGCCCGGTCCTCAATAGCTGAGAGGGCGTCTATAACCCGAGATACCTGTGAAGCATATTCCGAGGAACTGATGCTGTTTGGTACAACCAGCTCGATCCCTCTCAAATCCGGTGATCCTGAGACGAAAACCTCAAAGTTCCGGTTCCCTCCGGTTCGGCTTCGCAAGAGCGCATGGGCAGTAGACTTTTCCGATGAGGCCAAGACTGTGGACGACGCACGCACATGCCAGCCCGTCGCCACAAGGTATCGCCGGAGCATGTCCAACGGAACTGCACCGGGACCAGTATCGCGAAAATCCATCATGCCGCTTGCTCCTCTCGCCGCGACTTCTCCGCTGCCAGCAGATCGATGAGGCTATCCGGCGTCAAAAGCTGATCCAAAGGGATTTTGATGCGCTTAGTGGAGTCCTCGTTGCCGACCACTGGGCCTTGGAATGTGTGATAGAAGCAGCAATTGCGCAGGATCGTAAGTTCGTTCGTTACGGAGTGCCAGTGAGTGGCATCCTTGGGGAGACAGAGGAGCACGAGAATAAGCGTCGTTTCAGCTGGCGTTCTCGAAACGATGTCGTTGTAGGTTTTGGACTCAAGATCATAGATGACCTCGTCGTCTTTAATCTCCCAATTAACCGTCGATTTCGCCTGAAAGTCGAGGCCAAAGCCGGAAACGACGCGCCTGGTGCCGCGATGGATAACGGTGTTGAAGCTGCCATCCACGCCGTAGTCGTGGACGTGGGCTTTACCCAGTAACACTCCTGCCGATGCGCAAATGGCGTAGACGTGCGCGGCGCAAAGGTTTTCCTTGGTGTGTTCTATAGTTATCGGCACCTAACGCTCCCCACCCCTGCATCGCGCGGCCCGTTTCTTTTGCTGGATAGCTCTAGCTTTCGACATGTCAAACAATTGTAGGCGCGCGCAGGCAAGGTGGTACTGAAAAGGACTGATTGGATGATGGTCGCGCCCCTTCAAACAGCGGGGCGCCGCTGCCAACTCAAAATTTCAAAAAGGTCCGTTTTATGGGCGCTCCAGATTGCCACATGGTCGATGAATCACCGACCGCTTTGATGCTTGGCTATTGCGCCACTGATTGACGACATTGGCGTGCAAAAGCGATGGTGATCCACAGCGTTAGTAGCGGTATAGCTTCGTCAGATGCTCAAGACTGCCAATTTCGATCATTACGAAAAGGTCGGCAGATTGAGTCTCGGGCTTCGACGGTAGCACAAATCGAGATTCATTTTGCCAGTCATACTCGGGCGGCTTCATCAGCACAACCCGTTCGGGGAATGCCCAATCCACCCCGGGTATTGCGTCTAGCGGTCGGTATTCTACAGACCCGAATGAAGTCTGCGCATAATCCAGCTTTGAGTGGCGACACGCACGCGCTTTTAGTCGTGCGACAATCTCGTTCGAATCACTGATCTCGACGCAGAAAGGACCGAGCTCTTTGACGCAGCGGTCGGATGGCTCATTACTAACGCAGTAAACAAACATGTTTTGAGCGGCGGTGGTGAAGCTCACGCCGGTCAGCTTACGACCGTCTTTCACCATTGTGATTTCCAGCCCTTCGGGCGGAGCGTAGTGCAACGCCCCGTCCCTAGGATCACCTCTGACGCCGCCATCTTCGTATGCCCGATACGAGGCGAGTGACCCAAACCGCATCTGGCCGCCAGTTATGAATGCGTTCGCAAAGCGTTCTTCAGAAAAGTACCGGTATATCGGCATTCGACCTCATAGGTGGGCTGTTGGCCTTAACGGACTGACGGTGTGCGCGGAATCACATTTCGCAAAAATATATCTCGTACTCCAGGGACCAGCAAGAAGTGGCACCGAACGAGTGTCGTGTTTTGGGAATGAGGCCGCTCAGTTCGAATGACCGATAGTGGCGCGTTGCTGTCGAACCGCTTTCTATCAGATCAACGATCTTCCAGGCGCCGTACCAATGCCTTGATCCCCTCGACTGGGACCAGTGTCGCGCTTCCAAGCTTGAGCGTCCTGATCTCGCCCTCGGCAATGAGTTCATAGAATTTGCTGCGCCTGATCCCCAGCATCCGGCAGGCATCGGGAATGCGCACCGTGATCGGCTCGATCCTGTCCTGAGACGGCAGGTCGATATTCTTGAACGGTCGATGTTCACGGCTCATTGCAAACTCCTCAGCTTTTGGATGATGGGATCGTCGGTGGCTGGCGGCGCCTTGCCCGCGAACCGATCGGCAATCTCGTCGATCAGTTGCGCAAACAGCTTGGCGCCTGCGGCCTGTGCGGCTTCGCTAACCGGGTTCATGGCCCCGGTGACGAGCTGATGCCGGACCATCCGCGCCAGTACCTCCCAGACCAGAGCCTGGTTGCGCCGCAGCCAGTCGGTGTTGCGGTCGATCCTGGTAAGGCGAATGCCAATGGCTTCGTCGCTCTTCGGCGCCTGCCGCCGGTTGAACCAGGCGTCGAGTGCCTCGACCAATATCTCCGACCGCGCCCGGCCCGAACTTTTCGCCAGATGCTCGAGCCGCCTGCTCATCTCCTCGGGCAGGAACAGTTGGTGCCGGGTCTTGTAGGTTTTCATCGGGCGTCGGCCTGCTCATGATGATGTCCGGTGGCAGCGGACCAGCTTAGCGCAAGGGGGGACACAGGAGCGATCCGCTGCCATGGACGATTATGGCCGTTCGGCCTCTGTTTGGGGATGGTGCAGATCGGCCCAGATCGGCCCGGATCGGACTCACATGCCGCCGATTGTCGGACCGCCGCGGCCCCGGCCGATGGTCCAGCTGATCGGCCGGTCCTCGCGCATCAGCCCGGAAAGCTGCTTGCCCACATGGCGGTCCAGCTCGTCGCGCCAAGGGACGAGCGTGAATTCATGGCTGCGCTCGATCAGCGCGAACCGCCCGGAGGTCATATCGACCCGACGCCTGAGTGTCCCCTCCACACGCTCACCCGGCACCGTCTCGGCAAAGGGCAGGCCCATTTCCTTCGAGAGTTGGTTGGCTACGGCCCGCACCTCGCGCTCTCTGAGAATGCGCAACAGATTGCGGCGGTAGATCACCTCTTCCCCCTGCCGTTCGGCCAGTTGCTGATCGACCAGCCATTGCTGGCGCAGGGCCAGCGCCTTGCGCACCTCCTGACCATAGCCGCTGCTGGCAATGGCGGTCTTGTCCGTCGCCGTCAGTTCCTTGTCCAGCCAGGTGGCAGCCTGAACGCCTGTCTGCTCGAGGATCGGTGCGGCCGACAGCATCTCCACCTTCACCGGCTCGGCGCGAGCCTTGCGCTGCTCATAGGCGCGCACGGTATCGAGATGATCGGGACCCATCTTCCATGTGCCATTGGGCTCGCGCTCGGGCTTGCCGGTCGCCTTGCGGATAGCCTCCAGCCGCCGCACATGGGTCTCGACAAAAGCCTCGCTGGCATCGGGATCATGGTTGAGGTGAATGCCCAGGCTGTAATGCCCGGCATGGGCGCCGGCGATCTGGGCGACGGTACGGTCGACGGCGCGCGGTTCTGTCTGCCTGGGTGTCAGGCTCACCATGCCGCCGACCGGCGTCGGCTCGGCGCTGGTCCCGACATCGACATAATGGCTGCGTCCGTCGATGCCGTCGACCATGAGATAGCGGCGCTCATGATCGTCATCGGCGGCGCCCCGTTTCATGACCTTGCCAATGATGGGCCCCGTGATCTGTTCCGGCGCCTGATCGATGCCATGCACGACATAGCGGTGGGCATCGATCCGGGGCGCTTCCTTCTCCCGCGTCATCTCCCGATGCATGAGGCGGATGATGTCGCCCCGCATCCCCATGTCGGCGAGCGTCTTTTCCATATGCGGCGCCAGCGACCAGGAGAGCGGTCCGGCGGGCTCCGCCAGTTCCATCCGCTCCAGCACCCGCGCCCTGGCGACGAGCAGTTGCTGCTGGCCCGCATCGATGCCCTGCGGGCCCTCCATGTGGCGCAGGTCGATGACATGGTCCTGTGCCTGTGACAGCATCATCCGGTCGAGCCGGGTCAGCCGTTCGGCATCGACCTCGCGTTCGAGCTGCTGGCGCACCTCGATCTCGCTCTGCGGACCCAGGGACCGGGTCATGATTTCCGATGCCCGATAGCGGATGGCATGGGCGATATAGTCGCCGGCTATGTTCAGGGTCTTGCCGTCCTCGGTGACGCCCCGGATCAGGATATGGCTATGGGGGTGTCCCGTGTCGAAATGATCGACCGCCACCCAGTCGAGGGTCGTGCCCAGATCCTCTTCCATCTTCGCCATCAGATCGCGGGTAAAATCGCGCAGCGTATCGAAGGCCGGGCCGTCCTCCGGCGCGACGATCAGGCGGAACTGATGACGGTCGTCCAGACCCCGTTCCGCAAAGGCCCTAGAATCGGCCTCATCCGCGAACGTCGAATAGAAGCGCCCCGGCTCACCATCGCGGCTGACGCCATCGCGTTGCAGATAGCGCAGATGCGTCCCCACAGCGCCGACCTTGCCGGCGAGCTTCACCACCCGCGCTTTCACCGTCACCCGCCGGGGCCGCACCCGCATGCCGCTGCCCCGGTCAAAGGACCAGCCCGAACCGCGTGGCACGGCGGCCGCGATCCGCGCGCCGCGACCCCGTGCATTGAAGCGGCCGGAGCGAGGGCCAGAAGCCGACCCATCAAGCCCCAGGCGGCGCGGGTTGCCGCCGCGCCGGGCAACCTGCTTCAGAATCTGCGAGCGCAGCCGAGCCGCACGCGGCGGGCGGGCGCCCTTGCGCCGCGAACGCCCGACGCGGGGCTCGAAGCTATCGTCATCCTGTGCCATCATCGAGGATATGGCGAGAAAGGCCCCAGGACCTCAAGTATCTCGCGCGAAAGTCACGCTTTGCTGCGGCTTTGCGAGCAGACAGTGCCGGTTTTCTGGCTATCGGGAGATAGGCCGTCTCCAGCAAAAAGGATGTGCAGACAAAGGCTTGGCCGGGCAGATGCGACGAAGCGTGCCGGCCTTTATCTTGCTGCGATCTCCTAACCCGGCACCCCTTCCTTATGTTCCCTATATGTTCTATTCTCAGGCCCATAGCGATTCTCAGGGAAGGGCCAGGCATGGGCGTGCAGATCGAGGCAATGGACGGCGGCAGGCTGAGGCTGAGCGGCGAGGTCGAGACCATATTCGACCTGCCTGCCAGCGCGGTGACAGACGGCTTTTCCTTCGCCTTTTCCGATGGGACATTGCTGCGCGGCCATCATGATATTGGCAGCGGGCGCTGCCATTTCACGCTCGCGGCGGAGGGTGCGGCCATTGTCAGGATCGTGCGTGATGGACGTCACGACCAGGCGCAGATTGAATGGAAAGTCGAATGGATGACGCTCGCCTGTGGCAGCAAGACGCTGTGTCCGATCCATGCCAAACCGCATGATGACGGGCGGCAATTGGTGCTGGATATAGAAGCCAGGGAGGCGGCGTGACGCGCTGCGCTCAGGCAGCCTTGGCGAGGGTTTCGATGCGGCTTTCGCAAGCTTCGCGGACAAGATTTTGCAGCAGCGACACCCGCTGCGCGATCCAGTCCAATTCCTCTTCGGTGATGCGATAGGCGCGTGAATAGCGGGCCTTGATATAGGCATCTCGCAGCAGGGAATAGCAGCGCTTCTCAAAACGGGTCTCGCGGGGCCAAACGGTTTTGAGCGACGGCTCCAGTTCCTCGGCCAGATCGCGCAGCCGGTTCAGATTATGGCTCTTGGGGCTGTACAAAGTGCGGACGAGAAACAGGCAATGATAGAAGCGCTCGGTCGCCTGATGCAGGAGAAACGCCGCTTCCTTCGGACGATCCATTTCCTTCACGAGCTGACTCGTTTTCAGGAAAGTTTCAGCGCTTTCAAACCACTCGTCGAAATAGTCCTGCGTCTCCTTGAGCGCCTGCTCCGGCGATAGCGGTTGTGGTTCGACAAAGGGGTGGCCCGGCTCCTCGAACAGGGCGATGCCGTCGCGCAATATGTCCATGAAGAAATAGCGACCCAGCCGCAGCTTCTCGTTCACATCGTCGAGGCTGTGATAGATCAGGCTGACCGGCGTGCGCAGGATTGTGCCCGCCGACAGGTCGGCGAGAAGCTGCGCCTCGGTCTTCTCCCAAAACTCCGCAATGTCGGTCAGATCGTCATGATTGACGACGATCAGCAGGTCATAATCGGAGAAATAGCGGCCCACCGGGTCTTCGACCCAATCGCCCCGCGCATAGCTGCCGAACAGGATGATCTTGAGCAGCCTGCCGTTACGATAGCGCGGCTGGGTGCGCTGCGCGGTGGCACGGGCAAAGCCCTCGCGCACGGTCTCGACCACATGCGCCAGTTCGCGCCGCTTGCCTTCGGGCAGATGGTCGAGGCTGGTCTTCATGGCCCTAGTCCTAACCTGCTATCGCAAATCCGCCAACCTCGCCGCGTAGCAGCGACGAGGTTGACGGCATGAAATCTCTCCGCCTCGCAATCATTTGCGCCACCATCGGCGCGGTGGCGATGCTTCTCCATGGCGCAGATGGTAACCGATATGGGCGATGGCGCGGCCCATCTGCCGCTCGACGGCCCGGACGGAAAGGCCGGTTATTCTGGCGACCTCCTCATAGGTCATGGCGTCGAGCCGGACGGCGAGGAATATCTCGCGGCGCAGGCGCGGCATCGTCAGCAGGGCCGCCTCCAGACGTTCCAGCCGATCAGGATCGGGGGTGTCGGTCATGACATGTCTCCCGTTCAAAGGAAGGACCGGCGGCCTGAAAGACCGCCGGTCAGGGCAGGTCATGCAGCCAGCGACAGGGGCGCGGGTTCGGCGTCCACGGTATCGGTGGATAAGGCCATGGCCTCGGCGGCCCTGGCTGTCCGGCTGACGCTGCCAACGCCACCCCGCTGCGTGTAGCTGCTGGGAGGAAAATACAGCCAGCGCGGCACCCAGCCCTCGACCTTGGCGCGCCCGTTGGTGCCCGCAAGACAGTCGCGGATGATCTGCCGCTTGGTCTTGCCGGTCTCCTTCGCATTGGCCTCGGCAATATCCTTGCCCGCCACCTCGGCCAGCATGGCGTCGATCACCACACGGTCGCGCAGACTATCGAGCAAGGCATCGTCGGCCTGCCAGACCTGCGCCATGTCGATAGCGAGTTGGACGCCCAGCGCATCGACAAGATCGCACCTGGCATCCAATGTCTCGCCCATCGCCACTGAGAGAATGGCCATGACGGTGGCATCGTCCAAGGTGCAGAGCTTGGCATAGAGGCTGGTCAGCCCATCGCTGCCACCCGTGATGGTTGGGGTATCGGGATCGAAGTCCAGTACCGCCAGCAGCCTGCGCCGCTCGGCATCGAACTGCGCCTCGGATGGGCTGTTCTCGACGCTCTCGGCAATCGCATCGGCGGCGCGCTGCGGTTCGGTTCGGATCGTCCAGAGCGGCGATCCTGCGATCATATGCGCCACCGCTACACGCAGGCACAGGCCAGGCTGACCGATCATCCGCGCCCGGACGGCAGCATGGCGATGCAGGTCGATATAATCCTGCTGGCTGCTCGTCACTTCGGGCCGTGAGGGCTTGTTGGTGATGTCCTCGCTCTCACCCTGCTTGGCAAGCTTGCGGGCCTCCTTCGATGTGAGATAACCCTCATGGAAAGTGACATCGCCCCTATGGCTGGTGACGACATAGACCTTGCCGCCCTTGCGCTTGGGGCAGCGCTCATATTCCCAGCCATGGAAGGGTTCGCCCTGCGGGAGAAGGACGACATCGTGCCACCCGGCATCCCGATATTGCTCGACCCGCGCCTCTATCGCCGCATTCTGGGCCTGCCAGAAGGCAGCGACATCCGCGAAATAGCGCTCCTCCCCGAACAGGTCGGCAACAATCCCACCGTCATAGCTCTCCACATCGAACAGCGCCGCCTTGACCGGGATCGACACCCCTCCGAACAGCCACGCCTTCAACGCCGATCCCGTCGGCACATAGGCGCTCTCGTCATCGAGCAGGGCCAGCCAGTCGCGCTGCTGGGATTTGGAGGCAAGGGTCAGATGCCGCACGGTTACCGTGTCGATCTTCCCGGATCGATAGAGATTGCGGATGCGGGGCAGCAGATTGCCCAGGGCTAGGGTCCGTTTCACCTGCAACGTGGTAAGCCCGAAGGTCAGCGACAGTTCCTCGACGCTCCGTCCCTCGCGCATCAATCGCGTGAAGGTCTCGCACTGGGTCATTTCATCAGGATCGAGCCGGGCGATATTCTCGATCAGCGAGGCTTCCAGCGCTGCCGCATCGTCCCCTGCCTCGATCACCGCGCAGGGCAGCGGATCGGCTTCGCCGCTTTCTTGCGCCACGGCCAGCGCCGCCTGATAGCGCCGCTTGCCTGCCACGATCTCATAGGTGTCCGGACTGCCATTCACCCTCACGATCAGCGGCACCAACACGCCCCGCGCCCTGACGGACGGGAGGATATTGGACAGGTCCGCCTTGCCCTTGCCGCGCATGTTGACGGCAGAGACGGCGAGCTTTGCGATGTCGATATGCTTGAGTTCCATGATCCTTCACTCCTTCAAACCGCAGCAACCGGCGCCGGAATGGCGGGTGGGCGGCAGGAGCGGACCGGCAGGCCCGCCGGCAGAGCCGGGCTGCATCCGCAGGACCGGAACGCAGGTGGAGGACTCCGGTGAAGCCGGAGTTGCGGCCCGGCGCGGCGGGCCTAAAGGGCAAGCGACGCCCACCCGCCAGATCGACGCCGCCAAGGCCAACGCTGTCGCACCGCAGGCGCGGCGACCGCCGGGGCGGTGCGTAGCACCGGCCCTCATGCGTTACTGATCGTTACCCGCATGGGACGAGACGCCAAGGGCGGCTCGGTGGAGCGAAGCGGAATAGAGCAGGATCGCGCCAGCGGCGCGAAACGCCGATCATCTCTTTTCAAATTTCGGTCCGACTGCGATCGCCCTGATCCCCGACGTTCGTGGCCCGAATTGCGCAGCCCGATAGCGGTCCTACATTCAGCTATACGATCGTCATGCCGATGAGTTGTTCCGAGACAGTCCACAGGCGTGTGGCCGCCACTTCATCCAAAGCCCTTGAAGGTATGTTCGCCCGAGCTGGGAAGCCTCGCGTTTCACTCAACCCGTCCGGACCATAATAGGCTCCCGGTTCCGCGTCGGGGGATGTTGCGGCGAAGAGCGTCGGGAGTGCGCCCCGAGACGCGGGTTGGAACAGGAACCATAGCAGCGATCGCGTCAGGCCCATCGCGCTCCAGCGTCCTGGTGCATTGTGAAGCAGATCGGTTCGCGCGATACCCGGATGTGCGCCAATGCTGGAGAGTCCCCATCCATTTGCCTCGCTGCGGCGCTGTAGTTCCAGCGCGAACATGAGGCAGGCCAGCTTCGACTGGCTGTAGATCGGCATGGGCTTGTAGTGCTTGTCCGCATTCAGATCGTCAAAATCGATCGAGCCGCTCCGTGCTGCGACGCTCGACAGTGTAATGACCCGGGCGCCATCGCTGGCTCTCAGGAGCGGCAGGAGTTGGCCTGTGAGCGCGAAATGGCCGAGATAATTGGTCCCAAGCTGCAACTCGAACCCGTCTTCTGTCTCCCGGCGCTGTGGAGGCACCATGACACCGGCATTATTGATCAGGAGGTCGAGGCTCGCTTGCTGATTTCGCAGCCTCTCTCCAAATGCTGCAATGGACTTCAGACTGGCGAGATCAAGCTGCTCGAAGCGCACATGGGCATGTGGGACCTGGGATCGGATCGATGCGATCGCTGCAGCCCCTTTTTCTTGGCTACGGCCTGCGATGATGACGTCGCAACCAGCACTTGCCAAGGCCAGCGCATCCTCGAAGCCTAGGCCTCCTGTTCCCGTAATGACCGCAGATCGGCCGCGCTGGGAGGGAATGTCGGATACGGTCCATGTCGTCACGGGAGGAGCCTTTTCAAAAAAGCGCACTTAGTGTAAAAAGACAAATATCGCACTGAGTGTAATTTTCAAGAGGCAATGCTTATTGTGCCGAGCGCAACCTCTCAAATGTCCACCGACGGATTGCGGGAGCGCAAGCGCCGCGAGACCCTGCAGCGGATAACCGATGCGGGAATCGCGCTTTTCGTCGCCAAGGGTTACGAGACGACCACCATCGACGAGATCGCGGTCGCGGCCGGAATCTCTCGGCGGACGTTCTTCTATTATTTCAAGTCGAAGGACGACATCCTCCTGTCTTTGCAGAGCGGCATGGGCGCGATGATCGCGGACGCAATCCGGCGTGCGCCAGACACCATGCGACCACTCGATGCGATCCGCGAGGCAGTGGTGGTGGTTAGCGCGTCAGTACCGACGGACGACATGATCGTTATCGACAGGCTCATGCGCTCTAGCGAAGCGGTTCAGGCGCGAAAGCAGGCAAGCTATGTGCAACACGAGCAAACACTGCTCGCGGCGCTGCGAGAGCGCTGGCCAGATCAGCCGAGTGAGATGGCACTGCGGCTCGTCGCAATGATGGCCATCGGCGCCATCCGGCTTTCAACGGAAATATTTCACAACGAGGGCGGACAACGTCCAATCGAGGCGGTGCTCCGCGAGGCTTTTGAAGCGTTGGACAACGAAATCGCGCCCTAATTTTACTTCGAATTCTACAACCGAAGTCTTCCTGCTCGGCGGCTGCTGCCGCCGACAAAGCTGTCGTTCGCGGGGGCAGATTCGCTCGTTGATACCTGCCGGTCGTTCATAGGGGTGGACCGGCTTCCCAGAGATATCAGGAAGCCGGAATTTTCAAATTTCGGTCCGTTCGGACAGCGTCAGAGCATCATCGACATCTACGCCGAGATATCTGACTGTATTTTCGATGTTGGTATGGCCGAGCAGGATTTGCACGGCGCGAAGATTGCCTGTGGCTTTGTAGATCAGCGCCGCCTTGGTCCGTCGGATCGAGTGTGTGCCATACTCGCGTCTGTCGAGGCCGATCGTCGAGACCCATTCATCGACGAGGCGCGCATATTGACGTGTGCTCAAATGACCGAGGTCGATCCCGCTTGGGAATACGAAGTGGCGTATCGTCCCGCCGCGCCGATCAAGCCATGCTTTGAGGCTCTTGCGTGCCTCGGACATGATCTCGAATTGCACCATCGCACGTCTCCTACGACCTTTGATGGCCGCGCAAAAAACGCTCGGCTAAAACTATGGGCATTCCGTAGGGAGACGTCACGGATATCTCCCAATGGTCCCGACCAAAATTCAAACCTATCGGAGCGCCAAGATAGATTGAGGTTTCGCGTACTCATGCGCGTATAGAGAAGCATGCGAGGAGGTCTCGAAGCATGAAACGTCACCTGATTGCTGCTGCATTGATGCCGTTTTCGACCGCAGCCAGCGCGGCCGCGCCTATCGTTGTGCATCGCGATCCCGGCTTCGGCTATTGCGAGAAATAGGCGGTGGAGGTGCAGGCCCAGTTTGGTCGCCGCGTGACCCTGATCGACGATCAAGCCCGAGCGACATTTCAGCGTACCCACGGCTTCTGGGGTTTGACCAAGGACGCTGTTGAGCGGGACCGTGAGATCAAGACACCGCTGGCAACGCGGGCGCTTGTCCCGTCGCTTGCATCCACGCAGGCTCCGTCACCCCCTGTCATGAAGAGCGCATCAATGTCCGACCCACAGTCGCGACCGGCGTGCGCAAGGTGATTGAGGATGCACTGCGCGCCACCGGCTTCACTGTCGCTCCGGACGATTTCCTCGACATGGGCGTTCGCGTGAGCGTGGTACCGCTCTGAAGGGGTGCAGGAAGGCCCATGCCCAACGCCGCTCTTTACATCCAGATACTGGCGGGCCTCGGTGCGATCATATTGATGACGGCCTGGGTTCCGATGATCATGCGGAAAATGCCGCTCTCGCTGCCAATCTTCTGTGTCGGGGCCGGCGCAGCCTTGTTCATGCTGCCAGCGTTGCACCCCTTTGCCGTTCATCCGCTACAACACCCGATCGCTGTCGAACGCCTGAGCGAGCTGGTCGTGGTGGTTTCACTGATGGGCGCCGGCCTGAAGATTGACCGGCTTATCGGGCTTCATCGCTGGGCACTCACCTGGCGTCTTCTTGCAATTGCGATGCCGATCACGATCCTGCTGGTCGCGGCGCTCGCCTCGTCCCTTCTGGGGCTGGGAATTGCCGCGGCAGTGTTGATAGGATCAAGTCTCGCGCCGACCGACCCCGTGCTGGCCAGCGACGTTCAGGTTGGAGCACCCGGAGAGGGGGAGGAAGGGGAAGCCCGCTTCGCGCTCACATCCGAAGCGGGACTGAATGACGGGTTGGCCTTCCCCTTCGTCAATCTGGCGATCGCCATGACAGGCCTGTCGTTCGGGACCGAGGCGTTCGGGCGCTGGCTGCTGATCGACCTGATCTGGAAACTTCTGGTCGGGCTCTGCATGGGTTATGGCATTGGCAGGGTGCTTGGCCATTTGACCTTCCACCTTCCCAATGTGGCCAAGCTGTCGCGCACCGGCGACGGTTTCGTCGCCCTGGGCGCCGCGCTGGTTGCTTACGGATTAACGCAACTGGCCGGTGGGTACGGCTTTCTTGCTGTGTTCGTCGCAGCGCTCGGCCTTCGTCATGCCAGCCGTGACCACAGCTATCAGCATCGGCTGCATGCGTTCGCGGAGGAAACCGAACGCCTGCTCATGATGCTGTTGCTCGTCCTGTTCGGCGGCATGGTCATGCATGCCGGCTTACTGGCAAAGCTGGACGCCCGGATCATTGTGTTCACTTCCCTCACCATTCTTGTCGCGCGTCCGCTCGCCGGCTTCATCAGCCTCAGCGGATCGCAGATACCCTGGCGGGAAAAAGTCGTGATCTCTTTCTTTGGAATTAGAGGAATGGGCACGATCTATTATCTCGCCTTCGCCCTCAATCAGGCTGATTTCCCTGACCCGGCGAAGCTTTGGAGCATCGTCGCCTTGACGGTGCTTGTTTCGATCCTGCTGCATGGCATCACCGTCACTCCGGCCTTGCAGTTCCTTGATAAATGGCAGGCGCGGCCGAAGGCCGATGCTGGAAGGCCACCCTCAATGTGAGGAAGCAAGCTTCTCCGAGGACATTCTGGCATTGCTGGAAGGGGCTTCTTCCAAACAAGTCGTTAGGTGGCCTCACCGTTACATGCTGAATAGCCCCTAGTTTTCTAGACGCCTTCAATCCTACTTTTGAGGACAGGAGGTGATGATGGGGAAGCCCAATTTCAGCGATGAGTTCAAGCGTGATGCGGTGGCCCAGATCACCGAGCGCGGGTATCCGGTAGCCGAGGTCTCGCAGCGGCTAGGCGTGAGTCAGCACTCGCTGTATGCGTGGAAGCGGCAGCTGGCGAAGCAAGTGTCGAGCGATGCCGGCAAGGATGCCGAGATCCGCCAGTTGAAGCGCGAGCTGGCCCGGGTGACCGAGGAGCGCGACATATTAAAAAACGGTCCCCGGCTGAGCCCGCCTGTGCAGGGTAGAAACGGGCCGTGCTATGGTGTTGGCTAGGAGGGTCGCGGCCGTTCGCTTATTGGAGGCATGATACCCCGTTAAAAAACGTGGCCCATGGGCATTTGCGTACTTGAGAGTGGTGACGCCGTGCTGCGGCGATCCCGATTAGGAAGATGACGGTTGGCATAGCCCATACCCTCCGCTTTGAAGGAGGACATGGAATGACAGGAGCAAAATCCCCAGGTTCAGACGCTTTGTCCATGGTCAACCCTGGCGCCGCCGCGATCGATATCGGCTCGACCATGCACTTGGCGGCCATTAATCCGCAGGCGGACGACAATCCCGTGCGGGCATTTGGCACGTTCACCGGCGAGCTGCATGATATGGCCCGTTGGTTCAAGGCGAGTGGTGTCACCAGCGTGGCGATGGAATCCACCGGCGTTTACTGGATCCCGGCCTATGAAGTGCTGGAGGAGCACGGCTTTCACGTCATTCTCGTCAACGCCCGATACGCCAAGAACGTCCCGGGCCGAAAGACCGATGTCAGCGATGCGGCCTGGCTGCAACGCCTTCACAGCTATGGGCTATTGCGAGGGAGCTTCCGTCCTGAGGCGGGCGTGGCGACCATGCGTTCTTACCTCCGGCAGCGCGAGCGTCTGATCGAATATGCAGCGTCCCATATCCAGCACATGCAGAAGGCGCTGATGGAGATGAACGTGCAGCTTCATCACGTCGTTTCCGATATCACCGGGGTTACGGGCATGCGGATCATCAGGGCCATTGTGGCCGGCGAACGCACGCCCATCACGCTGGCGGAAATGCGCGACGTCCGTTGCCACGCGTCCGTGGAGACCATTTGCGCCGCCTTGTCGGGAAACTGGCGGGATGAGCACATCTTTGCACTCTGCCAGTCGCTGGCCTTGTACGACTTTTATCAGACCAAAATCCTCGAATGCGATCGTAAGCTGGAGGTCGCGCTCAAGGCGCTCGAAATCGACAAGGGGCACGATATCCGCCGCCTCCCCAAAGTCCGGACTAAAAGACGGCAGGTGAACGCGCCTGACTTCGAGGTCCGGTCCGCGCTTTATCGCGTGCTGGGCGTGGACCTGACACAGATCCATGGAATCGGACCGTCTCTGGCGCTCAAGCTCGTCGGCGAGTGCGGCACCGACCTTTCGGCTTGGCCCAGTTCAAAGCATTTTACGTCCTGGCTATGCCTGGCGCCGGGTAACAAGATATCGGGCGGCAAGCTGCTGTCATCAAAGACACGGCGATCGTCGAGCCGCGCGGCGGCACTTTTGCGCTTGGCTGCAACCACGATCGGCCGCAGCGACACCGCGCTGGGCGCGTTTTACCGGCGGTTATCTGCCCGAGCGGGAAAGGCGAAAGCCGTGACCGCAACGGCGCGAAAGATCGCTGTCCTTTTTTATAACAGCCTGCGCTTCGGGATGGCGTATCATGATCCCGGCGCCACCCAATATGAAGAGCGGTATCGCAGCCGGGTGATCGGCAACCTCCAGCGCCGCGCCAAGGCCTTTGGCTTCTCGCTTCAGGAACTGACACCGGAGCCTGATATGGCTGTTTCTTAGGAAGCCACCGCGTATTTCGCCAGGGATGCAAAGTGAGATACGCGTTCGTTGCTGAGCATCGTGACCAGTTCAGGGTTCGGTCGATGTGTCGATGCCTGCGCATCCAGCCCAGTGGTTTCTATGCCTGGCAGAAGAGCCCGCTGAGCCAGCGGGCTCGAGAAGATGCTCGGCAGACGGAACTGATCCGGCAGGCCTGGAACGACAGCGGCAAGATCTATGGCTACCGCAAGCTGCACGATGACCTGCTGGATCAAGGCGAGACCTGCTGCCCGAACCGCGTTGCCCGGTTGACCAGGCTGGCGGGCATCAGGGCGCAGATCGGCTACAAGCGCAGGCCCGGCAGCTATGGCGGCAGGCCGTCCCTGGTGGTCGACAACACCCTCGATCGCCAGTTCGACGTGGCTGCACCAGACCGGGCCTGGGTGACAGACATCACCTACATCCGCACCCTGGAAGGGTTTGCCTATCTGGCTGTCGTGATCGATCTGTATTCCCGCCGCGTGGTGGGTTGGTCGATGCAGAGCCGGCAGACCACCGATGTGGTGCTGCAGGCGCTGCACATGGCGGTATGGCGGCGTAAGCCGAAGCACCGGGTGCTGATCCATTCGGACCAGGGCTCGCAGTTCACCAGTATGGACTGGGCTGCGTTCATCCGGGCTCACAATCTTGAGCACTCGATGAGCCGGCGCGGCAATTGCCACGACAACGCGGTGGCCGAGAGCTTCTTCTCCTCGCTCAAGCGCGAGCACATCCGGCGCCGGACTTACAGAACCCGCGAGGAAGCCCGGCAGGACGTGTTCAATTACGTCGAGATGTTCTACAACCCGGTTCGAAAGCAGGTCAGGAACGGGATGCTGTCGCCTGTCGAGTTCGAACGGCAGAAGATTTTGAAAGCGGAAGGCGTCTAGAAAACTAGGGGCTATTCATGAACAATTGACGCCAGCGCCCTCAAGCGCCGCATTTGGATCATGGAAAAAGGCATCATGAATATATCCCAGAACAGCGTTGGCCTGGCGGTTTCACTGATACAGGCACAATCTCGCCTGCCGTCTGTGCCGGCAAGCGAACTGATAAAATTACAGCGGCTGGAATGTCTGCTCACGACTGCTCGCGACAAGCTTGCGCGCGGGGGAGCGCTGTCCCGGGCCGATATGCAACGCCTCAACGGCGCCCTCGACGACCTGCAAGCCACGTGAGCGTCGCTGGCGGGTCGCGTGGTGAAGAAGGACCGGCGGCGGCATTCCTTTCCGCCCTTTCCCGTCCGCCTCGATTAGGTGCAGCCCTGAGCCATATCTGTGCTACAATGTGCGATCACCCGGATTTTTGCCCCAGGCATGTCGTGACAGAGAGACCATCGTGTTCCCGCCTGCAAATGGGAGATAATCGATGTCAGACGCTTTGCCGCCTACATGCCCCTCTAACGAGCAGCCGTCATGATCAGCCAGACCACCCACAAATCGGTGATATTTTCCGAGCCATTCCAACTGCCGGAATTCGAAACGCCTCTTCCCGCCGGCACCTATGATGTGGAAACGGAAGAGGAGGTGCTTAAGGGCAATGTCCATACGGCCTTACGCCGGATAGCTACAACGCTGCGCATCAGAAATGGCGCGGCCATCGAGCGTCACCCGGTCAACCCTGAGCATCTGGATGCGGCCTGGGAGCGCGATCAAAGGGCAGCGCGAGTGGCCGGGGTCCCGCCCGCGAATCGGGCCTCGGTTCCTCTCTGGGTCCAAAACATACCCGCCGACGACAGCCGATAGGTCAGCCATGCTCAACAGTTCAGCCATGTGCAGGCGGCAGGCAGCGTATCATCGGCAGGTCGCGGCGGCCTCACCCCTTGAGAAGGTGCGCAGGATCGCGCTTGCGGCCGCCAACGCCTGGGAGGTCCAGGCCATGGAGGCGGAGGCACAGGAAAGCGGAGAGCGGGGCATGTTAAGCGCACAAGGCGCAGCGATCGCTCTGGAATTGCACCGGGAGGACGAGGAAAAGGAACGCGCCCTCATGAAGCGCGGCGCGGACAAGAGCGATTTCAATCGTCTGCAACGCCCTGCAGACGATTGAAAGACGCACCCGCCCAGCACGGATAACGTCATCAGCTTTTCAGCGTCACGATGCTCAATGTACCCGGCTTCTGCGAAGGGCTGGAGGCATTGTGCTTCCGGGGCTTTGCGGCCTTGGGTTTACGAACTTCGCGGTTCGATCTTTTCTGACTTTTGGCCATCGGAACGCTCCTTCAAGATCAAAATGGACGGCTCGCAGCAGGAACGGCGCAACCGGGATCAGCATTCCCGCTGAACCAGGCCGCCACCCTCATTCTCCCATTCGTCGAGGGCATCTTCGAGCTCAACCTTTCGTCCCGCAGCCCACGCCTCGTCGCCGGCTCTTCGAATATGGCCTTTCAACCAAATCCTGGCAGCGACGATTTTCTCATAGCCGTGGATCGATCCCGCATAGGCCATGCGGGCGACCGCCCCGACAAAATCATCATTCCTTTGGGGATTTTTCGTCTCATATTTACGCATCGTAATCATAGGAGGAGCTCCCATCAGGCAAGCGGGAGCGGATGTCTCTCTGTCACAGGATGCTTGCGATCAAAAGCGAGTGATGAAGCACTATACCATATATCCGGTTGGATGACGGCATCGATTCCATCCTCATGGCCAATATTTCTGCAGCCCGGAGAAAAGCTGCGAGATCACCGCATTCAGGTCGCCAGAACCGGCTGAGTAATTTCCGAGGCTTCTTTGCGAACAGTGAACCCGACATTGTCGGCGAAGCGCGCTCGGAAGTGCGGATGGTTGCAGCAATACGGGGCGAGTGAAGCGGAAACATGGGGGAATTGCCATGACAAATGTGGGTCTGCACCGAAAGGGATCGCGTTCGGGAAGGAACTCGGCTTCCGATATCCTGACCAGACAGGATTTTCATCCATCCGGCAGTCCCAATTCGATCCGTCTGCGTTATTTCGCCCCGCCAGCCGATCTGCGATTGCACATCGGCTGCATATATCTGGTCACGACGGATACAGATCATGCCACTGGCATGATGGGCGCAGACTTTCCCCAATTGCGCTTCATGCTGTCGGGCAGCGGCCACTATATCTTTGCCGATTCCGCCACCTTCGCGACGCCGATGGTCTGCATGCTCGGCCCGACCATGGGGGCGACCCGCTTTCTGTTGGCTGGGCCTCTGCAAATGTTGGGGGTCGCATTGCTGCCGTTGGGCTGGCTTGCGCTTACCGGCCGTGATGCATCGGCGCATATTGACCGCCTTTATGACATGACGGCGAGTGCTGGTGGCGCCGCCCATGAGGAGATTCTCAGTCGACTCAAGGCAGCTGATGAGCCGGAAGAAGCGGTGATCTTGCTCTGGGATTATCTGCGAGCGAATATGGCCGAGGTGCGTCCGGCGATAAGGGCATTTGTCGCTACGGTGGACGACTGGCTGGCCAGCGAGACATCGCCGCAAGTGCGCGAACTTCGGGCCGCCACCGGCCTCTCGGAACGGCAAGTCGGCAGGCTGACCAATCGCCTCTATGGTGCGCCCCCTCAATATCTGGCTCGCAAATATAGGGCGCTCCGCTTTGCCGTGCAGATCGCGCGCGGTGGTCAGGACCGGCACGGGCTTTGCTACGACAGTTTTTATGACCAGTCTCATTCCATCAGGGAAATCAAGCAGTTCCTTGGCCGCACGCCCAGTCAGATCAGGAAACTGCCGATGGCCACGCAAATACCAGACGCGCCAGTTCAGGAAGCGACCTTGCCCCCATTTTACGCATGATCGATGCCCGGTGATTTTCTACGGTACGCTGGCTGATGCCCAAATCCGCAGCGATATTCTTGCTGGGATGCCCCAAAAGCACCATGTCCATTATTTGATGCTGCCGCTTCGTCAATGCAGCGATCCGGCGTGAGGCGGCTTCCTGGACCCCGGACGATTTACCGGCATCATGAGATTGTTCGAGCGCACCGCCAATGCTGGCGAGCAGTGCCGCGCGTCCGACCGGCTTTTCGATGAAATCGCAGGCACCCGCTTTCATCGCCTGAACCGCCAGCCCGATTTCGCCGCTGCCCGTGATGATGATCGCCGGCAATCGGTCGCCCCTGTCCCGAAGCGCTTCCAAAAGTGCGATGCCGCTCATGCCGGGCAGGTTGGCGTCGATCAGCAGGCATCCCTCGCCCCCCGGCAGATATCCGGCGAGAAACGCCTCCGGGCTTCCAAAAGCCTCGACATGGCTGCCGTCGGCTTCCAGTACGTCGCGAAGGGACGCACAAATTTCCGGGTCGTCATCCACGACGAACACGGTGGGCACCGGACCGGCGCCCGACGCCCCATCCATCGGGGCGCCATGCGGCGCACTGTCCGGCAAGAGCCGCTCCATCGCCGCGGCAAGTTCGCGGGGCTGTACCGGCTTGCTCAGTTGCACACAATCCTGAAGCGCGATCTCCGCAAGGGAAGCCGTCGATATGTCGCCGGTCAGGATGATGCCGGGCACGGGATGATTAAGCAGATTGCGGAGCTTCGCCAGCAGTTGCAGGCCGTTCATGCCGCCCGGAAGATTATAGTCGGCCAGGATGATATCCGGCCGGATCGCTCCACCCGATACGAGCTTCACGGCAGTCTTTCCGTCCGGCGCGATCCTGACGATATGCCCTTCAGCCTTGAGCAGTTGCGCGAGCAGGTCAAGGACGTCGGGATCATCTTCAACAAGGATGATCTCGCAACCTGAGCGGGCCGTTTTTCCGGCATCATGCTCGCCCCGTTCGGCAACGAGCGCCGGGCGGGAGCCGCCGCTGCCTCGCCTGACGCCGATGGAAAAAACCGACCCTCTGCCGGGGGCCGACCGGACGCGCACTTCATGATCCAGCAATGCCCCGAGGCGCTGGACGATCGACAGGCCGAGGCCAAGACCAAGGCTGCGTTCGCGCGCGGCGTTGTCGACCTGATGAAATTCATCGAAGATCGCATGAAGCTGGTCTTCCGGGATACCGATCCCGCTGTCCCAGACTTCGATGCGCAGCCCGTCGCCGCTGCGTCGGCAGCCCAGCACTATGCGGCCCCGCTTGGTATATTTTATGGCGTTGGCAAGCAGATTACGCAGCATCTGTTCCAGCAGGCGCGGATCGCTTTCGACTATCGCAGAGCTTGGCCGGACATGCAGAGACAAATGCCTCGCCTGGGCCAGATAGGTGAATTCATTCTGCAGCCGGTCGAGCAAATCCCTGATCGGGAAGGCCACGGGCCGCGCCGTGATCACACCCGCTTCGATCTGGTTGATGTCGAGCAAAGCGTTGAGCATGCCCGACATCGCGCCGACCGTCTGATCGAACCGGGCGATTAGTTTCTGAGCATCCTCGCCTTCGACCAGCTGCGCCAGAAGCGCCTGTAGCAGCGTCAGCGATTGCAGCGGCTGCCGCAGGTCGTGGCTTGCCGCCGCCAGAAAGCTCGATTTGGCCAGGTTCGCCCGTTCAGCTTCCTGCCTCGCCGCGTCCACGGCCGATACGGCCAGCTTGCGCTCGGTGATATCGACGAAGGTAATGACGACGCCTTCGACCCGATTGTCATGGGCAAGATAGGGAAGAATGCGCCGCACGAACCAGACACCGTTCTTCGCGCCGATTTCGCGTTCAATGGCATCCTTGCCCGCCAGGACCGCCTGGGCATCGGTGAGCAGATCTTCATCCGTCGCGAGCGAATGGAGGTCGGCGAGCGGCCGGCCAATGTCGCCAGGTATGACGTTGAAAATGGATCTGGTTGCGGGCGTGAAAAAGCGGATGCTGAGTTCACGGTCAAGGAACAGCGTCGCCACATTCGTGCTGTAGAGCACGTTCTGCAAATCGTCGGCGGTCGTCCGCTGGCGATCAAGTGTTTCCTGGAGCTGCGAGTTCAGTGCCTTCAACTCCTCGTTGAGGGATTGCAACTCTTCCTTGGATGTCAGCAATTCTTCGTTGGTCGACTGGAACTCCTCGTTGACGGACAAGGCCTCCTCATTGATGGCTTTCTGTTCCTGGGTCGACATTTCCAGATTCTGCAGCGCATTCTGCAATTCGTCCTGGGTTTCTTCCAGTTCGCGTTCCAGATCGGCGATCCGGGACCGGTCGACACGCGCCAGGATGGAACCCGGCATGCGTTCCCGGCCAGTCTCTTCGATGAAGCAGACGAGCAACAGCTCCTCTCCCTCATGCGTCAGAAACCGGACATCGATGTCAAACCAGATCGTCGCGCCATCGCGGTTCAGCCGGCTGCGTCCGGCGCTGACCTGCGGCCTGTCCTTCCCGGCCTGTTCGATCGCGAGCCTCAGCTTCGTCCGCAAGGCAGGGGTCGCCATCGCGAGCAGGTCGTGCGAGGGGTAACCGGGCGCTACGCGCAGATATCGGTCCGTGGGGCCAAGCGAATAGAGGCACTGGCGCTGACGATTGACCAGCACGGCGGCCGGCGCATGCGTTCTGAGCACGGCCTGACGACACAGATCGGCAAGCGTCGCCTGACGCGCCGGCGGTTGCGTTCCGGTTGACGCGGCCAATGTGGGAATGCTCTCGTCGAAACTCAACGGAAAGCCCGGATCGCCGGGCCGGCTCCGCGTGATATGCCGATAGATTTTCTCGGTCTTCGCGATCAGTTCGAAGCGGTCGTCGATATTACCGGCGGCATCCGAAGGGCCGAGGAGCAATATCCCCTGTTCGCGCAGGGCGAAATGAAACAGCGCGACGGCCTTCGACTGCGCTTCGGGGTTCAGATAGATCAGCAGGTTCCGGCACGATATCAGGTCGATCCGCGAAAAAGGCGGGTCCGCCAGCAGATTCTGGACCGTGAATATGACGTCGCCCCGCAGGTCGGCAACGACGCGATAGCCGCCGCCATCCTCCTTCCTGAAAAATCGGGCCAAACGGTCGGGCGAAACATCCTCCGAAATGGTTCCGGGATAAAGGGCTTCGCGGGCGGCAGCGATGGCATCGGGCTCAACGTCGGACGCAAATAGCTGGAGCTTGATATCGCGCCTGGCGGCCGTGATGGCGTCACGGCAAACCATCGCAATGGAATAGGCTTCCTCGCCCGTGCTGCAACCCGGCACCCATATCCGCAGCGCCCGATGCTCTTTCAATCCCCCAATGAGGTCTGGAATGATCGTTTTGCCCAGGGTCGTGAAGACCTGCGGATCCCGAAAGAAGCGGGTGACGTTGATGAGCAGGTCCTTGGCGAGCTGATCGCGCTCCCGCGGGTCATTCCGCAACAGCTGCAAATAGCTGTGCATATTCTTCGCCTCGATCGGGGCAAGGCCGATCCGTCTTTCGATCCGCCTTTCCAGCGTGCCACGCTTGTACAGCCGGAAATCATGCGCGGTCGTCTGCCGGAGAAAGTCGATGACATCGGGCAAGCCGGTCGATTCAGGCCGATCGGGCAAAGCAGCGACATGCTTACCGAATTTCGCAAGTGCTTCCGGCATCCGGCCCACAGGAAGCACCGCGTCGACCTTGCCGGTGAGAATGGCGCTGCGCGGCATACCGTCATAGTCCGCTTCGTCAGGGTCCTGCGCGATGATGAAGCCGCCCTTTTCCTTGAGTGCAGGCACGCCGAGGCTTCCGTCCGCGCCTGTGCCGGAAAGGATCAGGCAGGCAGTGCGTGAACCGCAATCCTGCGCCAGCGATTTGATCAGGAAATCGAAGGGAAGACGCGCGCCGTGCCGAGCCTGGGGCAAAGACAGATGCAGCGCGCCGGAGCGTACCGACAGATAGCGCCCGGGCGGAATGACATAGAGGCAATCGGGCTCAAGCAGCGCACCGTCGCTCGCCTGGACGACGTTCATGGCGCTATGTTCGGCGAGCAGTTCTACCATCATGCTCTCATGCGTCGGGGCTAGATGCTGGACCAGAATGAAGGCCATGCCGGAATGGGCGGGTAATCCGGCGACGAGTTTGGTGGCGGCTTCGAGCCCACCGGCCGAAGCCCCTATGGCGATGATGGGAAAAGAGGGGCTCCGCTGCATCATGTGCGCTGGCAAGGTCGTTCGGCGGCTGACGGAGTCGCATGCCCTTCGACCGAGATGCCGCGGTGTCGTTGGCCGACACCCGACTCGGGAGTAAATGCTGCCATGGATCGGATTATAGCATGTCGGCCAGCGCAACCCATTACGCCCAAACGATATGGCATATGCGAGATTTGAGTAATTTCCGACCCTGATCGGTCTGGTGACGGCTCTGCTATGGTCATGGGCAAGCCCCTCGCCGGACCGCTCTTGGGCGCACAGCGCCGGTCAGAATCGAAGATCGTCCAGAGGTGCACGCTTGGAAAAGGCGACGCATGGGAGTATGCCGCATCATGAAGCCGCTTCAGATATTGCTCGTGGAAGACGATGCGGTCATCGCAATGTCCCTTGCAGATCTGCTAAGCGGCCTGGGACACACCGTCTGCGCATTTGCCGAGACCGAAGCGGAAGCGGTGGCCGCCGCCGTTCGATGCAGGCCCGATCTGATGATCGTCGATGCCAACCTGTATGAAAGCAGCGGCATCTCAGCTGTCGCTCAAATCCTCCTCGGGGGCTTCGTGCCGCATATATTCATGACGGGCGATCCCTATCAGGTGCAGGAATTGGCGCCAGGTGCGGTCATCCTGCGCAAGCCATTCAAACTTCATGAACTCATCAGTGCCATCGAACTTTCCAGCCAGTCATCGGACTGATCCTTCACTCGACCAAATGAGTAGTTTCCGATCCTCAAAATACATCCTTAAGCCGTATATGATCATCCCTAATGATTAATAGCAATCATGGCTGGAGAGAAACTATGCGTATCTTCATAGCAGGTGCAATGGCCGCGGTCATGCTTACGGGCTGTATGAACGACGGCAATAATCGTCGTCCGTACGCACAATGGCGACAATATGACTATAACCGGCCAGACCCGAATTATAGCGGATATTATGCCGATCGATATTATCGTGAGGACCGTCGCTACGGCGAGCGCCGCCTGACGCAAAATGACCGCATCTATCGCGGTCAGGACGGGCGCTATTATTGCCGCCGTTCGGACGGCAGCACAGGCCTGGTCATCGGCGCCATTGCGGGCGGCGTGCTCGGTAACATGATCGCGCCCGGCGGATCGGAAACGCTCGGTACAATCTTTGGCGCCGGCGCGGGGGCGCTTGCGGGCCGCGAGATTGATCGCGATACCCGTTGCCGCTGAAGCAGCAACGGCATGGGATCGAACATTGCCGATCCATCCGCAGTGAGGGGATGGATCGGCAGGAGATAGGTTATGTCCATCGGTATCATCCTCATCATCATCCTCGTCATCCTATTGCTGGGCGGTTTCAGTGGCCGCTTTGGCGGCTATGGCTATGGCTATGGTCACGGCGGAGTTGGGGTGATCGGCGTTATTCTGATCATCGTTGCGCTGCTGTTTCTGACCGGTCGGCTGTGAATATAGTTCCCGGCGCGCTCGCAAGCGCGAGGGGGCTTCAGCTTCATTGATGATAATAGAACAGCATCAAAGGATATTTTTCATGCGCGCATTCATTCTCATGGCGTCAGTAGCCGCACTGACCATACCGCTGGTGTCGCTCGCTCCTGCGGCCCAAGCCCAATCAGGATGGTCGCGGCATGATCGGACATCGGCCGGCTATACCTTGAGGCAGGTCAGTATGTGGGCCGGGCCGGACACCGATTATCCTGGCATACGCTCCATCCCCGGTAACCGCCGGGTCGATATTTACGGCTGCCTGAACAACTGGAGCTGGTGCGATGTGGGCTACCGTTCGGATCGCGGCTGGGTTGCCGGCCGCTTTCTGGGTGCCGATTACCGGGGGAGACGGCAGTCGTTTGTCACGGTTGCGCCCTATATGAGCATCCTTGTGTTGTCGTTCCGGTTCGACGACTATTGGGACAATCATTATCGCAGCCGTCCATTCTATTCCGATCGCTCTCGTTGGGAGAGTCACTATTACGACAATTACAGGCCTGAATGGGGACCCCGTCCCACCACCCCGGATCGGTATCGGCGCGGGAGCGACTGGCAGCGTCCGCAGATGGCGCCGGACAGGCGTGGGTCTGGGTACAGGGATCAGCCGGTAAATCCTTACCGCCGCGACGCGACCCCCCAGGCAGTACCGACGCCCGACCACCCCAGCGTTAGCCCCGGTGCGATGCGGCATCGTGATCAGCGGCCTTGGGAAGCCACGCCCCCTGCGCAAGGAAGGAATGACTCCGCTGCCGGGAAGCAAGACGATGCCCAGGAGCACGCCAGGAGGAAGGCCGAGGGCGACAATATGCACAATGACCGGCAATAACGATCCGCGTCGTCGAAGGGCATATACCCTCATGAATGAATATGGAGCCTTATTGTGAGAATTTCACATTATATTCGATTTGCAATTTTGCTGGGCGGCTTCGCCGTTGCGAGTTGCAACACTGTCGAAGGCGCCGGAAAGGATGTGCAATCGGCGGGTAGAGCTGTTGAGCAAACGGCGCAGGATGCAAAATGACGGCGCGTAACAGGAATTTATGAAATCAGCCCGCTGGAACAGCGGAGGGATTAAGGGTCTGAAGTGCGGCCTGACCTCCGCGATAAGCGATGAAAAAAGCTGCCGTCTTGCCGCTTCACCCGAAAAATCGCGAAACGTTTCCTATGAATTGCAACAGGATTTGGTTGCGCTGGCTGATGAACAAGGTGGCATAGGATGAGTGAAATTCAGGTTCAACCGGCTCGCAGCATGGCTGAAGGCAAACCAGCCGCACGCGTTGCAGATCTTGCCCAGCGATTACTGGAGGGAGGGCTGTCCGAACTTTCGGTGCGCGAACAGCGGGTCATTTCCACAATTGTCGACCGGCATCATGTCACGCGCAGCGTCAATCGTGCGGTAGACGACGACCAGACCATTGGCGACCATATCGCGGACCGGGTCGCGCGCTTTGGGGGTTCCTGGACCTTCATCATCATTTTCGTGGTGGCGCTGGTTGCATGGGTCGGACTCAACACGCTGGTGCTGATATATTTCGGTCCAGCGCTCGACCCATATCCTTTCATTTTCCTGAACCTGATTCTCTCGATGATCGCCGCGCTGCAGGCACCTATCATCCTGATGTCGCAGAACCGCCAGGCTGCACGCGATCGGATTTCGGCCGGCCTCGATTATGAAATCAATCTTAAGGCTGAACTGGAGATCATGGCCTTGCACGAAAAGCTCGATGCTCTGCGGATCGACCGATTGGAAATGTTGCTAAGGAGCCAGGGTGAATTGCTTGAACAGCTTGTTCAATTCAGGCCAATGGAGCGCGCTCCAGTCGTCTCATGAAGCTCGACAGCCTTCCGACGTTGATGACGTCAACCCCAGGAGTATGAGGATGCCTATCCTACGTCTGGATGGGATATCTGATCGAACGATTGCCCCGGCTTTACCAATCCCCGTGTTACACCGAATTTGACCCCGGCATCTTCGTGTGGCCGGATATAGACACGATAGATGCTGGGAAAGTCTGTTCGCAATATCTGCTCGATCTCCCTGATGATACGCTCGACATCTCCCGCCGAAATCCGATTATCGAAATCGACATTTACAGTGGCAATGATTTCGGTCGGTCCGTTGTGGACGGTGACGATCTCGCCGATACCCATCACGCCTTCCCGGGTCGCGGCGCGGCGAATGCCGGCGATAAGTTCAGGATCGGCCGCTTCACCGATAAGTAGGCCTTTCGCTTCCCTGGCCAAAAAGATAGCCACGGCCCCGAGCAGGAGGCCGATCAGGATCGACGCAACACCGTCAAACCGTGGTTCACCGGTCGCCTGGGAAAGGCCAAGCCCAATCGCGGCGATAACAACACCGACCATTGCTGCACCATTTTCCAACAAAATGATGACGGTCGCCGCATCCTTGGTAGAAGTAAGCGCCTGCCACCAACGCTTGTCGCCCCGAGCCGCGTCGAACCGGCGAAACGCTGCTGCGGTCGAGGCTCCTTCCAGAAAAAAGGCTATTGCCAAAACTGTGTAAGCTATGAGCGGTGAGACAGCTGGTTCGGGGGCCAGTAGGTGAACGATTCCTTCATAGATCGCCACACCCGCGCCGAGCGCAAAGACAAGGAGCGCCACGACAAAGCTCCAGAAATAAAATTCGCGGCCGTAGCCTCCAGGATGAGCAGCGTCCGGAGGCTTGGCTGCCTGCTTCTGGCCATAGATCAATAATAACTCATTGCCCGAATCGACGAGGCTATGCACACCCTCGGTCAACATCGCGGACGATCCCGTAATCGCTGCCGCTGTGAACTTGGCGATTGAGATTCCTCCGTTCGCAACGAGTGCGATTACGAGAATCTTTGTTTCTGAATTCATCCCACCTGCCATAGCGGTCATTCTCAGAATATTGCTCATTCTTGTTACCATATACGGCCTTGCACGTCGTGATTCTCAGCGCGTGTACCTTCAGACCAGTACCTGCCTCAAAGAGAGAACAGGCGTGAAGGCAGACCCGGCGTTGGCAAATTGTATAACCGGCCTGCGCACAAGCGAACGGCAAATTCTTGCGGCCTAGTTCCGTAACCGTCATTCCGAAATGTCCGACATCCCTGCCGTGAGCGCTTACCCTCGACAATGACATTTGAAGCATGATTCGGTAGAAATAGGGCCGACGAATCGGCCTTATTTTTGGTCTGTGTTTCCGCGTTTGAGAATCGAACCCATTTTGATTCCAGCGATGATGGACCGATTGATGGATTCATTTGTCATACAAGTGAAATTTTGTTTATTTTTCATTATCTTATTTAAGTAATTCGATTCCGGCTCGGCCTCCAGATTGCTGTCAGCCAATGCTCGCTGATAATTGAAAAAACCCATGATTTCCGCTAGTTTACAGGTAATCGCTGATTGGCAGCGACTGCCTCTATTTGCCTGTGACCGCAGACGATGGGGGCCTACCTTGGGGGCCTCGCGAGGCCCGCTGACATCCAAAGCGGTTGCCGAGACCTTTTTGAACATGGCCATCGCAGCCTGCCTCATTCCGCTGATCATGGCGTGGCTCTGGCGTCGTTTCCAATACGAGACCGGCAGGCTGCGGAAGCCACGAGAGCCAATCTACGCGAACGCCACCGACGAGACGCGGGAAGCGCTTGAAAAGCTCTTTGCCTATCTCCAGCGCGAAAGCGCACCAAGGGCCTACTACCGCAACTGGAGTGGCACCCCGATCTATCTGGGGCGCCGTTATTTCTTCGGAAATTTACGAGTCCTGCTTCTGTCGGAATTTGCCGCCGTCCGGGCGCTTTGCGTCTCGCCGGGCGGGAACCGGATTTCCGGCGCGATCAAGATCGAGAAAGACCCCGACGAGGTTATCAAGGAACTCGGCATCAAACCCAAGCGGGCCGGTGGTCCAGGCCGGAACGCGAAATATGCCTATAGCGACGCTCTTATATCTCTGATCGGCGACGCTCGACTGAGCGCGCTGGACATGAGCAACCGGGCAGCGGCGATCAGGGCAATCAAGAAATGGCTGTCGGAATGGTTTGAGGAACATGCAGACGAGACCGGGGACGTGCCACGTGGCGACCTTCTCGCTCCCTATGCAGAAAAAATTTGCGTGCATTTAGACAGAGCGAGAAGCGGCACCATAGGCCGCACCCATCGGCAGCCACACTGGGCTAGAATTCATTCACACATCTATTCAAGTTCGAATGTTTCAAACAACAATTATGCACCATTGCACTGCACATAAAGGATGACCGCTAATCCGCCAAAGCCTTCCGTGTCGTACACGCTTCAAAAGGCCACGAATATCTCGGATCGGTTCCTGCCACGAAGTTATATCAAGCCTGTGTCATTTGCGTAACAGCTTGTTTGAAAATTTCTTAAATCACAATAGTTTATACTTTACAGCTTTGCTCGGGGAATTAACCTGACCATCGCATTCCGCAAGGGTTCGGTTGGGGCGGGATAGTGGGCGGGGGGCGCCTATTTCCAGAGCAAGGGGACTGGAGCATGAACAGAATTTTGAAGACCGCGCGTCTGCGCGCGGGTGCAGCCACGGCTCTAGCCGGGGTCGCTTTGATGCAGGCGTCACTGCATGCGCAGGAACAGGCGCCTCAAAATGAGCAAGGCACCGTGGAAGCCGGAGAAACGATTATCGTGACGGGTTCCCGCATCGTGCGGCCCGAACTCGATGTCGCCAATCCCATTGTCGCCGTCACCGCAGAGCAGATTGAGCAGACCGGCCGCACCAACATCACCGACGTCCTGCTACGCAATCCGGCCTTGTCGGCGTCGACCGGCAGTTCGCTCGCAGGCGGCGCGGATGCGGGCTTCGGCGAGACAGGCGTAAACCTGCTCAACCTGCGCAACCTGGGCACTGATCGCACGCTCGTCTTGGTGAACGGCAAGCGTCATGTCGCCGGAATCGCAAATTCCGCGGCGGTTGACATAAACTCCATTCCACAAGATCTGATCGACAGGGTCGACGTGCTCACGGGCGGCGCCTCCGCAATATACGGGGCAGACGGCGTGTCGGGCGTGGTCAACTTTATCCTTAAGCGCAACTTCGAAGGGCTTTCCGTCCGGGGCCAGTCAGGCATCTCCTCAAAGGGGGATGCTGCGAACCGCTATTTCAGCCTGACGGCTGGCCAGAATTTCAGCGAAGATCGCGGCAACATCGCTTTCGCTTACGAATATAACAAGTCAGACCGCCTCAGCCCCTTCAAGCGGAGCTTTTCGGGCGATCCCGCCCGCTATGGCGAAATCCTCCAGAATCAGGACGATCTGGGCGACGATCCGAGCGTCCCTGATCGCATTCTCTACCGCAATCTCACATGGGCAGACAGCGCACCTGATGGCGCCGTCGATATCGATCTCGACGGCATTCCCGACTTCACGGGCAGCGGTTTGCCTTATGATCGCGGCATCCCGTTGATCGGCGGCAACGCTCGCGCCGTTGGCGGATCCAACACGCCGGTCGCAGGCTATTTCGGCGACCTGCAGCCCAAAACCGAGCGGCATGTTTTCAACATGTTGACCAGCTATGAATTCTCGTCGGCCATCCGCTTCTACGCGGAAGGCAAATATGCCGCGACGCAGGCCTATTCGGTCGGACAGCCCAGCTTTGACTTTTTCACTTATCTCCAGCCCGACAACGCTTATCTGGTCGATCGCTTTGGCGCCGGTGCAGCGCCAGACGGCGCCTATGTCTCGCGCGACAATTTCGATTTCGGCATTCGCGGTGAAACCGTAAAGCGCAAGACGATGCGCTTCGTTGCCGGCTTCGACGGGGATCTGGGCAGCAACCTCAAATATGATATTTCCTACATTTACGGTCAGACGAAAGTACGGAACCGCCAGACGGCAAATCTGATCGGTGATCGCTACTATGCCGCACTGGACGCGGTCCGCGATCCGACGACGGGTCAGATCGTCTGCCGGTCGACGCTCGAATATGACGGCGTGATCGATCCCGACAATTTCGGCGGGCCGGCCACCACCTTCTCGCCGGGCGCCGGCAGCGCCTGCCGTCCCCTCAACATCCTGGGTAACGGCGTGGCGTCGCAGGAGGCGCTCGATTTCGTGCTGGCGGACAATCTTAGCCGATCGAAGATCACTCAGGAGGTCCTTACCGGTTCGATTTCGGGCAATCTCGACTCTGCCTTCACCTTCCCCGGCGGCGGCTCCTTCGGCTTTGCCCTGGGCGGGGAATATCGGCGCGAGAAAAGCTCCGATACGCCCGACCTGCTGATCCAGAATGGCGATTTCCGCGACACGGCGGCCTTGTCCCCTAGCAGCGGCAAGTTCAATGTGAAGGAGTTCTTCGCCGAAGTGAACGCTCCGATCCTGTCCAACATGCGCTTTGCCGAACTGCTCTCGGTTGGCGGAGCCATCCGCTTTTCCGACTACAGCACGGTCGGCAAAACGACGACATGGAAGGTCGACGGCATCTATGCCCCGATACGCGATATCCGTTTCCGGGGTTCCTACTCGCAGGCGGTGCGTGCGCCCAACATCGGCGAACTGTTCCAACCTGCTACCGGAACATTCGATTTTGTCGATGATCCCTGCGATTTTCGCCGCATAAATGACGGCACACAATATCGGCAGGCCAATTGCACCACCATCCTGTCGGGGTTGGGGTTGTCACCAGCAGAAATCGCCGCCTTCAGTCCGACAACCGATCCGCAGGCCACCACATCACGGCGCGGCACGACCGGTGGGAATCCCGACCTGACGGAAGAAACGGCCAAGTCCTGGACTGCGGGCGTCGTCCTCCAGCCGCGCTTCATTCCAGGGCTGACGCTGACGTTCGACTGGTACGACATCAAGATCAAGGATGCGGTCAACACACCGACGGCTACCGAGCTCGCCGAACTGTGCGTCGATCAGCCAACGGTCGACAATGTGTTCTGCGAGAACATCTTCCGCGACACGGGCACCGGCTTCGTCCTGGGCGATGGCGACGATATCCAGCGGCGGATCGGCTTCAATGTCCGGCCGCAAAACGTCGCAGCGATCAGAACGGCGGGCGCCGATTTCTCCGTTCGCTATGCCTTCACTCCAGCGGGCAATCTGGGCTCCTTCGCCGTCAGCCTTGTCGGCGGCTATCTCGACAAGAAAACCGAGGTGCCTTCTATCGGCGCTGATGTGGATGACGATATTCTCGAATCCTACAACCCGCGCTGGCGCGGAACGCTGGACCTCGTCTGGAAGCTCAAGGGGTTCACGGCCAATTATTCGTTCAACTATTTCAGCAAGACACGCCGCTACACGACCGAGCAACTGGCGGCCAATCCGGACCTCGTGGACCCCAAATATGTCTGGTACAAGGAACTCAAGCAACACGACCTTCGCCTTGCCTATGACGTCAACGACCGGTTTCAGTTCTACGCAGGCGTCAACAATTTGACCGACCAGACGCCGGATATCGGTCAACTGAGCTACCCGATTTCGGGTGTCGGACGGTTCGTCTACGCAGGCTTTAAGGTGCAGACCGACCGGCTGTTCTGACCGAGGACGGGCAGCGGTCTGGCCTTTAGCGTTCTTCAGATTTTCAGGATCGGACGCCATGGCGCCAACTTAGGGCCGGAACAGGAGATGACCGATGGTTCGATAGGTCGGCCGGCGACCCGTGAAGCGTGATGCACGTCACGCGCAAACTCGAAAGAGACGCTTATTGTCCGGGCCGCGACCCGAGGAATTCAGGCTTGCCTGATTTCCAAACTTTTGGGCCCGGCAGCCTTCGCGCTGCTGGGCCTTTTTTTAAGAGCCATCAGCCGGTAGGTTCGACCGCGCTGGCCCACAGGGTTTTGGGGGAAAAGCTTGCTTGAGGCGGAACGGCTGGCCGTTATCAGAAGCGTGTTCTCGTGCGGGCAGGCTGGTGCCGAGGCTCTGGCATCTGCCGTTCGCGACGCGGTCTTTCCACACAAGGCCTTCGTCGCGCATCAGGGCGACCTGGCCCATCATTGCTGGGTCGTCGTGGAAGGGGCTGCGCAAGCCCAGATCAACTCGGCTGACGGTCAACGGACGTTGCTCGCTTCCCATGGTCCCGGCGAAATCTTCGGCAGCTACCCTGTGCCAGCAGTGTTGCGCAGCGACATCGTCGCCCAAGGTTCGCTCCATCTACTCTGTATTGAAACGGCGACGCTGGTGGACCTTGCCCGATATAGCGCGGAGATTGCCCATGGCCTGAGCATGCTGTTCGCCCGGCAGCTGGATGTGATGCTTGACCGTATGGCTGCACGAACCACTTTGACCGCCTATGGCCGGGTCTACGCCGAACTGCTGCGCCTGGCCGGCCCCTCTAACCGGATTGAGCCGCCACCCGTGCTGTCGGCGCTTGCATTGTCGGTTCATACCACGCGCGAAACGACATCCCGGGCGATCGCACACCTGTTGCGGCGTGGTATCGTTAGCAGGACCGATGAGGCGCTCAACATATTGGCGCCCCGCCTCCTGGCCGACTTGGTAGCCTGAGAACACCAACCAAGACTTGCTTAAAAAGCCGTCGGTCCGCTCGCACCATTCCAAGCGTTGCGGGCTGAAAGTCAGCGACTCTGCCCTAATTAAGGAAACAGGCCATACAGCGTCAGATCGCCCAGCGCCGTCCTGATGTCGCCCATCGGTTGGACATTTGCCTCCGGCGCATGCAAGGCAAGGGCCAGGGCGGCGGCTTCGCTGAGAACCACCGCCCCCTTGAGATCCGCCACGGCAATCATGAGCACGCGATCCCAGCGCCCCGCCCGCGCATCTGAGACGGCCCGGTAATCCAGTCCCAGCCGGGCATCAGGATATTCACTCCGCAAGTCGGAAACCCGGCGAGCAGCTTCGCCGAGGGAAGGCAGACGATAGGCGCGCTGTCCCTCCTGCCTCGCCAGATCCACGCCGTCCCCATTCAAGCAGAAATGCAAAGATTCGGGTATCGCGATCAGGGCAGCAGCCTCAGCCTCTGTCGACAGGGTGACCCGTCGACTGTCGCTCCGTTCGAGTTCCAGACGATCCAGCCGAAGCCCGAGGGCCTCCCAGCGGGCCATGCACTTCCCGCGCTCCTCGCCCCGTCCGACGATCTGCAAGGCGCGGGCCGAAGATTGCAGGCGCTTTGCCTCGCACAAGGCAAGTCCCATGGCGGCCTGCCTCGACACCTCGACGGACGCATCGCTGAGCGGCTGCCAATCATCCATTTCCTTCACCGCGACTGCCTGCTCCAGCAGCGCATCGAACCGATCGGCCCAGCTAGGTCCGAAGGGCTCGACCGAGGTGGTCCGGAACAGTTCAGCCGGACAGGGCAGAACGACATGCAGTTGTCGGCCCGCGACGACGGCGGCTTCTGCCACCAATATGTCGGTCCCGGCCGCCAGCGCACCGACCACCATGGAAGGTGCCAATGCATCCACCGCCCCGGCAACCGCCTCGGCCGCCCGGTCATCATCCGTGGCAAGGCCCAATATGCCTTCGAAATAGAGCGGCGAGGCCGGGCGATGACGGTCCAGCCAGTCGACGGGCTGCCCCGCCTCGGCCAGGATCATGGCGAACTGCCGCAGCGTAGAGGCATGATCTTCCCATGCTTCGGGCTGATGTCCGATCGCTCGCCTCAGCATCCGTTCGGCATCCCGAGTCCGGCCCAGCAGCAACAGCGCTTCGGCGCGCGTCGCATCAATCCAATAAGGCGTCTCGGCGGCGCGCAGCGGATCATCGAGCAGCGCCATTACGGCATGAGCCAACGTTGTCGCCGCCTCGCCTCGTCCGGCAAGAAAAGCGAGCGTCGCCGCGTTGATTAATGGATAGGTCGCGCGCGAAAGAGCCGAAGCACGCTCATAAGCGGTGATCGCGCGGTTCAGCAGATCTTCCCGCACGGTGCCGCTTTCCGCCGCCGCGCGATCCTTGAGAAGGCGCCCGTAGACCGTCAGGACATCCGGATCGTCCGACTGTGGCGACAGGCCGGCGGCATGAAACGTTGCCCAGGCTTGTTCCAGCGCGCCCGCCCGCGCCAGTCGCGTAATGCTGTTAAGCTGCGGCCTGATCATTGCCAGCCTTGTCCCATAAGCGCCTGTTCGCCGCCACCGAATTCGCCCGCTGCGCTATTTGCGCGGCCCTTTGCTGACGCCGTCCGGATCGATCGCCAGGACAACGCCGCCATCGCCGCCATGTTCATAGCGACCGCGAATATACAAGTTGAAGATGAAGCCCTGCTCCTCCCCTTCCTTCAGCGGTTCGCCCGTATAGCCGTTGCACATATAGTTACGGCACCGCAGCGCCGGATAGCCGCCAATCTCAATCATCTCCAGGTCGAAGAAGCTGCGGTTGGGCGCCACCGGGGCGGGCGGCGGAGCCAGCGAGCTATTCTCCTTCTTCTCCAGGAACCAGAGCGGATCGGTATCCTTCCCATCATGGAAGCTGTAGCCGGGCGCATCCAGGATGATGGTGAAGAAGCACATATATTCGATGAACTCGATATTCTCGAATCCGTAGCCCCTGAATTCGGCATGGTGCGCGGGATCGCTCGACTGCGCCAGCTTCAGCAGGCGCGCCTCGGTGGCCTGTAGCCCCCGTTCGCAAATCGTCGCGAACCAGCGACTCACATTCCATACGCCTTCCCGCACGCGAATGTAGAGCAAGGTGACATGGTCGATCTCGTCGCCGGGTCCAACGGTCCTGACACTGTTTCCGTAAGGCAGCATTCAATCCCCCTTTGCCAAAGCCCTGTTATCGGCCTGCGCTATAGCATCCAGACGCTTGATCGACGTAATCCGAAATGCCGGATCTGCCGCGGCATTCGGGCTTGCGTCGTGCATGATCCGACGGGCCTGGCCGACGAGGCGATGGACCTCTGCTCCCTGGTGGCGCGCCCTCGCCACCTCTGCCGCATCCATCAGCAGCCGCAGATGCTGTTCGAACCAGTTCTGGTTTTGCGGGTCGCGCCGGCGGAGCGCCGAAGACTGGATTTGCGCATCCTGAATCAGCCTGACCGCCTTGGCCGTCTCTCCGGTTTCGAACGCGATTCGCGCGAGGGAACGAGTCGCCACCAGAGTATCATAGGCAATGTCGCCATTTTGCGGGTCTTCCCGCCGCAGCGGCTCGAGCAGCCTTAATTGCTCCAGCCGATGCTGGGCCGCGGCCTGGAAATCACGACGGTCATACTGCACGTCGGCCAGCCGCGCGTGGCGTTCGGCCACCTCCTTGCGAATGGTGAGAGATCGTGGGTCGGCCTGCTGCGCTCGCTGGAACCAGTAAAGCGACTTTTCATAATTCCGGATCGCATCGGCATGGTCGTTCTTCGCCTCCGATTGGACTGAGGCGATATTGCTGAGCGCATAACCCACTTCCGTAAAGCTGCGCGCGGCATGGGGTTGATGCTGCAAAAGCTGACGGGCCCAATGCAGATAGGCCCAATAATGGTTGAGCGCCCTATCGGGCTGCCCGGACAGCTGATCGACCTGCCCGATCCAGAATTCGCTCTGCGCGTGGACGAAGATCCATTCGGGCCGTTCCGGATCGTCGTTCAGCAGTGCGGTTGTCGTGCGATGCGCTTCTTCGAACTTGCGCCGTGCAGCAGGCAGGCTGCCGCGGGCAATGTCATCCTCCCCCATGGCCTGAAGGATACGCGCACGCCTTTCCAGACTGTCGTCCGGCAGATCGTCGAGATTTCCCTGATCGCGATAATAGTTCATTGCCCGGTCGTTGACGACAGAGAGGGCATCCAGGCGACCGACGCTACGCAGACGTTCCCGCAAATCGGTCAGCATGAATTCGATGATCCCTTCTGCTTCGGCGCGTTGCCGCTCGGCTTCTCGCTGCGCCTGCAAAGCCGCAACCGACAGCGCGACGAAAGCTAGCATGATCAGCAACAGAGCCAGCGTGACAGCCATCACGCGCCGGATGCGCCTTTGCGCGTCGCGCTGCACCAGCCGGTCCAGACCGATCCCAGCCAGCCCGGCAATGATCTTCAAGGTGCCGAGCCGGACGCCATCGCCCTCCCGCCGAAGGTCGGCCGCAAGCGGTTCGACCCCATCCCTCAGCGCCGGCGGGAAGGCATCCGTCGGTTCGCCATCAATGATCGCCGCCAGGATCGGCCGATCGGGATGGAGGGCCCGGAACAGGCGAATTTCCTTGTCCACCCATGGCGACGCCGCTGAATTGGGTGAGCACAGGACCAGCAATGCCGCGGACTTTGACAGCGCCTGCTTGACGGCCTCCGACAGGTCGGCCGTTGCGGGCAATTCATCGCGGTCGCGAAAGATCGGCCCCAATTTGCGCTTACCATCCGAACGGACCGTCCTGCCTGGAAAGCGATAGGATTCCAGTCGCCGCTGCAACGGGCGCGCCCACGCAACGTCCCTATGATTATAGCTCAGAAAGGCGGCATAGGTCGCCTTCGTTCCGTTGTCCTCCATCACAAGGATTGACCCTGTTCCTCTCTTTAGCGGGCGGTGCACCACATCGTCGTCCAGTGCCATAATTTGCACGCTCGCCCAATGGAGCCGAGGGGTTTGGCTATCGAAAAAGCCGCCGTGGGGGAAGGTTGCCCGCAAAGTTCGCATGGCGGCGCGGTGCTGTCAAAGCAAACCGGGGTTCGGTAAATGGTGGGTCATGACCAAGCCCGCCGTTAATCCGTTTCGGTATTTCAAATCCTCCCCGGAGGTGATCCGGTTGGTGGTGATGATGTATGTCCGTTACCCGCTGTCGCTGCGGAACGTCGAGGACCTGCTGTTCGAGCGCGGCGTCGATATCTGCCACGAAACGGTGCGGCTGTGGTGGAACCGGTTCGGCCCGCTATTGGCCAGCGAGATCCGACGCCAGCGGATCAACAGGATGTGCAGCTTTCGCCACTGGCGCTGGCACCTTGATGAGATGTACGTGAAGATCAACGGTAAGATGGTTTACCTCTGGCGCGCCGTCGATCACGAAGGCGAAATTCTGGAGAGCTACGTTACGAAGAAGCGGGATAAAAAGGCAGCTTTGGCCTTCATGAAGAAGGCATTGAAACGGCACGGATCACCAGGAAAAATCGTAACCGACGGACTCCGATCCTATCCAGCAGCAATGCGTGACCTGGGCAATATCGAGCAGCAGGAAATGGGGCAGTGGCTGAACAATCGGGTTGAAAACAGCCATCTCTCCTTCCGACGACGGGAGCGGGCTATGCTCAGGTTTCGACAGATGCGATCCCAGAAATTCGCATCCGTCCACGCCCACTTTCACAATCACTTCGCCCTGGAGCGCCATCTCGTCGATCGAGAGATTTACAAGCAAAGACGCTCGGCCGCCTTGGCCCAGTGGCAGTCTCTCGCGAGCTGAGTTTCTCCGTTCTAAGCCCGAAGTGCATCGTGTGGAGAGCGGTTCGCCTTTGTCTGACAGCACCGAAAATTCATATAAAACTGTAGCAAGTTGGATTCCGGCTCGGCAGATATTTCGCGGCTAGGCGATCAGCCGCCATCCCACCACCACCAGCACCGCAGCCAGCAGGGGCTGGAGCACGCGATCCGACGTGCGCGTGGCCAGCAGCGATCCGATCACGATACCGGGCAGCGACCCCGCCAGCAGGTTGACCAGCAGCACCGGATTGACGTTCCCGATCCACAAATGGCCAAGTCCGGCGACAAGCGTCAGCGGCACGGCATGAACGATATCGGTCGCCACCAGCCGCTGCATCCGCATGCGGAGTGGATAGAGCGCCAGGAGCAACGTCGCACCGATCGCGCCCGCACCGACCGAAGTCAGCGTCACCATCGCACCCAGCAGGGCGCCGGCCAGCACAGTCAGCGCCGGCTGCCAGCGGGTGAAACCGTCGGCCGTGCCCACCCGGCGGGCGAGCGCCCAGCTATGGAAACGGCCGCGCAGCAGGGTCGCACCTGCGGTAGCGATCAGCACCACGCCCAGCGCCGCCGTGATCACGCCCGTCTTGATCTGCCCAAGGTGCATCTGCGAAAGGATCGCCAACGTGATCAGCGAGGCGGGGATGCTGCCGATCATCAGGCGCTTCACGACTTCATAATCCGGACCGCCCTCGGTACCGCCCTGATGGTGGTGAACCGCGCCGCCGACCGCCTTTGTGATCGACGCGAACCACAGGTCGGTGCCGACCGCCGTGGTGGGCGCGACGCCGAACAGCAGGATCAGGATCGGCGCCATCAGCGAGCCGCCACCCACTCCGGTCATGCCGACCATCAGGCCGACGAAAAGGCCTGCGATCGCGTGCAACAAATCCATATTTCGCCCCAAATTCGTTACGTCGTGTAATCCGCGATGTGTAGGACCGAAAAACCGCGCCAGCCAGCCCCCTTTTGGATTGGAAATTTATCGCCTCCAAAACAAATGCTGTTGAATGCAAGAGTGACGCGATGCTCTCGACTTTCCTTGCCACCGGCGTCTAAGAGACTATCTGGCCAAAATGCGTTCCTCCGCGAATTTCCCAACAGGCTGTAAAGACAGGGACATGATGAAGCTGTTCATTGGCAACAAGGCCTATTCAAGCTGGTCGCTACGCGGATGGCTGGCGTGCAAGCTGTCCGGCCTCCCCTTCGAGGAGGTTGTTGTGCCGCTTTACGACGAAGCGTGGGAAAAGCGCCGCGAGGGTGACGAATTCGCCCCTTCTTCCGGGAAGGTGCCAATATTGTGGGACGGCGACGACGTCGTCGTGTGGGACAGCCTGGCGATCGTCGAATATCTGAACGAGAAGTCGGGCGGCGACCGATTCTGGCCGGCAGACATCGCCGCGCGCGCCATGGCCCGGTCAATGGCGGCGGAAATGCACTCCAGTTTCGCTGCGCTGCGACGTGAGCACAGCATGAACATCCGCCAGATCTATGCTCCCGTCCCTCCATCCGAGGCCGCGGCTCAGGATATCGCGCGCATCATGCAACTCTGGGCGGAGGCCCGCGCCCGCCATGGCGGCGAGGGAGAGTTTCTGTTCGGGGATTTCAGCGCGGTCGATGTGATGTTCGCGCCGGTGGTGACCCGCTTCATCACCTATCAACTCCCCGTTGCCCGCTTTGCGGAAGCCTATATGCGCGCCATCATCAATCATCCCTGGATGCAGGAATGGATTGGCGGCGCACAGGCGGAAGAATGGGTGATCGACCGTTTCGAAGCGCCTCCGCAATTGGGATAAGGCAAGTTTTCGGTCATCTGCGGAGGTTGGGCAAATGTCGCGAGCAGATGGCCCGTTCCGCCATTTCCGCCATGGAAAAGGGGCGGCAGGCATATCACCCCCGGCCCTTTCCAGATTATCGTGCCCGATCAGCCGACGATTTCTTCAGGCTTGAAGAAATAGGCGATCTCGATCGCGGCATTTTCCTCGCTGTCGGAGCCGTGGACCGAATTGGCTTCGATCGATTCGGCATATTCCTTGCGGATGGTGCCTTCATCGGCATTGGCCGGGTTGGTGGCGCCCATGATGTCCCGATTGCGCTTCACCGCATCTTCGCCTTCCAGAACCTGGACGACAACCGGGCCGGAAATCATGAAGGCAACCAGATCGGCGAAGAAGGGGCGCTCCTTGTGCACGGCATAGAAGCCTTCAGCCTGTTCACGGCTCATGCGGATACGCTTGGAAGCGACAACGCGCAGACCCGCTTCCTCCAGTTTCCTGGTCACGGCGCCCGTCAGGTTGCGACGGGTCGCATCGGGCTTGATGATCGAAAAGGTGCGGGTAACGGCCATAAGGCTCAAAAGCTCCGAATTGTTGGGATAAGTTGGCGCGCCCTTTAGACCGGGCCGGAGCCTATCGCAAGAGGGCTGATGGGGCAGGGCCCTGCTAGGGGCCTTGCACCCATTTGCGGCCTTCCTGCCGCCAGAAGCGGGGGGTGACCCCGTCCCGTTTCGAGAGATCGCGCCAGTTGGAGCGCGCGCCCTCTATGGTTTCAGCGTCGAAGAAGTAGAAAGCCCGCTCGAAACCCATCGCTTGCTCACGCCAGAGGCCATCCGCCAGTGCGACATGCCGTGCCCCGTTGGCGGCCAACTCGCCCGCCGGGCAATCCTGTGCGAGCAGTATCGGCTGCACCGATTCGGCACCCTCGCCGGCCCGGCCATGCGCCAGGAAGCTTTCGGGCGGCCCGGCCCATAGCCCGGCGGAAATCCGATCCAGCCGCTCAGGCTCCCTTGCGACCACCATCAGCCGCGCGCCCATGGCCAGGATGCGGCCCGCAATCGCGGGCAGCACCTGTTCCACCGGATCGCGGCTGAGCTGGTAGAAATCGACCTGCATTATTTCTCTATCTTGTCAGCCACATAGCGGTCGAGCAGCCGCACGCCATAGCCTGTCGCGCCCTTGTCCCAGGTTGCGCCGGGCTTGTCGGCCCACACCATGCCAGCGATATCGAGATGCGCCCATTTGACGCCCTCCTCGACGAAACGCTTGATGAACTGCGCCGCCGTGATCGACCCGCCATAGCGCGGCCCGATATTCTTCATGTCGGCGATCGGGCTGTCGATCAGCTTGTTATAGGCATCCCCGAGAGGGAAGCGCCACAGCGGATCGCCCGCCGCCTTGCCAGCCGCGATCAGATCGTCGGCCAGCCCGTCGTCATTGGCGAAGATGCCTGCATATTCATTGCCCAGAGAGATGATCATCGCCCCGGTCAATGTCGCGAGATCGATGATGATCTCGGGCGCATAGGTTTTCTGCGCCCAGGTGATGACGTCGCACAGCACCAGCCGCCCCTCGGCATCGGTGTTCAGCACCTCGATGGTCTGCCCCGACATGGAGGTTACGATGTCGCCCGGACGCTGCGCATTGCCGTCGGGCATATTCTCGACAAGGCCGCAGATGCCGACGACGCGGGCCTTCGCCTTGCGTCCGGCCAGCGCCTTGATCGCACCCGCGACCGCACCGGCGCCGCCCATGTCCCATTTCATGTCTTCCATGCCCGCGCCGGGCTTGAGCGAAATGCCGCCCGTGTCGAAGGTCACGCCCTTGCCAACGAAGACCAGCGGCTTTTCGGTCGCGCCGCCCGTCCCCGCCGAATCTGTGCCATCCCATTCCATCGCCAGCAGCCGCGGTTCGCGCATGGAACCCTGCGCCACGCCCAGCAGCGCGCCCATGCCCAGTTCCGCCATCGCCGCCTTGTCCAGGACGGTGATCCTGACGCCCAGTTCCTCCAGATGCCTGCACCGTTCGACGAAGCTCTCGGGATAGAGGACGTTCGCCGGCTCCGCCACCAGTTCACGGGTGAAGGCCACGCCCGCGGCCACGGCAGCCTGTCTTTCCCAGGCCGCCCCTGCGTCGCTCGACACCAGCGTGACCTGCTTCAGGGTCGGCTTGGCCTTCTCCGCCTGCCGGGTACGGTAGGTGTCGATCCGCCAGCCGCGCAGCAATGCGCCGAAGGCAAGGCGCGCCGCCTGTTCGCCGCCGGCCGCGCCCACGAACTCCACCGCAGCGTGAACCGCCCCGCTTGTCGCCAGCCGGGCCGTCAACGCGGCGCCCGCCCGCTCGAAATCCACATCACCGCCGGCTCCGGTACCCACCAGAACGACGCGCAGCACCTTGCCGCCCTCGTCCACGAAGCTCTCGAAGCTGGATCCCGCTTCCCCCGTGAAACGCGCGGCCGCCGCCCCCCCGACCAGCACGGACGCGGCGCTCAGGGGCAAGGCGTCGAAGCCGCCCTTGGGCACGGCGAAGACCAGTGTATCGGCTTCGGGACGGACAGGGCTGAACGCGATTTCCATCTGGGGTCCTTTATTTCCTGCAAGGCTTGTATCTCTCTGCCCAGATAGTGCGGCCGGCCCGGTCTGGCAAAGCCGTTCGACTGATTTTCCGGCAAAACTCTTGGCCGAGACGATTGCAGCGCAGACAAAGCGGTGCAATAGGGCAGTGCAATAGTCCGGGAAACAGAACGCCCCGTCAAAGAGGCCCCATTCTTTTGCAGAACCGCCCCTTCCTTTTGCGTTTCAATCGGCTCCTGGCCGCTGGCGTCGCCTTTCCGTGCCTGGCGGTCATCCCGCATGCCGCCGCCCAGCAACTCCAGGAACCGCAGACGACGATCAGCGCGCCCGACGCCCCGGTGCCGGAGAATGACGATCAGATCGGCTTTTCCGCCGATGCGCTGGAATATGATAGCAATAAGGAGGTCGTGACCGCCAACGGCAATGTGCAGTTGCTGCGCGACGGCAACCGGCTGCGCGCCGACAAGGTCGTCTGGAACCGTGATACCGGCAAGGTGGAGGCGAGCGGTAATGTCTCCGTCACGGATCCCGAGGGCAATATCGCCTATGGCGACAGGTTCGACGTCACCGACAGCCTGCAGGACGGCATGGTCCAGAACATGCTGCTGGTGCTGCAGTCGGGCGGGCGCCTGGCCGCCGTGAACGGCGAGCGGAAGGGCGGCGTCTACACCCTGCGAAAGGCGGTCTATACCGGCTGCGCAGTGGAGGATCACAAGGGCTGCCCCAAGGAACCGACCTGGCAGATCAAGGCTGTGAAGGTCATCTATGATCCGGTGAAGGCCAGGGTCAAATATACCAATGCTAGCGTCGAGCTGTTCGGCCTCCCGCTCATCCCGATGCCCGGCTTCTCCCACCCGGTCGGCGACAATGGCGGCAGCGGCCTGCTGGTGCCGATATTGCGCTACAACCGCAACAACGGCTTCGAACTCGGCTTGCCCTATTATATGAAGCTGGGACCCAATCGCGACATCACCGTCACGCCCCACGTCTTCACCAACGCCCTGCCCCTGCTGGAGAGCAACTATCGCCACCTGTGGGATCGGGGCGCCTATCAGATCACCGGCTATGCAACCTATGGCAGTCGCGTCGCTACCGGCAGCACATCCACCACCACGCCGGCCGATACGCAGAAGGATTTTCGCGGCTATCTCGATGCCAGTGGCGCGCTGCAGCTGACGCCGGAATGGAACATCAACGGATCGATTCGCGCGACGACCGACCGCACCTTCCTGCGCCGCTACTATATCAGCAATGATGACCGGCTGCGGTCGACCATCAATGCGCAGCGGATCGGGGACAACAGCTATTTCTCGATCGCCGGGTGGGCCGTGCAGACTTTGCGCACCGGCGATCCTCAGGGGCAGATGCCGATCGCCTTGCCCGTCGTCGATTATCGCTTGCGAATGAAGGACCCGCTGCTGGGCGGCGTCATCCAGTTCCAGGCCAACAGCCTGGCGATCACCCGCACCCATGGAGAGGATACGCAGCGCGCTTTCGCGGCGTTCGAATGGAATCTGCGCAAGCTGACGCCGATGGGTCAGGAAGTCACCTTCACGACCTATTTGCGCGGCGATGTCTACCACAGCGACGAAAATCAGCTGGCCACCGTCGCCAGCTATGCCGGCGATCCGGGGTGGCAGGCGCGCGGGATCGCGGCGGCGGCGATCGACGTCCGCTGGCCGTTCATGGGTGAGGCCTTTGGCGGCGTGCAGCGTATCGCCCCGCGCGTGCAGATCGTGGCGGCGCCCAGAATCGCCAATCTGACCGTCCCGAACGAGGATGCCCGCTCCATCGACCTGGAGGACAGCAACCTTTTCGCGCTCAATCGCTTTTCCGGCTACGACCGGTTCGAGGATTCGACCCGCGTCACCTATGGGCTGGAATATAGCCTGGCGCTGCGCCATTTCTCGCTCGAAAGCGTGATCGGGCAGAGCTACCGCCTGAACAGCCGGGAAAATATCCTACCGGTGGGCACGGGCCTGTCAGACCGGCTGTCCGACATCGTCGGTCGCACCACGATCCGTTATCGGGACTTCCTCAGCTTCACGCACCGCTTCCGGCTGGACAAGGATAATCTCGCCATCCGACGGAACGAGATCGACGCCACCATCGGCAGCAAGAAGACCTATGCGATGGTCAGCTATCTGCGGCTCAACCGGAATGCCGACCTCAGCCTGGAGGATTTGCGGAACCGGGAGGAGCTCCGGCTGGGCGGCCGCTTGCAGTTTGCGCGTTTCTGGTCGCTGTTCGGTTCCACCGTGATCGACCTCACCAATGCGAGGGAAGATCCGTTGAGCGTCGCCAACGGCTATCAACCCGTCCGACACAGGCTGGGCGTCACTTATGAAGATGACTGCCTGACGCTCGGCCTGACCTGGCGGCGCGACTATCAGGTGCTGGGCGACGCACGAAAGGGCAACAGCTTCCAGCTTCGGCTGGCTTTTCGCAATATTGGCATATAAGGATCAGCCGTCCCGTTTCCTGCTCAGGGCCGGTTAAGGCGGATCGGCGCATCTCGTGCCGACCCGATTGGAGAGTTTTGTCGACGATGCAGCCTGTCGTTTCCCATTATGCCTTAAAAGGGTTTTCCCGCATTGGCAGCGCCGCCGCCAAGGGCCTGCGTACCCTGCTTCTGTCCTCGGCCCTGCTGGCCACCGGCGCCTCCGGAAGTTTCGCCCAGACGGTGAATGACGATGACAATGTCGCCACCCAGCAGCTCAACCTGCCCAAGGACGTGACCATCTTCGGCAAGAGCGATCCCAATGTCCGCAAGGCAACGGCGATCGTCAACGGCCGCATCATCACCGGCACCGACGTCGACCAGCGCCTCGCCCTCATCATCACCGCCAATGGCGGCAAGGTGTCGGACGAGGAAAAGGAAAGGCTGCGCGTGCAGGTGCTGCGCAACCTGATCGACGAGACGCTGCAGATCCAGGAAGCCGCCGCCAACGATATCAAGGTGGACAAGGCCGAGATCGACCAGAGCTATGAACGGGTCGCAGCCAATTTCCGCCAGTCCCCCGCGCAGTTCGACCAATATCTGCGCCAGCAGGGCAGCTCCGCCGCCAGCATCAGGCGCCAGATCGAGGGCGAACTGGCCTGGAGCCGCCTGCTCCGCCGCAACATCCAGCCCTTCGTCAACGTGTCGGAGGATGAGGTGAAGTCGGTGGTCGACCGGATGAATGCGGCGAAGGGCAGCGACGAATTCCGCATCGGCGAAATCTACCTTTCGGCCACGCCGGAAAATCAGCAGCAGATCATCGCCAACGCCCGCAACATCATCGAACAGATCAAGCAGGGCGGCAGCTTCGCGGCCTATGCGCGGCAATTCTCCGAAGCCTCTACGGCGGCGGTCGGCGGCGATCTGGGCTGGGTTCGCCCCGCACAATTGCCCGATGAACTGGCGCAGGCGGCAGCGGAAATGCAGGTCGGCCAGATTGCCGGGCCCATCGGGGTGCCCGGCGGCATATCGATCATCTACGTCATGGACAAGCGCAAGGTGCTGACCGCCGATCCGCGTGATGCGCTTCTCAGTCTCAAACAGCTCTCCGTGAGCTTCCCCGCAGGCACGACCAAGGAGCAGGCGAGCACCAAGGCCGCGGCCTTTGCCGCACAGGTCAAGGCGATCAAGGGATGCGGCCAGGCCAATGAACTGGGCGGCAAGATCGGCGCGGACGTGGTCGACAACGACAATGTGAAGCTGCGCGACCTGCCACCGCAATTGCAGGAAATCCTGATCAACCTCCAGGTCGGCGAAGCGACGCCGCCATTCGGATCGATCAATGACGGCGTGCGCGTGCTGGTCGTCTGCGGCCGTGACGAAGCCTCTACCGCCGCTGCCCCCAATGCCGAACAGATCATGGCGCAGCTTGAGGAAGAACGAGTGAACAAGCGCGCCCGCATCTATCTGCGCGATCTTCGCCGCGATGCCGTCATCGACTATAACTGATCCTGCGGCCCCTCCGGCAATGGGGCCGCCCTTCGCCGTTTCGCTCGGCGATCCGGCCGGCATTGGCCCGGAAATCGTCGCCAAGAGCTGGGTGATGCGCGAGGCGCGCGGCCTGCCCTCCTTCTTCGCCGTGGGCGACGCAGCCTCTCTGCGCGCCGTCTGGCTTGGTCCGGTGGAGGTGGTCAGCACGCCGGAGGAAGCCGCGGAAGTCTTCGGCAAGGCCCTGCCCTGCCTGCAAGTGGCCGACGCGGGAGAGATCACGCCCGGCATGCCCAGCATCGACGGCGCGCGCACGGCTTTTCAGGCTCTGGAAGTGGCGGTCGGCCTCGCCCGCAGCGGTTCGGCCGCCGGGATTGTCACTGCCCCGGTCGGCAAGGAACAGCTTTACGGTGTCGGCTTTACCCATCCGGGACAGACCGAATTCATCGCGGAGCGCTGCGGCGTAGCGCCGCATAACGCCGTCATGATGCTGGCGGGACCATCGCTGAAGGTGGTGCCGATCACCATCCATATCCCGCTGGCCGAGGTGTCGTCCGTGCTGACGATCGACCTGATCCGCGCCCGCGCCATTACCACGGCAAAGGGGCTCCAGCGCAATTTCGGCATCGGTCGTCCCCGTCTGGTCGTCGCGGGCCTCAACCCCCATGCAGGCGAGGGCGGCGCGCTGGGGCGGGAAGAGATCGATGTCATCCGGCCGGCCGTGGAGTCGCTGCTGGCGGAAGGATACGACATTCAGGGACCGATCGCCGCCGATGCCCTGTTCCACAGCCGCGCCCGCGAAACCTATGATGCGGCGCTCTGCATGTATCACGACCAGGCGCTGATCCCGATCAAGACGCTGAATTTCGACGAGGGGGTCAACATCACCCTGGGCCTTCCCATCGTGCGCACCTCACCCGACCATGGCACCGCATTCGGCATTGCAGGCAAGGACAGTGCCAATCCCGGCGCGATGATGGCCGCGATCAAGATGGCCGCCGAGGCCGCGCGTGCACGATTGACCCCTGGCTGCTAAGGTCGATGACCGCCGATACCCACCCCAGGCTGTCACCGCCCAAGCTCCCGCCGCTGCGAGACGTCATCGCCGCCCATGGGCTGCAGGCGAACAAGGCGCTCGGCCAGAATTTCCTGTTGGACGAGCAATTGCTGGACAGGATCGCCGCCATTCCCGGACCGCTCAAGGACCAGCCTGCCTTCGAGGTTGGGCCTGGTCCCGGCGGCCTGACCCGCGCCGTCCTGCGCGCCGGGGCGCGGCTGGTCGCGGTGGAGCGCGACCGGCGCTGCCTGCCAGCCCTTGCTGAACTGTCGGAGGCATTTCCGAACCAGCTTCGTGTGATTTCCGGCGACGCGATGGCCGTCGATGTCCGGGCCGAAGCCGGCGAAGGGGCGCATATCATCGCCAATCTTCCCTATAATGTGGGCACTGCACTGCTCATCGGCTGGCTTTCAGCCGACTGGTCTCCGCTCCCCTGGTGGTCGAGCCTGACCCTCATGTTCCAGATGGAGGTCGCCGAAAGGATTGTCGCAAAGCCCAATGGCGATCATTATGGCCGTCTGGCCGTGCTCGCCCAATGGCGCGGCGACGCCCGCATCGCGATGAAGGTCCACCGCAGCGCGTTCACCCCACCGCCCAAGGTCATGTCCGCCGTGGTTCACATCACGCCCAGGCCAGCCCCCCAAGGCGTGCAGCTCAAGCATCTCGAACGCCTCACCGCCGCCGCTTTCGGTCAGCGCCGCAAGATGCTGCGCCAGAGCCTCAAAGGGCTGCCCGGCGCTCTGGAAGCGCTGGAGACCGTCGGCATCGACCCGCAACGCCGCGCCGAAACCGTCAGCGTCGAGGAATTCGTGGAGACGGCGCGCGTACTGGGCAGTCTTTGACCTTCACGCGGTTTCGGATGGATCCACGACGAGTCGACAGCCACTTGCCCTTGCGAATTCAGCCTTCTGTCGGGACGAAGGCGCCCTTTTCCCTATCCTTCACGACCTTGTCGGCCCGGAACACCGATCCGCTCATCGTGATGTAAACCCCAGGAGCGGCGACCTGCACCGTCGCAAAGGCCATGCCGAGGTTGAAGCTGGCGTCGCTCTCGCCAAAGCGTGCCGGTGCGAGCGCGCCGACCAGCACCACTGTCTTGCCGGCAATGGCGGACAGCAGCTTCGCAGTCTCGGTCATCGTATCGGTGCCATGGGTGATGATGATGTGGCTTTCGGGCGCCGTCGCGACCCGGTCGCGGATCAGGGCGCGGTCGGCATCGTCCAGCTCCAGGCTGTCCTTGCGCACCACTTCCTCAATGCGGAATGGCCGCTTGACCCGGGCGATGTCGAGCAGCTTCGATACTACGGTCTCACCCACCTGATAGTCCGACAGTGCATCGAAATAGATCTTGTCGATCGTTCCCCCGGTGGTGAGGACAAGAATGGGCATTTCGGGGGACAACATTGCAGGACTCCCATAGGAACGCCGAGCCTGTAGAGCATTTCCAGGCCAAGGTGAACCGCGTCGGCGCTATTCGCCCCGGGCCATCGCATCGCCCCGGTCGCGGGCAGCGGCCAGCGTGTCGGTGAGCAGATCCAGCAATCGATCGTCGGCATCGAGCACGTTCAGTCCCTGCCGCGTCATGCCGCCAGGGCTGGCCACTCGATCCGCCAGCACCGCCGGGCTTTCGCGCGCCATGGCAGCCATGCTTGCCGATCCGCGCACGGTGGCCAGCGCCATACGCTCTGCCTGATCGCCGGGCAGACCGATCGACTCGCCAGCCCGCGCCAGGGCATCGATGAAGCGGAACAAAAAGGCGGGGCCACAGCCGGACAGCGCGGTGACCGCGTTGAACTGGCCTTCATCCTCAATCCATTCGGCCAGACCGAGCGGAGCGATGAAGGCTTCGACCGCTTTTCGCGAGAGCGCCGCGCAAGCGTCTTCCGCATGCAAGGCGATGACGCCCTCCCCGATACCCACCGGAAGGTTGGGCATTGCGCGCACGATTTCTCCTGCTGCAGGAAAGGCCGCGCGCAGTTCGGTCAGACGTGTTCCCGCGAGAATCGAGGCGATCCGCATATCGCCGCGGCAAAGAGGCGCGAGACAGCCCGCGACATCGCCAAGCTGATAGGGCTTCATGCCCAGCAGGACCGTAGTGCCGCCCGGCAGCGAGGCGGGATAGTCGGTGACCACTCTTACTCCCTCGGCCACCGGCTTGCCGCTGGGGCGCAGCACGGTGACTGTTGCGGGATCAAGACCGCAGGCGAGCCAGCGCTGCAGCATCTGCCCCGCCATATTGCCGCAGCCGACAAGGAAGAGATGATCGGGCCAGATGTCGGTCATCGAATTGCGCCTCAGGCTTCGCCGCGCGTTTCGATGAGGCTGGCGGAAATCGCTTCGGTCGGCGTCTTGCCGCCCCAGAGGACGAACTGAAACACCGGGTAGAAGCGCTCGCATTCGTCGATAGCGGTTTCCACAAGAAGCTGCGCCTGATCGAGGGTCAGCGTGCCGCCCGCCCCCAACAGCGCGCCGTGGCGGAACAGCACGATGCCGCTGGAGGACCAGAGTTCGAAATGGCCAAGCCAAAGCTGTTCGTTGATCAGGCCCAGCGTTTCGTAGATGGTGCTGCGCTTGTCGTCGTTCACCCTTATGTCGGGGAGGGCGAGCATTTGCAGTACCTGATCCTCGTCACGCCAGATGCCGCGAAGTTCATATTGTGCCCAAGATCCCTGGGTACTGGCGACGATTTCGTCCTCACCGACCTGATCGTAGCTCCAGCCGTGCGCCTCGAAAAAGGCGGCCAGCATGTCGATCGGTGCGGCCTCCTGACCGCCATTTTCAAATTCGTCGCTGTCCATCATCTGCGCGCCTTAAAGCATTTTTTGCGCCGGTGGAAACCGGGGCGGCATGGAAAATGCGTGGACAACTCCGCTTTCGCCCGAAACCGGCCGCTTATTCTGCATCCTTGGGCTTGGCGCGGACCGTCTGCTTGACGGGTTCGGACGCCTTGCCCTCCAGCGCATCGAGGCGGGCTTTCAGCGATTCCACCTCTTCACGAGCAGCGGCGGCCAGCGCCTTGACGGCGTCAAATTCGTCGCGGCTGACGAAATCCATGCCGCCGATCCACTGCTTGGCCTTTTCGCGGGCGTTGCTCTCAAATTCGCGGCTCATGCCCGCGACCGTTCCGGCCGCGCCGTTCACCAGCTTGGCAAGGTCGTCGAAAAAGCGGTTTTCGCTCTGCATGATGCTATGTCCTTCCGTGCAGCACCACGGTCGTGGCGCCAAAAATCATATCTGGGTCTGGAAAGCCGGTTTGCCAAGGCTTTCCGCGTCCGGATTGAGGCGGCCGATCTCATAGTTGAGGTAGGAGGCAAAGGCCAGCCAACACAGATAGGGCAGCAGCAGAAGCCCCGCGACACGCCGCACGCGCCAGAACAACAGGATCGTGACGGCCACAAGCCCTAACAGCGCGACGATCAGGACCAGCGCCTGATCCACCAGATGCGCACGAAAGAACAACGGGGACCAGAGAAGGTTGAGCACCAGTTGCGCGAGGAATGCGACTATCGCGATCCCCCGGCCCCTCGCGCCCCTGGCATGCAGCACGACGGCGAAGGCGAGCGCCATCATTATATAGAGGATGGTCCAGGCAAGGCCAAAGACCCAACCGGGCGGGATCAGGTCGGGCTTGGCCAAGGCCGCGAACCAGCGATTGCCATAGCCGCTATTGGCGAGCTTGCCTGAAAGAAAGCCAAGGAAAACAAGCGCCGGCACAGTAACCAGTGCCCAGCGCGCATAGGCAAGACGTAATTGACCCGGAGACGCAATCTCGTTCATCGGCAACGAAGCTCCACCTTTTACTCGGCGGCGTCGGGCGAATCCTTCAAGGCCGAGTCCAGCCGCCGACTGACGGTTTGCGGTGAAACGGTTCGTCCTGCAACCCGTGAATAGAGAATCGGGATCAGGAACAGCGTGATCAATGTCGCCAGGCTGACGCCGGAAACCACCACCACCCCGATCGAATGCCGGGCCGCCGCGCCTGCGCCGCCCCGCATGACCAGGGGAACAGCGCCGATGACCGTTGCGATGGAGGTCATCAATATGGGGCGCAGGCGACGGACGGCAGCGTGACGAACGGCCGCGCTGATCTCCAGCCCTTCGTCCCGCAACTGGTTGGCGAATTCGACGATCAGGATGCCGTTCTTCGCCGCCAGTCCCACCAGCATGACGATGCCGATCTGGCTGTAGAGATTGATCGACCCGCCTGCCAAGGCAAGGCCCAGCACCCCGCCCGCCACGGCCAGCGGCACGGTGGCGATGATCACGCCGGGATGGACGAAGCTCTCGAACTGGGCAGCGAGCAGCAGATAGACGATCAATATGGTCAGGCCGAAGACCAGCCAGATCGATCCGCCGGTTTCACGCAGCGACTGACTCTCCCCCCTATAGCCGACGGCAAGGATTTCCGGCGACTGGCGCGCCTGGTCCTCGAGAAAGTTCAACGCCTCGCCCAGCGAGTAACCCGGCGCCAGAGCCGCTGTCAGGGTGATGGCGCGCAATTTGTTGTAGCGGTTGAGCTGGCGCGGCCCGGCAACTTCGCGAATCGTGACGACGGCGGACAGGGGCACCAGCGCGCCGGTGCGGCTGCGCACATTGATCCGCTCCAGATCGGCCTGGGTCTGGCGCCCCTCCCGCTCTGCCTGAAGCAGCACGCGATATTCCTCGCCCCGGTCGACATAGGTGGTAACGCGGCGGGACCCAAGCAGCGTCTGCAGCGCCTGGCTGATGTCGTTGGCGGACACGCCCAGATCGCCCGCGCGTTGCTGATCGACATCGATCCGCATCTGCGGCTTGGTTTCCTTATAGTCGGAATCCAGATTGATGAGGCCCGGATTCGCGGCCGCGGCGGCCATGATGCGATCACGCGCGGCGACCAGCCCCTCATAGGTCGCTCCTGCCAGCACGAGATTGACCGGCAGGCCCCTTCCCCGGCCCAGCCCCGAACGCGGCGCGACATTGCCCCGGACGCCGGGCTGGTCGGCGATCACCTTGTTGATCATGTCGGCCACCTGCACCGTGGTGATCGTGCGGTCCTCCCACGGCCGCAGGAAGGCGATGATATTTCCGCCGTTGAAATCGTCACTGTTCGAAAAACCGGCGGGCGCGCGTATGTTCAGCACCTGGAGCGTGCCCTCGTCCCGAAGCGGCTGCAGATCGGTTTCGATTTTCCGCATATAGCCTTTCATGCGATCGAAGCCGGTGCCCTCAGGCGCCGTCACTTGGCCGTCGACGACGCCCGTATCTTCCGCTGGGACCAGTTCGGTCGGAAGCATGGTGAACAGGCCGCCGGCGACGGCAAGGAACAGCGCAACGGCGACGATGGCGCCCGCAGGCCGCGTGAGCACCCGGTCGAGAAGGCGCGCATAGGTCCCCTCCAGCCGCTGGAATCGCGCATCCACCCAGAGCGACAGGCGTGACCGCTCCGAACGTCGCAGCAGCTTTGAACAGAGCATCGGCGCCAGGCTGAGCGAAATGAAGCCCGAAAAGGCGATGGCGGCGATCATCGATATAGCCAGTTCGCGGAACAGCAGGCCCGTCTGCCCCGCCAGGAACATGACCGGCACGAACACCGCGCAGACCACCAGCGTGGTCGAAATGATCGCAAAACCCACCTGCCGCGTGCCGAGATAGGATGCGACCAGTGGATCCTCCCCCTGTTCTATGCGGTGATAGACATTCTCCAGAACGACAATGGCATCATCCACGACCAAACCGATGGCCAGCACGAAGGCGAGCAGCGTCAGCAGGTTGATCGACAGCCCCAGCAGCCACATGACGGCACAGGTCGCCAGCAGGCAGATCGGCACGGTGATGGACGGAATGATCGTCGCCCGCAGGGAACCCAAGAAGAGGAAGATGACAAGCACGACGAGCAGTGCCGCCTCGGCCAGCGTATCATAGACATTGTCGATGGCGCGGCTGATGAACAGCGACTCGTCCGATCCGATCGTGACCTTCATGCCCGGCGGCAAGGTGGGCCGCAGCTCGTCGATCAGCGCCTTGGCCTTCTCCGCAACTTCCAGCGTGTTGGCGCCCGACTGACGGATGATGCCCACGCCGATGCCCGTCGCCGCGTTGGAGCGGAAGGACGTATAGGGGTTTTCGGCGCCCTGCTCGACCCGCGCCACGTCGCCCAGCTTCACCTGGTAACCGTCCGCGCCACGTCCCACGACCAACCCGGCAAATTGTTCTGGCGTCGAAAAGGCCCGCTCTACGCGCAGCGTCTGGTTCTGGTCCTTCGATTCGAAGCGCCCGGCCGGCAGTTCCACATTCTGCGCGCGCAGCGCCGCCTCTATGTCGCCCGGCGTGATGCCGAAGGCTGTCAGCTTCTCCGCATTCAGCCAGATGCGCGTGGAGGGCCTTTCCTCGCCCCCGCCGGTCACTCGTGCGACGCCGTCAATGGCGGAAAAGCGATCCAGCACATTGCGGTCCAGATAATCCGCAATCTGCGTCGGGGTCCAACCATCCTTGGTGAAGACGATGAACAATATCGCCCGCGCATCGGCGTCGACCTTCCGGATTTCCGGCGCGAGCGCATCCTCCGGCAGATCCTCCACCACAGCGCCCACGCGATCGCGCACGTCATTCGCTGCCGAATCGATGTCCCGCGAGGGGTCGAATTCAATACTGACTGAAGAAACGCCATCGCGCGAGGTCGAGGTGATGTTCTGGATGCCCTGGACCCCGGCGACGCCATCCTCGATGATCTGGGTGATGCGCGTTTCCACGACCGAAGCCGCCGCCCCGGTATAGCTGGTCTCGACCGAGACGATGGGCGGGTCGGTATCGGGATATTCGCGGATGGAAAGGCTGAGATAGCCGACAATGCCGATGATGCAGAGCAGCACGGCAACCACCGCCGCGAAGACCGGACGACGGACGGACAGGTCCGAAAGCTGCATCGCCTCGCCTCCTCAGCCGGCCGCTTGCCCGGCGCTGGCGCTCTTTGCTTCCGGCTTGCCCCCCGGGACGCGCACCGGCACGCCGTCGGTCAGTTTGACAACGCCGTCGGTGACGACCGTCTGGCCCGGCTTCACTCCCCCCAATATCTCGACCAGGCCGTTCTGACGGATGCCGGTATCGACCTTGACCCGCTTGGCCTTGCCCTTCTCCACCAGGAAGACGAAATGGTCGCTGCCGTCGCCGACCACGGCCAGTTCAGGAACGGCCAGTGACTGGCGCTGCCCTGCAACCACATTTACCGTCAGCAGCATGCCCGGCTTCAAGGCGCGGTCGGGATTGGGCAGAATGGCGCGTATCCGGACGGCGCGGGTGGCGGGATCGATCACGGGATCGATGGTGGCGATCGTGCCGGCGAAGCGCCGGTCGGGCCAGGCGGCGGACACCGCCTTGATCGGCTGCCCCTCCCGCACCAGCGACAGGCGGGTTTCCGGGATGGTGAAGTCCAGCTTGATCCGCGAGATGTCGCTGACCGTGGCAATCGGCGTGCCTGCCGTGACAATGGCGCCAGGCGACACCATACGCAGGCTCACCCAGCCGGCAAAGGGCGCGCGAACCACCCGGTCGCCGATCGAGGCGCGGGCCTGCTGTGCACTGGCGCGGGCGGCGTTGGCGAGCGCGACCTGGCTCTCCAGGCTGGCAGCAGTGGCAAAGCCCCGCGCCTTCAAGGCCTGAATACGCTCCAGTTGCTGCTGGGCTGCAAGCGCCTGGGCCTGGGCGGCGGCAAGTTCCGCCTTCTCCTGCCCAACGGCCAGGGTGGCGATCACCTGCCCGTTGCTGACATAACCGCCATCGCTGAAATGGAGGGATGTGATCCGCTCCGTCACGGGAGCGGACAAGACCACCTGCTCATTGGCGAATGCAGTCCCGACCGCATCCAGATTGTCGGTGAAGGTATCGTGCAGAATGGGCGCGGCCTCAACCAGCGCGGAAGGGCGCGGCTTTTTCTCCTTTGGCGCGCCGCAAGCGGAAAGGCTGAGCGCGATCAGGAAGATTGGCAGGAAAATGCGCATCGGATCAGGCTAATCGGCCTCTGCAAGCGACTCAAACCGGCATTTGTCGCAAATGGTAATCATAGCGGCGAAACGAACGGAGTGCGATTATCCGCCAAATGTTGCGAAGAGGAGAAATTCCACATTGCCCTGCGGGCCGGTGATCGGGCTGGCGGTGATCCCTTCGACCTGCCACCCCCGACCCGACACCCAGTCCCGCACCTCGTTGCACACCCGTTCATGGATGGCAGGATCGCGCACGACGCCACCCTTGCCGACTTCCTCTCGCCCTGCCTCGAATTGCGGCTTGATCAGGGCGATCAGGCGCGCGCCGGAACGGGCAAAGCCCAACGGGCAATCCAGCACCTTGGCGAGCGAGATGAAGCTGGCGTCGCAGACGATGACATCCACAGGCTCCGGAATGTGATCGGCAGTGAGGATGCGGGCGCTGGTCTGTTCATGGACAATGACGCGCGGGTCCGAACGCAGCTTCCATGCAAGCTGGTTGGTGCCGCTGTCGACCGCATAGACCCGCACCGCGCCGTTGGTGAGCAGGACGTCGGTGAAACCGCCGGTCGAACTGCCGACATCGATGGCGACGGCATCCGACACGTCGATATGAAAATGCTCCAGCGCATGCGCGAGCTTGATGCCGCCGCGCGAGACCCAGGGATGGTCACGGCCCTTCACCTCCAGCTCGGCATCGGCCGCGACCTGTTGCCCGGCCTTGTCGACCTTCCGCTCCCCCAGGAAAACGAGGCCGGCGAGGATCAATGCCTGGGCGCGCGCGCGGCTTTCCGCCAAGCCGCTATCGACGAGGAGCTGGTCGGCGCGGACCTTGGCCATCAGGACACCAGCGCCGTCAGCGTGGCAGGGGTCAGGAGCTGGGGCAATGTCTGCGCGTCCCTGCCCGGCGCATACCAGAGATAGAGCGGAACGCCCGAACGCCCCTGCGCCTCCAGAAAGCGGGTGATGGCGGGATCGGCATTGGTCCAGTCCCCGACCATCATGGTGACGCCCGCCTTCTCGAAAGCGGCGCGGGTTTCACTGCGGTCGATGGCCGCGGCCTCATTCGCCTTGCAGGTGAGGCACCAGTCGGCGGTGAAATAAAGGAAAACCGGCTTTTTGGTGGCACGCAGGCTGGCCAGACGCGCCTCGTCAAAGGGGATGCCATGGGCGGAGGCGGTGATGGCAGGCGCACGGGTCGGCAGCACGAAGGCGGTTCCCGCAAAGAGAATGAGCGCGGCGCAGACCACGGCAAATCCGCCGTGCCGTCCGTGATGCTGCCTGCGCCCAAGCCACCAGAGCACAGCGGCCAGAATCAAGGCTGCGCCGGCCCCCAGCAGGATGGCAACCGTGCCGCGTTGCTGCCCCAGCAGCCACAACAGGCCCAGCGCGGTCAGCGCCATGGGAATAGCGAGTATTTTCTGGAGCCGCCCCATCCAGGCGCCTGGTTTCGGCAGGCGTGTACGGATTGGGGGGATGTAGGCCAGAGCCAGAAATGGCAGTGCGAGGCCCAGGCCAAGCCCCGCAAAGATTGCCAGAGCGGCGCCGATCGGCAGTACCAGCGCCGCCCCCATCGCCGCGCCCATGAACGGCCCGGTACAAGGCGTGGCGACGAAAGCGACCAGCGCGCCGGTCCAGAAGGCGCCGGACGCGCCTGCCTTTCCCGCCAGCCGCTCGCCGCCACCGAAAGCGCTGAGTTCGAACAGGCCGGCAAGGTTGAGCGTGATCGCGGTCACCAGCAACAGCAGCAGCAGGATGATGCGCGGATCCTGCAACTGGAAGGCCCAGCCGACCGCCGTTCCCGCAGCGCGCAGGCCAAGCAGCAGGCCGCCCAGGGCAAGGCAGGTGAGAATGATGCCAAGGCTGTAGGCTAGCGCCTCCCGCCGGACGATATGCTCGTCCCCCCCCGCACGCGCCAGTTTCATCGCCTTCAGTCCCAATATGGGGAACACGCAGGGCATGATGTTGAGCAGCAGGCCGCCGAGCAGTGCACCGCCCAGCGCAAGGAAGAGGGTCCGGGCAGTGGCGGATCGAGCAGCAGGCACGGTGCCGGGACGGGCCGTCAGCAGAAAACCGACATGGTCGCCGGTGCGCAGCACCGCCTGAACCGGGCCGGACAGCGGGCCTTGCCCGGCTTCGGTTTCGATCAGCAGCCGGTCACCCTGCCGCGCGACGCTCTGCGGAGCCGCGTAACGGGTGAGACCATCGGCCAGCGCGAAGAGATGGACGTCGCGGGCTTCGGCCGCTGCGGGAAAGGGGATGGAGAGGCGCAGGCGGCCGTCAGCCAGGGCATAGGTCGCATCGCTGCCCAGCGGACGCGGCAAGTGGCTGCGCCAGCCATCGAACTGCGCCCTGCCGCCCGGCAGGACAGATCCGTCGCCCGCTATCAGGTCCAGCGACAGCTCCGCGCCTTCTGGAACGCAAACCTTGTCGGTGCAGGCCAGCCAGTTGGCGCGGACGCGGATCGGCAGCTTCGTACCCCTGGGCACGTCCGGCGCCACGGTCAGCTTTGCAAGCACTCCATAAGGCCCCTCATAGACATGGTTCATGAGGCCGGCGATCAGCAATGTCTCCGGCACGGGATAGCGCAGGGGACCGACCATGACTCCCTTGGGCAGCGTCCATTTGACCGTCATGCCCAGGCCGGCATCCCCCGGATTTTCCCAATAGCCGTGCCAGCCGGATTCCGGCGTCATGGAAAAGGCGATCGTCGTGCCACTGCCCCGATCCTGGCCCGGCCGCGGCGCATTGCTTTCGGCGGTGAGTTCGGCCGCAATGTGGGGGACGCCCTGGCCAAACGCACCCTCCGCCCGCGCCGCCACCGGCGCGAGCAACAGCAGCATTGTCATCAGAAGGACATGAAAAATGCGCATCGGGCCTCTGTTCCGGTGGACGCAAGGGGGCTAGGTCTCGATGCATCCGCCGTCAAGGCATGAGAAGGTACTCCATAATGTTGAAAAATGTCGCGGCAGCCCTACTTCTTGCCGGTTCGCTGCCGGCCCTGGCCCAGACCGAGGCTCCGCCCGCCGTGGCGGCTGCCGCGCCCGCCACGCCGCCCAGGCTGATCGTCGCCATCGCGGTGGATCAGTTTTCGGCCGATCTGTTCAGCGAATATCGTCAATATTACAGCGGCGGCCTCAGGCGGCTGACGGAACAGGGCATCGTCTTCCCCCGCGGCTATCAAAGCCATGCCGCCACCGAAACCTGTCCGGGACACAGCACCATCCTGACCGGCAGCCGCCCCTCGCGCACCGGCATCATCGCCAACAGCTGGTTTGACCTTGGCACCGCGCGCGCCGACAAGCTGGTCTATTGCGCGGAGGACGAGACGCAGCCGGGCACCGACAGCGAACATTATCAGGCTTCTCCCGTACATCTGAGGGTGCCGACGCTGGGCGGGCGGATGAAGGCCGCCAATCCGGCGACACGCGTCGTATCGATTGCGGGGAAGGACCGTGCGGCGATCATGATGGGCGGGCCAACCGCCGACCAGGTCTGGTGGCTGGGCGGACCGGAGGGCTATGTCAGCTACAAGGGAGTGGCGACCCCACCGCTGGTCGCCAAAGTCAATGAGGTCATGGCGCGGCGGCTGGCAGAGGGCAATCCCGGCTTCGAGCTGCCGCCGCAATGCGCGGCCAAGGATTTCCCCGTGAAGGCCGGAGATCGCACGGTCGGGACAGGTCGCTTCGCGCGGGCGGCGGGCGATTACAAGGCCTTCCGCATCTCGCCGGAACAGGATGCGATGACCCTGGCTTTTGCCGCCGCCGCCATCGAGAGCATGGCGCTGGGCAAACAGGCGCAGACAGACATCATCTCCATCGGCCTGTCCGCGACGGACTATATCGGTCACACCTACGGCACGGAGGGTACGGAAAGCTGCATACAGGTCGATCGGCTGGATCGCGAGCTGGGCGCCTTTTTCGACCGACTCGACAAGGACGGCATCGACTATGCCGTGGTGCTGACCGCCGATCATGGCGGGCATGACCTGCCCGAACGCCACCGGTTGAATGCCATGCCGATGGAACAGCGCGTCGACAAGGCGCTCACGCCCAAGGCGTTATCGGCCGCCATCGCGGAAAAGACTGGCATCACGGGCAGGACGCTGATCTGGGGCGATGGCCCGGCGGGCGACCTGTATTTCGACCGCGGCCTGACGGCGGCGCAACGCGCCAGGGTGGAAGCGGCAACTCTCGCCCTGCTCCGCGTCCATCCGCAGGTCCAGACCGTCTTCACCAAGGCGGAGATCGCCGCCACCCCCGCTCCATCCGGTCCTCCGGAAAGCTGGTCGCTGATCCAGGAGGCCAGAGCCAGCTTCGACCCGCAGCGTTCGGGCGACCTGCTGCTGCTGCTGAAGCCGCGGGTCATGTCGATCCCCGAAGCGGCGGTGATGGGGTCGGTCGCGACCCATGGATCGCCTTGGGATATGGATCGCCGCGTGCCTATCCTGTTCTGGCGCAAGGGGCTGCCCCACTTCGAACAGCCGCTCGGCGTGGAAACGGTCGACATCCTGCCGACCCTGGCGGCGCTGATCAAATTGCCCGTAGCAAAGGACCAGATCGACGGACGCTGCCTTGACCTGATCGCCGGCGACGGGGATAGCTGCGCTGAATAACGCATCTTCAAACTGATCGTTAAGGCCAACGCCTCGGAAACGCGGCATCAGATGGCTGGGGCTTTTCCGCTCATGGTGAGAATGCTCCAGCCATCGGCGCCATATTCCTGCGCATAGGCCCTCAAATATTCTCCGCTATCCCATCGCGTCCTTCCTCCAGCAGCGCGTGGACGCGATGGGGGGCGGACACCTCAACCCGGCTGGTCACTTCATAATGCGCCTTGGCCTGCCGGACATTGCTGTCGGCCGGCACGCTGTCGGTCAGCCAGACATTGCCGCCGATCACGGACCGGCTACCGATGATGATGCGGCCCAATATCGTCGCGCCGGCATAGATCACCACATCATCCTCGATGATCGGGTGACGCGGCAGGGCCTTTTCCAGCGCGCCCTTGCCATCGGCCGGAAAGCTGCGCGCGCCCAGCGTCACGCCCTGATAGATGCGAACCCGATCCCCGACGATCGCCGTTTCCCCGATGACGACGCCCGTGCCGTGGTCGATGAAGAAGCTGTGGCCGATCTTCGCGCCGGGATGAATGTCGATCCCCGTACTGCCATGCGCGATTTCCGAAATGATCCGCGCCACGAGCGGTGCTCCCAACCGGTGCAGCCGATGTGCCAGGCGATGGTGCGTGATCGCCATCATCGAGGGATAGCAGATCAGCACCTCATCGACGCTGCGCGCGGCGGGATCGCCCAGGAAAGCCGCCTCCACGTCGCTGTCCAGCAGTTCGCGGAGCGCTGGCAGTCCTTCGGCGAAATCGCCGATGATGCGCGACGCCTCCCTGTCGACCTGCTCTATCGGTGCGTTCTTCATCGCATAGATCAGCTCCAGCCGGATCTGGCCGTAGAGGCGGCTGAGCACCGTCTGAAGGGTTTGCGCGACATAGGCGTCCTCATTGTGCAGACGCACGAAGCTGGGCCCCAGACGAAGCGGAAACAGTGCGCCGCAAAGCGCCTCCATGATCTTGGTCAGCGTCGCGCGCGACGGAAAACCCTCCGCCCCATATTCGGCATGATGTTCCTGACCCTGGCGCCAACGCCGCCGGACCGTGCCCAGTTCGGCCGCCAGCCTGTCAATGTCCCAATAACCCTGGGCGATTTCCTTTTCGCCTTCTGCCGTCATACATGCCTCTTTCCGAACAGGCGTCCGGCATAGCGCGGCATGGCGCCCGGCAGTAAATGAGTTTTGCTTGGGGGTGGGCAGATTCTCTTTGTCAGTGCTTCTGGGGCTGGGCCGGAAGATACAGGCATATTTCGGCCCGCAATCCGCCTTCGGGCCGGTTGGCGAGGATCAGTTCCCCACCCTCCAGTTCCACGGTGCGCGCAACGATGGCAAGGCCCAGGCCCAGCCCGCGCGTGTTGCGCTGCCGGGCCTCATCCAGGCGGGCAAAGGGCTTCAACACCTCCTCCAGCTTGTCGCGGGGAATGCCGGGACCGTCATCGTCGACCCGGATCAGCACTTCGCGATCGCGACGCTCCAGCGCGACCCGGGCGCGGCTGCCATAGTGCAGCGCATTTTCTATCAGATTGACGATCGCCCGACGCAGGCTGAGCGACCGAACCGCCATTTCCAGGTGGTCGGGCCCGACATAATCGACCGGCCTGTCCTGGTCCTGAAAGGCGTCGACCACCGTCGCGACCAGCACGGCGAGGTCGGTGCGGACGGGCGGCTCTCCATTTTTCTCCCCGCCCAGGAAGGCAAGCAGCGAATCGATCATCTCGCCCATTTCGCTAAGGTCGCCCTCGATCGCCTCCCGCGCTTCCGTGTCCGGCAGGTTCTCCAGCCTCAGCCGCAGCCGCGCGAGTGGCGTCCGCATGTCATGGCCGACGGCGGCCAGCGTCTCCGTCCGTTCCGTGATCAACCGATGAATGCGCTTCTGCATGGCATTGAAGGCGCGGATGAGGTTGCGGACATCGTTGGAGCCACCCTCCTCCACAATGACTTCATCGCTAAGGCCGATGCGTTCGGTTGCGCGGGTGAGGTCGCGCAGTGGCGCCAGCGTACGCCGGATCAGGATGCCGCCCACGAGCAGCAGCGCCAACACCGGGATCAACGCGAGCCCCATGCGGCCGATGGTGAAGGTCCATTTGCCGCCGCTGTGGCGCATGCCGAAATAGAGCCAGCTTCCGTCCGCGAGGCGCAGGCCGCCGTTGATCTCCGAAACGCGTCCGGGCGAGGCCAGACGCAGCCACAGGCCCGACTGTTCAAGGGTCGGTTCCCAGTTGACGATCTGTCGCCGCATCCTCTCCAGCCCCGGCGCAAGCGCGGGTGGCGGCGGCGAGGACGGGGTCCAGTGCACGTCGTAGCGATCCGTGGTGAGTTGCAGTGACAGCGCATGCCGCTCATCGGGCGCATGCTCCGTCAGCAACTTGCGGGCAATCACCAGATGTTCGGCCAGGCGCCGGGCCTCGTCATCCTGCAGCGAAAGATGATTGGATCGTTCATTCAACAGGATGCCGACGGCGAATTCCAGCGTCAAGGTCAGCAGCAGGATCGCGAAGATCTGCCCGACCAGGCTGACATGCCGTCTCAAGCGCGGCTGACCTCCGCATTGAACATATAGCCGACGCCCCGCACGGTGGTGATCGGCGCCGTGCGATCCTGCGTCGAGAGCTTGCGGCGCAGGCGGCTGACCAGCACGTCGATGCTGCGGTCGGAACTGTCGCCCATGCGGGTGCGCGAAAGTTCGATCAACCGTTCGCGGGCGATCACGCGCTGCGGATGGCTGAGAAAGCTGCCGAGCAGATCGAATTCCGCACCGGTCAGGTCGACGATGGCGCCAGTGGGCGAACGCAGTTCGCGGCGCGGGAAATTGACGATCCAGCCGTCGAACCGTGCTTCATTCTCGCGATGCTCGTCCGGACCCCGCTCCACCCCGACGCGGCGCAATATGGCGCGGATGCGCGCGATGAGTTCACGCGTGCCGAACGGCTTGGGCAGGTAATCGTCGGCGCCCAGTTCCAGCCCCACGATACGGTCGGTCTCGCTGCCCTTGGCGCTGATGAAGATGATGGGAACGTCGCTCTTGCGCCGGATCTGGCGGCAAAGATCTATGCCGTTGGTGCCGGGGAGCATGACGTCGAGCACGACAAGGTCGACAGGACCGGCGTCGAACGCTACCCACATTTCGGGGCCGGAAGAAGCCGGGCGGACCTGATAGCCATGCTCCTGCAAGGCGCGCGCGGTCAGGGTACGCAGCGGCGGATCATCTTCGACAAGGATTATGGTCGGCGCGGTCATGACAATGTCGGCACGGCTTTGAGCATGACAGCGGGATAGGGGTGGCCGGAGCCATGGTCAACCGCAGGGGCGGCCGGAAAGCCCCGGATGCAACAGCAGAAACAATTTGTCACAGCCGGGAAAGAAGCATGGCCGGGCCTGGGTCCACCAGGCCCGGCGCAAGGGATCAGAAAGCAGCGGTCAGCGAGAAGAGGACCGTGCTGCGCGCGATCGCCTTGCCGAAATCCTTGCTGTCGTTGACCATGAAGTTCGGGCGCAGATAATTTTCCTCCACGCGCGCGATATCGGTGTCGACATAGGCCACGCCAACGGTCAGCGGCGTGCCGGGAATGGCGAAGTCGGCGCCCACCAGCCAGTCGAGATATTTGCCGGTAGGAGCGATCGAAGTGCCATTGGGACCAAGGCCCGGATTGCCGTCCGACCAACCCAGATGGGCCTTCACCGTGACGGGAGTGTCGGGGATGGCGGCATTGACGTCGCCCCAGACATAGAGATTGTCTTCCTTGTCACCCGGATTGTCGATGCCGCTGGATGCGCTGCTCTGCCAATTGCCCAGCGCCTGCTGCTTGGGAGCGTAGGCGACACCGACCAGGCCCTTGACCGGGCCGAACTGGTGCGACAGCTTCACATAGGGTTCAGCGAAATCCGTCTTGTCGGCACCCGACGGATACATGTACCAGGTCAGGCCGACATCGACCGTCGTGCCCTCGCCCAACGACGTCGAATAGCCGCCGACCAGGTCGAGTTCCATGTTGGCGCCGCCGAAACGACCCCAGCCGCCGAGGTTCGAACCCCAGGTGCCGATGTAGAAGCCGCTTTCATGCGTTGCCGTGATACCGCCCTGAATGGCCATGCCACGGTCGCTCTGCGATACGCCGCGGAAGCGGTAGTCGGACACCAGGCCGACGCTGCCGGTAACGGTGACGGGGCCTGCCGGCTCCTCCTGAGCGAAAGCCGGAGCACTGGAAAGCAGCGCAAGTGCGGCACAGGCAATCTGATACTTCATGAACATTCCCCTTTTAGGCAAGAATGTTCCGTCCTGCGTCCATTTCGTCCGAAGATCTTTTGTGTTGTCGTCGTCGGTACGGCGGATCGCAGGCAGGTTATGAGGACTATGCCAAATGGGGAAACGACTTTTCGCACCTGCGAGAAGGAATGTCGTCACTGTGTTGCCTGCAACACGATTATTGTCTTTTGGATTTCCTAATATTTCTATATTGTTTCTAATATATATCATAAATAAACCGCCGCATCGCTTCAGGAGCGATGCGGCGGCTCGTTCGACGCCTGACGAGGGGGTAGTATCAGGCGGCGAGGTGGCGCATGCGGCCGGTGGCGCCGAACAGTTCGACCTGCGCTCCGGTACCCCGACGACGGTCCACCCATTCGCGGACCATTTCCGCACAAGTATGGTCGATATGGCTCAGGCGCTCGACGTTCAGGATGACGAGCCTTCCGGAAGGAAGCCCCTCAAGCCTGGCCGACAGCTTCGGCAGGTTGAGGAAAGTGGCCGTGCCGTGCAGTGCAACTTCATGCGCTTCTTCGCGGCTTTCCTCGTCCACGCTCAACCGGAGACGGCGGGCATGGGGCAGAAGCTCCAGCAGCGAGAGGCCGATGCCGACCAGAACGCCGGTCAGCAGGTCAGTCGCCACGACGCAGATCAGCGTCGCCGCCCACACCACGGCGGGAAGCGGGCCATAGCGGTGGAGAAGATGCTTTACATGGTCGACGCTCACCAGACGCACGCCGGTGACCACAAGGACGCCTGCCAGCGCCGCCATGGGAATTTCGCGCAGCAACCAGGGGAGCAGGGCGACGAAGCCCAGAATCCAGACGCCGTGCAGGATCGCCGACAACCGCGTCCGGGCGCCGGCCTGGACGTTGGCCGAACTGCGGACGATCACGCCAGTCATCGGCAATGCACCCGCCACGCCGCAGAGCAGGTTGCCCACGCCCTGTGCGCTGAGCTCCCGGTTGTAGTTGGTGCGAACGCCGTCATGCATCCTGTCGACCGCCGCCGCGGACAGCAGCGTTTCGGCACTGGCGATGAAGGCGATGGCGATGGCCGTGGTGATGGTCGTCGGATTCAGGAGCTGCTGGACCAGGTTATCGCCCGGCAGCGAAATGGCCGAGACGATCGATTCCGGCACCACGACGCGCGCGACGGGCAAGCCGAGGGAAAAGGCGACCAGGGTCGCCAGCACCACGCCGACAAGAGCACCCGGGAGCAGCTTCATCGAGGCAGGACGCAGCTTCTCCCAACCCAGCATGCCGCCGATGGTGACGAGGCCGACCGCGAAGGCGGTGGCTGCGTCCTGATTGCTGAGGCCGAAAATCTGCCCTGGCATGGCGACCAGATTGGCAAGGCCGCTCGAAAGCGGCTTGTCGTCGAAAAGCACATGAAACTGGCCGACGACGATCAGCACGCCGATACCCGCCAGCATGCCGTGCACGACCGCGGGCGAGATCGCGCGGAACCAGCCGCCTACCCGCAGCAGCCCTGCAATCACCTGAATGGCACCGGCCAGGATCAGGATCGGCCCGAGAGCGGACAGCCCCTGTTTCTGCACGATTTCGAAGACGATGACCGCCAGGCCCGCCGCCGGGCCGCTGACCTGAAGGGGCGAACCCGCCAGCAGGCCGACGATCAGACCGCCGATCATGCCCGTGATCAGACCCTTTTCCGGCGGCACCCCGGAAGCAACGGCGATACCCATGCAGAGCGGCATCGCCACCAGGAAGACGACAATGGAGGCCGTGAAGTCGCGGCTGAAGGTACCGCCGGAAAATGCCTTGAGCATGGGTTTACTCCGCGGCCTCGGCATAGGCGATGTCGACCGCCAGTCGCTTGGCGTGGGGCAGCGCCACGGGCAGCGGCTGACCTTCACGCAGAGGCAGGAAACGGCCGGTCTCGCCGTCAAGGCCCAGAACGTGGCCGGCATGGATATCGACATACCAGCCGTGCAGGGCGATCTCGCCGCGGGCAATGCCCGACGCAACGGACGGATGGGTGCGCAGATGGGCGAGTTGCGCCACCACATTCTCAAGTGCCATGTTGCGCAGCTTCTCCGCATCGCTGAGATCGGCGGGGTAGCTTTCGCGACAGACCTTCTGCGCGGCATGGCTGTGACGCAGCCAGGCGGCGACATTGGGCATGGCGCTCAGGTCGGCATTGGTGGACAGCGCCTTCATCGCGCCGCAATCGCTGTGGCCGCACACGATGATGTCGCGCACGCCCAGTACCATGACGGCATATTCGACCGTGGAGGTCACGCCGCCATTCTGCGTTGCATGGGGCGGCACGATGTTGCCGGCATTGCGGCAGACGAACAGGTCGCCCGGATCAGCCTGCATGATATGTTCCGGCACGATGCGCGAGTCCGCGCAGGAGATCATCAGCGCCTTGGGGTTCTGCCCATCGCTGGCGAGGCGGTTGTAAAGCGCGCTCTGGTTCGGAAAGACATGGCTTTCGAAGCTGAAGACGCGACCGATCAGATCGTTCATGTCGTTGCATCCTTCTTGTCTGGTGACCGGTCAGGGGCAGACCGGCCTTGAGGATGCACAATAGGGAAGCGTTTTTGCTGCGTCGCAGCGGCTTTGTTAAATAATATGTCTGAGCGATGGAAAGCGCGATCAAGCTCGCGGTTCGTCCGATTTTGCCGCAGAATCAATGCAATGGAAGAGAAACATTCAGCCGCGCCCGGGTGGATCAGCGCCGGTCGACCTCGGCGCTGAACATATATCCGCCGCCGCGCACCGTAACGATGGGCGCGGGCCGGCCGCCATGGCTCAGCTTGCGCCGCAACCGGCTGACCAGCACGTCAACGCTGCGGTCGGAGGATGGCGTGTCGCGCACGCCGGCCAGTTCCATCAGGCGCGGACGGGCGATCACCACCTGCGGATGATCGAGCAAAACCAGAAGCAACGAAAATTCGGCTGCGGTCAACTCGACCTGCGCACCGTCGGGATCGAGAACTTCGCGCCGGGAGGAATCCACCACCCATCCTTCGAACCGCGCCTCGGCCGGGCGGCGCGCGCCCAGGGCTCGTTCGCTGCGTCCCCGCCGCAGCACGGCGCGCAGGCGGGCGGCCAGCTCGCGCGTCGAATAGGGCTTCGCCATGTAATCGTCGGCGCCCAGTTCCAGCCCGACCACGCGGTCGACCTCACTGCTGTTGGCGCCGACCAGGATGATCGGCACGTCGCTGCGTTCGCGCACGTCGCGACACAGATCCATGCCGTCCGGACCACGCAAAGCAGCATCCAGCACGACCGCTCCAACGGGCATGCTGTCTATCGCATTCCAGATTTCGTTCGCGGAGGCAGCGGCGAGGGCCCGAAACCCGTTCTCCTCCAGCGACTGGCGCACGTCGTGGCGCGCATCCCGCTGGGCCTCCGCGATCAAAATGAGCGGTGGACTCATTCGCGGGTTACGAACCCTTTGTGGACAGTGCCTGAATGCCGTCCAGTTCACCCAGCAACACGGCACGGTCCTGCTGCGCCACGGCTACGGCCTGGGCCGCACGGGCGCTGTGATGGCGCGCGACTTCCGCCTGGATTTCATCGCGGGCGGCAGTGCAGCTGCCGGCATGGCTGCCCGACAGCGGAGCAAAGCGGTGGATCGGCTTGGCGACGGCAGCCAGCGTGCGACCCTGCGTCGCGACGTCGCGGTTCACCACCAGTTCGGCCTGCCAGCGGCATACCGGCATGGACGGACGATTGGCCAAACGCGATTCGACCTCACGGAAGCGGACGGTCGATTCGGTTTCGTAGCGCGCCTGATAGGCGTTCGATGCATGGGCGATTTCAGCGCTGTGGATTGGCGTGGCGACGGCGAGCGCCGCCGCGCTGGACGCAAGAATGAGCAACATGGAGCCTTCTCCCTGACAACCGGAAATGGTCATCAGGCTTTAGGCGGACTGAATGTCTCCGAAATTTGCCGAGCGTTACAAATTGTTGCTCAAGCATTTTCCGACCCAGGCGGGTGGGAGGACATGAGGCGCGACCCGTATCCTTCCCCACCATCTATTCCGATGGCCGATCTGTCACGCCATGCGCATCAGGATGGGAGCCTCGACCTTGTGACTGGCGACATGTTCCAGCAGTGACGACAGCCATAGCGCATCACTCGCCGCCCGGTGACGTTGCGGGTGAAGCGCGTCGGCAAAGGCGACCGCATCCATGATCTGCCGCTCGCTTGCGCGATGTTCGTCAAGCAGCAGCGAAACATGGTCGATCAGGAAGGGCGTGGCCTGCCCTGCCGCATCAGCCAGGGTGTCGAGCCAATATTGGTCGATCATGCTGTCGGCCACCATCCGCGATTTCCCGCAGGCATCGGTCAATTCCGCCAGCACGGTTTCGACGGGCAGGCCCTCGCGGAAGACCCGATCGAGGGTCAGGCCGTGCAGCCCCTCCGCCTCGGCCGACCAATGCCAGCCCGCCCAATCGTCATGCGGCCGGATCAGCCAGCTTCGCGCCTTGCCATTGCAGGCTATGCCGACTTCGATGGGATAGGACAGGCCATGCCGGGGCAGGCACGACGCCTCGAAATCGATCGTGAGGATCGTCAACTCGCTCTCCATATTCCAAGGCCATGTCCGCCCCCTCTTCGGACCGGCCAGCCAGATTCTCGCTGAGGCTTTCCTAGGTGGCGACTATGTCAGACCGAAGTCAGCGGCTTGGAAAATGATGCGGACGGGCGCTTTCCGGCGACCGGCCGAGCAGGCTCACCCAACGGAAAAATCCTGACATGAAAGCGCAATGGCCATGCAACCTGCAGGCCGTTCACGCTTTTAACGATGGGCGCCCATCGCAGGTCGGGGGATCGGTGGAGGCGCTCTCTTCACGAAAGGGATGCCCCCGACCATGAAAATCGCACAAATCGCTCCGCTTGCCGAAAGCGTGCCGCCGCGCCTCTATGGCGGCACCGAACGCATCGTGTCCTATCTGACCGAAGAACTGGTGAGGCAGGGTCATGAGGTGACGCTGTTCGCCAGCGGCGATTCGGTGACCCAGGCGGAACTGGTGCCGGTGACCGACATGGCGCTGCGGCTCAATCCGGACGTGCGCGATCCCATTCCCTACCATATGATCCTGCTCGACGCGGTGCGCCGTAGGGCGGATGAATTCGACGCCCTGCATTTCCACATCGACCTCATCCACATGCCGCTGGTGCAGGATTTCCTCGGCCGCTGCGTGACGACGCTGCACGGCCGGCTGGACCTGCCTGATCTTCCCGCCTTCTACCGCGCCTTTCCCGATCACAGCCTGGTGTCCATTTCCGACCATCAGCGGCTGCCGATGCCGCCGGTGAACTGGGCGAGGACCATCCATCACGGCCTGCCGGCCGACCTGCTGCTGCCCCGCATCGGTCAGGGCGAGGGCTATCTCGCATTTCTTGGCCGGATTTCGCCGGAAAAGCGCCCCGACCGGGCCATCCGCATCGCCGCGCGATCGGGATTGCCGCTCAGGATGGCGGCGAAGATCGACGCGGTGGACCGCGCCTATTGGGAGCAGGAGATCGCACCGCTTATCGAGCGTTATCCCAATGTCTACTATGTCGGGGAGATCAACGAGGCGCAGAAGGCGGAATTTCTGAGCCGTGCAAGCGCTCTGCTGTTTCCCATCGACTGGCCCGAACCCTTTGGCCTGGTGATGATAGAGGCCATGGCCTGCGCCACCCCGGTCATCGCTTTTCGCTGCGGGTCCGTCCCGGAAGTGATCGACCATGGCCGGTCGGGCTATATCGTCGAAAGCGAGGACGAAGCAGTCGAGGCGGTCCACAGGCTCCACGAGCTCGACCGCGCGAAGGTACGCGCCGCCTTTGACGCACGCTTCACGGCAGAGCGGATGGCCGCCGATTATGTTCAGCTTTATCACGATCTTCCCGGTGCGCGGACGCAGGCCGCGATGCTGCGCCGGTTACGCGGCGAAGGTTCGGAACTTCAGGCCGTGGGATAAGATCAGGAGAGAGGCATGACGGCAAGCCAGTTGCAGCCGGAAAACCCGACCCCTCCGGTCCGGAATGTCGATCCCGGCGCCATGGACCCCGGTACCGGCAATCCAGGACAGGCGCTGTCGCAGGCGCAAACGCAATTCTTCATTCCGGCGACGGCGTCGCTCCATGAGCGACGCCCCCGAACGCTGAAACATGGAGACAGCTTCGCCGTCTTCGACCATAGCGGCGACGCGATCGCGGGTCCGGGCAGTCCGGAAGGGCTGTATCATCGCGACACCCGGCATTTGTCGCATCTCTATCTCACCATCAACGACACCCGGCCGATCCTGCTCAGTTCAGGCCTTCGCGACGATAACGCGATGCTCACCTGCGACCTTACCAATCCCGATTTCACGGGCGAGGACGGACAAGTGGCAGTGGAACATGATCTCATCCACCTGCGTCGCACCCGTTTCCTGTGGGAAGGTGCGGTCCATGAACGGATCACGATCCGCAATTTCGACACCGAAGTCCGCACGGTGGAGGTGAATATCAGCTTCGCCGCTGATTTTGCGGACCTGTTCGAAATACGCGGCATGACCCGGCTGCGGCGCGGAACCATGCGTGAGCCGGTGATTGGCCCCCGGTCCGTACGGCTTGGCTATGACGGGCGCGACGACATGCGGCGCGAAACCTTGCTGTGCTTCGACCCGGCGCCGCAGATTCTGACGGAAAGCCGGGCGCGGTTCGAGGTGAGCGTTCCGCCCGGTGAGCGGCGCACGCTCTACCTGCTCATCTGTTGTCAACCGCGGGACGACGAGCCGGCAGGTGACCTGTCCAAGCATTTCCTCAAGACGCTGCGCGAATCGATGCAGGCGTTGAAACAGGCGCGTACGCGCGGGGCGACCATCATATCATCCAACCAGTTGTTCAACGAGGTTACACGGCGATCCGTCGCCGACATTACCATGTTGTCGACCGACACCGAATATGGGCCCTATCCCTATGCCGGCATTCCGTGGTTCAGCACTGTGTTCGGGCGCGATGCGATCATCACCGCGTTGGAGACGCTATGGCTGGACCCGGCGATCAGTCGGGGAGTCCTGGGCTATCTGGCCGCGAACCAGGCGACCGCCTACGACGCCGCCGCCGATGCAGAACCGGGCAAGATCCTGCATGAAGTGCGCCATGGCGAAATGGCGGAACTGGGGGAAGTCCCCTTCCGCCATTATTATGGCAGCATCGATTCGACGCCGCTGTTCGTCATGCTGGCCGGCGCCTATCTGGAACGAACGGGCGACGGCGGCTTCATCGCCTCCATCCTGCCAAATGTCGAGGCTGCGCTCAGATGGATAGACGAGCATGGCGACCGCGACGGCGACGGCTTCGTGGAATATGGTCGACTGACCGATCAGGGGCTGGTCAATCAGGGGTGGAAGGACAGCCATGATTCGGTCTTCCACGCCGATGGCACCATTGCGCGCGGCCCGATCGCGCTGGCGGAGGTGCAGGCCTATGTCTACGGCGCCTGGCGGGCGGCGGAGGCGATCTTCACTGCGCTGGGCGACCGGGACAAGGCGCTGAACCATCGGGCGCGGGCGGACGATCTGCGAGACCGGTTCGACGCCGCCTTTTTCGACGCCGGGATCGGCACCTATGTGCTGGCCCTGGATGGGGAAAAGAGGCCGTGCCGCGTCCGCTCCTCCAATGCCGGACACGTGCTGTTCACCGGACTCGCCAGGGAAGAGCGCGCGGATATGGTGGTACACACACTGATGGCGCCCGCTTCCTTTTCCGGCTGGGGCGTGCGGACCATCGCCTCGACAGAGGCGCGCTACAACCCGATGAGCTACCATAACGGATCGATCTGGCCGCATGACAATGCGCTGATCGCCGCAGGCTTCTCCCGCTATGGCTATCGCGCGCAGGCGGCGCAGATCTTCGAAGGGCTGTTCGCCGCCGCGACCTATGTCGACCTGATGCGGTTGCCCGAGCTGTTCTGCGGCTTTCCCCGGCGGCGGGCGCAGGGCCCGACCTTCTACCCCGTGGCGTGCAGTCCGCAGGCCTGGTCCGCGGCGGCGCCCCTGTCGCTGATCCAGTCGAGCCTGGGCCTGACCTTCGATGTCGCAGGGGCAGAGATCGCCCTGCGCGACCCCACCCTGCCCCGCTTCATCGACGAGCTGACGCTCTACGGCCTGCGCCTCGGGGACGCGGCGGTCGACATCGCCTTCGACCGGATGGGCGACAAGGTCGTGGTGAAGCCGCTCGACCGGAAGGGACATGCGCGCGTCGTGACCATTGCCTGACAAATGGCGCTTGGCATTGCCGCAAATCGGCTTACATCCCCCGTCATTGGCTGACAGGATGGAATGAAGCATGGCAGGAACGGCGCTGATCACCGGAGCAACCGCTGGCATCGGTGCCGCGTCCGCGCGGCGCTTTGTCGCTGCCGGATGGAAGGTGGTCGTCACTGGCCGCCGCGCCGAACGGCTGGAGGCGTTGGTCGGGGAACTGGGCGAGGAAAAGGTGCATGCGATCAGCTTCGACATGCGCGACGAAGGCGCCATCGACGCCGCCCTGGCCGAACTGCCCGCGGACTTTGCCGATGTCGACCTGTTGATCAACAATGCCGGACTGGCGCTGGGTACGGCGCCCGCACAACAGGCCGATCTCGACCAATGGCGCCAGATGATCGACACCAATGTCACCAGCCTGGTCACCATCACCCACAAGCTGTTGCCCCGCCTGATCGCGCGCAGGGGAGCGATCATCAACATCAGCTCGGTCGCGGCGACCTATCCCTATACGGGCGGCAATGTCTATGGCGGCACCAAGGCGTTCGTCAGCCAGTTTTCTCTGGGGCTGCGGTCTGACCTGCATGGCACCGGCGTGCGCGTGACGTCGATCGAGCCGGGCATGGTCGAAACCGAATTCACCCTGGTCCGCACCGGCAGCCAGGCGGCTTCGGACGCGCTCTATGGGGCCGCCAATCCGATGACGGCGGAGGATATCGCCGAAACCCTGTTCTGGGTCGCCAGCCAGCCGCCCCACATCAATCTCAATCGCATCGAACTCATGCCGGTCACCCAGTCCTTTGCCGGGTTCCAGGTCGCTCGCGAGGGTTAGGGAAATTCACGCCGTCACTGCCGGGCCATGCATGCACCGGCATTGTGACAGCACCGTCACGGAAACGTCTCCCTCCCGTCAAACACTCCACATCGCAGTGCAACATTGAGCCGCTAGGGCGCCCCCCAATCCACGATTGCGGAAAAAGGGGAAGTTCACATGCGTATCACCACAACCTTGCTGATGGCCTCCACGGCCATGATCGCCATGCCAGCCTTCGCGCAGGAAACCGCGCCTGCGCCATCAGCGGCGGAAGCAGCAGCCGAAGATGCGAACATCATCGTCTTCGGCCGGGGCGAAACCCGTCAGGTTCAGGAAATCCAGGCGCAGGACATCGTCACGCTGACGCCCGGCACCAACCCGCTGAAGGCCATCGAAAAGCTGCCCAGCGTCAATTTCCAGTCGGCTGATCCGTTCGGCAATTATGAATGGTCGCAGCGCGTCACCATCCGCAGCTTCAACCAGAATCAGCTCGGCTTCACCTTCGACGGCATTCCGCTGGGCGACATGAGCTATGGCAACCATAATGGCCTGCACATCACCCGCGCCATCAGTTCTGAAAATATCGGCAATGTGCGCGTTTCGCAGGGGGCCGGCTCCATCGGCACCCAGGCGACCAATGCGCTGGGCGGCACTGTGGAAACCTTCTCCGCCGATCCGGCCGATTATCTGAGCGGCGGCGCGCTGGCTGGCCAGGGCAACCTTACCTATGGCAGCAATGAAACCTGGCGCGCCTTCGCCCGCCTGGCGCTGGGCCGCCGCGACGGCATCCGCGGCTATGCCTCTTATGCCTATGGTTCGACCGACAAATATAAGGGCAATGGCACGCAGGACCAGCATATGGGCAATGCCAAGGTCGTGATCCCGGTCGGTGACGTGACGGTCGACGGTTGGCTCAGCTATTCCGACCGGCGTGAACAGGATTATCAGGACATGTCGATGTCCATGATCCGCCGGCTCGGCTGGAATTGGGACAACACCTATCCCGACTATGCCCGCGCGATCGATTATGCCAGCCGCCTCAACGACGTGGACCGGGTCAGCAACAGCGGCGGGTCGCCCTTCCCCGATGGGCGCTACGACTATAGCGGGGCGCTGGTCGCCACGGGGCAGGTCTATCCCGGCAACGTCACCAGCGCGGACGACGCCTATTATGATGCCGCCGGCCTGCGCAAGGACTGGCTGGGCGCGGTCGGCATCGCCGCACCCTTGGGCGAACAGGCCAGCTTCAAGCTCAAGGGCTATTACCACCACAATAAGGGCATGGGCCTGTGGGCGACGCCCTATGTACCCAGTCCCAATGGCGTGCCGATGTCGGTTCGCACCACCGAATATGAGATGGACCGGATCGGCGTCTTCGGCAGCGTCGACTTCGCGCTGGGCATACAGAATTTCACCGTCGGCGGTTGGTATGAGAACAACAGGTTCAACCAGGCCCGCCGTTTCTATGCGTTCGCCAGCCGGACCGAGCCGGGCCTCAACTTCCGCGACTATCCGACAAATCCCTTTGCAACGCAGTGGGAATTCGACTTCACCACCGACACCGCCCAATATTATGTCCAGGACAAGATCGACCTTGGCATGGTGAAGATCAACCTGGGCTGGAAGGGCTTCAAGGTCACGAACGAAGCCGATGCCGTCGTCAAGGCCAGCTTCCCGGAGGGGCGCATCAAGGCGGAGGACTGGTTCCAGCCGCATGCCGGTTTCGCGGTGGAACTGTCCCCGCAGACGGAAGTTTTCGGCGGGTTCACCCAGGCGACCCGCGCCTTCGCCAGCGCGACGACGACCGGCCCCTTCTCGACCAGCCAGGCCGGCTTCGACGCGATCAAGGGCAGCCTGAAACCCGAAGCGTCGGACACCTATGAACTGGGCCTGCGTCATCATGACGGCATCTTCAACGGCGTGATTGGCGCATATCTGGTCAACTTCCGCAACCGTCTCCTCGCGGTGCAGGTCGGCAGCCCCATTCAGGGCTTCGCATCCGCCCTTCAGAATGTCGGTAATGTCCGCGCAATCGGCGTGGAAGCGGCAGGCACGCTGACGCTCGGCCGCGGTTTCAGCCTCTATGGTTCCTACAGCTACACGGATTCGACCTATCGCGACGATGTGGTTGACGCCAGCGGCACCGTCACGCCGATCAAGGGCAAGACTGTGGTCGACAGCCCCAAGCATATCGCCCGGGCCGAGATCAGCTACGACCATGAGGGCGCGTTCGGGCGGATCGGCGTCAACTATATGTCGCGCCGCTATTATACCTACACCAATGATCAATCGGTACCGGGCCGGGTGATCGTGGATGCCAGCGTCGGCTATCGCTTCAACCAGAATCTGGAGTTGCAGCTCAACGCGACCAACCTGCTCGACAAGCGCTATATCGGCACGATCGGTTCGGGCGGCTTCGGCAATAGCGGCGACGCCCAGACCCTGCTGGTCGGCGCCCCCGCGCAATTCTTCGCCACCTTGAAGGCCGGGTTCTAAGGCGATGAACAAGGTCGCGCTGCTGCTGGCCGCCCTCGCCGCTCTTCCGGGAGCAGCCATGGCGAACCCGGTCCTGCTTATCTCCATCGATGGGCTGCGCCCCGGCGACGTGCTGGAGGCAGACAAGCGCGGCCTTGCCATCCCCAATCTGCGCCGCTTCGTTCGGGAGGGCGCATACGCCTCCGGAGTGACCGGGGTGCTGCCCACCCTGACCTATCCAAGCCATACGACATTGATCACCGGCGTGGCGCCTGCGCGGCACGGGATCACGGCCAACAACAGCTTTGATCCCACCGGGATCAACCAGGGCGGCTGGACCTGGTATGCTTCCGATATCCAGGTGCCGACCCTGTGGGAAGAGGCAAGCAAAGCGGGTCTCACCACCGGCAATGTCCATTGGCCGGTCAGCGTCGCGGCGAAGGGCGTGACCTGGAACCTGCCGCAAATCTGGCGCACCGGCCATGCCGATGACGTCAAGCTGCTGGATGCTTTGGCAACGCCCGGGCTGCGAGCGGAACTGGAACGCGCCACGGGCACATCCTATGCCATGGGGATAGACGAAAGCCTGGCGGGCGATGAAAATCGCGGCCGCTTTGCCACTGCGCTGATCGAAGCGCATCGGCCGGATTTCCTGACCGTTTATCTGACCGCGCTTGACCATGAGCAGCACGCAAAGGGTCCGGACACACCGGAAGCCCATGCTGTGCTGGAACAGATCGACGAGATCGTCGGCCAACTGGTTGCCGCGGAACGCAAGGCACATCCCGATGCGGTGATCGCGCTGGTCAGCGACCACGGGTTCGAGGCTACGCACAGCGCCGTCAACCTGTTCCGTCCCTTCATCGACGAAAAGCTGATCACGCTGGGGCAGGACGGCAAGGTCGCCTCCTGGCTGGCCATGCCCTGGATATCCGGCGGATCGGCCGCGATCATGCTGGCCCGGCCGGATGGCAGGGCGCTCGCCGCGCGGGTCAGGGCGCTGCTCGACAGGCTGGCGGCCGACCCCGCTTATGGCATTGCGCGCATCGCCGACCGCGCACAGATCGCGCAGATGGGCGGCAATCCGCTGGCGGCCTTCTATGTCGATCTCCAGCCTGGCTTCGTGACCGACATCTTCCGCGGGCCTGCCGCGCCGCTGGTCGCGCCTGCCCCGATCAAGGGCATGCACGGCTATTTTCCGGGACCAGCCCATCTGCAGTCAACCTTCCTGCTGATGGGTGAGGGCATTCCCGCCGGTCGGAAACTGGGGCAGGTCGACATGCGCGCCATCGCCCCGACGCTGGCGCGGATCATGGGCGCAAGTCTGCCCGATGCAGAGAAGCCGGCGATCGATCTGCGCCCCTGACCGATATGCCGTTGCGGCAAAATCCCGCGATCAAACCGCCGCTTCGAAACCCCGCATGAGTGCAATGGCGGAGTTGCGGAAACGCAGGTCGTCGGTCACCTCCTCCCCCACCCAATCGGGCAGGTCGAACCGTTCGTCCAGGGATCGCATCTCGACCTCTGCCAGCACCAGTCCCTCAGCTGCCCCCGCAAAGACGTCGACTTCCCAGATCTTGCCGTCATGCGGCACGCGGTAACGCGTTTTCCTGATCAGCGTATCGGTGCAGAGCCGGTCGAGCATGTCCGCCGCATCCGCAGCCGGTATCGCATATTCGAATTCGTCCCTGACCATGCCCGCACGGGCGCTCTTCACGGTGAGCCATGCCTGGTCCCCCGACAGGCGGACGCGGACGCTGGCATGCCCTTCATGCGAGACATAACCCTGGCGCAGGGGCCGCCCCGCATCCGCCATCCTTCGCCATGCATCGCTCACGACCAGGAATTTCCGTTCGATCTCGACTGCCATGAACGCTCCGACAAAGGATCGCCAGTCGCCGGCGAACTGATCCATGTTTAGCGCATGCGGGACGTGAGCGGGAGTCGGTTCGTCGCAGCTGAACAATCATGCTTCCCGAAACCACCGGTGCACGGCTTCGGGCCGATGGCTGGAATCGCCTTCAGGGGTCGATCGTCCGCCCGATCAGCAATTTTTCCCGCATCACCGTCTGAGACATGGCAATCACGTGATCCACGCCCTCAATGGTGATCGCCAATGTCCCATGCTCGGTAATTTCGATGAGGCCCTTCGCCTTCAAATACCAGAGATGGAATTCAAAATGCGCATCTGAACAGCCGAGCATCTTTTGAACATAATAGCGCCCCACGCCGGCATCCTGCGCATTCTCCCTTCTCCTCTTGTACAGGAACAGCAGAATTTTGGAGTGGGCGTCCGCGTCGTCATAAGCCGATTGTTCGCCATCCCCTTCATCTTCCGCCTGAAACCGAAAGCCTGTCCTGGCCGAGTAGAGGAGGTCGTATTGCGCGCGTTGCTCCGGGTTTCTGAGCGCCTTATATGCGGCAACCACGTCGTTGAACTTCGTGACGTCGGCGGTTTCCGCATGATCGGGATGGTACATCTTCGCAAGCAGGCGATAGGCGGCCTCCAGCCTGCGCGCATCGCAGTTCGGGCTGACCTGCAAGACACTGTAGTAATCAATGAATGATTGGCCATCAGCCATCACGACGTCCCCCGAACAATATCCCCCTGCATATGCCCGCCCGGACAGCCGCCAGCAACAACTCTGACGCTGATGTCGACTGCCCGAGGGGTAGGCCATATCGACCCCGGCCAATCGGGCAGCATAGCCACAACATCCAGATCGAAATCGCCTAGCGCCGCCGCCCCATTCAACCCAGGCCGGTAGCGGCAGAGGGACGATGAGAGCAGGCTGGCAACGCGGCCGTCCCGCGTCTAAGGAGCGGCCGACGAAAGCGAAGTGAAAAGGCGACCGGTTTTGAACTTGCAGGTACGGGCCTATGCCATGCTGGGCATGACCATGACCTTCTGGGCGGGCAATGTGATAGTCGGACGGGCGGTACGGGGCGAGATTCCGCCGCTGATGCTGGCCTTCAGCCGCTGGACGCTGGCGCTCCTGATCCTGGCCCCGTTCGCGTGGCGCCGGGCCGTCGCCCAGCGCGCGCTGATCCGCCGCCATTGGGGCGCGATCCTGCTCCTCGGCCTGGCCGGCGTCGCTGCGTTCAACGGCTTCCTCTATTCGGGGCTGCGCTACACGACCGCGGCGAACAGCATGTTGCTGCAGGGATTGATCCCGACATTGGTGGTCATCGTCGGCAGCGTTGTTTTCGGCGACAAGGCGCCCTGGCGCCAGGTCGCCGGCATCGCATTGTCGACGCTGGGCGTGACGTTCATCGTGTTCCGGGGCGAGCTGTCCGAAATCCTGCGGCTGCGATTGGGCATGGGGGACTTTCTGGTGCTGTGCGGCTGCGCCTCATGGGGGATCTACACCGCGTCCCTCCGCATGCGCCCACCCATCGATCCGCTGGTCTTCCTGTTCGTGACCTTCGCCATCGGCGCGCTGGCAATGGGTGTCGGCGCCCTGAGCGAAGCGCAGGCGATCGCGCAGATACACTGGAACACACACATGGTCGCCGCCATAGCCTATGTTGCGATCTTTCCCTCCATCCTCGCCTATATGTCGTTCAATGCGGCGGTCAGCCATGTGGGGCCCGGCGCGGCCGGACAGGCGATCAGCCTGATGCCGCTGCTGGGCGCCGTCCTGGCCGCGATGATCCTGGGGGAACCGCTGTTCGCCTATCATCTGGTTGGCATGGCGCTGATATTGGGCGGCGTATTGCTGGGCTGGGGCGCACGCACGCGGATGGCGGAGAAGCGAGGCTGACCGATCCCGTCCTGGACGGCGTCGCGGACCTTAGAGCATCGTGCGCAAAAGTGGGAACCGGTTTTGCGCAAAAACGATGCGGCATCAAAAACATAGAGCGGGTTTCGATCTGATTGAATCAGATCGCCGCTCTGGTTTCCTTGTTTGCCGCGATTTCTTGACCAGCGATCGGTTCCGATCGCTTGGAAATCGCTCTTACCGATCGCGCCCCGGCCTTGCCGCGTACAGGCCATGGTGCGAGAGGATGAAGAGGGTTCTGCCCCCTTCCCCGCCGAAGAGAAGTTGCAGGGGCCGTTCGGGCACATCGATGCGGCCGATCTCCTTGCCGTCGGGGGCATAGACGAAGACCTGCCCATTGGCGACATAGACCCGCCCCTGCGCATCCACCGCGACGCCCTCCCCTCCGCGATCCGCGAAGGGCCGGAGGTCGGTGATCTCGCCGCTCGCGCCCAGCAGGCCGCTATAGGTGCGGTTTTCCGAACCATTGGTCAGGAAGACGCGCTGGCCCGGCTCTCCCTGGATGAAGCCGTAGCTGTCGAGCGAATCGGAGAAGCGCAGACCGCGATGGTCGGCCGGACCCTGCGCGAAGGTGCGGAAGGCCGGCAGGGCGATGCTGCCGTCCGGGGAGACATATTCGCTCGCCTTGGGCAATGCCATGTCGCGCGCGAACATCTCCGCCAGCGTCGTGAACGCGTAGCTTTGGGGATCGATCTGGTCGCGGAATTCGCCATTGTTCCACCAGTTGACCGGCAGCACCGTCCTTCTGGCCGGGCGGGCGGCGACGGGCGTTGCCGGAATGACGCTGATCTCGCTGTCGGGCGCGCCGGGCCTGACGCTGTAGACCGTGCCGTTGCGTCCGTAGGAGGAGAGGACGAGCAGATTGCCGGAACGGTCGATGCTGAGGTTGACCGGATCAAGGGAGGCGTCGCGCACCATCTCCAGCCTGCCCGCGTCCGACCAGCGCCAGATGCGCTGGAACCGGCGATCGATGAAATAGAGCCGCCCCTGCGCGTCCACCGCGCCGCCGCCTGCCGAATGGAAGCCGTCGGCCAGCTTCTCCACATTTCCACCCAGGAAATTGGCGGACTTCACCGGCGCCGGTCGGGCGGGCACATCCAGCACGGCGAATTCCCGTTCACGCACCTCGAGCCCGTGGGTCACGTCGCGAATGGCGTTTTCGAACGGGAATTTGGTGAGCCGCAGGAAGGTCGCGCAGCCATTTTCATCGCAGGTGCCAAGGCCGCTTTCGCCGTTCACATGGACATTGCGGAAACGGATGTCATGGGAATTGTAGAGGGTGACGGCGGCGGGTGCGGGCTCCCGGGTGCGGGTGACGCGATAGCCGTGGAAATTGGCGACCAATATGTTGCGCGAATCCCTGATCTCCAACGCCACGGCATCGCCGCTCTCGCCCGCTTCGCCCTCCGTCTGGGGGGCGAGCAGTTCCCAGTTGGCGACGCGGTTCAGGCCGATTTCGGTGCGGACATGATGTTCGACCGACGCCTGGATGAGGCGGCCGGGCGTGTCCGTGTCGGAAATCAGGATGCCCGGATGGCCGAAGGTGCTGGGGCTCCAGATATTGGCGAAAGTTCCCCCGCCGCCCTGCGTGACCCAGAGGCTGGCATATTGGCCGGCCCAGCGGCGGGCGGCGTCGGGATCGCCGGTCGCATTGTTGTTGTAGGGATCGACCCGGCTGCCGTCGAAGCGGTCGGTGCCATGGCCGCCCTGGAATTTGACATCATTGACCATGGAACGGGCGCCGGCCTTCCACAACAGCGCCGTGGCGCGGGGATTGGCGCCGTTGGTGTTGAGGCCAAGCCCCGCGACGATGGCGTCGCCGCCCTGCGCGCTTTCCACCAGCGCCTTGGGCGCGCCCACTCCTGACCAGGCGGGCGCGCCGTCGGGCAGCACGATCTGCGTCAGGCTGGGGTGCAGGCCCAGCAGCACCGTATCGGGGCGCAGACGCAGCGTGTCGCTGACATGATAGAAGCCGGCGGGCAGATAGACGACGCGGTGACTGTCGATCGCCTTCTGAATGGCGGCGGTGTCGTCGGTCTTGTCATCCCCTTTGGCGCCGAGCGCGCGGACGCTCACCCATTCCGACACGGGCGGCAAGGGACGGATGGCAGGAGCCGGCAGGGCCGGCAGGGCGCCCATGGCCTCCGCCTGCATGTCCGTCCGGTAGGCGCCCATTTGTCCGACCCCCGGCAGCGTCAGGCCGTGGGTGAAGGAGGCGATCTTGTAATCCGGCCCCTTGCCCGCGATGGTGCGGCCGCTTTCCCGGAAACGGGCGAAGACAGGCGTGTTGGCGGCCAGCACGTTCTGAAAGCCGATCTGGGTATAGACATTCTTCTCGTTCGAGATGACGATGCCTGCCTTCGCCACATTTTCGAACCGCAGGTCCTGGCCCCAGAGCCAATCGCCATAGCCCCGGTCGATCTCTATGCCGACCGGCACGTTGCGGAAGGCGACATTGATCATCGTCAGCCCGGCCTCATGTTCGCGAATGGCGGCGTCGCGCTGCCCCTCGAACGTGGCGTCGACCAGCGCGAAGCCCCAGGCGGGAGACGGCTTTTCCGCGAGGATGCCGTAGCGCCCGCCCCTGAAATGCAGGTCTTCCGCTTCATTGGCGACATGGTAGAGGCCGGCAAGGCCCGAGCCGATGTCGAAATCGGCATGGCTGACGAAGCTGTGCTGGGCGGAATGAAAGCGGATCGCGGTGGCAGCCGGATTGCCGTCCATGATGCGGAAGTCGATATTGCCGAGCGCGGAATAGAAGGTGCCGGAATTGGCGTCCGCGATATTCCTGTTGAACGGAACGCTGCCCGCCGGGGGGAAGGCAACGGGCGGGCTGTCCCCGTCGGTCTGGCGCCTGTTGGCGGTGAACATCAGCATATGGGCGACGCCGTGCTGAAAGCCCGGCGTGCTCCTGCCGAGCAGGATGACGGGGCGCTTTTCCCCGATGCCGAAGATGCGGACACCGGACCAGAGGAAGATGGTCCGGCTGATGCGGTAGGTGCCGGCCGGCAGGAAGACGATGCCGCCGCCCTTTTCCGCCGCCGCGTCGATGGCGCGCTGGATCGCCGCGCTGTCGTCCGCCCGGCCGTCGCCCACAGCCTTGACGGTAATGGCGCGCGGCTCGTCGGGCGCGCGCGTATAGACAGAGGACGAAGCGAGAGCAGGCTCCTGCGCCGCCAGCAACAGCAGCGCCGCCGCGCAGGCCCCGCTCAATCCACGAACCATCGACATACTCCGGTTACAAAGAAGTCCCGGCCGGTGAAGGCCGGGACGAGGTGGGGGAGAGAGTGGCAGGTCAGAAGTTGAAGCGAACCCCCGCGCGGTAGATGCGGCCCAGCGTGTCGTAGAGCGCGGGGTTGATGTCCAGCCCGGTGTTGGTCTGCGGAGCGGCCACCGGATCCTTGTCGAAGAGATTGTCCACCTTGCCGTAGATCGACAGATTGTCGCCGAATTTGAAGGTTGCGCCGATGTCGACGTAGAAGGCGCCCTTCATCCTGTTATAGTCGATGGTCGGGTGGTTGGCGGTCGAGGGCGGGCAGGACGACTGGCACACCACATATTGGTTGCCGAAGGTGCCGTCGCTGATCCAGCGTTCCTGCACCGTGAAGCTGAACCGGCCGCTGTCATAGGTCTGCACCGCCAGCCATTTCCAGTCCGGCGTCGCGCCGTTGTTGGCGCCTGCCTGATCGACCGGATCAACGCCCGCAATGCCTGCATTGACGATGAACTTGCGGATGTGCGTGCCCAGCGCCCGGATGGTGAAGGTGCCCGGCAGGCCCAGCGGCTGTTGCCACTGATAGCTTGCCTCTATGTCGAAGCCGCTGGTCTTCCAGGAGGCGAGGTTGAAGGGCTGGACATTGACGAAATTGGTGCCCTGCGGCCCATCAAGCTGGAAACCGCCGCAAAAGGCCTGGTTGCCCTCGAAGCAGAAGCGGACGATCTGGTCCGCCGACAGGGAAGAGACGACGCCTTTCAACTTGATATCATAATAGTCGAAGGACAGGCTGAGGCCCGGCAGCCAGGACGGCCGCGCGAGCACGATGCCCAGTTCGGTGTTGCGCGCCACTTCGGGCTTCAGATTGGTGTTGCCGATCGTGTTCTGGAACACCTGCACCGCCTGGTTGCGGAACGGGTCGTTGAAGTTGGGCAGCGTCGTCACCGTGGGCGCCGCGAACAGTTCCGACAGGTTCGGCGCGCGCACGTCCCGCGAGGTCACCGCGCGCAGGCGGATGCCGTCGAGCGGCGTGTCCCATGTGCCGCCGACCTTCCACGTCCAGACCGTGCCCGACGTGCTGTAGTTGGTGACGCGGGCCGCGCCGTTCAGGTTCGCGCGACCCATGGCGTCGCTGTTGATCAGCGGCAGGTCGACTTCGACATAGCCTTCCCACACTTCATATTTGCCGCGACCATTTTTGTAGTTGCCGGCTGCCCAGTTGCTGCCCAGCGTCGAGTTGAGCAGCGGGTCCGTCGGATATTCGGCGCTGTTCGGGCTGAGCGGCGATACGCCCGCGCCATAGGGATCGGCGTTCACGCGGTAGAATTCGCGGCGATATTCGCCGCCGAACGCGACCGAGACGGGTCCGGCCCACAGTTCGAAGGGGTTGCCCGAAAAGTTCAGGCTGGCGACGTCCTGCGTCAGCTTCGTATGCTGGAACGGTCCGTTCTCATGGGGCGCGACATAGGCGAGCGCGGCGTCCGACGGGGTGAAGCCGCCGAAGATGTTGATCGGCTGGCAACCGGCCGCCCGCGCCGCCGGATCGGCGCAGACGATGGCGCCGTTGAGCGTGATGGCGTTGGTCGCGGCGACATAGCGGTTCTGGAGGACGATATCGCGCACCCGGATGTCGGAGATGGTGATGCCATGTTCATAATAGGCGTCGTAATTCCAGTCCGTCCCGCCGACGCCGACCTTGCCCTTCAGGCCGCCGACGAAGCGATATTGCCTGCGGTCGGTATGGACATTGGGGTCCGGGAAGGCGCCGTTGCTGGAGCCGAAGCCGAATTCCGTGATGCCCGCCGTGGCGCAGCGGTCACGCACCAGTTGCGGCAGGAAGGGATTGGCGCACTGCACGGTCAGGCTGGGCCGGTTATAGCCGGGGCTCGGCTGGTTGCTGGTCTTCACCTGCGCGACATTGACCGTCACATAGGCTTCATTGTCGTCGGCAAAGTCGTAGCCGATGCGGGTATAGCCATTGATGCGTTGCAGCGCCGATTTCAGCGAAGCGCCCGACCCCGGCGCACCCGACAGGTCCCCGCCCTCGCAAAAGCTGTTGCCGCGGAAGCAATTGCTGACCTGCCCATTGCCCAGGGGCTGGCCACCCGATCCATAGTTGAAATTATAGGGCATGCCGTTCCGGTCGAAGGCTATGCCCTGCAACGGGCCGTTGTTGATCAGGCCGTATAGCGCATATTGATAGGGCTGCGCATAATCGCGATAATTGAACTGCGGCAGGCCGTTATTGGCCTGGCCGGTGTTCATCAGCGTGGTCGCGCGGTACCAGTCACGGCTGCCGGCAAGGTCCGTGCCGAAATTGCCGGCGCCCACGCCGCCTTCATGGTCATATTCGCCGCTCACCACGACATGCAGGCGATCGTCGAGGAAGGATTTGCCCCAGGCCGCCTGCACCAGCGCGGTTTCATCGTCGCCATATTTCGTGATGCTGCCAAGGATATTGCCCTTGAAGCCTTCGAACCGGGTGTCGGTGATGAAGTTGACGACGCCGCCGACCGCGTCGGAGCCATAGGAGGCGGAGGCGCCGCCCGTCACCACGTCGACGCGCTTCACCAGAAGCTGCGGGAACATGCTGATGTCGGGAACGCCGGTGACGTTCGCGCCGACGACGCGCTGGCCATCCAGCAGGGTCAGGGTGCGGATCGGCTGGAGGCCGCGCAGGGAGAAGGAACTGAGGCCCTGCAGGCCGCTCGACGTGCTGAAGGTGCCGGTCGCCGCGCCGGTCGACCCCTGCAGCGAGGGGAGCTGCGCGATGGTGTTGAAGACATTGGGCTGTGCATTGTTGATGATCTGCTCCTCACCGATCACCGTGGTCGGCGTCGGCGCGTTGAAGCCGCTGGTGGTGATGCGCGATCCGGTGACGACAATGTCGGCGCTGCGGGGCGCGCCTGCATCTTCCGTCTGGGCCTGGGGCGCGGCTGCGGGGGCCGGGGGCGCTGCCGCGTCCTGGGCCTGCGCCATGCCGGCCAGCGCCATGCTGGCCATGACGGCCAGGCTGGCGCCCGTCAGATGTCGATGTGCGATCTTCACTTTCATGGATCCTTCCCTGCCTTCTGTCTATGTTATCTGTCCGCCTGTTGCCGGCTGACCGCGCCCCCGCCGGCGATCCTGCAAAGCTTATCCTCCGGCCCGTTCGACCGCACTTACGACATAGGTCGTAGGCAGGGCGGCACGGCGTTTTTCATGGCTTCGCGGCGTAAAGGGCATGATGCGTCAGGATGAACAGCGTGCGCTTGTCCGGCCCCCCGAACAGGATCTGCAAGGGACGATCCGGCACGTCGATCCGGCCGCTTTCCTGGCCGTCGGGGCCATAGACGAAGATCTGCCCGTTCGCGACATAGACGCGGCCCTGCCCGTCCACGGCCACGCTTTCCCCGCCGCGATTGGCGAAGCGATGAAGGTCGGTCAGCGCGCCGCCCGCGCCGACGGTGCCGCTGTAGGTCATGTTTTCCGATGCATTGGTGACGAACAGGCGATCGCCCGACTTGCCCGAAACGAAACCATAGGCGTTGAGGCTGTCGGACCAGCGCCAGCCCGTATGGTCGACCGGCCCCTGCTGCCAGGTGCGGAAGGCGGGCAGCGAGAGGCTGCCGTCGGGCGACAGATATTCCTGCGCCTTGGGCGTTCCGGCATCGCGCGCGAACATCTCCGTCAGCGTCGTGAACTGATTGGTCCTGAAGTCGAACTGGTCGCGAAACTCGCCATTGTTCCACCAGTTGACGGGCAGCAAGGTTCTGGCCGCACCGCCGCTGCGCACCGGGGTGGGCTGGATCAGCGTCATGGCGTCCTTCGGCCCCGCCGGATCAAAGGAATAGACGCCCGCCTTCGATCCCAGGGAGGACAGCACCATCACATGGCCCGACGCGTCGATGGCGAGGTTCACAGGATCGAGCGCATGGTCGCGCACGATCTCCAGCCCCTTGTCCTCGCTCCAGCGGTGGATGCGCTGGAAACGGCGGTCGATGAAATAGAGTGCGCCCTGCGGGTCCACCGCCGCGCCGGAGATCGACCAGAAGCCGTCCTCCAGCTTCTCCACCTTCGTCTTGCCGGGCGGCGTTGCGGGGATGCTGCTCCCTGCCGGGCCGATGTCCAGCCTGGCGAACTCCCTTTCCCGCACGAAGAGCTTGCGCGTAACATCCTCTATCGCATTGTCGAACGGATATTTGCTGGCCCGCAGGAAGGTGCCGCAGCCCTCCTCGTCGCAGGTCGCATAGCCGCTTTCGGCGTTGATGTGGACGTTGCGGAAGCGGATGTCGCCCGAATTGGTGAGCTTCACCGCGCTTTCCTCCGGCGCATAGGTGCGCGTCACGCGATAGCCGTGATAATTGGCGAACAGCAGCTTGCTGGAATTGCGGATGTCGAGCGAGATGGCGTCTGGCCCGTCGCCCACTTCCTGCTCGGTCTGGGGCGCGAGAAATTCCCAATTGTGCACATTGTCGAGCACGAACTCATTGCGGGCGTGATGTTCGACCGACATTTCATAGACATGGCCGGGCGTGCTGGTGTCGGTGACATAGAAACCCGCCTGCGCGAAGCTGTTGGGGCTCCACACATCGACGAAGGTGCCGCCGCCCCCGTCCGTGACCCAGATGCTGGGATATTGCGCGTCCAGCCGGTCGTCCGTGACGGGATCGCCAGTGTGGACGCGCAGGGTGCCGAGCATCCTGCCGTCGGCCGTCGGCGTGCCGCCGCCGCCCATGATCTTGACGTCGTCCACCAGGCTGTTCGCACCCGATCGCCACAGCAGCGCGGAGGCGCGCGGGTTCACCCGGCCGGTGAAGAGGCCCAGGCCCGAGAGGATATTGTCGCCGCCTTTGGGACTTTCCAACAGGGGCAGCACTGCGCCCAGGCCGGCATGTCCGGGGTTGTTGTCCGGAATATAGAGCTGGGTAATCGCCGGATGCAGGCCGATCAGCACGCTGTCCGGGCGCAGTTTCAGCCGGTCGGTGACCTTGTAGAAGCCGGTCGGGAAATAGAGGATGGGGTGGCTGTCGATCGCCTTCTGGATCGCGGCGGTGTCGTCCGCCTTGCCGTCGCCCATCGCGCCCAGCGTGCGGACATTGACCCATTGCGCCATTTCAGGAAGCGCGCGGATGGCGGGCGCGCGGGGCGCTGGCATGGCGGGCAGCGCCTCCACCTCCGCCTGCGTGCCGTACGCACCCATCTGGCCGAGCGCGGGCACGTCCAGACCGTAGGAGAAGGAGGTTACCTTATAGACTTTGCCCTTGCCGTTCACCGCCTGCCCGCTGTCGCGGAAGCGCGCGAAGACCGGGCTGTTTGCCGCGATCGCATTTTCGAAGCCGATCTGGGTGAAGACATTCTTCTCATTGGAAATGACCACACCCGCCTTCGATACATTTTCGAAGCGGACATCCTTGCCCCAGAGGCTGTCGCCATAACCCCGGTCGATATCGATCCCGACCGGCGTGTTGCGAATTGTGACGTTGACCAGCGTCAGGTCCACCTCATGTTCCCGGATGGCGGCGTCGCGCTGACCGTCAAAGGTGGAATCGAGCAGGGTGAACTGCCAGGCGGGCGAGGTCTTTTCCGTCACGATGCCATAACGGCCGCCCTGGAAATGCACATTGTCCATGACGTTGCCGGCCTGATAGACGCCCGCAAAGGCGGTGCCGAGGCGAAATTCCATATGGCTGAGGAAGGCGTGCTGCGCCATGCGAAAACGAACGCCCGCGGCCGCCGGATTGCCCGGCGCGATCTCTATATCGACATTGCTCATCGACGAATAGAAGGTGCCTGAATTGGCGTCGCGCACCACCTTTTCGCGCGGGACGACGGTGGGCACCGGCACGGGCACTTGGCCGACATTATACTGGTCGCCGCCGCCGAAGACGATCATGGTCGACACGCCCTGCTGGAACCCCGGCGTATTGGCGCCCAGCAGGATCACGGGGCGCGTCGGCCCCACGCCATAGACGCGCACGCCCGCCGGGATCACCAGCGTGCGCGTGATGCGATAGACGCCGGACGGCAGGAAGACGATGCCATGGCCGGTCTGGTCCCGCGCCCTGTCGAGCGCCTGCTGGATCGCGGCGCTGTCATCGGCGCGGCCGTCGCCCTTCGCCCTGACGGTGACGGCATTGGGTTCGTCGGGAGCGCCGGGGAAGACCGATTGGCCAGCAGGGGATGCCTGTTTCGCCCGGACCTGTTCGACGTGGCCCTGTTCGACGTGGTCCTGTTCAGCGTGCACCTGTTCGGCCCCGGCCAGGGCCGTCGCCGCCAGCAGAGCCGCCATCATGGCTGGTCGGATCATCGCTCTCTCCCAAGATGGTTGTCGCCTTGATCCATGGCTAGAGCCGGTGGCGCGCCTTGGCACTTGCGACAAAGGTCGTAGTTTTCATCCCTCTATCGGCAAAGCTATAGCGATAGCGATAAGGGGGCGGTCCGCCAGGGCGTGCCGCCGCCCGCCTGCAAGGGACGCCATTTTGCCATCATCCGCCGATATTGCCCCTGCCCCGCCGCTCGTCGTCATCGTCATGGGCGTCAGCGGTTGCGGCAAGTCGACGCTGGGCGCGCTGCTGGCAGACGCGCTCGGCTGCCCGTTCCTGGAGGGCGACGATTTCCATTCGGCCGATGCGGTGGAGAAGATGCGGGGCGGACGTGCCCTGACGGACGAGGACCGCTGGCCCTGGCTCGACCGGCTGGGACAGGCGGCAGCGGCGACCATGGCCGCGAACGGGGCAGTGGTCCTTGCCTGTTCGGCGCTGCGCAGAAGCTATCGCGATCGGCTGCGCGTCGGGATCGGGGCACCTGTCCGCTTCATCCTGCTGGAAAACAGCCGCGACCTGCTGCTGGCGCGCCTCGGCAACCGACCCGGCCATTATATGCCCGCCTGCCTGCTGGACAGCCAGCTCGCCACGCTGGAGCGGCCCTTGCCCGACGAAGGCGCGATGATCCTGATCTCCGACACGCCCGCCGAGGCGTTGCGCGACATCGCGCTGGACTGGTTGCGCTGATCGCCCTTACGGCATCAGCCGGCGGCGTCCTTCCCACAAATGCCATCGCATGGCGAGGGCCGCACCCTCCGGATCCTGCGCGCGGATCGCGTCGACGATCAGTTCATGTTCGCGCAGCATGGTCGCGATAACCTCCGGCGGGCGCGAGCGGGAGATGTCGACGCCGGCCCGCATGATCTTCTCGACATCGCCATAGAGCGCATCGAAGGCGATGACGAAGGCGGGATTGCCGGTCGCTTCGGCAATGCGGCGATGCAGGTCCATGTCCTCCACATGGGCGGGCTCGCTCGACAAAAGGGCTTCGCGCAGCCGGACCAGGCCTTCATCGACATGCGCCATCTCCGCCGCGGTGCGGCGCGTCGCCGCCAGCCGCGCCGCCTCTGCCTCCAGCACGAAGCGCACCTCATAGCTGCCGAGCGTCGTCGGCAATTCGCTGAGCGGCATGAAGGCGGTCAGCCGCTCCGACGGGCGGCTCTTGACGAAGGAGCCGGCGCCTCGCCGCGCCTCGGTGATGCCGTCCGACGCCAGCCTGACCAAAGCCTCCCGCACGATGGCGCGGGACACGCCGAACATTTCCGCCAGTCGCGATTCGGAGGGCAGGCGTTCCCCGACCTCCAGACCCTCGGACTTGATGATCTCGACTATGCCGGCATAGACGTGATCGGAAAGTCGTACCTGCGTCATCGGGATGCCTGCATGTCTGCCCAAGTCATCGCTGCCCCCCTTATTGGAAGATACTGCTCGCCACGAGCACCAGAAGCAGGCCGACGACGGCGACGACCGTTTCCATGATCGACCAGGTCTTGAAAGTGCCGGGCATGTCGGTGCCGAGATAGCTTTTCACCAGCCAGAAGCCGGGATCGTTCACATGAGAGAAAAACAGTGACCCCGCCCCGATCGCGAGGACCATCCATTCGGGCGCGACGCCGGAGGCCGCGACCAGCCCCTGCATCACGCCCGCCGTGGTGATCGTCGCCACGGTGGCCGATCCGGTCGCCAGACGGATGCAGACGGACACGCCCCAGGCGAGCAGGATGGGCGAGATCGCCCCGCCCTGCGCCAGCCGCACCAGCATGTCGGAAAGTCCAGCCGTCACCAGCACCTGCTTCAACGCGCCGCCGGCGCCGATGGCCAGGATGATGCCGCCCGCCGGCGTCATCGCCTCCGTCCAGATGGCGTTCTGGATGCTCCGGTCCGCGATGCGCCGTCCGAACAGCAGCGGCAATGCGGCCAGCACCGCCACGAGCAGCGCGACCACCGGGTCGCTGATCCAGCGCAGCCACTGGAACAGCGCCGCCATGTCCGGCGGCATCAGCGCGACCGCCTGCCCCGCCGCGATCAGCACGACCGGCAGCAGCACGGCGATCAGCGCACGGCCCACGGAGGGCGTCGGGACATCCACCCGCACCGGATCGAGCAGCGGCGGGCTGAGCTTCACACCGGGCGCTGTGAAGCGCGCCAGCAACGGGCCGGCGATGATCGCGGTGGGAATGCCCACGATCAGGCCATAGACGAGCGTCAGGCCCAGATTGGCCCCCAGCGCATTCACCGCGAGCAATGGACCGGGATGCGGCGGCACCAGCGCATGGACCACCGAAAGTCCCGACAGGGCAGGCAGCATCAGGCGAAGCTTGGCCGTGTCGTTGTTCTGGCCATTGGGCAGGGCCGCCGCCGCCGATGCGACGATGGGCAGCAGAAGCACCAGCCCCGTTTCGAAGAAGAGAGGCAGGCCGATCACGATGGCGGTGAAGAGGCTGGCCCAAGGGGCGCCCCTGATGCCCGAAATGCGCAGCGCCCCGCGGGCAAGGCCCCCTGCGCCGTCGGACAATTGGAGCATGGCGCCAAGGCCAAGGCCCAGGGCCACGACAAGACCCGTGCCGCCCAGGATCGCGCCAGCGCCCTTTTCCACGGCCTTGGCGGTTTCCTCCATCGGCAGGCCCGCGAGCAGGCCGACCGTGAAGGCGCCGCAGAGCAGGCCGACAAAGGGGTGCAGCCTGCCCCGGATGATCAGCGCAATAGACAAGGCTATGCCGACGATGGCTGACAATATCAGCCGGTAATCCGCCGGGCTCATGGCTTGCCCGCTCCAACCCTGGCGCGCGGCTGCGGCCGATTGGGAACCAGCGCCGCCATGACTGATGAAAACGCCATCCTCTCCCCTCACTTTACATGGCGATCCGGCTATATTGTGGTCAGCCGTTCCAGAAACCTGTTGGACAGGTCATAATCCCGATTTCACCGCAAAACCACAATCATGGGGTCGTATATCGCATTTTCCGCTTGAAGCTGTCTGACTGATTCCGATATGTTAGCGTTATCGAATCCGGCATTGCGGCCGTGCCGAAATCCGCGCCGCAGCAGGCCGGGCATAACAGGGAGAGAGAGGATGCACATCGCATTGGATCTGCATGAGAGCCTCGGTCATCAGGATCAAAGGCCCCAGGGCTTCAGAACCGCCGAACCGCCTCCGCTTACCCCGACCCAGATGAAAGTGCTGCGCTGTGTCCATTCGGGCCTGCTGAACAAGCAGATCGCCTATGAGCTTGGCATGGCCGAAGCGACGGTCAAGGTCCACATGACGGCCCTGATGCGCAAGCTGAACGTTCGCAACCGGACCCAGGCCGCCATTGTTGCGCGCAATCTGGGTTGGCTGCGCCCTGCGCTAGGCCGCGCCAACGACTAGGACGGGGTTCGATCTGACTGGATCGGATCGTCGCCCCGGATTGCCCGTTGTCCCGCGATTTCCCGACCAGCGATCGGTTCAGCTTGCCGGGAAATCATTCTGAAAGTCCCTTCATCCTCCGAACATTGGGAGACCCGCATGGCGATCACTTCCCGTCGTGAAATTCTGGGCGGCCTTGGCGCCGGAATGGTTCTGGCCGGCATGGGCACGCATGCGAACGCCGCACCGGCGCGCAAGATCGGCTATGCCGTGGTCGGGCTCGGTTCCTACGCCACGCGCCAGATCATGCCGAACTTCGCCGGTTGCGAGCAGGCCCGGCTGGTGGCGCTGGTGAGCGGCACGCCTGCCAAGCTCGACCAATATGGGACGCAATATGGCATCCCGAAGACCCATCGATACAGCTATGCCGACTTCGACCGCATTCGCGACAATCCGGATATCGACGTCGTCTATGTGGTGCTGCCCAACAGCATGCATGCCGAATACAGCATTCGCGCCGCACAGGCGGGCAAGCATGTGATGTGCGAAAAGCCGATGGCGGTTTCCGTCGCGGAGTGCGAGGCGATGATCGCCGCCTGCCGCAAGGCCGGAACCAAGTTGATGATCGGCTATCGCTCGCGCTTCGAACCCTATAACCGCCTGGCCATCGAACTGGCGCGCAGTGGTCATGTCGGCCCTACCCGCCTGATCACGGCCGAACATGGCTTCCCGGCCGGGCCGAACCAGTGGCGGCTCGACCGGCCGCTGTCGGGCGGCGGATCCATGATGGACATCGGCATCTACAGCCTGAACGCGGCCCGATACCTGACCGGGGAAGAGCCGGTTTCGGTCAGCGCGGTCGAGTCGACTGACCGATCCGACCCCCGGTTCAGGACGGTCGAGGACCGGATCAGCTTCCTGTTGCGCTTTCCGTCGGGCATCGTCGCCAACTGCATCTCCAGCTACAGTTCCTCGCACAACAGCTATCGCGTCATCGGCACGCAGGGCTGGATCGATATGGAACCGGCGACACCCTATGAAGGGCACAGGATGACAATTCGCAAGGACGGCGTCTCGACCCCGCGCACGCTGCCGACGGCTGCCAAAAACCAGTTTGCCGGGCAGCTGGATCATATGGCCGAATGCATCGTCAATGGCACGACCCCGATCGTTCCAGGCGAGGAGGGCCTGGCCGACATGCGCGTCATCGAGGCGATTTACCGTTCAGCCGCCGAGCGGCGGGAAGTCGCCGTAAAGGCATGATCGCGCGCCGAATGGTCCTGGCCGGTCTGGCAAGCCTGTCGGCCGGCGCCCGCCTGAACGCGGCCGCCCCTTCCGCGATCGGCTCGATCACCCGGCTCGATCCCGGCCTGGACCGGATCGTTGCGCCATCGGCCGTGGTGACCGTCCTTGGCACAGGTTATAAATGGGCCGAGGGTCCGGTCTGGGTGCAGCGGGACAATTGCCTGCTGTTCAACGATCCACCTTCCAACATGCTGTATCGCTGGCGGGCGAAGGATGGGGTGCGTCCCTTCCTGTCTCCGTCCGGGCTGCAGAGCGCCGTTCCGCCGGGCATAAGGGAGCCGGGCGTCAACGGCATGGCGATCGATTCCTCGGGCGCGCTGATCGCCGCCGACAGCGGCACGCGTGCGATCGTGCGGATCGACCTGCGCACGCGCGCCCGGACCATCTTGGTCGATCGGTTCCAGGGCAAGCGGTTCAACAGTCCCAATGACCTGTGCATCGCGCCGTCGGGCATGATCTATTTCACGGACCCCCCCTATGGGCTGACGGATGGCGACGCATCTTCGCTGCGCGAACTGGAGCATTGCGGCCTTTATGCGCTGAGCCCGGACGGTAGGCTGTCGTTGCTAGACGGCAGCCAGCGTCGGCCCAATGGCGTCGCGACCACCCCTGACGGCAGGACGCTTTATCTTGCACTGTCGGATGAACGGCAGCCGGAAATATTGGCCTATGCGCTGGACGAGCGCGGCTTTCCCACGGGTCGGCGCCTGTTCCACGACATGCGCGCCCAGCAGGAGAAAGGCCTGCCTGGCCTGCCCGACGGCATCAAGCTGTCCAGGCATGGAAATATATTCGCGACGGGTCCGGGGGGCGTTCATATACTGACGCCGGACGGCCGGGCGCTGGGCATGGTCGGGACGGGCAAGGCGGTGGCCAATTGCGCGCTGGACAGCGCCGAGCGGCGACTGTTCCTCACATCCTCCGACATGCTGGCGGTTGTGCCGATCCGTTCGGCTTGAGCGGCCGATCAGGCGACCCGACCGGGAGATCAGGTCGCGGCGCCGAGCCTGCCCAACTCTCCATCGGCGCGTGCCCGCCTTCCATAGAATATCTCGAAGAGCGGTCCCGCCATCATGGTGGTGACGATAGCCATCAATACGAGCATGGAGAACAGGGCCGGTTGGATAATGCCCTTCTGAATGCCGATATTGATGATGATCAGTTCCATCAGTCCACGGGAATTCATCAGCGCGCCTATCCCCAGCGCGGTCCGATTATCCTCGCCCGACAGGCGCGCCGCCGCATAGCAGGCGCCGAACTTGGCGAGGATGGAGGCGACCAATATGCCCAGGGCGATGAGCAGGAAAGACAGGGAATTCACCATGTCGAGCCGCGTGTTCAACCCGGAATAGGTGAAGAACATCGGCAGCAATATGACGACGGCAAGCGGTTCGACCTTCTTTTTCAGCTCTTCCACGAACAGCCCGCGCGGCATGAACACGCCCAGGATGAAGCCGCCGAATATGCCGTGAATGCCGATTGCGTCCATGATGAAGGCAGACAGGCAGAAGAGCGCCAGCGTGATCGCCAGCACGGTCATGCTCATTTCGCCCCGCGCTTCCACCGCGCGCCCGAGCGGCGCGAGCAGGCGTCGCCCGAACAGCAGCAGGAAGCTGACATAGAGGAAGGCGCCGACGATCGCGAGAATGGCAACGCCGCTGCCACCGCCGAACAGGGCGAGGACGATAGCCAGCACGCACCAGGACGCCGCGTCATCAAATGCTCCGGCGGTCAATGAGAGCGTGCCGAGCGGGCTGTCGGCCAAGCCCCGTTCGTTGATGATCCGGGCGAGCATCGGAAAAGCCGTGAGCGCAATGCAGGCACCCATGAAGAGCGTCGCGCTGCCCTGGCCAATGCCCTCAGCGAAGAGGCCGGGCATGGTGACAAGCCAGGGCGTGATCAGGATGGCGATGACGAAAGGCGCGAACAGTCCCGCCGCCGACACCATCGCGGCATTCCGCGCCTTGGACTGGAAATGATCCAGGCGCAGGGTCAGGCCGACAAGGAACATATAGAGCGCGACGCCGAATTGCGCGCCGGCATAAAGCACATTGTTGGTTTCCCGGGGGAAGACCATCGCCTGCAGGTCGGGCGCGACAAGGCCGAACAGCGAGGGGCCCAGGATCACGCCGGCGATCATTTCGCCCACCACCTGGGGCTGCGCCAGATATTTGTGGCAGAACCAGCCCACCCCCCTGCAGGCAAGGACGATGAGCGCGAGTTGCAGGAAGAAATGAATGCTGTAGTCGCCGGGAACGAAGCTCATCAGTTTCGCGCCTACCGGCGGCCCGTGAGGCGCCAATATGTTCGCCAGCGACGGAAAAATCTCCCCAGCCATCTCCACCCTCTCCTCTTATTGTTGGGAGCGCTACCACATATTGCGGGCGGAAGAAAGGGTTTGTGCCCGGCCGGCCCCTGCGCAAATCGCTGGATGCCGCGGGAAGAGGGAGGAGAGGCCTAAGGCAGGGCGGGGGAGGGGGAAACCGCCGCTGCCATGGTCCGGACAAGGCCCGGACACAAACCTCTCCCCAGTTCAGCGTCATGCCGTCTGGCGCGCTTCGTCGCGCACGGCATGGTCTTTTCGTGCTGCCTGGAAATCGCCTAGAAGCGGAAACGTACGCCCGCCCGATACATGCGCCCGACCACATCGTAGAGCGCGGGATTGACGAAGAATGGGGATTTGGCCGGGTCACGATCGAACAGATTGTCGACCTTGAAATAGGCCGTCACCTGCGGCGTGACATTATAGGTGCCACCAATGTCCATGTAGAAGGCGCCGGGCATGAAGTTCTGGTCGATGGTCGGATGATTGTTGGTGGATGCGGGGCAGGTGCCCGGTTGGCAAACCACATATTGATGGCCCAGCACACCATCGCTGAACCAGCGTTCCTGGACCATGAACGAGAATTTCTCATTCTCGTAGCTCTGGATCGCCAGGAATTTCCAGTCGGGCGTGTTGCCGGTATTGACGCCCGCGCTGTCGACCGGGATCGTACCGATCAGGCCGGAGTCCGTCACGAACTTGCGGACATGCGTCGCCAGGCCGCGCAGCGTGAGGGTGCCCGGCAGTCCCAGAGGCTGGCGCCACTGGTAGCTCGCCTCTATGTCGAACCCGCTGGTGTCGATCGACGCCAGGTTGAACGCCTGTACGTTGATGAAGTTCGGCCCCTGCTGGTTGTTCAGATTGAACGCGCTGCAGGTTTCGGGACGGACATTCTGGAAGCAGAGGTTGACGATGTCGCCCGCGCCCAGGCTGGAGATGACGTCCTTGATCTTGATCTTGTAATAATCGACGGAGACGCTGAGGCCCGGCAGCCATGATGCACCGGAAAAGGCGATGCCCGCCGTCGTGTTGCGCGCGGTTTCCGGACGCAGGTTGGGGTTGCCGATGCTGTTCTGGATCGCCAGCACGTTGACGCCCCGGAACGGGTCGAAGAAATTGGGCAATGTCGTGGTGACGGGCGCGGCGAACAGTTCCGATAGGTTGGGCGCGCGAACGTCCTTGGACGTCACGCCCCGCAGGCGGAAGCCCTCTACCGGCAAGTTCCAGGTGCCGCCGACCTTCCACGCCCAGATGGTGCCGGACGTGCTGTAGTCGGTCACGCGCGCCGCGCCGTTGATATTGGCGCGACCAAGCGCGTCGCTGTTGATGACCGGTAGGTCGGCTTCGAAAAAGGCTTCCTTCACGCCATAGGCGCCGCCGCCGCTCTTGTAATTGCCGGCATACCAGTTGTTGCCTCCCGGCAGCAGCGTAGGATCGAACGGGTAATCGGGTTCGTTCGGCTGGAAATTGGTGCCGACGCCATAGGGATCGGCCCTCACGCGATAGAATTCGTGGCGATATTCGCCGCCGAACGCGATCGACAGCGGCCCGGCCCACAGTTCCACCGGCGAGCCGGAGATGTTGATGCTGACCACGTCCTGCGTCTGGCGGGTCCGCTGATAGGGTCCGTTCTCCGGCATGATATAGGCAAGGGCCCCCGCCGACGGGTTGCCGCCGAAGATGTTGAGCGGCTGGCATCCGTTCGCCCGCGCCGCCGCGCTGGCGCACACCACCGCGCCGTTCAGCGTGGTCGCGTTGATCGCGTCGTTGAAACGGTTGGTGAGCAGGATGTTCGAGACATCGACGTCGGTATAGTTCGTGCCGTGCTCATAATAATTGTCGTAGGACCATTCGGTGCCGAGGAAGTCGAACTGACCCTTGGCGCCGATCACCGCGCGATATTGGCGGCGGTCGGTGTTGACCTGCGTATTGCCGAGCGAGGCGTTGCTGGTGCCGTAGCCGAAGCTGGTGATGCCCGCAGTGGCACATGCAGCGGCGATCGACGCGGGTACGAACGGGTTGGAACATTGAATGGTCAGGCCCGGACGGTTCATGCCGCCCACCGGCTGGTTCTGCGTCTTCACCTGACCGAAGTTGAAGGTGAAGTAGAGTTCGTTTTTATCAGCAAAGTCAAAGCCGAGACGGGTATAAGTGTTGATCCGTTCTATCGACGACTGGAGCGAACGGCCCGCGTCGACATTGCCCGACAGGTCTCCGCCAAGACAGAATCCGGGGAAGCAACCGCGCACGTTGGTCGTGCCGTCCCGCGCGGGAACCCCGTTCGATCCATAGTTGAACTGGAACGGGCTTCCGTTCTGGTCGAACGCCGTGCCCTGCAGCGGACCGGAAGTGATGAGGCCATATTTGGTGTAATTATAGGCCTGCGCATAATCGCGCAGCACATAGCGCGGCGATCCGTCATTGGTGATGCCGCGGTCGATCAGGCTGGTCTGCTTGAACCAGTCGCGGCCGCCAGCCAGGCCGATGCCCCATTCGCCACCCCCTACGCCATCTTCATTGGCATATTCGCCGCTGACCACCAGATGCGCGCGATCGTCCAGGAAGCTGGTGCCGGCCGCAAGCTGGACCAGCACCTGTTGATTGTCGTCATATTTGCTGATGCCACCCTGGATATTGCCCTTCAGCCCCTTGAAACGGGTGTCGGTGATGAAGTTGACGACGCCGCCCACGGCATCCGACCCGTAGGACGCGGACGCGCCGCCGTTCACCACGTCCACTCGCTGGATCAGCAATTGCGGAAACAGGCTGACATCGGGAACACCGGTTACGTTCGCGCCGACAACCCGCTGGCCATCGATCAGCGTCAGGGTACGGATCGCGCCCACGCCACGCAGCGAGAAGGAACTGAGGCCCTGTTGGCCGCTTGACGTGCTGAAAGTGTTGACCGTGGTGCCGCTCGACCCCTGGAGGGACGGCAACTGGGCGATGGTGGTGAAGATGTTCGGCTGCGCATTGGCCTGGATCGAGCCTTCGTCGATCACGGTCGTGGGCGTCGGCGCGGTATAGCCGCTGGCCTTGATGCGTGATCCGGTCACGACGATGTCCGACGTGCTGGCACGCTCTTCACCGCCTTGAGGCGCCGAATCCTGGGCCGTCGCCTGCGCGAAAGCGGGCGCATGGACAAGGCCGACGCTGAGCGCCGCCATGCTTGCCACTGCGCAACCCGCGCGCATCAGGCTATGCTTGAACTGGAAATCCGACATCCTGCTCTCCCCAATATTATGATGCTTTGCATCTGGATGCGGGGCAGCCGCCCCGACGCCACACCTTTTCCGTCTGACGATAACAATGAATCGACGGTTTTTTAGTTAGCGCTAACAATCCCTATTGATTGGAGCGGGATTATTGTCAATACTCCTACAAGATTATTGGGAGGGGACGTTGCTTTCGAACCACAAATGCCCACATCGCGCGATGTGGCCAGACGATGGCCGTCCGGCTCTCCACGCCCGAAAACAGCGGCGGTTCCATGCTTCGCGGGAGAGCGGGGCGCCATGCTGACCCTGGCCGGCAAGTTCCGCTGGACGATCATCGGCCTGTTTGTGGGCGCGATGGTCATCAACTATCTCTCGCGCTCCGTGCTCGGCGTCGCCGCGCCCGTGATCCTGGCCGAGCAGAAGATCAGCAACATCGAATATGGCTGGATCACCGGCGCCTTCCAATTGGGCGTGATGCTCCAGCCGGCCGCCGGCTATTTCCTCGACAGCGTGGGGCTGCGCGTGGGCTTTGCCCTGTGCGTCGCGCTCTGGTCGCTCATCACCATGGCGCATGGCCTGGTGAATGGCTGGTTCGGTTTCGCCGCGCTACGCGGACTGCTGGGCCTTGCGGAAGGATCGGCCCAGCCGGCCGGCCAGAAGCTGGTGGCGGAATGGTTCCCGTCCAGGGAACGCGGCGCCGCGGGTGGCATCTACAATATCGGTGCTTCCTTCGGCGCGGTCTTCGCTCCGCCGCTCGTTGCCTGGGCCGTAATGGTGCATAGCTGGCGGCTGGCCTTCGTCGTCGCGGGCGGCATCGGCCTTATCTGGTCGGTCCTCTGGTTCCTCAATTACAACAGCCCGGCGCGGCATCGCCGCCTGGGCCAGGCGGAACGCGACTATATATTGAACAACCAGGAAGTGCGCCTGGCCGCTCGCGCGGAACGGCCCTCGGTGCTGGCCCTCGCGCGGCGGCGCGACCTCTGGGGCATAGCGCTCCCCCGCCTGCTCGCCGATCCGGTCTGGGGCATGCTCTCCTTCTGGATGCCGCTCTATCTGGCCCGCGTGCGCGGCTTCGATCTGGGGCAGATCGCGCTGTTCGCCTGGCTTCCCTTCCTGGCCGCGGACCTTGGATGCCTGTTCGGCCCGGCCGTCGTCGCCTTTCTCCAGCGCAGGGGGATCGACCTTATCGATGCGCGCCGCGCGGCCTTTACGCTGGGCGCCGTGCTGATGACCGGCATGGCCTTTGTCGGCCTTGCCACCAATCCCTATGCCGCGATCGCTCTGCTTTGCCTGGGCGGCTTTGCCCATCAGACCCTGTCTGTGACGGTCATCACCATGGCGTCCGACCTGTTCGCCAAAAATGAGGTGGCGACCGCCGCCGGCATGGCGGGCCTGGCGGGTAATCTGGGCGTGCTGATCTTTTCCCTCTCTCTGGGGCAGATGGTCGACCGGGTCGGCTATGAACCCTTCTTCATCCTTCTCGGCGTGCTCGACCTGGTCGGCGCCGCCCTTTTGTGGACGCTGGTGCGCAAACCTCGATGACAAACATTTCCAACCCGATTTTGCGGGGTTTCAATCCTGATCCGTCGATCGTGTGCGTGGGCGACGATTTCTACATCGCGACATCCACCTTCGAATGGTATCCGGGGGTGCAGATCCACCACAGCCGCGATCTGGTGAACTGGCGGCTCGTCGCCCGCCCGCTCGATCACGCCGCGCAACTCGACATGCGCGGCGATCCCGACGGCTGCGGCGTTTGGGCTCCGGATCTCAGCCATGCGGACGGCCGCTTCTGGCTGGTCTACACCGACGTCAAGCGGTACGGGGCCACCACGGTCCAGGGAGCGAAGGGCATGTCGCTGCGCGACTTCCCCAATTATCTCGTCACCTGCGAGACGGTCGATGGTCAATGGTCGGACGCGGCGCACCTCAACAGCAGCGGTTTCGACCCGGCGCTGTTCCATGACGATGACGGGCGCAGCTGGATGCTCAACATGCTGTGGGACCACCGCCCCGGCCATGGCCGGTTCGCCGGAATCCAGGCGCAGGAGCTGGACCGCGCGACGCAGAAACTGGTCGGCGAACCGACGCTGATCTTCAAGGGTACGGAGCGCGGCTTTACCGAAGGGCCGCATATCTACAAGCGGGGCGGCTTCTATCATCTGCTTGTCGCCGAAGGGGGCACTGGCTGGGACCATGCCGTCGTCATGGCCCGCTCGCGCGACCTGCTCGGTCCCTATGACGTGCATCCGGATGGAGCCGTGCTGACCAGCGCGGGTCGCAGGGATGCGCCCATCACCCGTGCCGGCCATGGCGATCTGGTGGAACTGGCGGACGGCAGCCCCTGGCTCGCCTATCTATGCGGCCGGCCATTGCCGGGACGCGAACGCTGCATCATGGGGCGTGAGACCGCGATACAGCCGATGCGATGGGGCGAGGACGGGTGGCTGCGCACCATTGCGGGCGACGCGCAGCCCGACGAAACGCCGCCGGCGCCGGATCTGCCGCCCGCCCCATGGGATATCGAGGCCTGGGACGGCCGCTTTGACCTTCCCCATCTGCCAAAGGATCTGCAATGGCTGCGCAGCCCCGCCCCGGAACGGCTGTTCAGCTTGACCGCGCGGCCCGGCTTCCTGCGGCTTTACGGCCGCGAAACCGTTGGCAGCCTGTTCGAACAGGCGCTGGTGGCCCGGCGGCAAACCGCCTTCCGCTTTACCGCGACGACCACACTCTCCTTCGAACCTCAGGGGTTCCAGCAGGCGGCGGGCCTGATCCATTATTATAACAGCACCAAATTCTACTATCTGTGCGTCAGCGCGGAGGGAGGCCGGCGGCAGCTTCAGCTTCTTTCCGCGTCACCGGAAAATCCGGAGGGCAACAGATTCGACATCGCCGTTGATCGGCTGCCCGACGGCGCGATCGATCTGCGCGCCGATGTGGATGGCGACCGGCTGACCTTCGCCTGGCGGGTCAATGGAGAGGTGGGGTGGCATATCCTTCCGGATGTCCATGACGCCAGCATCCTGTCAGATGAAGTCACCCATCCCGGACTGCCGAATTTCACCGGCACCTTCATCGGCATGGCCTGTCAGGATCTGTCGGGGCAGGCCCATCCAGCGGATTTCGCCAACTTCGTCTATGTGGAGGAAGAATTCGGCGCTCCGGTGGACTGACGCTCCACGATCCGATGCTCCAAAATCCTCTCACGTGGAACGCGGGAACGACGGGGCCCCGCCGCGATTTCCGCGACCAGCAGGCTCAGAGCCTCCGCCGCCAATGCGCGCACCGGCTGGTGCACGGTCGTCAGCGGCGGCCACAGCGTCTGGGCGGCGGTCGTATCGTCGAACCCCACGACGGTCAGTTCCGCCGGAACGTCGAGATGGCGGCGGTGCGCCACGGATACCACGGCGGCCGCCATGTCGTCATTGCTAGCGAAGATCGCCGTGGGCGGTTTGTCCGCGCCCAACAACTGCTCCGCCGCGGCGAGGCCGGACATATAGGTGAAATCGCCCTGGGCGACCTGCACCTCCACCCCGCCCCGCTCCCGAACGGCGGCGTAGAAACCGGCCATGCGTTCGGCGCTCGCCGCCTGATCGGGATTGCCAAGGATGAACCCGAGACGGCGATGCCCCTTGTCCAGCAGCAGCCCGGTCATCTGATAGGCGGCCGCCCGATCGTCGATCCGCACGCAAATCGTCTCTGGCGACTGATAGGCGCCCACCGCCGCCATGACGCAATCCCTGTTCCGCAGGACGCGGAGCAACTCCGGCGCTTCGCCCAACGGGGGCGCGAGCAGCACGCCGCTGATCCCCGAATCGATCCAGTCCTCCAGCACCGCGCCGGACGGAGCCCGACCCCCTTCCCCCTTGAGCAGCACCAGCCGCGCGCTGCGGGCGGACGCCTCCTCGAATACCCCGGTCAGGAATTCGCTCATGAACGCGGCGCTGGGATTGGAGTAGATGACGCCGATCCTCAGTTCGCTGGACGTCACCAGGCTGCGGGCCGCGACGTTCGGGGTGTAGGAAAGCGCCTTGATCGCTTCTTCCACCACGGCGCGTGCCTGGGCGCTGACGCCCGCGCGCCCGTTGATGACGCGCGACACCGTCATGGACGACACGCCTGCCCGCGCCGCCACATCGACGATCGTCGCCCCGCGCGCCGGACGCTCCGGTCTCGCCATGTCCACCCCCAAGTCTTCGCCAAACCCGCAAATGATCTAAGCCAAGGATCGCCTTCGGCAAAGGGGCAAAGAGGCAGGTGCAGGCACGGTTGGCGTCGTCGCTGGGTAGCGCGGCCGCGCTGCCGGGTGGCGAAGCCGCGCAACGCCATTGCAAGCACGCGTCATGGCCTGGTGCGCGGGCGCCATATCATTTCAAACTCATCATCATAAGGACTTTCCTCCCATGCGCCGATCGCTGTTCCCCTTCCTTGCCCTTGCCGCCATGGCCGCGCCCGCTTTGTCGCAGGACGCGGCGCCCGGGAGCAATCCCATCATCCGCGACAAGTTCACCGCCGATCCCGCGCCCATGGTCGATGGCGAACGCCTCTACCTCTATGTCGGCCATGACGAGGCACAGCGGGACGAGATGTTCAACATGAAGGAATGGCTGGTCTATTCCACCACCGACATGCGCCACTGGACCGACCATGGGCCGATCATGAAGGTGTCCGACTTCAAATGGGCGAAGAAGGATGCCTGGGCGGCGCAGGCGATCAGGAAGAACGGCCGGTACTGGTTCTACGCCGCTGTCGAGCATGATCAGACCCATCCGGGCAAGGCGATCGCCGTCGCGGTATCGGACAAACCGACGGGCCCGTTCGTCGACGCCAAGGGTTCGGCGCTCATCACCAACCAGATGACGCCCAAGGGCACGCATAGTTGGGAAGACATCGATCCTACAGTCTTCACGGACGATGATGGCACGACCTGGATCGCCTGGGGCAATCGTCAGGCCTATATCGCAAAGTTGAAGTCCAACATGATCGAGTTGGACGGGTCGATCCGCGAAATCACGCCGCCCCATTTCGAGGAAGGCCCCTGGCTGCACAAGCGCGGCAAATTCTATTATCTGACCTATGCTTCCCTCGACCGGGCGACGCACCGGGACGAGCGCATCTCCTATGCGACGGCAACGTCCCTTGACGGTCCATGGACCTATCGCGGCGAACTCACCGGATCGGGCAAGTACAGCTTCACCATCCATCCGGGGATCGCGCAATATAAGGGCGACTGGTATATTTTCCTGCACAACGCCTCGCTCGCGATCGGGGATCTCAACGGCGCCATCGGTCGCCGGGCCGTCACCGTGGAGCGGCTGGAATATAATCCCGACGGCACCCTGAAGCCGGTGGTGCAGACGGAGGCCGGCATCACGGCACCCCGCGCGCAGAACTGAGCATCCCGCTCGACACATGGTGATGGTAGCGTTATCAATACAGGACGCCGCGGGATGGTCGGCACTTCGAGGAGAGATTGATCGTGACGCACCGGACCCTGCGCCTTCTGCCCCTTTCCTCCGCGCTGCTGTACGTTGCGCTGGCCATGCCGGGCGCCGCCGCCGCCGCGCCCGCCCGCTTCGATCGCTTTGCCTATGAGGGAACATCGATCGAGAAGATCGCGGTCAAGCCCGGTGAGTATCGCAACCCGATCCTGACCGGCTATTATCCCGACCCATCGGTCATGCGGGTGGGCGACAACTATTATCTCGTCAACTCCTCCTTCGCCCATTATCCCGGCCTGCCGATCTTCAGGTCGAAAGATCTCGTCAACTGGACGCAAATCGGCAACGCCATCGATCGGCCGGAACAGCTCGACTTCAACGGCCGCCGCATTTCGCAGGCGGTATTCGCACCAGCCATAAGCTGGCACGACGGCACCTTCTACATCGTCAACACTTGCGTCGAATGCAGGGGCAATTTCATCATCACGGCGAAAGACCCCGCGGGCCCATGGTCCAACCCCATATGGCTGCCGTTCGAGGGAATAGACCCGTCCCTCTACTGGGAAGGGGACAAGGCCTGGATCGTCAACAACCGCGCCCCCGACGAGTCGCCTCGCTATGATGGCCATCGCGCCATCTGGATCCAGGAATATGACTGGCGCGCGGGCAAGATGGTGGGGGAAAGCACGCAGCTCATCAATGGCGGCGTCGACATCAGCCGGAAGCCGGTCTGGATCGAAGGGCCGCACATCTTCAGGAAGGACGGCTATTATTATCTGACCGCAGCCGAAGGCGGCACCAGCGTCAACCATTCGCAGGTCGTGTTCCGATCCAAGGAGCTGCGCGGCCCCTACACCGCCTATGAGGGCAATCCGATCCTCACCCAGCGCGATCTAGCCCCCGACCGCCCGGACATGATCGCGGCGGCCGGCCATGCGCAGCTGGTCGAAACGCAAAAGGGCGACTGGTGGGCGACCTTCCTTGCCGTGCGCCCCTATGATGCCGCCGATCACTATAATATCGGGCGCGAAACCTTCCTGCTGCCGGTGACATGGAAGGACGGCTGGCCGACCATCCTGCCCCGCGGTCAGGCTATCCCACATGCAGGGAAAATCCCCGACCTGCCGCCGCAGCCCAGACCGGCAATCCCGCCGAGCGGCGACTTCTCCTATGTCGAGGAATTCGACGGCGCGCATCTCCCCATGCAGTGGATCGGCATCCGCACCCCGCACGCACCCTTCTACCGGCTGAGCGGCGGCGCGCTGGAACTGGAGAGCGGGTCGCCGATCGGCGACCTCAACGGCGTCCCCGCTTTCATCGGGCGACGGCAGCAGCATGCCAATGCCACCTTTTCCACCACCCTGCGCTACACGCCGGTCAAGGACAGCGATCGCGCCGGGCTCGCCGCCGTGCAGAGCGATCGCAGCAACCTTTTCTTCGGCCTGACCCGCCTGGCCGGGAAGCCGGTCGTTGCACTCTACACCCGCGATGCGGCCGACGCAGACACGCTGGTCGCCGCCGCGCCAGTCTCCACGAGCAGCCCCCTGACACTCACGATCCGCATCACGGGCGGAACGATGGCGTTCGACTATGGCGTCGGCGGCAAGACCCGGACGCTGAAGCAGGGGGTCGACGCCACGCTGCTCAGCACGAAGAAGGCCGGTGGCTTCGTCGGAACGATCGTCGGCCCCTATCACTACACGCCCGCCTCATGAGGAAGCGCACCATGCTCCGCCCCGTTGCCGTCGCATTGGCCGCCAGCCTCGCCGCCGCCGCGCCCGCGCAGGTGTGGCGCGCCGACCAGGGCGACGGCACCTATCGCAATCCCGTCCTCTTCGCCGACTATCCCGATCCCGACATCATCCGCGTCGGCGAGGATTTCTATTTCGTCTCGACGACCTTCGCCAATTCCCCGGGCGTCACGATCCTGCATTCGAAGGATCTGGTGAACTGGCGCATCGTCAGCCATGTCGTCGACCGGCTCGACGGCGACCCGCGCTATGACCTGAAGGATGGCGGGGACTATCGCCACGGTTTCTACGCCGCCAGCCTGCGTCGCCACAATGACATGTTCTACGTCGCGGTGACGCCCGTCGGGCACCGGACGCGCATCTATCGCTCGGCGTCCATCACCGGCCCCTGGACTTACAGGGAACTGGACCGCGAGGCCTTCGACCCTGCGCTGTTCATCGATGCGGACGGAACCGCCTATCTCGGCACCTCGATCGGCACTGACGGCACGGTGACGTTGCTGACCCTCAACAAGGACTTGAGCGCCGTCACCGCCGCGAAGGTCACCTATTACAACAAGGGCGCGGAAGGATCGAAGATCATCCGCCATAATGGCTGGTACTATCTGTTCAATGCCATTCCCGGCAAGCTGGCGATGACCGTCTCACGATCCCGCAGCCTCTGGGGACCATGGGAGACAAAGCGCTCCATCGACGACAGGACAGGCGGCCATCAGGGCGCGATCGTCGATATGCCTGACGGCAGCTGGTACGGCTTCGTCATGGTGGACGCGGGCGCGATCGGCCGCATGACCAACATCAGCCCGATCTTCTGGAAGGATGACTGGCCCTGGTGGGGCACCCCCGACCGGCCCGACCAGGTGCCCGAACGATCGCCCAAGCCGATCAAGGGCCGGGGCTTCGCCGAACCAGCCTCTTCGGACGATTTCTCGTCACGCGTGCTTGGCCTGCAATGGCAGTGGAACCATAATCCCGACGACCGCAAATGGTCGCTGACGGCGCGTCCTGGCTATCTGCGCCTTCACGCCACGCAGGCCGACGGCATCTGGACCGCGCGCAACACGCTGACTGAGAAGGCGCAGGGGCCAAGGATGCGCGCCGTGGCGAAGATCGACACCGCCGGCATGCGGCCGGGCGATGTTTGCGGCCTTGGCAGCTTCGGCAAATATAGCGCCCAGCTTTCGGTTGTCGGCGGCGCCAGGGGCAGGCGGTCGCTTCGCATGATGCTGACCGAGAGCATGAAGGACGGGCCCAGGACGGAGGTGCGCGTCCCCGCCCTGTCCATCCCCGGCCGCACGCTCTGGCTGCGCATCGACATGGATTTCGACAGCAGCCGGGGGCGCGTCGCCTACAGCCTCGATAACCGGAAATGGGCAGAGGCGGGCGGAGCCTTCCCGCTCGCCTTCGACTGGCGCACCGGCACGTTCCAGGGGCAGCAGATCGCGCTTTCCTGCTACAATCCCGCGCCGGCGGGCGGTTATCTCGACATTGACAGCTTCACCCTCATGCCGCTTCCGCAGGGTGCGCGGCCATGAGCTCCATCCGCCGCGCTGTAGCGCTGATCCTCTCCGCCCGTCACCGCGTGAAGGGCAATTCGAACGATCCGACCGGCAGCGGCGCTTCATCATAGAGGTTGACGACCGGCGATTCCGCCCAAGCATAGCGCACACGCGTCGCCGGCAGGCCATCGCCCGCCAGCATGACGCGTGCCCCCTCGACCCGGCCGGGTACGAACCGGCAGCTTCCCGCCTGCGTACCGCATAGTTCGAAGCCGATTGCCTGGCTCGCGCTGCGCAAGCGCAGCATTCCGGTCAGCCCGGTGAATTCGACCGCCGCGCCGCCGTCAGCGGTGGCCGTCACCCGCGCCGCCTGCGGCCCGATGCGCGACACCGGCTCGCCATAGGCGACGGCCCGCATCGCGCGGGCCAGGCGGCGACCGACCTCCTGCTTCTCGCCCGGATGGATATCGAACGGGTCGCCCAGATCGATGGCGGTGGCGAGGCCGCCATGCGCATCCCGCGCCATCGCCTGATATTGCACCTGCCGCATCGCCGCCCATCCGCTTTCGCCCGGCTGGGTCACCGGCCGGCCGTAAGCGGCAAGCTGGACAGCGACGAAGGCAAGGTCCGGCGCGCCAAACTGCCGCCGCCAATCCTCCATCATCGCTTTCATGCGGTCGGCATAGCCCGGCAGGTCGACATCCGATTCGCCCTGGTACCACGCGACGCCCTTCAGCCCGATGGAACCCAGCGGCGCGATCATGCCGTTATAAAGCGTGCCGGAGCCGGTCGTATCGCCCCATGGAACGCGCGGGGCGCCCGCAGGCGAAATCGCCGGCACCGCATAGCGCCAACCCTGGCCCAGCGGCAGTTCCACGCCCTGCCCAAGCCCCAGTTTCATGACCTCCGCCGGGCCCGACAGCCCGCCATTGGCGTAATTGTCCTGCACATTGACGATCAGCACATTGCGCCCCGGCTTCAACATGCCGGGCGGCACGTCGAACATGCTGGGCTGCCAGCTTCGCGCGCTCATCGCCACTGGCTTGCCATTGATCCACACGCGCCCGACATCGTCCAGCAGACCCAGGGACAGCGTGGCCGCCTGCCTCGCCTGCGTCGCCGTCAGATCGATTTCACGGCGGAACCAGATCATGCCATTATAATCCGCCAGCATGGGAACACCCCATTCTTCCCAGGGGCCTATGCGAGGCACGTCCTGCCACGCAAGGCTGCTGTCCGGCTGCCAGGGTTCCTTGCCGGGGGTGTCGCCGGTTTCCTTGCGCCACCATTTTTCCCATTCGGCGCTCGCCGCCCGTTCTGCCGCGAAGGGGTCCCGCCCATGCAGCGACACGAGCGCAGATTGCGCCGCCTGGCCAATGGCCGCCTGCGCCCGCGCGCCCATCCACGGGCTGATCCGCGATCCGCCCCAGCTGCTGGCGATGGCGCCGACCGGCACCCCTGCCGACGCCCCTGTCATCTTCCGCAATTCCCGCGCCATATAATAGCAGGCCGCCGAAAAATCAGCGACGCTGTCGGGCCCGGCCGGGCGCCAGGACGGCGCCTGCGGGAAGTCGCGCAATGGCACGTCCGCGACCGCGCGCGGCACCAGCATCAACCGCAACTGGGCGTCGGCAGAAGCGCGAATCTGGCCAACCGCATCCTGCGCGTTGCGGACCTCCAGCTCCATGTTCGACTGGCCTGAACAGAGGAAGACATCGCCCACCATCACGTCCTGCGCGACGATGCTGCCCGAAGCGGCGCGCGCCTCCAGCACCACCGGGCCAGCGGTGGCGAGGGAACCGAAGGACGCCGCGAAACGCCCTTCCCTGTCGGCGCGGACCTGACGAACCTGATCCGATAGCGTGACCGCGATGGTTTCGCCGGGATCGGATCGGCCCGTAACCGTCACCGGATGGTCACGCTGGATCACCGCATGATCGCCAAACATCGGATCGAAGCGCGGCGCTGCCAATGCCGGAACCGCACCCAGCGCTGCCACTATGGCAGTCAGGCCGGAATAGCGGATGATGTGGCGGGAAAACATGGGCCGTTGCTCCTCCCTCTGGCATGGCCCTGTGCCGGGCCGTTGCGCGCCGGGATAATCCACTTTCCTCCGGCGGCAACCGTTTTTGTTATCGCTACCCAAAGCCTGTTCTATTTCGTCGCTCCGAAATCAAGATGGGTGGAGAAGAAGGGGAGCACATCGTCCTGAAAGCGCTGCGTGATCCTGTTGCCATGGTCGCCGTCATAGATCTGGAAGCTGTTGGCAATGCCGTAGCGGTCGAGCGCTTCATGCAGCGTCTGCGTATCATCCTTCAGGCTATCCTTGTCCCCCACGTCGATGGCGATGGCCCGGTAGCGGTGCAGATTGCCGACATATTGGTCGACAAAGGCAAGCGGCGCGTTGGCCGCCCAGCGAGCCAGGACCTGCGGCTGCATCTGGCCGTCCTTGATCGGCAGGTCCAGATAGAGTGGCGGATTTTTGGGGTTGGGAGACCAGGCGGCAGCAGCCGCGAGTTGCGCCCGGAGGAAGAAAGGCAGGCCAGCCGAATCGGCGGGGGCCTTCAGCGCCTCCAGCGTCTTCATCGCTGCCGCGTCCATCTGCCCGGCGGGGCGCGCCGACATGCAACAGGGGCTCATGATGTAAAGGGCGCCGAACATGTCCGCATGCTTCATGCCGATGCGGCTGGCGCCATAGCCGCCCATGCTGTGCCCCATCAGGCCGCGACTTTCCCGCCGGGCGATCGTGCGATAATGGGCGTCGATATAGCGGATCAGGTCACGCGCGATGAAGGTTTCGAAGTCGCCCGTGGTCACCGAAGATGAATACATCGACCCGTTATGCGCAGTCTTCGAATCGGGAAAAACGACGATCATCTCCCTGGCGCCCTTCGCAAAGGCATTTTGCGCAGTCGTCGGGACATTGAGATCCTTCGTCCATTGTTCAGCGCTCAGGGTATAACCATGCAGCGCATAGATAACGGGATAGCGCCTGGCCGGTTCGCGGCCATAGCTGGGCGGCAACAGGACCAGGACATCGCGATCGGCGGCGTCTCCTTCCAGATTGCCCTGGATGGTCGGCGCATGCACCTTGATGCGCTCGATGGTCGCGGCTTTCGCGCCTGCTGCGGCCGCGGGTCCGTCCGTCGCCGGCTGCGCCTTGCCGGGCGCGACGCCCATCGCCAGTGCCGATCCGATCAACGCCGCCATGATCCTGTTCTTCATATCGTCCCCTCTTCTTCCTTTGATTTGTCGTTCCGGCTTAGCCGCCGCGCAGCAGGCGCATGACCAATGTTCGGATGCGGCCGTAATTGCCCTGCGCCAGCGGACCCAGGACGCCATGCCGTTCATCCGGCAGATGCGCCAGCGGATGCCCGTTCGGGCGAAAGACATAATGGTCGAAATAGGCCCGCCACGCGGCGCGTTCAGGCGCGGGCCGCTCGGCAATTGCGATCATCGCGAGCAGCATCGCCGTATAGGGCGCGTCAGGCCCTGCCGCGAACCCATCCCACCAATAATTGGCGAGGATGTTGACGTTATCCATGGCCTCGACCTGATGCCACCAGAGCTTGGGCAGGTAGAGAGCGTCCCCCGGAAGGAGGTCGACCACCAGCGCCCTTGCCTGCGCGGCAGCGAAACGGGGATAGGTCGTCGCCGCATCGGCTTTGCCCGCCGCCATGGAAACGGGCTGACCGGACAGCGTATGATCCACCGGCCCGACATAAAGATCACCGATCGCATCCGGCGGATAGAGGGTGAAGCGCCGTCGCCCCGCCACCACGCAGGCGAGATTGTCATAACCGTCATAATGACAGGCAATCGTCGATCGATTGCCGATCCACAGGCGCGGATGGACCCCTGCACTCACCAGTCCGCAGGGATTTTCCTCCGCGAAACCGGGAAAATAGGCATCCGCCGGCAGCGACCCCAGATAGGCGGTTTCCGCGCCGCTCTCCGCATTGGCTGCGATCCGGCCCAGCGCGTCGCCGACGCTGGCCGTTTCCCGCCTGAAATTATAGCCGCCCGGCCCCGTGCCATAATGATAACGTCCACTCAGCTCGGCGCCGGCAGTGAAATATTCCGCGCTCAGTCCGGCCGCGAAACGGGCGATGTGCGACAGTGCCGACGCTGCGCTTTGCCTGCCTGCCGCCACCGCCGGCCAGTCGCTGAACCCCTGCCGGATCACTGCGGGCCGGCACAGTGCGGCGAGCGAGCGCAGGTCATCCGCGGTCGCCATGTCCGCTGCCGCAAGCTCCACCATTGGCCCGGAGCCGCCCATGGTCAGGCCGGCACCGCCAGCCGTTCATTGCGCCGGCGCGCCATCAGCGCGATATGCCGGAGCGAGCCGGTCATTGCATAAGCGCTTTGCATATGGCCAGAGCGGAACAGCCTGAGCACCGTCGCGTCGTCCAGATCGCCGAGCGCGTCGAGGCTGATGGTATAGAGGCCGTCGAGTCGCAGCCGATCCCCGTCGTCGAAGCTGAGCGAGATGTCGATCGGCTCTATCAGCCGATGCTCCAGCATGGCCGCGATGAAGGCATCGGTCGCCTCGGCCCCCGCCATAAGGCGCCCCAGCGCGTTCTGAACAGCCTTGAGCGATGCCGTCGGCGCGCCCTGCGCGTCGAACAGCGATTCGCCGTCCCACTCGCCAAAACGGCTGTGCGCCGCGTCGAAGGCGATACTCTCCCCCATCGCGAAGAAGCCTGCGCGATCCGCCTCCAGCGGCCGGAACGCCGGGCGCCCGTCCGGCGAATCGATCAGGCATTCTCCCTTCCTGAAACCCATGAGCGCGCCGACATAGAATGCGCCGGTATCCGCATGCTTGGAAAAAAGCAGCGGACAGGCAATGGCGGCGGCCGGAAATTCGCTGATCACGATACGGACGAAGGGATCAACCTCCCTATATGCCGGTCGCATCCGCAAGGCCGCGTGACGCGCGCTGTTCAGCAGTTCCACCTTCTCCATATCCTCACCCTCCCGATTCGCCGCCATTCGACTTGCCTTCCCGGCCAGCTTCAGGCGCATGCGGAGACTGCATCCTGGCGTATAATGATTACACCTACAATTCCGCTTGATCACGCTTTTAGATAGCGCTAACATTTTCCCACAGAAAAAAGAAGAGAAGGGTGAGGATGATCAAAACCGCTTAAAAAGAGCGGCGCAAATCACCCCGATCAAGAAAACATGATCGCCGCAGCAATAGTGCAGCGGCGTTCGGGCGAGATATTGTCTGAACAAGGGGAGGATCATGACGCATAGAATGAACAAAGCACAGTCGGGGCGTGGCCGGGCCGCGCTTGCTGCCACGGCAAGCCTGCTGGTTCTCGCCATCGCGACGCCGGTCCATGCGCAGGAGACGGCGAAGGATGCTGCTGCCCCTTCGGCGAGCGATGCGGACATCATAGTCACGGGCATTCGCGGGTCGCTGCAGCGCAATCTTGATATCAAACGCGAATCATCCGGCGTCGTCGATGTCATTTCTGCCGAAGATATCGGAAAATTCCCGGACTCGAACGTTGCGGCTTCATTACAGAGACTGCCCGGCGTGTCGATCCAGCGCAATGGATCGCGCGGTGAACCGCAGGGAATAACGGTACGCGGCTTTGGTGGCGACTTCAATGAAACGCTAGTGGATGGACGACGTCTTTCCACTGCATCAGGCGGTCGTTCGGTGGACTTCACCACCGTTGGCGCCGACTTTGTCGGACAGCTCGCGGTCTACAAGACGCCGGAAGTTTCGTTGTCGAGCAGTTCAATCGGCGCGACGCTGAACATTTCCTACCCCAAGCCGTTCGACAAGCCCGGCACCCATGTGGCGCTGAGCGCCGCCGGATCGATCCAGGATGATGCCGGAAAGATCGTCCCCACCGTGGGCGGCCTGTTCAGCACGACCTTCGCCGACGACACGATGGGCATATTGGTGGACGCCATCTACACCCGTCGCGACACGCAGACGAACCGCGTCTATGTGTCGGGCTGGCAGGGTGGCCGCTATGCGCCGTGCCAGATCGCGGGCAGCACCGCGGCGGCATGTTCGCCCACCTCCGATCCCACCTCCGCGGCCTGGGCAACGCCGACCAACAGGCAGAATGTGGTCGGCTGGTACCAGCAGCAATATGGCGCGGACCAGCGTTATACCAAGGATGAGCGCCTCGACGGCCGGATCGCCTTCCAATGGCAGCCGTCCGAGGATGTCGTGCTGACGATCGACGACAATTATTCGCGCCAGAAGGTGGTGACCGACATTGCCGGTTTCGGCATCTGGTTCAACCAGGGCGATCTGCGCAATGTCGAACTGGACAGTAACGGCACCACGGTCAACTTCCTCCAGGCAGGCTCGCCCACGGACTTTACCGCCGGGACCGACAAGAACATCCTGGAAACCAACCAGGTCGGCGGCAACATTAAATGGGAAGCGACCGAGAATCTGACGATCGATGCCGACGCCAGCTATTCCAAGAGCCGGCTCAACCCGGATGGGCAGGTCAGCAGCGAGAATGGCGATATCGGCTATGGCGGCCTGCTCGGCACCTCGCTGGGCGTGCGGGTGACCGGCAACAGCAGCAATTCCTTCCCGGAACTGACGACCTACGGCCCGGCGGGGGATCAGGCACGCTGGACCGACCAGTCGATCATCGGTTCGCATGTGACCGTCCGCCAGGCGCAGAAGAACAGCGACACCATCAAGCAGTTCCGGCTGGGCGCGACCTGGAAGCAGGACGACCTGACCATCAAGCTGGGCGGTCGCTATATGGAGGATCGGTTCACCCTCCAGAACAGCAACACTTTCGCCAATAATTTCTGGCAGGCCTATGCCGGTTACGGCACGCCTTCCGGCCGCACCAGCGGCGTGCCGATCCCGGCGAGCCTGATCCAGGGCACGATCAGCACGAAAGGCTGGATCCCGGGCTTCTCCGGCTCGCTTCCGCCGGTCCTGCTCAATTATGATGCGCGCGCTTACCAGCAATATCTGGAAGGGCTCTGGACCGGGCCGAACACCCCCGGATATAATAGCGGCTGTTGCACGGGCTTTAACGGTACATTTGATCTCGCCCTCGACCCGGGCAGCGTCCAGGATATCAAGGAAAAGAGCTGGTCTGCCTGGATCAGCGTAAACTTCAATACCGAAGTGGCCGGCATGCCCTTCCACTTCAACGCGGGCGCACGCGAGGAGATCACCAGCCTGGTATCGTCCGGCATCGGCCGCTTGCCGGTATCGATCACGGGCAGCGCGGCGGACCCCACGCTGCTGACCGTCGCCTTCTCTCCGAACCAGGCGGTTACGGAGCGCAATAAATATTCCTACTTCCTGCCCGCCCTGGACATGAAGCTGGAACTGACGAACAATCTGCACCTGCGGTTTGATGCGTCGCGCACCATGACCCGGCCCCGTCTCGATTATCTCGGGCCGGTCCTGAACGTCGGCGCCGGCCAGCGCGTGGGCGCACTGGGCGCGACGGGCAATAATCCCTTCCTCAAGCCCTATCTGGCCGATAATTTCGACCTTGGGATGGAATGGTATTACCAGCGCAACTCCTACGCGGCGGTCAACCTGTTCCTGAAGAATGTGTCGAACTTCATCGTCGCGGGCACCCAGCGCCAGACCATCAACAATGTCATCGATCCAACGACCGGCCAGCCGGCGATATTCACCGTGTCGCAGCGCGTGAATGGACCCAATGCGACGGTCAAGGGCATCGAACTGGCATGGCAGCATGTGTTCGGCGACAGCGGCTTTGGTTTCAACGCCAACGCCACCTTCGTGGAGACCAACAAGCCCTACGATCGGACCGACCTGTCGCAGAGCGGCTTTGCCGTGACGGGCCTCGCTAATTCTGCAAACCTCGTCGCCTTTTACGACAAGAATGGCTTCGAATTCCGGACCGCGGTGAACTGGCGCGACAAATATCTGCTCCAATTCGGCCAGGCGCAGAACAATTCGGCCTTCGGTGCGGAACCGACCTTCGTCAATTCCGCGCTTCAGATCGATCTCAGCACCAATATCCGGTTGACCGACCAGTTCAGCATCTTTGGCGAAGCGCTGAACATCACGAACGAAACCTACAGCACTCATGGCCGCTTCAGCAATCAATTGCTTGACGTCTATGGCTATGGCCGGCGGTTCACCGCGGGCGTTCGCTATCGCTTCTGAACTATCTCGCCCTGGAGGGGGTGTCGGTTGACATCCCCTCCCTTTTTTACGGGTAATTTCGATATGGTCCATCCGGTCCGCAACATCGTGATCGTCGGCGGCGGCACCGCCGGCTGGTTGACGGCAGGCGTGATCGCTGCCCGCCATCGCAGCCGCATCGGCCGCGGATTCAGCGTCACGCTGGTGGAATCCCCCAATGTCCCCATCATCGGCGTGGGCGAAGGGACATGGCCGACACTGCGCACGACCCTGTCGCGCATGGGGATTTCCGAAACCGACCTGTTCCGCGAATGCGATGCCGCATTCAAGCAGGGCGCGCGCTTCGCCCGCTGGACGACGGGAACGCCAGACGACGGCTATTACCACCCCCTGATGCTGCCCCAGAATTTCGGGCAGGTGAACCTTGCGCCCCATTGGCTGGCGAGCGAGGGGGACGAAAGTTTCTGCGACAGCGTCTGTTCGCAGGGCCGCATCTGCGACGACGGCCTGGCGCCCAAGACGATCGCCACCGCCGAATATGATGCGCTGGCCAACTATGCCTATCATCTGGACGCCGGCAAGTTCGCCCCCTTCCTGCAACGCCATTGCTGCGAGAAGCTGGGCGTGCGTCATGTCCTGGCCGATGTGGAGCAGGTGCTGATGAAGGAGGACGGCGACATTCGCGCCATCCGCACCGCCCAGGCCGGCGAGATCGAGGGCGACCTGTTCGTCGACTGCACCGGATTCAAGGCGCTGCTGATCGAAGGCGCGATGAAGGTGCCGTTCAGGGACTGCGGGGACGTGCTGTTCTGCGATACCGCGCTTGCGATGCAGGTGCCCTATGAACGACCCGACAGTGCCATGGCGTCGCACACCATTTCGACGGCGCAGAGCGCGGGATGGATCTGGGACATCGGCCTGCCGACGCGGCGCGGCGTCGGCCATGTCTATTCCAGCAGCCATATTTCGGAGGATGAGGCGGAACGGGAACTGCGTGCCTATATCGGTCCGCTTGCCGACGGGCTGACCGCGCGGAAGATCGCGATCCGATCCGGCCATCGCGAAACCTTCTGGAAGGGCAATTGCGTCGCCGTCGGGCTGGCGGCCGGTTTCCTCGAACCGCTGGAAGCATCTGCCATCGTCCTGATCGAATTGTCGGCCAAGATCATCGCCGAACAGATGCCCGCCTGCCGCGAGGTGATGGACATCGTCGCTGCCCGCTTCAATGCGACGACCCATTATCGCTGGGGCAGGATCATTGATTTCCTGAAGTTGCATTATGTGTTGACCAAGCGAACCGACAGCGAATTCTGGCGCGACAATGTCCGTGATGACAGCATTCCCGATCGGCTGAAGGAGTTGATGCTGCTATGGCGCTATCAGTCGCCCTGGTTCCTTGACGAGTTCGACCGGGTTGAGGAAATATTCCCCGCGGCGAGTTATCAATATGTGCTCTACGGCATGGGCTTCCGCACGGAAGTGGAGCAGCCTGCACTGGCGCGCGACGTTCATCTCGCAGAACGCGCGCGGCGCGAAAACGCGGCCATGACGGCGAAGCTGCTCGCCGGCCTGCCGCGGCATCGCGACCTGATCGACAAGATCATGAGCCATGGGTTGCAGCCCGTCTGACCTGCAGGTCTGGCGATCGAAGATCGTCGAGGGTGCCGGATAATTTGTCAGAGAAGATTGCGTTCACAAAATGGTAGCGCTATCGTGAAAGTTATAACAGAGAGGATCAGCATGCCCAAGATGTTGCGCGCCGCAGAGCGATTTCCAGCCAATCGGGCCTGGTCGCAGGTCAGGACATTTGCGCAGGCCGCGAATCGGGAGCGGCAATCTGGTTCAGGAAGATCGAAACCTGCCCTGGAAGTGCTGCCGCTCGCCGTCCTCTTGCTCACCGCCGGGTGCCAGCAGTCGCAGCCGGCGAACGAAGCCCAGCCAAAGACTGAGGCGAAGCGCGACGCGTCCGAATATCTGTCCCAGCCTCTCGTCAAGGACATCTACACCGCCGATCCATCTGCCCATGTGTGGAACGGGAAGATCTATGTCTATCCCAGCCACGACATTGACGGGCCGACGCCGGAGGATGACCTGGGCAGCCATTTCGAGATGCGCGACTATCGCATCCTGTCGATGGACAAGATCGGCGGCCCCGTGAGCGTCGGTCCCGTGGCGCTGGACGTCAAGGACGTGCCCTGGGCCGACAAGCAGATGTGGGCGCCGGACGCGGCGTACAGGAACGGCACCTATTATCTCTACTTCCCGGCCAAGGACAAGGCGGGCGCCTTCCGCATCGGCGTCGCCACTGCCAAGAACCCGATGGGCCCGTTCAAGGCGCAGCCGCAGCCGATCAAGGGCAGCTATTCGATCGATCCCGCCGTCTTCACGGACGATGACGGTTCGAGCTACATCTATTTCGGCGGCATCTGGGGCGGGCAGCTTCAGCGCAATGTCGGCGGCACATATGATCCGGACGGTTCGAAGACCGACCTGGGCCAGGACGACAAGCCCGCGCTGGCGCCGCGCGTCGCGAAGCTGACCGGCGACATGCTGGAATTCAGCGAAGCGCCCCGCGCGATCCAGATCCTGGACGACAGGGGCAAGCCGCTGCTGGGCGGCGACCATGACCGCCGCTTCTTCGAGGCGTCGTGGATGCACAAATATAAGGGCAAATATTATTTCAGCTATTCGACCGGCGACACCCATTATCTGGTCTATGCCGTCGGCGATTCCCCCTATGGCCCCTTCACCTACAAGGGCCGTATCCTGGACCCGGTGGAAGGCTGGACCACCCACCATTCCATCGTCGAATGGAACGGGAAATGGTGGCTGTTCTACGCCGACAGCCAGTTGTCGGGCCAGACCCGCCTGCGCAACGTGAAGGTGACCGAACTGCATTATAACCCCGACGGCATGATCCGGACGATCAATCCCTTCGTCGCCAAGGGCGCGAAGGGGGGCGCCGCCCAATGAGCGCGCCGGGCGCGGGGGAAGTGCCATCCCCCGCGCCCACCTGTTTGACTGAAAGCGACGGGCGATGCCGAAAACGGCGCGCTCATGGGGAAATGATCATGAAGACCGCACTCGCCCTTCGCGCGGCCAGCGCCTTATTGTGCCTTGCCACATCCCCCATGGCCCATGCCCAGGCCAGCGACATTTGGGCGGAGGCCGACAGCAAGGCGCAGGCGATTGTCGACAAGCTGACGCTGGACGAGAAGGTCGCGCAGCTTCTGAACGTCGCGCCTGCCATTCCGCGGCTCGGCATACCCACCTATAACTGGTGGACCGAATCCCTGCACGGGGCGATCGGTGCGGTGCCCACGACCAATTTCCCGGAGCCGATCGGCCTCGCCGCTACCTTCGACGCGCCGCTGATCCATCAGGTCGCCTCCACCATCGGGACAGAGGTCCGCGCGCTGCACACTTTAGGGCGGCAGACCGGACATCTCGGACGGATCGGCACCGGCCTCGACAGCTGGTCGCCCAACATCAACATCTTCCGCGATCCGCGCTGGGGTCGGGGTCAGGAAACCTATGGCGAAGATCCCTATCTGACAGCGCGGATCGGCGTCGCCTTTATCCAGGGCATGCAGGGGGACAATCCGGACCTGCCGCTCGTGGTCGCGACGCCCAAGCATTTCGCGGTCCATAGCGGCCCGGAACCCAGCCGCCACACCGACAATATCTTCGCCACGCCGCACGATCTGGAGGATACATATCTGCCCGCCTTCCGCGCCGCCATTGTCGAGGGCAAGGCCGGGTCAATCATGTGCGCGTACAACCGCGTCGACGGGCAACCGGCCTGCGGCAGCCATATGCTGCTTCAAGATTATCTGCGCGGCGCCTGGGGCTTCAACGGCTATGTCGTGTCCGACTGCGACGCCGTGGTCGATATTTACGAGCATCACAAATATGCGCCCGACGCCGCCACCGGCGTCGCCGTTGCCCTGCGATACGGGGTCGACAGCGAATGCAACAACGCGACGCTGGGCGGGCGCACCGACCTGGGCGATCGATACAAGGAATCACTGGCGCGGGGCCATATCGGCATGGCCGACATCGATACCGCCCTCGTCCGGCTCTTTTCCGCGCGATACCGCAATGGCGACCTGCCGGGCCTGTCGTCCCGCCAGCCCGACGCGACCCCGCCGAGCGCCATCGGCACGCCCGATCACCAGGCGCTGGCGCTGCGCGCGGCGGAAAAGAGCATCGTGCTGCTCAAGAATGACGGCGTCTTGCCGTTCAAGCCCGGCACGAAGATCGCGCTGGCCGGACCTTTGGCGGATGCGACCCGCGTGCTGCGCGGCAATTATTCCTCCGCCCGCAGCGCGCCGCCCATTTCCGTTGCCGAAGGCCTGAAGCAGGTCATGGGCGGGGATGCCGTGACCGTGATCCCCTTCAGCCCGTCCATCACCGACGGCGACCTCGTTCCGAGCACCGCGCTGCTGACGCCGGATGGCAAGCCCGGCATCAAGGCCGAATATTTCAACGCCACAGGCAAGGACCAGTTTGCAACCCGTCCGGTGCTGACGCGGACCGAGACCAGCATCGTGTCGCGGGCGAGCGAGTTCAGGCAGGTATCGGAAAAGCATCGGGTCCGCTGGAGCGGCTATCTGGTTGCGCCCGAAACCGGCCTTTATCGGTTGGCCCTGACCGGCGTGAAGGGCGACGTCTCGCTGAACGGCAGAGCCGTCGTCTCGGCCGGCGAATATTCGCGCTGGGCAGAACCGCTCAAGCTGGTCGACGTGCGGATGACCAGGGGCGAGCGCTACGCCATCCACCTGCAGGGAGAGAGCGCCGTCGCCGCCAGCCCGGCCATCTTCTGGAAGCGTGTCACTGACGATGTTGACCGTGACCTGACCAACGGCGCGAAGGATGCGGACGTCGTGGTCGCGGTGGTTGGTCTGACCTCCGACCTGGAGGGCGAGGAAATGCCCATCAAGGTCGATGGTTTCGACGGTGGCGACAAGACGACGCTGGACCTGCCCGCCGACCAGCGCGCTTTTCTGGAAAAGGCCAAGGCGCTTGGCAAGCCGCTGGTCATCGTCGCCATGAACGGCAGCGCCATCGACCTGTCCTGGGCGAAGGACAATGCCGCCGCCATCGTCGAGGCCTGGTATCCGGGCCAGTCTGGCGGGCTGGCGATCGGCAATGTCCTGTCGGGCAGGGTTGATCCGGGCGGCCGGCTGCCCGTCACCTTCTACAGAAGCGTGAATGACCTTCCACCCTTTGGCGACTATGGGATGGAGGGACGCACTTATCGCTATTTCAGGGGGAAGCCCGTCTATCCCTTCGGCCACGGCCTCAGCTACACCAGCTTCCGCTACGCGCCGCTGGCGGTCGAACCGGTGAACGGTTCGGTCGAGAATGGACTGCATGTGCGCACCGCCATTACGAACACGGGCGCGCGGGCCGGCGACGACGTGGCGCAGCTCTACATCACGCCGCCCCGCTTCGAGGGCGCGCCGCGCCTTGCCCTGCGGGGCTTCCAGCGCGTGACGCTGAAGCCCGGCGAGACCAGGAATGTCGAATTCACCTTGAGCCCCCGGGATCTCAGCTTCGTCACCATCGCGGGCGAGCGCGGGCTGATACCGGGCGACTATGGCCTGAGCGTCGGCAGCGGCCAGCCGGACGAGGGCGTGCAGGGCCAACAGGCCCGCTACACCATCACCAAAATGATCCCCCTGCCCAAATAGGTTTCACCCATTCCGCCGCCAATTTCCCAAGAGGACGACCATGATCAAGACCCTGCGCCGCAAGACTGCCGCGTTGCTCCTGTGTGCCAGCGCATTGGCAGCGACGACCGCCAGCGCCGATACCAACGGCAAGCCGACCACCGCCACCGTCCATGCCGACCGGCCCGGTCCGATCTATGACCGCCGCATCTTCACGCAATTTGCCGAACATCTGGGGCATGGCATCTATGGCGGCCTGTGGGTGGGCAATGATCGGTCGATCCCCAATACCAACGGCTTCCGCAATGACGTGGTGGCCGCGCTGCGCAACCTTTCCGTCCCAGTGATCCGCTGGCCGGGCGGCTGCTTCGCGGACGAATATCACTGGCGGGAAGGCATCGGCCCCAGGGCAAAGCGCCCGACCAAGGTCAACACCAATTGGGGCGGCGTGACCGAGCCCAATAGCGTGGGCACGCATGAATATTTCGAGCTGCTGCGGCAAGTGGGCGCGGAAGCCTATATTTCCGGCAATGTCGGCAACGGCACACCGCAGGAAATGGCGGAGTGGGTCGAATATATCACCGCGCCCGCCGGCAGCCTGGCCGATGAGCGCGCGAAGAATGGACATAAGGAACCCTGGGCGCTGCCCGCCTTCGGCATCGGCAACGAGCTTTGGGGATGCGGCGGCAATATGCGTGCCGAATATGCCGCCGACGTGACGAAGCGCTATTCGACCTTCCTGAAGGTTCCCGCTGGCAAGACAATGGTGCGGATCGCGTCGGGCGCGAATGGCGGCGACTATAACTGGACCGAAGTGATGATGCGCGATGCCGCCAAGCAACTGGATGCGCTCTCCCTCCATTATTACACGCTGCCGCAGGGTGGCTGGCCGCCCAAGGCCGACCCGGTCAATTTCGACGAGACCGCATGGGCCGACACGCTGGCCGCCACCTGGAAGATGGACGAGCTTATCACCGGCCACAGCAGGGTGATGGACAAATATGATCCGCAGAAGCGCATCTTCCTGGCGGTGGACGAATGGGGCACCTGGTATGCGCCCGATCCCGGTACCAATCCCGGCTTCCTGCGACAGCAGAACACGCTGCGCGACGCGCTGGTCGCCTCGGTCAACCTGGACATATTCGCCAGGCATGCCGACCGGGTGCGGATGACGGCCATCGCCCAGATGGTGAACGTGCTCCAGGCGATGATCCTGACCGAGGGCAGGAAGATGGTGCTGACGCCCACCTATCATGTCTTCGAGATGTACAAGCCCTGGCAGGACGCGACGGTGCTCCCGATCGACATCGACACGCCCTGGTACAACAAGGACAGGTTCGTCATGCCGGCAGTCAGCGGATCGGCGGTGCGGGCACGGGACGGCAAGGTGCATGTCGCCCTGTCGAACCTCGACCCCAACCAAGCCAACACGGTGACGGTGAAGCTGGACGGGCTGAACGCCGCGAACGTCTCAGGCCGCGTCCTGACCGCCCCGGCCATCAATTCGCACAACAGCTTCGACGCGCCGGAGGTGGTGAAGCCCGCGGCCTTTGCAGGTGCGCAGATCAGCGGCGGCGCGCTGACGGTGACGTTGCCGCCCAAGTCGGTGGTTGTGCTGGACCTGCAATGAGAATGGATGATCAGAGGAGGATGACATGATGCTTCTATCTGCCGGCGACGCATTGCGGCGCCCCTTCCGTTTCCCGGCGGCATGCGCCCTCGCCTTCGGCATCGCCGCATGCGCCCTTGCTGCTCCGGCGCCGGGGCAGGCACAGGACGACAGGATGACGCCCATTGCCGCCCCTGCCCAGCCCGACGCGATCGAACTGGGCACCGGCGCGCTTCCCGGCGCCACGGCAAAGGAAAGCTGGCACCGCCAATATGGCAGCCGCTTTGCGCGCAATGTCACGGTGGCGACATTGACGCCCTTCCTTCCCGATCCGGCCAAGGCGTCGGGCGCGGCGGTAGTCGTGGCGCCCGGCGGCGGCTTCCGCACGCTTTCCATGGACAATGAGGGCTATGACGTCGCGCGAGCGCTGGCCGCCAGGGGCGTTGCGGCTTTCGTCCTCAAATATCGGCTGCGCCAGACACCGGCCGACATGGCTGGTTTCGAACGGTCGATGCAGGAAATGTTCTCCGGCGCGGCCAGGACGCCGCTGCCCGCTCCCACCTCCGCGGCGACCGACCTTGCTCCGCAACTGGCGGATTCCACGGCGGCCTTTCGCCTGATCCGCGCCCGGGCGTCACAATGGCATGTGGATCCTGACCGGATCGGCATGATCGGCTTTTCCGCCGGGGCGATGCTGACCATGGCGACGACGCTGTCGACCACGGAGGCGAAGCCCGCCTTCGTCGGCAACATCTACGGCCCGCTGGGCAGCATGACCGTGCCCCAGGACGCGCCGCCGATGTTCGCGGCCATCGCCGCCGACGATCCGCTGTTCGGCAATCGCGACTTCAAGCTGATCGACGACTGGCGTGCAGCGCGTCGCCCCGTGGAATTCCACCTGTACGAAAAGGGCGGCCATGGCTTCGGCATGTATCCGAAGGCGACCACCAGCACCGGCTGGTTCGACGCCTTCGTGCGGTGGATCGACATGCACGGAATGCTCAAGCGGACGCGGTAAAATCGGGATGGAGGGGTTGATCTCATGCGGCCGGATCGCCCCTTTTCCTATCCTGAAATGACTTCTTGCAAAGGGATCAGAAAGCGTTTCTGTGCATCAGAATCTGGATGGTGCCGAAAAGGATCACGATGTCGCGCATCAGGCTCCAGCCATTCATATATTCAAGGTCGGCCTCAACCCGCCGTAAAATATCCGCCCGGGTTTCCGTTGCACCCCTGAATCCGCGAATCTGCGCGAGACCAGTGATTCCGGGCTTCAACGCATGCCGCTTCCAATATTGGTGGTCGATGCGCCAGAACAATATGTCCTCCGCCGTCGATCCAATGGCATGAGGTCTTGGCCCGACAAGACTCATCTCCCCCAGAATGACATTGATGAGCTGCGGCAATTCATCGATGCTGGTCCGGCGAATGATCCGGCCGACCCGCGTGGTCCTGTCGTCAGTGCGACTGGCCGACCGGACGCCGTCCAGGTCGCATCGCTCCGCCTTCATGCTGCGAAACTTCAGGATGCTGAACAAGGTGTTGCCCCGCCCGATCCGCTGTTGGCGGAAAAAGACCGGACCGGGCGAATCCAGCTTGATCGCAATGGCGACGGCAATCATCAGCGGCAACAATCCGATCAGCAAGGGCACCGTGACGATCAGGTCCAACAGTCGCTTCGTCGCCCGGTTCGCCAGGTTCAACGGCCCGCGCGCGACTACCAATGTAGCCATGTCCTGCCAGCGCCCGACCGTCAGCGGCGCCATGGATTCGACTTCGGGAGAAATGATCTCGCCCAATATATTTCCGCCCTTCAGCATCTGCGCCCAGACCACACGCCGATCAGCTGGACAGGCGACGACCACCCGATCGTGATCACGCAGCAGCATACCCAGTCTGTGCAGCATATAGGGGTCGTCCAGATCAGCGCGAAGACCGATGGCCTGCGCATCGATCAATGCCAACCGGCCCGGATCCTCGGGGATCGGGCAATCGTCCACGATCAACAACTCGGCAAACAGCCGATCCCCGAAATGACGTTCGATAAGACGGCTCAGCAGCAGCCGTTGCGCAAGCAGCAGCCCGCCCGCACAGCTCAGCCCGGCCAGCACTGCGGTGCGTGAGAAGGTCGAGGCGGATTTCACCGCGAACAGCAGGAGGAAGAAGATCAGCACCATGCCGGCGAAGGCCCTTCCGGCATTGCGGCAACTGGTCGTCGCGTTGGTAAGGCTGCGGGGGTCATAGGCCTGATTGTGGAAGGCGATGATGAGATAGGCCATGAGCAGCGCCGCGACAGAAGCGCCGCTATCGCGAAGCCCGACATCCAAGGGCGCAAGCGCCAGTCCAACGCTCAGTCCGCATGTCAACGCCACCATGTCCCACAGGGCAAGTGCAAGGCAAAGCCCGATCCGCACCGCGCGATGCGCCGTGGCGGGACCCCGTCCGCCGGCTGGACGGGTCGCCATCGCCAGGTCAATTCTCGACATGCACACCTCATTTTGCGCGCTCGGAGGGCTCTCCGCGCCATGGCACGCATTCGATCGAAACGCAGTTGTCGCAGAATATCCGTTCCTGCAACCGATCCTTGCCCCCTCCAAATCAGACATATTATCGCTTTACGTACAATCCGGAAGAATACAGAGGGGTGGACGGCTCGTCCCGATATCCATCGGTGCGTATTCCTGCGTAGATGACAGGTGATCACTTTCATCTATATTTTGTCTGAAAACAGCTTCGCGACGCATCCCGAAGAGCTGCGATTGGATGATGGAGCAGGATGGCAATGATTATCGCGATGGCAGTCCTCTCCGGGATATGGGTTCATGGTTCCTGCAATCTGTGGCGATTGCAGAACAAGTCGCGGAACATTGTGAAGGTTGGATGGCGCGATCGGCTCTTCGCGATCATATGGTTGCCGGTATCGCTTTATCTTCTGGTCATTTCGCTGCCCTATCTCACCTGGGATCTGATCAGGCGAAAGCGGAGAGGACGTTCATGGCGCCGGTCGGTTCACGCCAAACGGGCCTCGCTGCGGCTGGTGAAATCGTCTGTCCAGCTGGACGGAAAAAGCAGGAAAACCAGCCTGCCGCATGCCCCCAATGGCGGATCGCAATTGCAGGTCGTCAGGAACGGGGCAGCGCCCGACGATGCCCTGTTCACGATTAGATTGCCAGCAGGACGACCGCGCTGAACTTCCAGAACAAGGAGGAAAAGGCATCGTCGCGCCATGGAACGGAGGACGAAGGCTCGGCATCCAGGCGCGACAGAGCGGTTCGACCGAAAACATTGCCGGTCGAACCGCTCTTATGACTCATTCATCCGAAGTGGCGGCCGAACGCGATGCATTTTCAAGAAACTGCCTCTTCAGCGCAGAAAACCTACAGGTCGCAAATCGCCAGTCTTCTCAACAATCCAACTGCCCGCCGATCCCTGCGGCAAAGGCCACGCGCAACGCATCGGACAGGCTTCGCGTCTCCAGTTTGGACATCAGATTGGCGCGATGTATTTCCACGGTACGTGGGCTGATCCCCAATTGCAGCGCGATATGCTTGTTCGGCAGGCCCATGGTCAGGCCCGACAGCACGTCGCGCTCCCGGGGCGTGAGCTTTTCCACCATGGCCCCGGCGCGTATCGCCCGCTGACGGCGCGCACCGCTATCCTGGAACAGCGTCCAGCAATTTTCCACCGCGCGCAGCAGCGTTTCCCGCTCGAACGGCTTCACCAGGAAATCGACCGCGCCCATCTTCATCGCGGTCACGGTGGAGGCAATGTCACCGTGGCCGGTCAGCATGATGATTGGGAAATAGAGCTCCGCCTCGTTCAGACGCCGCTGCACCTCTATCCCGTCCATTTCCGGCATGCGCAGATCCATGATCACGCAACCCGTCGGCTCATTCGCGGCCGCAGCCAGAAAATGCGTGCCGCGCTGCCAGGTACGGACCGTATAGCCCTCCAGCTCCAGCAGGAAGGCCGTTGCGGCGCGAACGGAATCTTCGTCATCCACGATGTGGATCAGCTTAGTGACTTCCAATGGCGTTTCCCTTCTTGCGTCTGAGACTGAAACCGAAGCAGCTTCCCGTGGCGCTCGGTTCCAGCCAGATCCGTCCGCCATGGGCTTCGACAATGGTGCGGCAGATGGACAGGCCGACGCCGGTACCCTCTTCCTTGCTGCTGACGAAGGCATCGAAAATCCGGTCCTTGATCGCGGGTGGAATGCCCGAGCCTGTGTCGGAAACGAGAAAATGCGTAGTGAGGTCATCTGCCGCCGCGACCCGCACGGTCAGTCGCCGTTCCGGCTCGTCGCGCATGGCGTCGATGGCGTTCCGGCAGAGATTGCCGATCACCTGCTGAATCTGGATCGGATCGGCAAATATTGACCCGGTGTCCGGCGCGACCTCCATTTCCACGGTGATGTCCGCCGCCGCGGCCATGGCCGCAATCAGCGCCAGGCTGCTGCGCACCACATCTTGCGCATCATGAATTTCCAACAGCGCCTCGCCGTCGCTGGCGAAATCCCGCAGGCGGCGCATGATCGCGCCGGCCCGCACGGCCTCTTGCGCGGCAGAGCGGAAGATACGGTTCAGCTTCGGCCGGTCGGCCTCCTGCCCGCGCATCAGCAGGATCGAACTGCCCTCCATATAGGCGGCGAGCGCGGTCAGCGGCTGGTTCAGTTCATGCGCCAGCATCGATGCCATCGCACCCATTGCGCTGTAGCGGGTACCGTGCAGCATCTCGGTCTGGAGCAGTTCCAGCCGCGCCTTGGTCGCCTCCGGTTCGGTCAGGTCGCGGATGAAGGCAGTATAGTGCGTCTCATGCGCGCCCTCCATCTTCACGAAGCTCATCTCGATAGGAAAGTTGGAGCCATTGCGGCGGCGACCGATCAGCCTGCGTGGATAGGATAGCGGGGTATCGCTCTCGACATGGAGAGGCTCTTCGCGAACCTCTCGCGGCGGCTGCGCCCCGGTCAGGAGAAGATCGAATTCTCCGCCTTCCAGTTCGCGCAGACCATAGCCGAACATGCGACAGGCGGTGCTGTTCATATAATCGATCCGCCCCGAAATATCGACGACGAACACTGCATCGGGGGCCGTTTCCAGAATGGAGCGCAGTTCCGCTTCCCGTTCCTGCAGGGCGACTTCCTGCGCCCTTTCCGCCGTCACGTCGCGTACCAGCTTGGCGAAACCCTGGAGCCGACCCTTGCCGTCCCGCAGCGCCGTCACCACGCAATTCTGCATGAAGGCACTGCGGTCGTTCCTGATGAAATAGCAGTCGAATTCGCAACTCCCATGCTCCTTGGCAAGGGCGAAGGCTTCGGCCATATTGTCCCCCATGCCGGGAAGCTGTGAGTAGAGCAGCGATACGGGGCGATTCATGATGTCGCGGCTGTCCCAACCGGTGAAGCGTTGGGCGCCCCTGTTCCAGTGGACGACCCGCCCCTCCACATCGGTCATATAGAGGGCATAGTTGACCGATCCGTCAGTCAGCAGCTTCAACTGCTCGGTCAGCCGGTTGACATAGGCGCCTTGCCGCTCCGCCCGCGCGCGCCAGAAGGTGGATTTAAACGCCACCCCATTGGCCGCCACCATGACCAGCAGGAAAGCCAGGCCGTCCTCGCCGCTTCCGCCCCTGATCTGCACGTCGACAATGGCGTAGATGACCGTCAGCAGGCCGGCAGTAGTGACAGCGGCCGGGCCAATTCCCATCAGGGTTGCGACGGAAATCACGATCAGGGTCAGGATCGCATAGTCCTCGGCAGCCAGCGACGCGACCCCGTCGCGGAAAATCCAGGAGGAGGCGAGAAAGACGATGATCAGCGAGGCAATATATTTGCCAAGGCCGCTCCAACGCACTTCGACAATCCACGCGGCAGGGGTGAACCGCTGCGACGCATTACGCATGAGTGCCAGCGAGAAACGCCGCTGAAGACGCTCATCGGCGCCGGTTGCAAGCATAGTCTTTCACTCCGCGCTTATAGCCCAGAACTATTTCTTGCGACCTCGGTTTACCGTATTTATTGGACCCGGCCGGGATCGGCCCGGCTCAGCTCATGCATCATCCCATACGCCAGCCCCTTTAAGGGAAATAGCTTAAGGGAAATTGCTGCGTTGCAATGGTCGTAACAGCATGATCGGGGATTGCCTAGTAGGTATTGCTACGGAATTTTACATCTTTACGGCAACAAAATCGCCCAAGAGCAATATGCTAGCATAGGTTACACTGTTCCGTACCGCCCCTTGGCGAACATCAACAGCTGAACCAGAGCGTTTCGCCCGAGCAACAAAAGGGCCATGCCATAGGTCAGCGCTCCGATGAGGATAGTGAGGGTCAGGACTTCCGCCGGCGCCATCTCGACAAGAAAAGGCCGCGCGCCCAATACGCATCCCGCCATGGCTGCGGACGCGAACAAGCCCGGCCGAACGGCCTTCCAATAGTCCTTCCAGCTGATCGGCAGCAACAGGATCACGCCCAGGACGGAGAGCGGATAAAGCAACCAGGCGCGGAGCGTGAAGGCGGCTGCGATCGCGCCCGGCCCCTGATCCGCCGCCGCCAGGAAGAGGGTGCAGTTCACCACGGCATAGAGGGCGGCCAACCACGTCTGCCATTGTGGCTTACCAAGGGCAAGCATAAGCGATTGATTATAAATGCCGATTGCCTGGAGCGCGCCAAAGAAGCTGAGACATTGCATCACCGGCACCGCTCCTGCCCAGCGCGGCCCGAAGAAGAGATGGATGAAGGAATCGGCCACCAGCGCCATGCCGACGAAGGCCGGGGTGGTGATCAGCGATGTCGCGGAGACGAGCTTGAGGAAGGCCGCAGCCAATCGCGGCGGATCATGCTTGAGCTGCGAGAAGGCCGGGAAGGCGATCCGGGAGAGAGCCCGCGCCAGCAGCAGATTGGCCGCCAGCAGCGCGCGCTTGCCGACCGTATAGACGCCCGTCGCCGCCGCACCCAAGACAACGCCCACGATCAGCACGTCGGAGTTGGAATTGAAGAAATTGGCGATGCCCGTCAGCGTCACATGGCGGCTGTAAAAGAAAATTTCCTGTCCCTTCTTCCGAACGAAGCGAAAGCGCGGGCGCCGGGAACACCCCGCCCAGAGGATCGCAGTGCCGACCAGAGCGGTCGCCATATTCTGCATCACGAGCGCCGTCAGCCCATAGCCCGCCATGGCCATCGGAATGCCAATCAGCGCGCCTGCCAAGGTCGACAGGGTGGATCGCACCGCCAGCGGTCGCATCATCAACGCCCGGGTCAGCCAGGCTTGGGGCACGACGTTCAGCGCGGAGAGAAAATTGGCAATGCTGAGCCAGCGCAGCACCCACGCCAGTCCCGGCTGCTCCAGCGCCCGTTCCGCAACGCCCGCGCAGGCCAGGGTGAGCAGCAACAGCAGCGCGCCGATCGCGAAGGCGATCCAGAAGGCGGTATCATCCAGATCTGGATCGTCGCGCCCCGCGCTGACCATCGGGGCGCTTATGCCCGACAGCAAGGTCATCTGGAAGAACTGCCCCGCCAGCAGCGCCATGGCTACCACACCCAGCGCGGCGGCGTCGACATAGCGGGCTACCATCATGAACCCCAGAAACTGAATCGCCTGAACGCCCCAGCTTTCGACCAGCGACCAGGCCATGCCCGATCGGATTTTTCCGGCTATGCCGCCAGTGGTTGGGGACATGATGCTTCCCTTATCGCCTTATGAAATCGTCGCCCGCGCGGACATGCTTGACGAAACCCGCTGGATTGCCGCGCCAGAGCTGGCGGGCGGGAACATCCTCGAATACCACTGCACCTGCAGCTATCACGCTGTGATCGCCAATCGACACGCCCGGCAGGATCGTGGCGTGGCGCCCGATCCAGACGTTGCGGCCGATGTGGATCGGCCGGGGCCGTACGGCATGCCCCTCATGGACCGCATGGAAGCTGGTGTCGAACAGGCTCGCATGGTCCCCGATCCGGCTGAAGGCGCCGATCTCCACGCTGGCGGCGCTGAAGATGGTGACGCCGCTGTTGAGCGACACCTGATCGCCCAAGACGATCCGGCCGCTTCCAACGGCCTTCAGCCTGATGCGGGCGGGCTCGTTGCGCAAGCGCACGGCCTCACCCAGAACAAGTTGCCCAGCGAGATAGGGCACGCCACCCCGCACCCGCAGAGCACGGCCCCCTTTGCCGCCTGCCACCCGCAGACGCCAGCGGGTCCATCGCGCATAGAGGTCGTCGAGCCGGGCGGTGACGAAGAGCCTCATCGGCGCATGAACACCAGCTTGGCGGGATTGCCCGACATGACCGACATAGCGGGCACCCGGCCCGACACCACCGCGTTCGGCGCTATGATCGCGCCATCCTCTATCTGGCTATTGTCCAGGATCACCGCGCCCGCGCCGATCCAGACATTGTTGCCGATGCTGGTCGGGCCAGCCGACTGCACCCCCTGTTCGCGGATCGGCAGGTCGGCGCGGTCATAACGGTAATTGACGCCGATAATCGATACGTTGGGACTGATCAGGCAGTCGTTGCCGATGACGATGCCATGGCTGTGCCCGGCGATGAACACGCCGCAGCCTATGTCGGTCCGTTCACCCACCCTCACCGGCCCTTCGCTCGCCTTGATCTTCACGAAGGAGCTGATCTGCGACTTGCGACCGATCTTCAGCAGCCTGCTCCATTCCAGTTCCGCGCGCGGGCTGACGATCGCGCGCCCGACGAACAGATGGTAGAGGCTGTGCACGAAGCCTGGAATGGCGAAACGGCGTATGGCGACACCCAGGCGCATGGCGTCATGCCTCGCCCAATGTCTGCGACAATTGTTCCACCGTACGTATTCCGGCAATCTGCTCCATGCTGAGGCGCACGCCATATTGTGCTTCGAACGCCGTGATGATCCGCAGATGGGCCAGCGAATCCCAGCCGGGAACCCCGTCCCGGTCCAGACGCCGGTCTATCCGGGACGGATCGACTTCGATGATATCACCGACGAGGTTCAGCAGGTCGTCCATATCCACAATCATCATCTCGCCTCCAGCATGATCCAGTCGCATTCCCTGAACGCGACATCCGCCCGGGAAAGCGCGTAGTCCGTGCCGTCGCCGCCCTTGATGGCGGCAAAGCCCTGATCGTTGAAAAAGCCGCGCACCGGATCGTTCTTGGCCGTCGGAACGTAGCTGCCGTGCAGGAATGCGGCGTCGCTTTCCAGAAAGCGACGCTTGACTTCATTCATCATGGCATGTTCCAGGCCGCGGCCCATGGCGCGGCAACTCATCAGCAAATGCCCGATATGGAGCGCTGTGCCCTCTCGCCTCAAGGCGCAGATCGCGACCGTGCCCAATTCCCCGAAGCGGTCGCGCAGATCCGCAACGATGAGCTGCCATGCCGGGCCGGTCATCATCGCCTCCACCTCCCCCATGGTCGGGCGGCCGGTGGTCAGGTTGAACTGGTTGGTCTTGTTGAAAAGCTGATGCACTCTCAGCAGGTCTGCCGGCCCCGCGGCGCGGACCGCCGCGCGCATGTCAAGGTCGCGCAGATAATCCATCGGATCGCAGGAAGCACACAGAGCCTCCCGCTTGGCAGCCAGCGCATATTGTTCGGTCCTGGCCCTGTCCTCCGCCGTCAACCGGCTTTTCTCGAACCAGGGCAGCGCGTCCAATATATCGACAAAGTCGGACGGATCTGGCGGCAGAAGCACGGCATGGACATCCGGGCAATATTGCCGCACGGCCGCGATCTCCGCCGCGTTGTCATCCAGGAACACCAGAGCGTCCAGACCGATATTGAGCTGGCTCGCGATCTTCTCTATACTCGCATATTTGGTATTCCAGCCTATCGCCGTCGCCGCCATGTCCGACAATTGTAGCGGCATGTCGGTACGCAGGCGAAACACTTCCTCGACATCTTCCGGATTGTTCTTGCTGCACAATGCGAGCATGATGCCGCGTTCCTTGAGCGCCTTGATGCGGAGTTGGAAGGCACGGAACGCCTCACCCACCATGTCGCCGCGGCCGACGCGGATACCGTGCGGCCCGTCCTCGCCCACCACCCCGCCCCACAGGCTGTTGTCGAGGTCCAGCACCAGGCATTTGCGCGCCGCTCCGAGTGCGCCCACAAGCGCATGGGCGAAGACCGCGCCGAATTCCCGCATCATCATGTCGGTCCAGCCCAAACCGGCGAGATAGTGCATCCGGCGGTCTATCGCATGCCGCGCGCCGACCCGGCCCATCGCTTCGACCACGTCCAGCATCATCGCCCTGGGGCGCGCCCGCACGGCGCGGATCAACGCCAGGTTCAGCTCCAGGAAGAATTCGCGCTCGCCATATTCACTGCTGAGGTCCGCGACGCCCAGCGCGCTGGAAGGACAGGGGAAATTGCCTACCATCAGCGTCGCCGTGGTGCGCATGACCGCGCTGTCGATCCAACCCTCTATCTCCGCCGCCATATCGTCCCGCAAGCGATGACGGTCCTCAACGGAGAGTTGATGGAACCGTGCGAAGGCATCGGGCCGCATCACCTCCGTCGACAGTAGCAGAACGATGACGTGGGGATCGAAGCACTGCAGCGCCTCGCCATGCAGATCCTGCATATATTGGCCGAAGGGGCTGACATGGAATGCGGACATCTGGCCGGCCTTCGCGGCCTCCACACGCAGGAAGGGGGTGAGAAGGTCCAGCGTGACATTACCCATCAGCGCGACGCGCACGCCGGCCTGCGCCTCCATCTCGCGCAATAGCCTGCCGGTCTTGCGATAATCAAGCGACGCCGATCCGGTATACAGGGATTGCATCATCTCAGAAAAGCCCATTTGGGTGGTCATGTCTCAATCCTTTCCAAGCCGACGCCAGGCGAGGTGCAGGGTAAAGAGCGTGGGGATCGCACCGCCCAGCGTCGCGCCCCATAGCAGCCCGGTGATGCCGTAAGCGGCCCCGGCCAGCGCACCGCTAACCGTCAGCGCCAGACCCACCACGCCCCATCCGTTGAGCAGCACCAGATCGGCGGGCGATCCCGCCGCCGTGAGCATCGCTCGAGGGAAGGCCATGGCGACCTTTCCCACACCGTTCACGCAGGCGGCGAAGACCAGGGCCGGACTGATGGCGTAGAGGCCACCGGTCACCATCGTGGCGAGCAACGGGCCGCAGACGGCAAGGCCCGCCGTCGCCACGATGATCACCGCGAGCAGCGGCCTGGCCTCCGCCAGCACAATGGCCTGTCGGCGCGCCGGTTCCGCACCGATCAGCCGGGGCGCGAGGGTGAAGCCAACGCCGGAAGCGAGCAGGCGGAAGGGAAAAATCGCGACCGACGCCAGCACGCCGAACAACGCCAGATCCTTCAGGTCCAGCAGGATCGGAATGACGATCCGTTCGATCTGTAGCGACAGCGTGCCGAGGGCGACGAGGCCCAGCATTGACCCCGCCTCGCGCCAGCGCCGGGCGGGATGGCCGACATCGCCTTCCTTCGCCCTGCATCGCAAAAGACTCCAGCCGATCGCGCCGAAGACGATGTTTCCGGCGGCGAATATGGCAAGAGGCGTCGCCCCATGCTTGATGCCGAGAAGGACAGTCAGGGTTCCGGCAAGCAGGAGGATGAAACTGGCCGAAATCGCGAGCAGCATGGAGGCACCGGGCATCTCCCAAGCGCGAAGGCCGGTGCTGGTCGCCGCGACAAGCCCGCCGCCGGCAATTGCCAAGGCCGTCAGCCATGCCTCGCCCCGGTGCAGTCCGCCCAGCAGGCCAGTTACCGCGCCCACCACACCGCCCACCACAAGGCCGGAGAGGATGAGGAAAGCCAGCAAGCCCCTTCCCGCCCGCATCGGCCCGCGCAGGAACAACTGATCCACGCCCATCGGCGTCAGCAGGCCGAAGATATTGAACAAAGCAACCGCCAGCGTGAAACGGCCATAAGCCTCCACCGGCAGCACCCGCGCCAGCAGAAGCATGCCCAGGGTGAAGGCTGCGCCCGACAGACCGAAACCCAGCGCGGCGAACAGGCTGGAGGGTGCGCCCTTCACCACCCGCGCGCTGGTGCCGATGGCCGTCATGCGGCCTCCAGCGCCGTGGGCGAAGGGGGTGTCGTGACATCTGACGAAAGCACGGCATAGGCGCTCCGCAGCCGCTCGACGAAGGCGGCATGGCCATAGTCGAGCCGAGCCCTTGTGGCCGCCGCCTTCCCCAGACCCTCTCTCAGCGCGTCGTCAGCGCAGAGCCGTCGCAGCCCTTCCGCCATGTCCTGCGGCGTTACCGGTGTCAGCATGGCGCAACGACCATCCAGAACCTGGGAATGGCTTTCGATATCGGTTGCCAGCAGCGCCCTGCCCGACGCCATATAGGAGAAGATCTTCATCGGCGTGTTCCGGCCCTTCAGGCGCGGCGAGCAGAGGATGTCCGCCTGCGCCAGATAGTGGCTGAGGCCATCCAGCGGGCGCGGCCCCAGCAGATGCACGTCGCCTTCCAGCCCGCGTTGCAAGGCGAATTGCCGATGCTGCGCGACATGGTCCGCCTGGCCGCCTATCACGACCAGCGCGGGGCGCTCAACAGGCGCAAGGGCCGCCATCGCTTCGATCAGCAGGCGGACACCCTGATAGGATTCCAGATTGCCGACATAGAGCGCGAGCGGACGATCCTTCGCATAGAGGCGCAGATCTTCGACGGGTGCTGCAGCGGCGGGTCCTTCCATCGCGACGTCGGGCAGCAGATGGATGCGCCCGGGGGCTGCGAAGCGGCTGGCGCTTTGCAGGATGGCGGGGCAGACGGCGATCACCAGATCGCTGCGGCGGAAGACGAATTGCTCGCATCGCTCGACGATCCAGGCGAGGACGCCGGCTCCGGGCCATTTCTCGACGATCTGCTCGCTCAGGATCGAGTCCGCATCATAGACGAGGCAGGTTCCGAAGAGCCGGGACAGGGGCAGCGCGAAGAAGGCCGCCTCCTCGACAGCGTGGATCACATGATGGCGATAGCGCCGAAGCAGGCCGATCGCGGTGAAGAGCATCCAGAAATCGCAGGCGAGCTTCTTGAGCGAAAAGCCGATCGGGACATTCCGCACCCCCGGCGGAGCCGCGATGCGGTGATGCCGCACGCCGGGCATCGGCACGTCGCGCCCCTCATGGAAGCTCAACAGATCAACGTCATGTCCCTGCGCAGCCAAGGCTTCGGCTGCCATTCGCACGGCAATGGGCGTGCCGCGCTCCTCGTAAAAGGGCTGTGGCGCCAGCATCAATATCTTCATGAGGCCATTCTCAAGCGGAACTGGTTGCCGAGGAAATGCAACGGCCCGGCGAGCGCACCATAATGCCGCGCCTGCCTGCCGGTCGAGCGGATCAGCAGGCGCAGGTCGCGGCCGGGACGATCGGCCGAAAGCCTGCCCTGCACCATGGTCCCGAAAGTACCGATCCGCCGGGCATCGCCCCTCAACGGCAAGGGGTCCGATCCGCGCAGCACCGTCCGATGGCGGAAGCGACGCTCCGGCCAGAAAGCAGGACGCCCGCCATTGTCGCCCAACAGCAGTCGCTCCTCCGAATCTCCGGCCAGCAGCCTGTCGACCAGCCGCCCTCGCGCACCGGCCCATTTGCCGACCCCCCAGGGAAGGATGATCAGCGCGTCCGCAGCGTCCATCGCCTCGATCAATTGTTCGGCCGGCGCGCCATCGGCAAAGTCGGCGGCCGTAGCCAGCGCCAGCATCTCGAGCCTTTCGGCGCTGACGACCTGCCTTCCGGCCAGCACCAGCAGGTCGGCCGAACCGGTTTCCAGCCAGAGGCTTTCCGGTTCCGCCGTGGTCCGCGCCGATGCCTTCAACGTTCCGAACGCATCGCACCCCTGTTGCTCCGCCAGCATGAAGACAGCCAGGCAATCCTTCCCACCCGCCGCCGCCATCATGCGTTCATGCGCCTGCATCAACCTGTCCCATGGGTCGTCGCCGGGATGCAGATGGACGTGCGCGTCGATCATCAGTTCAGGCATGACGCGGTCGCCATCCGCCGGTTTGCGGCAAGAGCGCGGCGGGCCACAGGCGGCGCGCCACCTGTTCGCTCAGCAGCGGCGCGGTGGTCAGCTTGCCGCCCAATAGCATATGATAGCCCTCCGGCCCGGGACGCAAATGCCGGTCTCCGGGATGAAGCGCCCGCCCGCTGCCGTCACGATCCGGCAGCAGACCGGCATAGATGGCCAGCACCGATCCTTCGTCCAGTTCAAGGTTCGGAAGGCATTGGCGAATGGATGCGAGGGCGGACCGGACATCCTCCGCCGTCGGTTGAGGCGAAAGGCTGCCGGGTCCGGGACGGTAGAAAGTGCCGACCAGCGTCGCTGCGCCATAGCGGCGAAAGAAGAAGCTGCGGCCGCGGCCGGGCGTAGGCGACAGGGCATAGGCGTCGCTGGCGGGGGGCGCGGGAATGTCCATCAGCAGGTTGAAGGCGAGGACCGCCGCGCTCGGCACCCGGCGCGCCGGACCGAGGCAGCGCCCCGCTTGCGCGCCACCGCAATCGAATAGCAGGTCGGCAGCGATCCTCTGCTCCCGCCCGTCCTTCACGTTCCGCAACTGGACGGCCCGGACGCCTCCGCCCTGCTCGATCAGGCCGGTTATCTCAGTGGAGCGCAGGACGACGCCGCCGCGCTGCTCCACCTCAGCCAGCATTTCCCTCAGCAACGCGGGCGGGTTCAGCAACTGCGCATCATACCAGACCGCGCCGCCCAGCAGACCGTGAGTCGCGACATCATAGGCCTGCAAGACCTCCTGCCGCGAACAGGCCCCGTCTTTGGGAAGCGGCACATGCTGGCCGAGTGCCGTTCGCAGCATATGGTCAAGTCCTCGCGCGAGGGCGAACAGGCGGGGCGACCGGGGGGTGCCGTCATAGAGCGGCATCACACAGCGCAGTGGCCGGACCTGATGCGGATAGCGGTCGATATACCAGTTCTGCGCGCGGCGGCTGCGCACCCAGCGGGGGATGTTCATCGACTGGAGGTAACGCAACCCGCCATGGATGATGCCATAGCTGTTGACGGACGCGCCGGAGGGATGATCATCCCGATCGACCAGGACCGGGCACACGCCCCGTTCGAGCGCGGCCAGTGCCAGCGTGGTGCCCTGGATGCCTGCCCCTATTATTATGGTTTCAGGCATCGGCGGACACATGCTCCACGATCTTTTCGACACGATAATGCTGCTTGCCGTCGCCGCGGGTGAAGATGACGATCTCCGCGATCAGGCCGATCGCCGCGATCTGGATGCCCAGCACCAGCAGCAGCACGACCAGCACCAGCAATGGCCGGTCACTCAGCGGAATATTGCTGACCTCCCGCTGGAACAGCAGGAAAGCCATCAGGGCCAGGCTACACAGGATCGACGCCGCGCCCACAGTGCCGAAGAAGCGGAATGGACGTTGCATGAAACGGACGAGGAAGCCGACGGCCAGCAGGTCCATCATCACGTCGAAATAGACGCCCGGCTTATGCTGCGGCCGGCCCGCGTCGCTTTCCGCCTGAGGCAAGGTGAGTTGGACGACCTTGAAGCCATGCACCTCCGCCAGCAGGGGCAGGAAGCGCTGCTTTTCATCCTGGATCGGAATCTCGTCGAACACACTCCGATGGACGGCGCGGACGAGGCAACCTGGATCATCATATTTGGCCCCGGCGAAGCGCGCCATCTTCTGAAAACCCCAGCCGCGCAGCCGGTTGAACATGGCATCCGCCCGCCTGTCGCGACGGGCGGCGACGACGTCGGCTTCGTCCAGATGGTCCAGAAGTTCGGAGATCGCCGCGCCACCGATCTGGAAATAGGCGGGCAGGAACAGCAGGTGTCGTCCGGTCGACTGGCGGATACCTTCGCGCAGGCAGGCCGATTCGCCGAACTCCCGGCCGAAGCGGATGATCTCTATGGGTTCGCCGTCGCGCTGCAATTGCTCCAGCGTGGAGACTGGGTAATCCGGCTGTCCATCGACGACGAAAATGAACTCATAACTTTTCCCCGAGGCCACGATTCTATCCCGATATTCACCGTAGACGCTTGCAACATCATCGAAACGCTTGAGGACAGGGACGATGACAGAGATGTCCATGACTTTGACCAGATCCAGCTTTGCCGTGGCAACCATTGCTCAATTCCCCGATTTGATTTGGGTCGACAGTTTCGCGCCTAGCGACGCAAAATCGGAAACATTCCCGGTCAGGCTGGCGAGCATCTGTCCGATCACCGCCCAACCCAGCAGGAACAGCGCCAGCGACAGCCAGAGTACGCCAATCGCCAGCATCGGCAGTGCCAGCCCCTCGCCCCAGATCGCTACCGCGACGGACAGCAGGCCAAGCAGGGTGATGCCGACTATCATGTGCCGCGGCCATGCCATGGGCCGCCGCACGAAGCTAAGCAGGATGCGGATCGAAACGATGTCCAGCATCACCTTATAAATCCGCGAGAAGCCATATTTGGAGACGCCGAACTGACGCGGATGGTGCCGGACTTCGATCTGCGCCAGCCGCGCACCGGCAAGGCGCGATAGGGCCGGAATGAAGCGGTGCATCTCTCCATACATGGGCAAGCACTTGATGAGGATGCTGCGGAAGGCCTTCAGCGAACAGCCGCTATCCCGTACCGCCACGCCCATCAGCCGGGCCATGATGCGGTTGGCGCATTTCGATACGAAGACGCGCAGCCCGCCATCCTGTCGCTTCCTGCGCCAGCCGACGACGATGTCATGCCCGGCGTGGATCAGCTCGACCATGCGCGGTATGTCCAACGGGTCGTTCTGCAGGTCGCCGTCCATCGTGACAATGATGTCGCCGCGGGCATTCTGGATACCGGCCGCCATCGCCGCGGTCTGGCCGTAATTGCCGCGGAATTTTACTATGCGCACACGCCTGTCCCGCTCGACAACTTCCGCGGCGCGGACAAATGTCGCATCCCTGCTTCCGTCGTCAACCAGCACGACTTCATAGCTGGGTTGAAAATCCGCCAATGCATGGCTGATCGCTTCATGCAAGAGCCCTATATTGTCCTCTTCATTATAAAGAGGGACGACAATAGAAACATCGACCATGCGTTCATTCCTACAATATTATAAAATATTGCCGGCGATGCCCTCAAGATTTCCACAATCGGGTTCCACGCCAATCGATTCCGCGACCTCAGAAACACATTCACATGAATTGCAGAAACATACCATTATGTAGTCATACCTACGGCTAGGCGTTCTCCCGTATATTGACTTGAATACTGTTAGATCGAATTCTTGGGCCATCGAACATCCTGTCGGCTTTTGCCGAATGTGAGATCATATTCATGGCCACCATATCAGAGAATCTGGGATCGCGTGTTGCCCTGCCGTCGCAGAATGGCTGGCGCGCGCCCATGGCGCTGCCCGGAGCAGCCGCGTCCCTGCTTGCGGCATTGTTCGCGTGCCTGGTCTACGCACTGACCATTCAGACGCGCCCGGCCCATATCGACGAATTCTACCATCTGCTGGCGGGACGTAGCTGGGCCGCGGACGGCAGCTTCGCGATCCTGGACGGACGTTATGAGCGGGCGCGCCTGTTCACCGTCATGGTCGGCAGCAGCTTCGATCTGTTCGGGCGGTCCGACCTCTGGGCGGCACGCATTCCCGCGCTGCTCTGTTCGGGCATCAGTGTGGGATTGGTCTTCCACTGGTTGCGACAGAGCGGCGGCATCTGGAGCGCAGTGACCGGCGCCGCATTGTTCGCGCTTGCCGGTTATACACTCGATATCGCGCATTTCGCTCGCTTCTACGCCCTGCACGCGCTGGCGATCCTGGCTGCGGCGGGAAGCCTGTTCGTGGCCACGCGGCCGGAGAGCCGTTTCAAGCCGGGATGGCTGACTGCGGCAGCGTTCTGCCTTGCCATCGCCGCCCATCTGCAACCCGTGACGGCTATCGCCGCGATGACCATGGGATGCTGGCTGCTGGTCGATCAGCGCAAGACCATCGGGGCGATGCGCCCACTGCACCTTGTCATACTGGGCACAGTCGCGCTCGCCGGCGCAGCCATTGTCCTGTCGCAGGCGGATTCGGCGCTGGAAAGCTATCGCCATGCCGAACGCTGGGCGGTCGGATCGCAGCATGATGCCTATTATTATCTGCGAGAATTCTGGACGCAAATGCCCCTTATGCTGATGCTCTGGCCGGTCGCGCTCGCGGCGGCTTGGCGATGCAATCGCTCGCTGGCCAGCCTGTGCGCGGTCATGGTGACGCTGTGCCTGGCGCTCCACAGCTTCGCGGGGATGAAGGCGTGGCGCTACAGCTACTATGTCTTTCCGTTCATCTGCATGGCCTATGGCCTCGCGATAAGCACGCTGATCGAACGGCTCGGCGGCACCGGATCGCCGTTGCGCCCCGTCGCGCTGGCGGGCACGGCGCTATTGCTGTTGATGGGCGGAGACTTGGCCTATCGTCATTCCGCACGGCTGATGGCATCGGCCCTTGCGCAGGAACCCGCCTCACTCGCCGCCCGGGTACCTGATGGCGAATGGGACAAGGCGACAGCTGAACTGCGGCATATCGCGCAAGGCAGCAGCCTGCTCATCACCGGTGACGACCTGCGTACCCTGGCGCATATCGGACCGTTCGACCTGTTCATCAGCCACAGCCGGCTGGGCGAGCTCAAGCCGCCGTCCGATTTCAACAGCGACTTCCGCACCGGCCGCCCGCTGATCGACAGCAGGGCAGCCCTATCCGAAGTCATCGACTGCATGGATAGCGGCGTGGTCATCGTGTCCGATCATCAGTGGCGCAACCCCATGGGCGTGCGCCCGGAAATCGCCAATGAGATCGAGCGGCGGCTGACCCCCGTCCCGACGCACAGCAGCTTCCACGTCTACAGCTGGCGGCACCCAACCGTGCGGCGCGCCTGCCCCCATGTCGGGAAGCAGGCCCTTCCCGGCACAAAAGGTGCGTCCGTGGTCAGGCCCCTGCCGCCCCGCGGGCGGTGCGTGCCGTCAGGCCAGTCATGTCCGCATGCGTTCTTGAGCATTGCAGCAACCGCAGGCGCGGCATGACTGGTTTGCTTCCTCCCCCTGACCTGGAAACAGGGTCTGTCCAATATGCCCGCCGCTTTGCAGGGCCCTCGGGCGCCTATCTGCTCGACATTCAGGAGCGAGGGCTGCGCGATCTGGTCGACGATGGACCGCCCGTCCACCAAAGCGCGCTGGATGTCGGCGGCGGTCATGGACAACTTGTCGGCGGGCTGCTGGGCATGGGGCTGAAGACGACAGTCCTTGGCTCGACGGCGGACTGCGCCGAGCAATTGTTTCAGGGCACCGACACCGGCAGGGTGGACTATGTGACCGGCGATCTGCTGGCCCTTCCCTTCCCGGACGGCAGTTTTGACCTCGTTACGAGCATCAGGCTGCTGGCCCATATCGACGATCCGGACAAGCTGATGGATGAACTCTGTCGCGTCGCCCGCTACAGCGTCATCATCGATTATCCGACATTGATCGGCGCCAATGCGCTGTCGGCAGCCACCTTTCCCATCAAGCGGCTGATCGAGAAGGACACGCGCTCCTATCGCAGCTTCTGGCCGGGCCAGATCGAGCAGGCCTTCCGCCGCAACGGCTTCGCATCCCGACGCAGCTTCAAGCAATTCAGCGCGCCCATGGGCCTCCATCGCCTTGCGGGGAAACCGGTACGCATGATGGAGGAAGGATTGCGCCTCATTGGCGTTACCAGGCTGATCGGCAATCCGGTACTCCAGCGCTTCGACCGGGAGAAGGAGGCATGAGCGGGGACGAGCGCCCTGTCGTGGCGGTCACCGGTGCAACCGGCTTCACCGGCGGAGCGCTGGCACGCCGGCTGATCGGCATGGGCTATCACGTCCGGTCCATGACCCGCCGCCCGCCCAGCGCCGCCGAAAGGGAGAGCGGCATCGAATGGATCGACGGATCGCTGACCGACACCAATGCCTTTGGCCAATTGGTGGAGGGTGCGACGACCTGCTTCCACATTGCCGCGATGTACCGGTCCGAAGGCACGCGGGAGGAATTCCTGCGCGCCAATCGCGACAGTACGGCCGCGTTGCTGGCAGAATCGCGGAAGGTGGGCGTAGCGCGCTTCGTCTATTGCTCATCCATCGGCGTGCACGGCGATGTGGCGGAAACGCCAGCCGACGAAAGCGCACCCTTCGATCCGCGCGACGCATATCAGGAAAGCAAGTTGCTGGCGGAGGACCTCTGCCGCGACGCGATGATGCAGCCCGGCATGGACGTCGTCATCATCCGCCCCTGCGCCATTTACGGGCCGGGCGATACGCGCATGCTGAAGATGTTCCGTCTGGTGCAGCAGGGCCGTTTTCTGTTCATCGGATCACGGCGACCCAATTTCCACCCGGTCTATATCGACGATCTGGTCGATGGCTTCCTGCTGGCGATGACGCGCAACGCAGCACCCGGCGGCACGTTCATCATTGGTGGCAAGACTTATCTGCCCCTGCGCGATTATGTTGCGACCGCGGCCAATGTGCTGAACGTGCCGACGCCCAAACGCACCGTACCATATGGGCTGGTCAATCTGGCCGCGCACGGCTGCGAACTGCTCTGCGCGCCGCTGGGCCTGCAGCCCCCTCTGCACCGCCGCCGCCTGACCTTCTTCAAGCATAACCGCGCCTTTTCCATCGCGCGGGCGGAGGGAGCGCTGGGCTTCCAGCCCGCCGTCGGGCTGGAGGAGGGCTTCCGCCGCACCGTCGCATGGTATCGCAATGAAGGGTTGCTGGCGTGAGCGCTTCAACCGACCAGGCGCTTGACGCGCCCCCGGTCACGCCGGTCCCGGCGATGGAGGCCGAGCGCGGCCGCGCCCGCGACCATGCCCGCCAGGGCCGTAACCGGCGCGACAACCCCGCACAGCGCGGCGATACCGCAGACCGTGCCCGCGCCGGCGCTCCATCGAACGAAGCGGGAAGCACCCGCGCCATATTGTCGCAATATGGCCTCCAGATCGGCTATGGCGATCCAGTCCCGGCTGACCGGTGGACGCACAGCGATCGGCCGCACCGCACCATCGGGGCAGGTCAGCGATTTCACCAGCAGGAAATCGCCCGCCGCGATAGCCATGGAAATCGGGAGGGAAAGCGACAGCAAGGCGCCCGAAGACCGCCGATAATGGATTGGCCGGGTGCCGCCCGGTTGAGGCGCGCCGAGATCTACGACCCTGCCCTTTTCCTGGAGCAATCCCACCATGCCGAAATGGGTAGGCACATTGTCGGCACCCTGAAACCAGGAGAAGGCATCCGTCTCCACCATGTCGGGTGGGGGATCGCCGGGCAGGGCCTTTGCGAGCAGGTCGGCTTTCGCGCTCATCATGTCTCCTTCCCTTCAGCACCTAGCGGGGACGCAGGCACATCGCCATGGCAACAAAGGGACTTCATCCGATGAGGGTGGCAACTCGCCTCGCCACGGCGCCGCTGCTGATGCTGCTGGCCCTGCCGCTGACTGCCGAGCAACCTGCCACCGGGCGCGCACCCCTGTCGGGCGTCAACATAGCCGGTGGGGAATTCAACTCCGCCCGCAAGCCCGGTATCTTCGGGAAGGATTATATCTATCCCGACGCAAAGACGGCCCAGCCCTTCATTGACATGGGAATGCAAGTTGTCCGCGTGCCGATCCTTTGGGAACGGGTGCAGCCGACGCCGTTGAAGCCACTCTCCACGACGGAGATGGCCTTGATCGACAAGTCGCTCGCCAGTCTGGCGCCGTTCCGGACCATCGTGCTGGACGTCCATAATTATGGCCGGTATAACGGCCAGAGGCTGGATCAGATTTCCAATGGTTCCGCCATGCTAGCCGATCTGTGGCAGCGGCTGGCAGAGCATTACAAGGGCGATGACGCCATCGCCTTTGGTTTGATGAACGAGCCCTATGGCATGACGCCCGACGCCTGGCGACTGCTGGCGGACGGCAGCGTCGCGGCGATCCGGCGAACGGGGGCCGCAAATCTCATCCTGGTGCCGGGCTCAAAATATAGCGGCGCACACAGCTGGACCGCTGGCGGATCGAACTCCAATGCGCTCGCCTTCGCCAATTTCCACGATCCCGGTAGCAATTATGCCTTCGAAATGCACCAATATCTCGACACAGACAGTTCCGGCACTGCGACGAGCTGCGTCAGTCCGGACATGATCGACGCGCACCTGGCGGCCGCGACGACATGGCTGCGGACCAATGGTCATCGTGGCTTTTTGGGCGAATTCGGTGCACCGCCAAACGACAATTGCCTGCACGGTCTCGACATTCTGCTCACCCATTTGCGCGCCAATGGCGACGTCTGGATGGGATGGACCTATTGGGCAGGCGGCGCCTGGTGGGGCACGCGCTATCCGATGAGCGTTCAGCCGATCGACGGCCCGCGTCCACAGGCTGCGATCCTCAGCAAATATATCGTTGCAAGAGAGCCCTGATGAAGCAGTTTTCCGTCATGAGCGCTGCCGCCACGGCGGCCTTCATGATCCCGCAGGCGGCCTTGTCCCAGACCGAGGTGGAGGTTCCACCCGACGGCTTGCGAGTCAGGCCGACCGTGCGCCTGCTCTACGACAACAACATCCTGCGACAGAATGACGATCTGGTCACGGGGGAACAGGACGACCTGCGCATCACGCCCAGCGTGGATGTGACCTACCGGCGGCAGTTCGGCCTTCACCAGCTGACGGTGATCGGGTCGGCAGGTTATGATTTCCACCAGCGTTTCGAATTTCTGGACCGGGAACGGATCAGTCTTCAGGCCGACGGCGATCTATCCGTTTCCGGTTACTGCCATGTCCATCCTCGGGCGCGCTTGAACTTCGCACAGTCGAATCTGTCCGATCAGGGTGTGATCGACGGCAACACCCAAAAAACGCAGGATTATCGCATCGCCGTCGATTGCGAGAAGCCCTATGGTTTCTTTCCCGTGGCTGCCGTCGGCTATCTTAACACCAGCAACAGCGCTTCACGACGCCGCGTGTTCGATATCGATACGTCCACGGCGATGGCGGGCATCGGCTATTCCATGGCCAGCTTGGGCGAAATCCGCGTAACGTTCCAATATGAGCGCTTTCGTCGCCCCAATGCCGACGAGGCAATAGACGATCTGCCCGACGGCGCCGAGAATCATCGCGCGGGCATCCTCTTCCGTCGGGCCGTTGCCCCGCGCCTGAGCTGGCAGCTGGGCGCCAATTATTTCAGGACCAAGCCGCGCGCGCCAGGCATTGCGGATTTCTCTGGCCTGGGGGTGGAAGCACGGGCGGCCTATACCCCCTCCAACCGGCTGTCGATCAGGTTCGATGTCGATCGCAGCTCGCGCAATCAGAGTAATACGGGCGCGACCTATATCGTACAAACCGACTTCACCCTGCGCGGTAATCTGAAGCTCGGCGGGCGGTCGAGCCTCTCGCTCGGCGGAACCTATAGCCGCCGCCTGTTCAAGGGCGAGCTGCAGCTCGACACTCCACTGCTGCGACGGTCGGACCGCACCAGCGCAGTCTTCGCGGGCTATCGTTACCAGTTGCGCGGCCGCCTCAATGCCGGAGCGGAGATACGCCACGAATGGCGAACAACGGCCGTCGACCAGTTCCGGTATAAAAGTACGTCGGGCCTGCTGTTCGTCGGACTGGATCTATGAGGTACTGGCCATGAAACCGATCTTCCCCGCCCTTTCCGTCCTGGCCCTCGCATTCCTTGCCGCTGCCGTCCCGGCGGTGGCGACGGATGCCGCGCCTGGCGCGGCTCTGGCGTCCAGTTATATATTGGGCGCCAATGACGAGATAAGGGTGTCCGTCTTCGGCGCCTATCCATTTGACGTCAAAACCCGGATCAAGGAGAACGGCAACGTCACCCTGCCCAGCGTCGGGGAAGTCATGGCGCAGGGCGTGACCGCCAGCACACTGGCGACCAAGGTGCGCGACCAGTTGAAGGCGGGCGGCTATTTCGTCAATCCGATCGTCAATGTAGAGGTCGTGAGCTATGTCAGCCGGGCCGTAACAGTGTTCGGTAATCTCCAGAATCCCGGCATCTATCCGCTGGACCGGCCACAGACAATCGCAATGATGCTGGCCCGCACCGGCGGCGCGCGCACCGATGCAGCCGACTATGCCATATTGCAGCGCCAGGGCGAGGAGGACCGCCGCGTCCCGCTCGAAGATCTGAGCGGCGTGACAGGAACCGGGCAGATGCTGCGCCCCGGCGACTCCCTGTTCGTGCCCAAGGCCGAGGATGTGTTCATCTACGGCCAAGTCAACAAGCCCGGCAAGATCCCCTATGAAAGCGGCATGACGCTGCGCCAGATGCTGGCGCAGGCGGGAGGTCCGACATTGGGCGGATCTGAAAAGAAGATCAGCCTCAATCGCGGCAATCAGAGAATCAAGCGCGCCGATCTGGACATGCTGGTGAAGCCCGGTGACGTCTTCACTGTCCAGGAACGCATCTTCTGACCAGGCTGGGAAGGATCCCGAAATGTCCCTGTTTTCCAGGATACTTCAATGGCTGAGGCCGAGACGCACCAAGAGCGAGGAGTTGGCGCGTCGCATGGCGGCCATCCGCACCGCCGTCGCTGCACCTGCTACGCCACAGTCCTCGACAGCCGACATGTTGAAGTCGGCCATCCGCAAGGGGTTCAACTCGACCCAGCCCGTCACCAGTTCCAGCCATCTTCACGGCCGGCAGGACCAGTTGGAACTACTGTGCGAGGGCGTACTGGACCGGGGCAATCACGCCCTGATCTACGGCGCGCGCGGGTCCGGCAAGACCTCGCTGGCGCGTGTCTTCGCCAATATGGCCGACGAACGGGGTTTGGTCGTCCTCTATTCAGCCTGCGAGCCCGATCAGGATTTCGGCGCGCTCATCAAGCCCTATGTCGATGCTATGGCAGGGACGCGGATAGAATGGCCCGCGGATCGTCCGGTCAATCCGCGGGACGTGATCGAACAGATCGCGCCTCGCACGCGTCGTCGCTTCGTGCTGATCCTGGACGAATTCGACCGCATCACCGACCGTGCCGCGCAACATGACGTCGCCAGGTTGATGAAGATGCTTTCCGACGCGGCGATACCGGTCCATATCGTCGCAGTGGGCATCGCCGCAGGAGTGGACGCCCTGATCGCGGGTCACGCCTCCCTGCGGCGTCACATGTCCGTGATTCCGATTTCGCGGATAGAATCCCAGGCCGTGTTCGACATCATAGCCAGGGGTGCGGCGTCGGTCGGCATGAGCTTCACCGATGCCAGCCGCGAGACCATTGCGCATCTCGCCTGCGGGTCGCCCTATCATGTCCGGCTGTTCTGCGCTCTTGCCTGTTTCGAGGTGATCAAGCGGAAGGAACGTAAAGTAGGCCTGCCCGCCACGCTGGCGGGGGTGTCGCGGGCTGTGAATGACTGGGCGCTCACCAATGCGGAGGATGCAGCGCTGTTCCGGAAGGTGATCACAACGAACAGCCCGCACTGGAACATCATCGAAACCATCGTCCGTACCACAGCCGCCCAAGGTTTCATGACCCGGGCTGCAAGGAATGATGAAAGAGGCGATTGCATTTTGTTCCAGTTGAAGAATGCATTGATCATCGATGCGGAAAATGATCGCATTACATTCCAGGACAGTCTCGCACCGCAATTTTTTCTGGCCATGCTGTTCGCGGCCCAGAACAGCGAGAAAATCGACGAAAACATCATCAGCATGAACGATTTTCATCGCCAGATCGCCGCTGAATAGATCGGATCGCCATCAAACAGGATAGTGACTATGCTGATATTGGACATAATTCGCGCGATATTGCAGCGTTGGCGACTGATGGCGGGAATATTCTGTGGCGTGATGCTGCTCACCGCGATCTGGATATTGATGACGCCGCGCGAATATGTGGCGTCGGCCACGCTGCTGTTCGACACTCGCGCGCCCGACCCGCTGCCGGGCGAGACTCGCACGGCCAGCGAGCCCGCTGCCATGCTGGCGACCGAGGCGCAGATATTGCGCGGCGAGGCAATCACGAGCCATGTCGCCCGCGTCCTGGGTCTCGACAAGGATCCCGAATTGCACAAGCAATGGTTCGACCAGACCAATGGAACCCAGACCTTTCAGGGATGGCTCAACCGGCGCGTCCAGAGCGGGCTGGAGGTCACGCCCAGCTCAACAGGCAGCACCATCGACATCGCCTATCGCAGCACCAATGCGACGAAATCGGCTGAGATGGCGAATGCCTTTGCCGACGCGTTCAACAGGACGCGCCTGTCGATGAGCAATGAATTCGCCCAGCGCTATGCCGAATGGTTCAAGACGCGCCTCGGCGAATCCGAAACGCGGATGGAAAGGGCGCAGGGCGAACTGGCGAAGTTCCAGCGCGAGCATGGCATTGTCTCGACCGGCGCGATCGATGCGGAAAGCACGCGGCTGAGCGAACTGTCGTCCAAATTGTCCGCCGCCGAGGCTTCTGCAGCCGATGCGGGCGCCCGCGCCGCGGCCGGGGCAAGCATGCCTGAAGTGCAGTCGAGCGGGGTAGTGCAGGGATTGCGAGCGCAGATCGCGACGAAATCGGCCGAAATCCGCCAGATGTCGGCAGAACTGGGGCCAAGCCATGAACTGATGCGTGCGGCCCATTCGCAACTCGCCCAATTGCAGACAACACTGGCGCAGGAAACGGCCAAGACGTCGGGCAGCCTGTCCGCAGCCAGTTCCGCTGCTGCGGCCAACCGGGGCGCCATGCAGTCGCTGCTGAACCAGCACCGCGCCCGCATGCTGTCGCTGGCTGGCGACCGCGGCAAGCTCAATGTGCTGGAAAGCAATGTGGAATCGGCCAAGAAGCAATATGAGACCGAGACGCAGCAACTGGCCGAACTGCGCGCCAAGAGCAGCATCCCCTCGCTGAACGTGCTGCATCTGAACGCGGCGGAGGCGCCGTTGCTGCCGAACGCGCCGAACATCCCCGTGCGGCTGCTGATGATGACGATATTGGGCCTGATGCTCGCCATCGGCACGGCAGTCCTGCTGGAATGGCTCCAGCCCCGCGTCCGCAGCCGCGATACCGTCGGATATCTGACCGGAGTGCCTATGCTGGGACAGGCCGATCTCCGTCACATCGGCCAGCAACTCCGCCTTGAAGGAACCAAATGGTCATGAGACTCCGATCCACCGAAAGAACCGAGGAACCCGGCGCGATCTTCATCGCTGCGGGCCAGAACAAAGAGGCCGGAATGGAGGCCCCGGCTCCGGTCCAGGTCGATCCGCTGGTCGTGGCGATCAGCGACCCGGAAGACCGGCTGGCGGTGCAGGCGCGGGACATACAGTCGACACTGGCTGCACTTCGCCTGGCCGACGGACGGGTGCCCTCCTCCATCGCGGTACTCACGATCGGCGCGGTCGACGAGGCGGCTATCCTGACCGCCAATGTCGCCGTATCGGCGGCGATGAGCGGGCTGCGGACGCTGCTCGTCGACATGAAACAGTCGGACTTCCTGCAGCACCGGCTGCTCGGCCAATCGCCGGTCATGGCGACCGATCCGGACGACGATCTCCATGCCTTCATCCGACCTGCCTTGATCCCCCGACTATCGCTTCTCGCGGCGACGTTTGACTGTCGGGGCCTGGCCGACATGATGGCCGATTTCGATTTGTGCCTGGTCGATGCCAGCCATGTCGAGGATCTCGCTCTGGCAGCGGCCAGCGCGGAGGTGGCGATATTGGCCGTCAGCCGCGACGCCACTACGACCGCGGACCTCAAATCCACGATCAACAAGCTGTCGATACTGGGCATGCCGTTGATCGGCACGGTCATGATCGTGTGACACGCATGAAGATCGTCCATATCTCGCGCCAATATTATCCCGGCATCGGCGGGCTGGAGAATTTCACCCGCAACCTCTGCGAGGAGCAGGCACGGGCAGGCCATGATGTCCGCATGGTCACGCTGAACCGCATCTTCGACGGCGACGGCGCGGAACTGCCCGCGCGGGAGACGATGGGCGGCGTGGAGATCGTCCGCCTGCCCTTCCGCGGTGGACGGCGCTATCCGATCGCGCCCTCGGTGCTGCGCCATGTGCAGGATTGCGATCTGATCCATGTCCATGCCATGGATTTCTTCGTTGATTTCCTCGCGCTCACGCGATTCTTGCACAAGAAGCCGATGGTGCTCAGCACGCATGGCGGCTTTTTCCACACCAATTATGCGCAGCGGCTGAAGCAGGTCTATTTCCACAGCATATCTCGTCTGTCGCTGAGCCGTTTCAACGCGACGATCGCCTGTAGCGAGGCGGATCAGAACAGTTTTGCGCGCATTTGCGGCCCGAGGCTGATGCTGGTGGAAAATGGCGTCGACATCGACAAATTTGCAGCCACCGCCGACCCGGATGCGCGGACAATTCTCTATTTCGGCCGCATCGCCCCCAACAAGCGGATTGACCGGCTGATCCGCTGGTTCGCCGCGTTGAATGCGCTCGACCCCGGCTGGTCGCTGGTCGTCGCGGGCAAGCCGATGGGTGTCGCCATCCCTGACCTGCGCCGGATCGCTGGCGAACAAGGCGTAGTCGAGAAGATCGAATTTCACGATAGCCCCAGTGACGAGGCGCTTCGCGCGCTGATCGGGCGCAGCAGCATCTTCGCTTCGGCCAGCGCCTATGAAGGGTTCGGTATATCGTTGATCGAAGCGGTCTCCGCCGGCCTCTATCCCGCCGCCAGCGACATTCCGGCGCATCGCCGGTCCTGCGAGAAACTGGGTATCGGTACGCTCATGCATTTCGACGATCCACTGTCCGCGGCGCGGCTGTTCAAGGATTTCCGCACGGCCAGAGCCGGGGGAGCCCTGAAGGACGCGGAGGAACCGCTGCGCAGCTATAGCTGGCCGCAGGTCTCGGCGCGCATCGTACATATTTATGACCAAATATTGGGCCATCGCCAACGGACCATCGGCCCGGTGAAGGTTGCCGTACTCTCCCAGGCGGAGGCACTGGCGCAAATCCGCTGCCACATACGTGCGCAAAACCCCAGGATCATCGCCTTCTGCAACGCTCATATGGCCAATCTGGCGCGGCAGAACGACCGGTTGGCCAGAGCTCTGAGTGACGCGCTGGTGCTGAACGACGGTATCGGCGTCGATCTGGCGAGCCGCCTGCGCTACGGTCGGCCCTTTCCCGTCAACCTCAACGGCACGGATTTCATCCCGCTCCTGCTGAAAGATCATCCCGAACGGCTCCGGTTGTTCCTAGTCGGCGCGGCTCCAGGCGTGGCGGAGCGAGCGGCGGCGACACTCTCCCGCCTGTGCCCGCGCCTTTCCATCGTGGGAATGCGGCACGGCTTCTTCGACCAGCAGGAGGAAGCAGACCTCAGCGAACAAATCCGGACAAGCAAAGCTGATCTGGTGCTCGCCTGCATGGGCAATCCTCGGCAGGAAATCTGGGCGGCGCGCTGGGCGCCGGAATTCGGACGACCCGTTCTCTGTGGCGGCGCTTTGCTCGACTTCCTCGCCGGACGGGTGCGGCGCGCCCCGGCCTGGGTGCGGCGGGTACGGTTAGAATGGGTCTGGCGGCTGTGGCAGGAACCCTCGCGACTCGCGGATCGCTATCTGCTCGGCAATCTGAGCTTCATCGTCCGTGCATTGAAGGATGCCCGGCGCGGGCATAATTGGGAGGATATGCCTCCGCCTGCCCCAACCACCGCCCTGCGGGGGACCGATGCAGCCTGACCCCAGCATGGCTCTGGGCCGAACGGACAGCCCGAAGCGCATATCGGTCATCATCCCGTTCTTCCAGAGAAAGCGCGGGCTGCTGCGCGAAGCTCTCCGGTCGGTCGCCTGCCAATATCTTCCTTGGCCTGCCGAAGTTGAACTGATCGTCGTCGATGACGGTTCGCCGGTCGCGGCCGATCTCGATGCCCATAACCTCGTCCTCCCCGACTGGATCAGGCTGCGCATCCTCCGCCAGGCCAATGCGGGCCCGGCTGCAGCGCGCAACCATGGTCTGGACGCCATGTCGCCAGATTCCCACTATATCGCCTTTCTGGACTCCGACGACCAATGGTCGACCCACCATCTCGCCTGCGGGATCGACACGTTGGGGACGGCGAATGATTTCTACTTCTGCGACAGCGCCATGCCGCCGACGACCATGTTTGCGGCCATGGCATTTTTCCGGACACTGCCGACCCAACATGGTGTCGAACCACTCGACGGCACGCGCAGCACATATCGCTTCATCGGGGCAAATGGCGGATCGTCGATGATGCGTGATTACCTGTGCCAGACGTCGTCGGTGATCCTGCGCGCTTCGGCTGTGGGACCACTGCGGTTCGAGGAGAGCCTGCGTCATGCCGGGGAGGACTGGTTGATGTGGGCGCGGCTGGCGCATCGGGCGCGGGGCATCTCCTTCTCGCTTTCCGCTAACAGCGTGCGCGGCGAAGGCATCAACCTGTATCGCGACGCTCATGAGCGCCTGAGCGGGCGCAATCTGCGTCGCATCCTCTCCATGATCCGGATGAACGAGTTGATGGGCGCGATCGACGGCATCGATGCGCAAAGCCTGATGCTGACACAGCAACGGCGACGCAGCTTTCAAATGGAACTGGCGGCGATTCTGATGCACCCGCGGCTTTATCTGGGCCTGACGGACCAGCTCCAGCGAGCGACGATCGCAAGGGCATATCGGCATCTGGGACGCGAACTGCCCGGCTATTGGACGGAAATAGCGCGCCGCAAGCTACATCCCGATATGCGGGAGGTGTCCGTATGAAGCTCTATTACTATCGGGCGACGCAGGGAAATTTCGGTGATGACCTGAACAGCTGGCTCTGGGAAGAGCTGGCGCCAGGCCGCTGGTCGGACGAGGATGATGGGGAGCTGTTCTGCGGGATCGGCACGATCATCGGCAACGACATGCCGCAGGCGAAAAGGATCAGGGTGTTTTCCAGCGGAATCGGCTATCGTCCCCTGCCCGCCGATTTCAACAGCGAACGTTGGAACGTCACGGCCCTGCGCGGGCCGCTGACCGCACAGGTGGTCGGGCGCCCGGAACTGGCGGTGGCAGATGGCGCGCTGCTGCTATCGACGCTGCCGCGGCTGAGGCCTCTGGCCGCGGAAGAACGGCACGGAACGATCCTCATTCCCCATTATGAGGCGATGGATGAAGGCCCTTGGGAAACGGCGTGCAGGCTGGCGGGCGTGGAACTGGTCGATCCCCGGCAATGCGGGCATCGTGTTATCGAGCGCATCCGAACAGCGCGGTTGGTGATAGCGGATTCCATGCATGCCGCGATCATCGCGGATACGATGCGGGTGCCCTGGGTTCCTGTGGCATCCTCCCGGCGTATCAACAGCTTCAAATGGCTCGATTGGACCCTGTCGCTGGACCTGCCCTATGAACCGATCGTGCTGCCATCGATCAGCCTAGGAGCCTATTATGAGGGGCAGGTGCAGCGCTGCACCGGACAGGATTTCCGTTTACCGCGGCCGGACAGGGAGAGTGCCATGGCACATTACCGGCGGATGATGCGCCGGGAAGGCAACAGGCTATGGCAATCCGTGCGGCCCAAGCTGAGACACCATCTGCGTGCGCTGCCAGGGCGCCTGCCGGCGCAAGCAGCCGCGCGGGACGCGATGGCGCGGTGGGACAGGCGGCGAACGGAGCGGATGGCAATGGTTTTGCATCAACTGGACAGTGCGCCTGCCTTCATGAGCGGCGACATGATTTTCCAGCAAAGGGTCGAGCAATTGAGCAGTGCGCTGAATGGGATCGCAGGAGGGCGGTGAAATGGGTGGAAAGGAAACGGTTTCCTTGCGCTGCTTTTTGACTGGAAGATCGCTGATGGCAGATTTTGCACCAGGTTGCATTGTCCCTACCGCGCCGACGCCCGCGCCCGATGTCGCCGGACAAGGTGGCGGGCCAGCATTGGCCAACTGCGCCGGTCGCGCAGCATTTCCATCAGTAGTGCCCACGGCCGCCGGGCGCGCAGGTGGGAATAGGCGCGATTCCAGATCGCCTGATCGCGAATTGCGTCCGCCCTTTTCGACAACAGGCGCGCCAATGCCCTGTCTGCCCGAATGCGCGGGCGGGCGAGCAGGCCCAGCGTATGCTCGCGCATAGACTGGAGGTTGAGAATAGTGCGCGACTGGCCCGAACTGTCCGAGGAGATCGAACCGATGCGCTGGGTGAAGAGATAAAACCCCTCGCCCATCAACATGAAGCGCGCGCCGGCCAGCAACCAGTCCAGAACAAAGGCGAAATCCTCCCCATGACGCAGATCGGGCGGATATTGCAGCCCGCGTGCAGTCAGGAATCGGCGGTGAAATATTGGCTTGAGCTGGCCATAATCGAAGGGGGAACGGCCGGTCATGCAATGCCCGACGAAATCCGCCGCGCTGACCTGCTGCACATGATCGTCCGCCAGCCTGAACGCCCGGCCCGCCAATGCCTGCGCCTGCCAGTCGAAGAACAGCAGATTGTCGGCCACCAGATCAGCCTCATGCCGCCTGGCCAGCCCGATCATACGCTGCAACCGACCCGGAAGGAACGCATCGTCGGCGTCAAGTATCGCGACCCAGTCGCCCTGCGCTGCGGCCAACCCCTTGTTGCGCGCGATCGAAGGTCCGCCATTCTCCGTGCTGACGATCAGGCGGACATTATCGTGTGCCAGCGCCAGTTCCTGCGCCACTCGAACGGTGTCGTCGCTCGACGCATCGTCGATGATCAGGACTTCGACGGATATCTTTTGCGCCAGAGCCGAACTGACCGCGCGCGCCAGCGTATCCTGCGCGTTATAGGCCGCAATTATCACGGAGACACAAGGGGTTAGGTTCCGCTGCATAGGTGTTATGCCTTACTCGAAACAGCTGTGGGCTTTGGATATAACAGCCGCACAGGCAGCAGCGAATTGAGGGAATACCCCTAGGATATATCCCGAGGGTCGGAACCTGCTCTTCCCAGTGCGGACAGATATCATGCCCATGGTCGCCATTTACAGACGCGGTTTCCTACCCTTGTCCGAAACATTCATCGTGGACCATATCCGTTCGCTCCGCCGGTATCGACCCTTCGTCATGGCCGACGATATTGTAGGTGGACATTATCGGGATGGACAGCAACTGCATCTCCTCCATCGACCGGGCTCTGGAAAGTGGAAAAGGATCAGCAATCGACTGACCGGACATTATGAGAATCTTGGCGGACAATTATGCTCACGCTCCACCGGCCTTATCCACGCCCATTTCCTTCAGGACGGCGCGGCTATCCTGCCGCTCGCCTTGCGGCGAGGCATGCCGCTGGTAGTGACGGCCCATGGCTATGACGCCACCGTCACCGCCCGCGAACATGCGCGGAGGACTGAAGGACTTTGGTACCTGATGCTGAAGCCCGTCCTGATACGCTATGCCGACGGCATCATCTGCGTGTCGAACTGGATCAGGCAATGCCTGCTGGAGGCCGGCTATCCCGAAAACAAGCTGCGGGTCATTCGCTTGGGCATTGATCCCGCCGCGCTGCCGCCGGTCGATTCCCCCTCGCTGCGCCGCGGCGCGCTGTTCGTGGGCAGACTGGTCGAGAAGAAGGGCGTCAATTTCCTGCTCGATGCCTGGGCCAGGCTGCCGCTCCGCCTGCGTGAAGAGCCGCTCACCATCATCGGGGACGGTCCGATGAAACCGGCGCTGATGGATCAGGCGCGGAAATTGGGCATCCAACCGGCCTTTGTCGGTCCGCAACCCCGTGAGGCGGTGTTCGCGGCCATGGCGCGGCATCGGATTTTCGCCATGCCCAGCATGCGCGCCGCGAATGGCGACAGCGAAGGGCTGCCCATCGTACTGATGGAGGCGCAGGCGATGGGTATGGCGGTGGTCGCCTTCGACGACGGACCGATGCGCGAAGCGATCCTGCCGGGGCAAAGCGGCCTGCTGGCGGAGCGACGCGACACGGGCGGCTATGCCGCGCACCTCGAACGACTGCTGCTGACAGCGGACCTGTGCGAAAGCTTCGGCCGAACCGGACGGGAATGGGTCAACAACAGTTTCCACATCCGCTCGAACATGGCGGAGCTGGAGGATTATTATGACGAAATCGTCGGCCGCAGGGAGAAACGCCATTGAACATCCCCTTTTCGGCCGCCCTCGCTCCCAATGGCATCTCCAACGCCCGCATCCTCATCCTGTCGCGCCATGACTATCGCACGGCACGGCGCGCCAGCGTGCATTTCATCGCCCAGAAAATGGCCGAGAGGGGCCACGACGTCGCCTTCCTTTCTATCGGCTACAGCTGGCTGTCGCGGCTGCGCGGCGACAGCCGGGCGCGGCTGGACCCGCGCGCCAACCGCTGGGAAAGAGTGGACGGCCTACACGCCTGTCTGTGGCGGACGCGCTGGCATCCGGTAAAGATGCCGCTACCCGACGCGCTGACCGGATGGCTGTTCCACCGCTGGGCCGGCATGGCCTGCCCTGTTCTGGATGAGGCAGCGGCGAAGGCGGACCTCATCCTCATCGAATCCGGCATCGCCCCCGCGCTGATCGGACGCGTGCGCGCCATCGCCCCGCATGCGCGCATTGTCTATCGTGCGACCGACCTGCTGGCGACTGCGGGCGTGCCGCAATGCATCGAGGCGACGTTGCAAAGGCACGCGCACGACATCGACATGGTCGTGGTCGTCGCCCGCAGCATGCTGCCGCATTTCGACGCCTTCGATTGTCCGCGCATCTTCATTCCCCATGGCGTCGACCTGCGCAACCTGCGCCGGCCGACCATCAGCCCCTATGACCAGCCCCATAATGCGGTGGCGGTCGGATCGATGCTGTTTGACGAGGGCGCGATCCGCACGCTGGCGCAAGCCGTACCGCATTTCACCTTCCACATGATCGGCACGCCCAAACGCGCCTTCCCATCCAATGTGGTGCTGCACGACGAGATGCCTTTCGAACGGACGCTGCCCTATATTCAGCATGCCGATGTCGGCATCGCAGCCTATCTGCCGGCGGAATCATCGGCCTATCTGGCGGATTCCAGCCTCAAACTGATGCAATATGGCGCTATCGGCCTGCCGGCCGTCTGCCCGGATTTCGCGGTGGGCGAGCATAAGCTGCGTTTCGGCTATCGCCCGGGCGATAGCCGGGACATGGTGCAGGCCTTCGCCAAGGCCGCCCAGACGCGCAGGCGGCCCGCGCCGACGCAGGATTGGGGTGATGTGGCAGACCGGCTGGTGGAGGCCGCCCTTGGCTGAGCTTGTCCTGCAAAGAGACGTCCGTATGCGAAGCGCCGTGGACATGCCGCGCGCGGTCATGCCAGTGGCGGCCGTTGCGCTGTTGGCGGCGACGGTCCTGTTCAACCCGCTCCTCGCCTGGGTGAACAGCCATGTGGCGCAGATGAGCGGATCGATCGTTTCCGTGATGCAGGGAGGCATCGTCATTTCCGCGCTACTGATGGGCCTGTTCCAGCCGATCGCACTGGCGGCGCGATGGTGGGTGCTGGCCGCGCTGCTGGTTATGGTCGTGCTGCTGACCAGCGCAATCCGGGCGCAGTTCAATCCCAAGATATTGGGCGACGTGCTGCTGATCCCGGCCTTCATCCTGCTGGGCACGGCGCTTCGCATCGATCTGTTCCGTCGGTCGATCCTTGTCATGCAGGCGTGCATCCTGCTCGTGGGCATATGGGAACTAGCGCGGCCGGACCAATATGGTGCATTCTTCAACGTGGTCGACTATTATGTGAACACGCGCGGTTACGACGCCAATGCCTTCTGGGCGGGCGGATCGCTGTTCCTGAGTTCGGAACGGCCGGGCGGGCGGCTGCTGCTGAACGGCTTCGGCTTCCATCGCGGATCATCCCTTTTCCTGGAGCCGGTGTCGCTCGGCAACTGGGCGGTTGTCGCCACCATCTTCACGGCGGCCTGCTGGCGGGAACTGTCGCGCTGGTGCCGGACCTTCATGGTCGCGTCCACCTTCGCCTTGCTGGTGATCTGCGACGGGCGGCTGGCGATGACGGTCATCCTGCTCTTCTGCCTCTATCTGCCTCTCTGCCGTTATCTGCCTGATCGCTGGAGCGCGGTCTACCTTCCCGTCATGCTGGGCCTGCTTTGGCTGGGGGATGCGCTCGGTCTTCTGATGCCCAATGGCGACAATTTCGCCGGCCGGCTGGGCATCGGCCTGCATGCACTGGGAACAATGGACGCCACCGCATTGCTGGGGGTCAATCCCGAATTCGCGCGACTGGACGACGCAGGTTGGGCAGATTTCATCCAGTCCCAATCCGTGCTCATCGCACTTGGCCTATGGCTGACGCTGTCGCTGACGGGGTTCGGCACGGCACCCGGCGATCGCATGGCGAAACATGGCATCATGCTGTTCCTCATCCTGTGCCTGCCGATCAGCAATTCACTACTCTCCATCAAGACTGCGGCGCTGATGTGGGCGCTCTATGGCTTCTGCTTCGCACGCGGGCAGACGGCGGCGAACGGCATAGATACGGCATGAACGGGCGGCATATTCCAGCGCTGGACGGACTGCGCGGCTTTGCGGCGCTGATCGTGATGCTGTCGCATTTCCCCGATGTCGGGCTGCCGTCCTGGGTCAATCACCGCCTGGGCGATCATGGGGTAATGCTGTTCTTCGTGCTCAGCGGCTTCCTGATGGGCCATCTCTATCTGCGGCAGAGGCCCGACGCCCAGGTGCTGCTGCACTATGGAATCGCGCGGGCGGCGCGGATACTGCCGCTCTATCTGGGGGTATCGCTGCTGTCCTTCTTCCTGTTCAACTATGCCGATCCCGCCTTCATCTATCGCATAGACGGCCAGCAACTCCTGCGACTGCTCAGCTTTACAAGCGCACAGCCGATCTTCTGGTCCATCGGCCCAGAATTCCAATTTTACTTCCTCTTTCCGCTGATGTGGATGGCATTCTACAGCAGCCGCCGAAACAGGCCCATCGCCTTCCTGGCGCTGACGAGCGCGATCTGTCTCACCTATGCGATCAGCAGTTGGACGCCCGGCTTTTCCGTCTTCGCAAAGCTGCATATCTTCATCGCCGGGATCGGCGCGGCGCTGCTGGTCTGGGCCGGACCCCCGCGCCCGCTCCCGGCCATGCTGGTGCTGGCAAGCGCGCTTGCCTTCCTGGCGGCGATCCTGCTCTCCCCACCGTGGGCGGAGCCCTTCCTCTTCCCTTCGACGCGCGGCGACCCCAAGCATATCGGCTATTATGGCGATCTGGCGAAGGTCCTACTCTGCGCCTGCGTCATCTACAGCGCGACCATCGATCATAGGCTGAACGACTGGTTGTGGGGCAATTGCGTCATGCGGCGGCTGGGGGCATGGAGCTTTTCGCTCTACCTGCTGCACATGCCCGCTCTTTATCTGGCGGGATATTTGCCGATACCGCAGGTCCCACGCGCCATGGCATCGCTGCTGCTGGCGGTCGGCATCGCGGCACTGTCCCATCGCTTCATCGAAGAACCGGCCAACCATCGGTTGCGCCGCCTGCTTGCAGGGCTGTTCGACCGGCAGTCCAAGGTCATCATATTGTCCCCTTATTGCCCGCCGGACACGAGTTCCCCCACATCATAATATTTGCCGTTGGCAATGACTTTCCTGACATTGAAAGTGTTGGCGATGTTCTCACGCGGATCGCCGGCGAGCAGGGCAATGTCAGCGAGCTTGCCCGCCTCCAATGTTCCTGCGTCCAGGTTGAGCGACCGGGCCGAATTGACCGTCGCCGTCTGCAGCGCCTGAAAGGGCGTCAGCCCGGCATCGACATAGGAGGACAGCTCCGCATGCAGGTTGGTCGCGATCATCGTGTCCGTGCCCGCCGCAACCAGCGTGCCGGCATCGAACATCTTCTTCAGGCTGGCCAGGCTTCCCGCCATCATCGGCCGCAACAACGCCATCATCGGCTCACTCTCCGTCACGGTCTTGCGCGCCCAGATCGGATAGAGGCTGATGCGCGGGTCATCGCGATAGGAAGGGTTCTTCTCCAGATAATTGGTCAGCGCGCCGAAATTGGTGGGTGTCAGCGTCCGGCCGCTCTTGCCGAATAGCTGGATGACATCCTCATAGGCCATGCCCGTCGGCCCCTGTTTGGGCGAATAGCCGCGACGGCTGGTCGCGCCCAGATGCTCCGTCGCATCGACGCCCGTATAGGCCGCGGGGAAGATTTCATGGCCGGTGACCGGCACGCCCATCTCGTGCGCCGCTTCCACGATGCGACGCTGGTAGATATCGGGCATTCGGACATAGCTTTTCAATATGTCATATTTGAGGATGCGGGCGCGCTCCAGCTCCCGCTCCAAATGCGCCGGGCCGGATATGGCGACGCCCATCTTATAATAGACGCGCTGCCATTCGAGCAGCGGGCCATTGACGTAGAGACGCGGGCTGATGCGCGCGCCCGCTTCGGCCGCCTCCCTGTCCTCTATCGCGTCATAGACCTGATTGCCCGGATCGCGCACGGTGGTGATGCCATAGGCCAGCCATGCACGCTCCAGATTCGAGCCGAAATCCTTCTGCAGATGGGCATGATGCTCGATCAGGCCGGGAATGGCGGTGAGGCCCGTGCCATCAACGAAGCGGTCCGCCCGATGCAGCACCGGATCATGATCGCGGATTGCAAAGATGCGGTTGCCCTCGATCACGATGTCCTTGTCGTGCTGGGTTTCGTCGCGGACGGAGTCCACCAGATTGCTGACATGGATTACCATCCGCCCGGTCGGGTTGGCGAGGCGGTAGGTGAGGTCGACCGGAATTTCCCGGATGACGCCCGTTTCCGTGTCGATCGCCTTCAACTTGTCCGATGACTGATAGAGAATGGTCCGGCTGTCGGCGGTCCAGCTGGGAAAATAGGCAATTTCGGAGGTATAGCTGCGCGGCGGCCCCATCGGCTTGCCGTCGGCGGCCACGGGCCAGATCTTCAGCAGGCCTTCATAAATGGCCGCCATCTTCGTGCCGTCGGGCGACCAGGCAGGCCCGCCCCCGCCCCGCGTGTCGGTTCCGGCATTTTCCTGGGGCACTTGCCAGAAGGGTTCGCCCTTGCCGTCGCTTGGGATCATATAGATCTGATTGTCGCCCTCGCGGAAGCTGTTGGAATATTTGTAGGAAAGTGCGATGGCGACATATTTTCCGTCAGCCGACCAGCTGGGGTTTCCCGGCTGCCCAAGCGACGCTTGGAGCCGCGTCACCTTGCCACTCGCCACGTCGACGACGCACACGCCCGCCACGCCCCAGCGCCCATCGACATCAAGGAAGGCAATGCGACTGCCGTCATGGGACCAGGCGGCGGCCAGAGGCTGGGTCTCGATATTGGTGAGCCTGCGATCCTTGCCCGTCTTGACATCGCGTATCCACAGCTGCGGCAGGCCGCCGCCCTTGTCGGAAGTGTAGGCGATGCTCTGCCCATCGGGCGACCAGGCAGGATCGGCATCCATCGCGGCGTCCCTGGTCAGATTTTCGGGCACGCCGCCCTTGGACGACAGGAGATAGAGATCGCCCAGCGCCACGAAGGCAATACGGCTTCCGTCGGGCGAAATGGTAGGATGGACGATGCCCAGCGCCTTGCGCGGCGCAGTGGAATCCCAGTCGCGCTTCGCCCTGGCATAGCTGGGCTTCACCACTTCCAGCGTGGCAGCGAAATCGACGGTCGACGATCGCCCGCCGCTGCGGTGCCTGATCTTGCCGTCTGAGACATAATAATAGCCGCCCTTCCCCCAGCCGATGCGGAACGGAAAGACATTCTCGGTTCCGCTCACCACCTTGCCCTCGATTTCCAGCCGGCTGCCCTTCGCGTCCTGCACCACATAGGCGAGTTCGCCGCCGGGACCGAAGGAGGGCGCGTCGATCCTGCCCTCCGCCTGTCTGAGCAGGCTTTCCGCGCCGTCCGCCAAAGCGGTCGTGTAGAGCGCCGTCTTATTGCCTTCCGTCCCCGCATAGACGATCCTCGCGCCATCCGGGGACCAGCTTGGCATCCTGTCCTCACGCGGATTGCGGCTGACCTGTTTCACTACCCCGCTGGCTACGTCCAGCGTCCAGATGTCGTAATTGCCGCTGCGGTCGGAGGAGAAGGCGATGGTCTTGCCGTTCGGCGACCAGGCTGGTTCGCGATCGTCCCACGCGCCATCCGTCAGCTTGCGCATGCCGCTGCCGTCGGGCTTGATCGTCCAGAGATCATAGCCGCCGTCGCGATAGGCGAAATAGGCAAGCCGCGATCCGTCGGGCGACCAGACCGGCTGGCGGGCATCGTTGAAATAGTCGGTGATGCGCCTCGCCCTGCCGCCTTTGGCCGGGATGATCCACAAGGTGCCCTGAAGATCGACCGCCAGCCATTTGCCGTCCGGTGAGACGGACACACTCATGGACGTACCCTCATGCACGTCGAAGGCGATGGGCTTCTCACCGCCCGGCGGGGGCAGATTGGCTGGCTGGGCGTAGGCCTGCACGGCGCAGGCCGAAAGCAGGGCGATGGACAGATATTTCAGCGGAGATTGCATAGAGCGGTCCTCTTACCAGCCGAAGACATAGCGTTCGCGGCGCACATCCGCCCCGCCGCGCAGGGTGCCGCTGTCGGGCACGACACCGGCGGCAACGATGCCGGTGGAAACAGCGAACGACCCCAATACATCGAGCTTGTGCCCGCGGGCGGCCAAATCGTCCCGCACCGCCTGCGGCACGCGGTCCTCGATTTCCAGCACGCCCGGCTCGTCCTTCTTGATCGCGAAGGAGGCGTGGAAATGATTGCTGTTGATGCGGGGCGCTTCGATCGCGGCCTGGAGCGGCTGGTCGAAGGCCAGCACGCGCAGCAGCACATTCATGATCTGCTGGTCCTGATTGTCACCGCCCGGCGTGCCGATAGCCAGATAGGGAGCGCCGTCCTTCAGCACCATGCAGGGGGAGAGCGTCGTGCGCGGACGCTTGCCGGGAGCGAGAACGTTGGGGCTTTCGGGATCCAGGTCAAAGACGGTCAGGCGATTGCTCATCGGCACACCCGTATCTCCCGCAATATAGGCGCCGCCCAGCAGCCAGCCCGAACTTGGCGTCGCACTGAACAGGTTCCCGTCCTTGTCCACCACTTCGATGGCGGTGGTATCAGCGGTCGGACGCGGCGGAGCCTTTAGCACATGGGGCGTGAAGACGGGCGTTGTGCGGGCGCTTCCCTCAAATACCCAGGGATCGCCATAGCGATGCTCCAGCGAGGCCTTGGGGCCGATCTGCCTCGCGCGTTCCGACGCATAGGCCTTGGATAGCAAGCCCTTCATCGGGATGGTCGCGAAATCAGGGTCTCCGAAATAGGCGTTACGGTCATCAAAGGCGAGCTTGATCGATTCCGCCACGACATGGAGGTAGGCGGCCGATCCCGGTTCCATCGTCGCGATGCCCGCCGCCTCTGCAATATTGAGCGCCATCAGCATGGCAGGGCCCTGGCTCCAGAAGCCCCCCTTGCAGACTTCATAGCCGAAGACGCTGGTCATCGTCGGCGTCTCGACCTTGCCCCTGTAGGCCGCAAGGTCTTCGTAGCGCATCAGACCCCCGTCGCGCTCCATCGCCGCGCCGATCCGACGGGCGATGTCTCCCTTGTAGAAGGCGTCGCGTCCAGCCTGGATCGCGGCCTTGCGGTCCTTCTTCTTCCTGTAGGCGATCCGGTCCGCTTCCGCGATGATGCGGATAGTCCTGGCCAGATTGGGCTGGCGGAATATCTCGCCCACTTTGGGCGATTTTCCACCCGGATAATAGGTTTCGTAGGCATCTTTCCACCGGGATGTCGCCTTCTTCTGGTTCGCGAAGACTTCAGCCAGGAAGTTGTACATCACGAAACCGTCCGCCAGTTCCATGGCGGGCTGCAGAACCTGGCTCAAAGTCATGGTGCCGTTAAGCTGTAAGGCCAGCGCCATGGCGTCGACCATGGCGGGAACCGTTCCGCCATTGGGACCATTGCCGGGAATAACGCCCGCCTTGGCGAACTTGTCCGGCGTGGCGAGCGCAGGGGCCACCCCTTGCCCGTTCACCACGGAGACTTGCTTCGCCTTCGCGTCGTAGACGATCGTCGGCGCCTCGCCGCCAAAGCCGAAATGGGAAATTTCCGTCACCGCGGCGGCAAACACGGCGGCGACACCCGCGTCGGTGGCATTGCCCCCCGCCATCAAGATACGCGTTCCCGCGGCGACCGCATAATGGCGCCCAGCGGCGACGATACCGAAATTCCCCACGATCTCCGGGCGCAGCGTTTCGCCGGCGCTCACCAGCCGGGTAGGTTCCAGCGGCGCTTTTGCCGCCGGTGCGGCGCCCTGCGCGAACGCCTGCCCCTGCGCCAGGGCGGCGCCTCCGACAGCCAGTGTCGCCAAGTCGCGACGGCTCAATCCCTGTCCTGCGGTATCCGTCATGAACGAAGATCCCCTGTAGTCGACATGGATAGCGCTGCCCAAGGGCAAGCGGGCATTGGTCCTGCCAGTTCCTTTTCCCTGTAACGATAAAGAACCCGCTTTCCGCTATCCTTGGGATATTTCACGCGTCCCAGGAAAATATTCGTCTGAATATGGCGGAAATCTTGATCTCATTAGTTCTACCCATTTGAACGGGCGCGGAAGTGGGCGCTGCGCCCGCCGATGCATGCTGCCGGCAGGGAGCCGGCAGCACATAGGCCCATATGGGGATGATGCCGGAACTCCAGCTACCGGGGTCCGCAAATGCACAGTCCGGAAAAATACAGAACTTACCAGATTCTTTGCCGGTCATGCACGATCTCCATCGGCGCGCGGCCGCCTGATAGCTGAAACCACGCAAAGTCCTTTGACCGCAACGTCGGAAACAAGGACTTCTTTACAGGGGAACAGAAAGATGAGGGTAAGAAGAGAGAGATTTTCAAAATTGGCAGGAGCCAGTCTTTGGGTATTGTCGGCCGGCGCCGTGCATGCGCAGACGGATAGCGTCCCGCTGTCAGAAATGGACAAGGGCGCTGAGATCGTCGTTATCGGCACCCAGATCAGAGGCGCGAACACGACCGGCGCGCTACCTGTCAGCGTCGTGGGCGAACAGCAGATCGAAGCAGTGGCTGCAGTCTCAGGCGCCGATCTCTTTCGTTCCATCCCGCAACTGGGCGGCGTGACGTTCAACGAGCAGGTGCTGGGCGGCGGCAACGCGAACGCCGCCCGTGGCGACGTTTCCACCGTATCCCTGCGCGGCCTGGGCCAAGGCAATACCCTGCTGCTGATCAATGGCCGCCGAACCGTGCTGCATCCGACATCTCAGGCCATATCGGGCGTCATCGATTCCGGCGTTCCGACCTTCGGCTATAATGCCAATACAATTCCCGTCGGCAATATTGCGCGCGTGGAAGTGTTGCGCGATGGTGCTGCGGCCCTTTACGGATCAGATGCCGTTGCCGGCGTCATCAACAATGTCCTCAATTCCGATTTCAACGGCGCGAAGTTTGACGCGCAATATGGCGGAGCTGAAGGCACGAACCTGCGCGAGTTCACGATCAATGGGCTGGTCGGCAAGGACTTCAGCGAAGGGCGCGGTAACATCACGCTGTTCGCCGGTTATGCGCGGAAGTCGAAGCTGTATCTCAGCGACCAGGACTATACCGCCAATGTCGACCGGCGTGGTTATGTGGCCGGCACCAGCTTCGCCAATGTCGCCGCGTTCAACGGCACCAGCACCAGCACGCCGTGGGGCACGTTCCGCGCGCTCAGTCCGGCCGCCAACGGATCCTTCCTCAACCGGACGATCACCAGCAACGGCATCGCCTTCACCAACAGTTCGAGCCAGTTCCACATTCAGCCAAGCGCCAACAGCGGATGCCGCATCCCCTCCGGCCCCGCAGGTACCTGCTATGACGACGGCAACGGCGCGACGGAGATGGCTACGGTCGACAGCAACCTGCGCTTCAATGCGCCCGCAACGTTCCAGAACCTCACCACGCAGCCCTCGGTCAAGCGCGTCAACCTGTTCGCCAACGGACATTTCGACCTGACCGATAATCTGACCCTCTATGGCGAAGCGGGCTTCTATCGCGGCAAGACACAGGCGACCATCGGTGCGCCGGGCTCGCTGGCGAACATTCCCATCACAGTCGCCGCCAACGCCTATTGGAACCCGCTCGGGCCCGTCGGCTCGCCCAACCGCCTGCCCGGCCTCAATACCGCGGTCGTTCCCGCCTCAGGCCTGCCTGTACAGATCACCTCGTTAAGCTATGTCGACTTCGGATCGCGCAAGGTCGACGTCACCAACTACCAATATCGGTTCCTCGGCGGCCTCAAGGGGAATATCGGGAACTGGGACTGGGATTCGGCAGCCCTGTACACCTGGGCGACCGCCGCGGACACGCAGGAGAACTTCTCCAACAGCTTGCTGCAGGCCGCAATCAACCGTACCACGCCCGATGCCTACAATCCCTTCAACGGCGGCTGCGTCGATACGCCGTCGATCGGGGACTGTACGCCCAACAGCGATGCGACCATCGACAGTTTCCGCATCAAGGCGACGCGCAGGACACGCACATCGCTGGCGCTGTGGGACTTCAAGATTTCAAATGCTAATCTGCTGGGCCTGTGGGCGGACAACAGCATCGGCATTGCGGCGGGCGTCGAATATCGCCGCGAGACCTATCATGACAACCGCTCCCCCTATCAGGGCGGAATAAGAGGGATCGATACAACCTATACCGATGCGGTCACCGGCATCTTCTACGGTTCCGACCTGGGCGGGGCTAGTCCGAGCCCGGACGTGCGCGGCAAGCGCGACGTAAAGTCCGCCTATGCGGAACTCGCCATCCCGATCTTCAGTCCGGAGATGGAGGTTCCCTTCTTCCGCAGCCTCGATTTCCAGATCGCCGGACGCTATGAAGATTATAGCGACGTCGGGTCGGTCGCGAAGCCGAAGATCGCGGGGAGCTGGGAACTGCTTGAGGGCATGCGGCTGCGCGGTTCCTGGTCACAGGGTTTCCGCGCTCCCAACCTGGAGGTGATCAATACCTCTACGCTGGACCGCGTGAACACCGGCATCGATTATGTGCTGTGCGAAGCGGACCTGCGCGCCGGACGAATCGCCAATTTCTCGCAATGCAACCGCAGTATTTCCGTGCTGCGGCGCAGTGGAGGCAATCCCAATCTGAAGCCTGAGGAGTCGGAAAGCTGGAGCTTTGGCGCGGTCATCTCGCCGCCGCTGGGCGAAGGATGGGGCAAGGTGACCTTCACCGTCGACCGCTGGCGCATCAAACAGAAGAATGTGGTCGGTTTGCTTGACTATCAGAACGGCCTCAACCTCGACTATCTGCAGCGCGTGCAGGGCAGCAACAATCCCAATGTCGTACGTCGCGATCCGACTGCGGATGATATAGCGCTGGTTGCGGGCACCGGCCTCGCGCCCGTGGGCGAACTGCTCTATGTGGTCGCCAACTTCGAAAATCTGCTGCCGGTGACCGTGCAGGGCATCGATTTCAACCTCGACTATCTGCTGCCCACCGTGACCGTCGGAACCTTCTCGCTGAATGTCAACGCATCGCGCCTGATCAGCTATTATGTCGATGCTCCGGCGGGCGTGACGGCGGTCATCAATGGGCGGTCCGCGGGCCTTGTCAATGCGGGCGTGCCAATCCAGGGCGGGGGCGATGTCGTAGGGCGCGACGGCCAGCCGCGCTGGCGTCTCGCCGCGACGCTGGACTGGACCCTGGGGCCGGTGAAGATCGGCGCCTATACGCAGTTCATCGACAGCGTCTATGAAAACGCGGCACGCGACGCCTCGACCAATCCCTGGATCGTAAAGGGGCAGACGACCGTCAATCTCTATGCCCAATATACGTTCAGGAATGGTGGCCCGCTCAAAGACACCAGCATCCAGATCGGCGCCCGCAACATCTTCGACAAGGATCCCCCACTGGCATCGACCGGCTATCTGTCGAACCTCTACCAGCCGCAAGCACGCTACTGGTACACCAGCATCAAGAAATCCTTCTGATGCGGCAGGGTGCGGCGCCAGGGTTCCCACGCCGCACCCCCTCCTCCCCTTGCCATGAGGATCAAAGGTTGACCCATGTCCGCTCCCAATAAGCCCGTGCGCCCGGAAGCGCTCCATCGTCGAGAATTGCTCGCCGCCGGCCTTTCAGGCATGGTCCTCGCCGGCTTTCCTTCCGCTGCCCGCGCGCAGTCGGGCTCCCGTGCACCGGATGCGCCCCGCTCCGGCGGGACTAGCGTCGCAGCACACCGCGTCGAGGTGCCGATGCCGCATGGCGGCGTCACCGCCGGTCATCCGCTCGCCGCAATGGCGGGAACGCGCATGCTGATGCAGGGCGGCAGCGCGGCCGACGCGGTGGTGGCGGCCATGGCTGTGATGAACGTCGTCGAACCCTGGGCGTCGAGCGCGGGCGGCAACGGCTTCGCCACCTGCCTCGACCGCAAGGCGGGCAAGGTCCATTCGCTCGCCTTTACGGGCGGTGCACCGCGCCTGCTCGATCCACAGGTTGATCCCAGGGCGCTCGACCATGGACCAAGGGCACTCACCGTGCCGGGCGCGTTCGGTGGCTGGATCGCACTGGCCCGACGCTTCGGCAGGCTACCGCTCGCCATATTGCTGGAACCGGCGATCGGCTATGCCCGCGACGGTCACCCCCTCGATCCGTCGATCGCTCTGTTCATCGGCCGGGCGCAGAAGACGCTGAGCCTCTATCCGACCAGTGCCGCCCTGTTCCTGCCGGACGGGCAGCCGCCGTCACCCCGCTCGATCTTCCGCAATCCCAATCTCGCCCGCACCTTCCAGACGCTGGCCGATGCCGAGATGAAGGCGCTGGACGGCGGCGCTGACCGCGACCGGGCCCTGCAAGCGGCCTATGACTATTTCTACTCAGGCCCCATCGCCCAGGAATTTGCTCGCTTTTCGAACGAAAGTGGAGGCTGGTTGCGCCTTGACGATCTCAAGGCCTATCAGCCGCGCTGGAGCGATCCGGTCAGCACGCATTATCGCGGGCTGGACGTCTACAGCAGTCCGCTCACATCCCGCACCGGGCTGGAACTGTGCGAGCAGCTTAATCTGGTCGAGGGTTTCGACCTTGCCGCCCTGCCCGCGGACGGACCGCAACTTACCCATTTGCTGATCGAGGCGATCAAGGTCGCCAAGGCGGATGTCTACCGCTATGCCGCCGATCCCCGCTTCGCGCAGACGCCGGTCGAGGGCCTGCTGTCCAAGCCTTTCGCGGCAGAACGGCGAAAGTTGATCGATCCGACCAAAGCGGCCTCCTATCCGGAGGGTGGCAACGCCGCCGCCTACGGCCGGATGGCGCAGCAAGGATCGCGACCCCGCTTTGCCGCGCGGGGAGACGACCGCACGCGTGACGGCGATACCACCAGCCTTTCCGCCGTCGATGCCGAGGGGAACGCCATCGCCGTCACGACGACCATCGGCGGCGGTTTCGGTACGTTCCTGGTAATGGGCGATACGGGTATCCTATTCAACAATGGCCTCCGGCTGGGATCGACGGCGCCATATGACGACCACCCGAACAAGGTAGTGCCAGGAAAGCTTGCGCTTTTGGGCAATGGTCCCACCATCCTCCTCGACAAGGGCCGGTTGCATCTGGTGTTTGGATCGCCAGGCGGCGAGACGATCGGACAGACGCAGTTCCAGTTCCTGGTGAACATCGTTGATCGCGGCATGCCTATCCAACAGGCCATAGAGGCGCCGCGCTTCGCGCTCGATGCGGATCCGAATTTCTACAAGCCCGGCGCGGCCATTACCGTGCAGGCGGAGGGGCGATTTGCCGATACTGTGCTGCAAGGGCTGACCGCCATGGGCCATCGGATCGAGAAGGTCGGTCCCTATGCGATTGGCAGCGTCCAGGGAATATTGGTCGACTCATCGGGCGCGCGCATGGGCGGGGCGGATTCCCGCCGCATGGGTTATGCCGTGGGCTATTGAGGCCGCGGATCTTACCGCTTCTGTAGCGATTCCGGTTTATGCGCGGCCTCTTGCCCTCATCCGTTTCCAGGACAAACTCAGGACTGTCAGGCGTGGCTAGGGCCTTGTGGTCCTTGATCCGGGTGGTGCCGGTAACCTCCTTCACCACCTTGCCATGAGCCTCTCCGCCACGTCTGTCATGTCGCGGCGTCGCCTTTCCTAAGGGTTTTAGCCATTAGGCGCGCCCGGATCGGCCGAGAGAGCGATCTCGCGCCGAGCCATTTCGTCGACCACGGCCCGGAGGAAGGGAAACAGATTTTCCGTCTCCTCCCCCGATGCCGTTTCCCAGCTGTCGATGAGTTCCTCATCGGTCATGTTCGCAACTTCGGCTCGATGATCGCCGGGACTACTTCCAGTCATGACGCTTCTCCATGCGGAAAGCTGGAGTCAGCCCCCATCGTCCATGATTGCTTCGCCGCTTTCCTCCTCCTCCAGAAGAACCGCTGCGGCGCCCTCCGCAGAAAGGCGGACCTGATTGCCTTCGACCGCCGCGACCAGTCCGCCGGCGATGAAATGATGATGGTTGCCGTGCGAACCACTGTCAGCCTTCACCATCTTGATCCGGTCACCCTCGACCTTGTCGACCGTACCGACATGAACGCCGTCGGCGCCGATGATGTCCATATGTTCCCTGATTGCGCTCAAATCTGCCATGGCTCTCTCCTTCTTCGTCCTGAACGACCGGACGCCGCAAGAGATGCGTCAGCCATCGCCGATCGGCGCGCTGAAGCCACGGCTTCACGCAGAACCATCCATCAAGCGGTCAAGGCGGGCACAGCAACACCGCCTTCCTTCCCTCCAACGATCGGCCGCGTGGACAGCGATGACGATCTCTTCAGAAGGCATCGGCGCCGAGCGCCATGATGGTGGCTTCACCCGCCGCGATGCCGCTGGCCAGCCCGTGGGCCTGCGGCAGCATATGTTGCGCGAAATAGTCGGCCACCGCGCGCTTCGCCTCATGCAGCGGCGTGCTTCCCTGCGCCGCCACGGCCATTCGCGTCCACATCCAGCCCATGGAAACCAGCGCGAACAGGCGCAGATAATCGACTGCAGCCGCGCCCACCGCGTCCGCCCCGGCACCACGGAGCGATATCGTCACCCCGCGCAGCAGAGCGAGCGCTTCGGCAGTCTTCGCGGCGATGTCCAGCCCCGCCGCAGCATCCAGATCCGCTTCGACAAGGGCGAGGAAGCCCTCGACCACCGCGCCGCCGGCCATGGGCAGCTTGCGTCCCACCAGATCCATCGCCTGGACGCCGTTGGTGCCCTCATAGATCTGGGCAATGCGGGCATCGCGGACATATTGCTCCATGCCCCATTCGCGGATGTAGCCATGACCGCCGAACACCTGCTGCGCCTGCACCGCGCTTTCGAAGCCGAAATCGGTGAAGGCCGCCTTCACCACCGGCGTCAGCAGCGCGACGAGCGCATCCGCCTTTGCCCGCTCGCCAGCGTCGGGATGGTGGTGCGCCCGATCGAGCTGCAACGCCGTCCATCCCGCAAGCGCGCGCCCGGCCTCCACAAAAGCGCGGACGTTGAGCAGCATGCGCCGCACGTCGGCATGCTCGATGATAGCGACCGGATTGCGCGCTCCATCGGCGCTGCGTCCCTGGAGCCTCTCCTTCGCATAACCCGCCGCCTGCTGGTAGGATGCGCCAGCGATGCCCAGGCCCTGGATGCCGACCATCAGCCGCTCGGCATTCATCATGGTAAACATCGCGGCCAGCCCCTTGTGCGGTTCCCCCATCAGCCAGCCGGTCGCGCCATCATAGTTCATCACGCAGGTCGGCTGGGCATGGATCCCCATCTTCTTTTCCAGCGCACCGACCGACATGGCGTTGCGGATCGTGAAGCCGCCATCGGCATCGGGCAGATATTTGGGCACCAGGAAAAGGCTGATCCCCTTCACCCCGGCGGGAGCATCGGGCAGGCGGGCCAGCACCAGATGGATGACGTTGCCGCCGAAATCATGGTCGCCCGAGGAGATGAAGATCTTCTGCCCGGTGATGGCATGGCTGCCGTCCTCCTGCGGCATCGCCCTTGTCTTGAGCAGGGCGAGATCGGTACCCGCGCCGCTTTCGGTGAGCGCCATGGCGCCGGTCCAGGCGCCGCTCACCATGGGCGGTACATAGGTCGCTTTCAGGGGAGCGCTGGCATGGGCGATAATCGCTTCGCACGCCCCGCGCGTCAGGCCGGGGAACAGGCCGAAGGAGAGATTCGTCGCGGCGAGCATCTCGTCCAGCCAGAGCTGAAGGATGAACGGCAGCCCCTGCCCTCCATATTCCGGATCCGCCGACAAGGACGGCCAGCCGGCCGCCGCGAAATCGCGCCAGGCCTCGGCAAAGCCGTCCGGCGTCTTCACCGACCCGTCGACCAGGCGGCTGCCCTGCTCATCACCATGGCGATTGAGCGGGTGCAGCCGGTCGGCGCACATGCGCCCGGCTTCCTCCAGCACCGCCACCGCCAGATCGGCATCCACTTCCTTGCCGATGTCCGCCATCGCTTGGTCGAAACCGAGCACCTGCGTCAGCAGGAAACGATAATCGTCGATCGGCGGAACGTAGCTGAACATCGGAATCTCCTGAAGGTGTGGAGTTCATACACCAAACATCTGTTACAATCAATCTTATCCGAGCGCCGGCCATCCCGTAAAGCCGCTATTAACGTTCCGGAAACCCGCTTGCGCGCATGAAGGGACCATGCCCATTCATGCAACTGTCGATCAGTCACCCGAGTCCGACAACAGGCGCGACGCCCCGCGCTGGCGCATCCGACTCGAACTTCCCGGCACGCCCGAGGATGGCGCCGCCAGTCTGGTGATCCATGATATTTCGACGGCCGGCATGCTGGTGGAGACGAAATCGACGCTGGAGATCGGGCAGAGTGTCATGCTGTCCTTGCCAGACGCGGACCAGGTCGTGGCTCGCGTCGTCTGGCAGAATGATATCCTGTTCGGCTGCCGTTTCGAGACCACGCTTCCCCAAGGGGTGGTAAGCGCGATCAGGCTCCGCAATCCCGGCCGCGACGACGACATGCGGCCTGCCGCCGAGCGCCCGGAAAGCCCGGCCGAGGAAGATCTGGGCGCGCGCCTGCTCCGCCTGCGCCACGAAAAGGGGCTGAGCCGCACGGCGCTTTCGGAACGGACGGGGTTCAGCAAGCCGACCATCTGGGGCTGGGAAACGGGCCGAACCACGCCGCGACGGGAGAATCTGCGTATTCTCTCGGCCGTTTTCGGCCTCACCGAACAGCAGCTGCTTTATGGCAAAGGACGTCCGGCGGTTCAGGAAACGGATCGATCGGGACGGGAAGCCTATGCCCGATCGCTAAAGGACATCATCGATCAATCGAAGACGCGCATTGCCGAAGCTGCGGGAGTGGACCGGCTCAAGGTGCACATCTCCATCGAATTCTAGCGCTCACGGGCTGCCCGTTCCCCCATCAGGCAGGGATCATTCGTGCCGGAAGACGGCAACGACCTGGGCAGCCAGTTCCGCCGGCGTGAGCTTGCCGGGCCGATACCAGTCCGCGGTCGAATTCAACTGCGCAAGAAGCAGATTGCGATATACCGACCGGTCGATATGAGGTGGAAGCGGCAGTTCCTGCACCAATGCGCGAAACAGCCCCTCGAACCGGTCGCGCCGCGCGATCAGTTGCTGGCGCACATCCTCGGCCACTTCCCGAAAGTCGTTCATCATCGGGGTGGTCAGAGAATCGGGGGCGAGCTGAATATCCAACAATGTCTCGCAAGCCGCCTTCAGCCTGGCCCATGGATCGGACTGCGCCTGCACCGCCTGGATTATCCGCGTTTCCGCCTGGTCAAGGGCGGCATTGTGAAGTTCGACGAACAGCGCGTCCTTGGACCTGATATGATGGTAGAGCGAACCGCCCAGCACGCCGGCCTGCTCCCCGATGTCCCGCATCGACGTGCCGCGATACCCCTTTCTGGCAAATAGCCGGGCGGCAATCTCCAATATCTGGCGCCGCCGCGTCGATGGCTCCTCATGCGGTTCGGCGGGTGGGACAGGCTTTGTCATCGTCGGGGCGCTAGCATATCCTCGATTGGCCGCGAAGCCTCTGTTCGAGTGGGGGCCGTTTCCTTCAGATGGCAGCGTCGAGCCGGCGCATGATCTCACGGCGGCGCCGTAGCGCTTCGAACCGGGCCCGCTCCGGGTCGCCGTCGAGGATCGCGGCGATGATGGCGCGCCGCTCCCGCTTCCAGCGCTGCTTGCCGTCGCTTCCGCCATAGACCGGGCCACGCGGATATTCGGCATAATGGTGCACCGCCACGCGGGAGAGAAGTTCCATGAGCGGCCGGTCGACCATCAGATAGAGGATGTCCAGCATACTCTGGTCAAATGCGCCGCGCTGTCGCGCCGTATTGCGCCCGTCGATGGATTTGACGAGCGCGGCAAGCTTTTGCCGAAGCTCCTCATTCGTCGCCCGGGCAGCGGCGGCCATGAGTTCGCAGTCAAGCAAGGTGATGATGTCGATCGCTTCGGGGTGCGCGGAATGGTGCATGGCCAGGAAGCCGGAAATCGCCTGGCTGAGGCCCTCTGCATCGGGGCGGGTGCCGTAATAGCCGCCGCCGGGCCCGCGACGAACCTTCAGAAAGCCTTCATGCTCCAGCACGCGCGCCGCCTGCTGAACGGTGACGATGCCCACGCCCAGCGCCTTCGCCAGATCCGGCAGGGATCCGATCTGCGCTTCGGGCGGCTGCGCCACGATCATGTCGCGAAGCTTCGCCACCGCCGCCGTCACCAGTCCTTCGCGGGAATTCTGCTTGCGAATGCTCATCATGCTCCTCGTCTGGATCCCCTGCCCTTAGCGAATTCGCGCAGGAAATGGCACTGCTGTTCCGCCATCCTCAATTATATGCATATTATTTGTTGGAATTATAACGAATCGACGGTATGGCGATTCATAAAGGTCGATAATGGGCACATTAGACCAGGCTGGGGATGTGGCGGCTTCGGCCGGATCAGGGGCGCGCCAACGCAGGACGAGGGTGGAAATAGTGAAAATCGGCATAGTGAAAGAGATGGCGCCTGGTGAGCGCCGCGTTTCCGGCACGCCGGAAACGGTCAAGAAATTCACAGCGCTGGGCGCGACGGTGGCGGTGGAAACGGGTGCAGGTCTGTCCGCCGCCATATCCGACGCGGATTATGTCGCCATGGGCGCGACGGTCGCCGATCGCGCCGCCACGGTGGCGGACGCGGACATCATCCTGGGCGTGCAGGGACCGGATGCGGCCAGCGTCGCCGGCGCCAGGCCCGGCGCCTGGATCGTCGCCGGGCTCAATCCCTTTGTCGAGCGCGCGCGGATAGACGCCTATGCGGCGGCCGGCTTTGAAGCCCTGGCCATGGAGTTCATGCCGCGCATCACACGGGCGCAGTCGATGGACATATTGTCGTCGCAATCCAACCTTGCCGGATACAAGGCGGTGCTGGACGCCGCGGCCGAATATGGCCGGTCCTTCCCGATGATGATGACGGCAGCAGGCACGGTTTCGCCGGCCAAGGCCTTCATCATGGGCGTGGGCGTCGCGGGCCTTCAGGCGATCGCAACGGCGCGGCGGCTCGGCGCGCAGGTCTCTGCGACCGACGTGCGCTCTGCGACCAGGGAACAGATCGAGAGCCTGGGCGCCAAGGCGATCTTCGTGGAAAGCGTCGCGGGGATCGAGGGTGAAGGCAAGGGCGGCTATGCCACCGAAATGTCCGAAGAGTACAGGCAGGCCCAGGCTGAGCTCGTGTCGTCGCACATTGCCAAGCAGGACATCGTCATCACGACGGCGCTGATCCCCGGCAAGGCCGCGCCGCGGCTGGTTTCCGACGCGCAGATCGCGTCGATGAAGCCGGGCAGCGTCATTGTCGACCTGGCCGTCGAACAAGGCGGCAATGTCGAGGGCGCAGTAGCGGGCGAAGTGGTCGAGCGGCATGGGGTGAAGATCGTCGGACACAGGAATGTGCCATCGCGCCTCGCCGCTGACGCATCGGCGCTGTTCGCGCGCAATCTCTATAACTTCCTCTCCGCCTTCTGGAACAAGGAACGGAACGCTCCAGTGCTGGACGAGGAAATCGGCAACGCCGTCCGCGTGACGCAAGGTGGGAAAATCGTCAGCGAAAGGCTGCTTCAATTGGCGGGGGGAATGCAATGAGTTCGCTAAATCCCGATTATCTGTTCGTCTTCATCCTGGCGGCCTTTGTCGGTTTTCAGCTTATCAAGAAGGTGTCGCCGCTGCTGCATTCGCCCTTGATGTCGCTGACCAACGCGATCGCGGCGGTGGTGATCGTCGGCGCCATTTCCATCACCGGCGAGGAAGGCGCGACGCCGCTGGCGAAGACGCTGGGCTTTGTCGCCGTATTCTGCGCCACGGTCAATCTGGTGAGCGGTTTCATGATCACCGACCGCATGCTCAAGATGTTCAAGCCGCGGGGGAAATGAGATGAACGCATTCGTACCCTTTGCGGCGATCATCGCGTCGTCGCTGTTCATCCTGGCACTGATGTGGATGAGCCATCCCTCGACCGCGCGGCGGGGCGTGCGCGCGGGCGAGATCGGCATGCTGGTGGCGATTGTCGGCGCGCTGGTCCAGCATGAGGTGGTCGACTACAACCTCATCATCATCGCCATGATCGCAGGCGCGGCCGCCGGCATCCCGATGGCGCTGCTGATGCCGATGACGGCGATTCCGCAGCGGACCGCCATCTCCCACGCTTTCGGCGCGCTCGCCGTCGGCCTGATCGGCGCGGCGGAATATTACAAGCATGCCCATGGCGAATATGCCGGCAGCTTCATCATGTGGGCGCTGATGTTCGAGATGCTGCTGGGTTTCCTGACCTGCACGGCATCGGTCATCGCCTTCGCGAAGTTGCAGGAGATCATGGGCAGTCGCCCCGTCTCCTTCGTCGGACAGCGGGTGGTGAATGGCGGCGTCGCGGTGGCGACGGTGGCGATCGGCGCGATGCTGGCGATCGATCCGACCCAGACGTGGCTGTTCCCCGCCTTCGTGGCGCTGGCGCTGCTGTTCGGCATCCTGCTGGTGATCCCGATCGGCGGAGCCGACATGCCGACCGTCATCGCGCTGCTCAACAGCTATGCCGGTCTGGCGGCAAGCGCCATGGGCTTTGCCCTGGGCAACAAGCTGCTGATCGTGGCGGGCGCGCTCGACGGGGCGTCGGGTTTCATCCTGGCGGTCATCATGTGCAAGGCGATGAACCGCAGCTTTGCGAACGTCATGTTCGGTGGCTTCGGAAAGGTCGTGGCGGGCGCCGTGGGCGGCAAGGACGACCGCGTCGTCCGATCCGCCTCTGCCGAGGAAGCGGCGCTGCAGCTTGAAAATGCCAGTAGCGTCGTCATCATTCCCGGCTATGGCATGGCGGTGGCGCAGGCGCAGCACAAGGTGAGCGAACTGTATCAGGCGCTGACCAAGAAGGGCATCGACGTGAAGTTCGCGATCCATCCGGTCGCCGGCCGCATGCCGGGCCATATGAACGTGCTCCTGGCCGAAGCGAATGTGCCCTATGAGCAGCTGATCGAACTGGACGACATCAATCCGGAGCTGCCGCAGGCGGACGTGGCGCTGATCATCGGCGCGAACGACACGATCAATCCGTCGGCGCGCGACGATCCGCAGAGCGCGATCGCGGGCATGCCGATCATCGAGGCGGATCGAGCCAAGTCGGTATTCGTGATCAAGCGGTCAATGAATGCGGGCTTTGCCGGGATCGACAATCCGATCTATTACAACAGCAACACCCAGATGCTGTTCGGCGATGCCAAGGATATGGTCGGCACCATCGCCAAGGAGCTGGCGGGCGGCGGTTCCGGCCTGCACTGAACGACGGACCGGCCGCTCCTCGCGCGCAGGTCCGCCTTCCTCCTGAAAGGCAACAAAGGTCGTTCCGGGATTATGTCTCTGGAATGGCCTTTGTTTTTGCGGCATGTCTTGCACGGTTGGCGGAGGGAGCTTCGATGCGTCTGATATGTTCTGCGATAATATCGGTTGTCGTTCTGGTTCCCCAGCCGCTTTTCGCTCAATCATCGACCCCGAACGCCCAGGGCGATCTGTCCGTCACCATCTACAATAATGATCTGGCGCTGGTGCAGGACGTCCGCCGTATCGCGCTCCCCTCCGGACGCTCGCGTCAGGAATTTCCCGATGTCTCCGCGCGCATACGCCCCGAAACAGTGACATTGTCGGGCGAAGGCATCGGCATAGTCGAACAGAATTTCGACTATGACCTTCTGTCGCCCGCATCGCTGATGGAAAAAGCGGTCGGCCAGACGATCACCCTGCTCCGCACCAACCCCGCCACAGGCGCGGAAACGCGGGAACAGGCGCTGGTGCTGGCGGCCAATGGCGGCGTGGTGCTGAAGATCGGCGAACGGATCGAGGTGCTGCGCGACGACGGTCTGCCGGTGCGGGTCATTTTTTCCTCCATTCCGCCCAATCTGCGCGCGCGCCCGACGCTGAGCGTCACCATGGATGCGCCGCAGGGCGGTGCAAGGCCGGTGACGCTGAGCTATCTGACGCCGGGCATGAGCTGGAAATCGGATTATGTCGCCCTGTTCGACGAGAAAGCGGGCAAGCTCGACATGCAGGGCTGGATCACGCTCAACAACAGCACCGGCACCACCTTCGCCAACGCCCGCGCCCTGCTGGTCGCCGGGGAAGTGGGACAGGTGCAGCAGGGTTATGTCGGATATAATGGCGGGCGACCCCAGCCTCGCGGAAACCGGCCCGGGACGGAAAGTGGCGGCGGCGAGCAACTGGGCGATTTCCATGTCTATCCGATCGAGGGCCACACGACGATCGCCAATGCGCAGACCAAGCAGGTGAGCTTCCTCGACGCTTCAGGCGTCCCGGCGGAACGCGGTTACGAGTTCCGCAGCAACTGGATGGAGAGCAAGGATCAGGCGGAAAGCGCTGCATCCGTGCTCAAATTCTCCAATGCCAAAGCATCGGGTATCGGCGCGGCGCTGCCCGCGGGCACGGTTCGCGTCTATATGCGCGATACGCGGGGGCAGGCCCAGTTCGTGGGGGAAAGCGGCATTCCGCACACGCCCGGCGGCTCCACCCTTGCCTTGCGCACAGGCGACGCCTTCGACGTGAAGGTGCAGCCGGTGGTGGAACAGCGCGACACGATCACGACGGACGAATGGACGAAGACGGAACGCTGGCGCGTCACCTATCCCGACGGCACGAAGGCGGAAGGCTATGCCGAGCGGCCGCAGAAATATTATCGCACGCGCATGCGCTATATCGTCACCAATGCCAAGGCGGTGCCGGTGAATGTCGATGTGGTCCAGTCCGGCCTTTCCCAATGGTGGTGGTGGCGCGACCTGCGCGTGCCGGAGGAGAGCATTCCCGGCGTGCAGGAAACGGCTGACGTCCGGCGATGGGTCGTACCGGTGCCCGCCAATGGCAAGGTCGAACTGACCGCCACTTTCCTCACTCCCTGGTAAGCGCCGTCATGCCCCGCCTGTGGCCGTGGCTGTTGATCCTGCCGCTCTGGACGCCCATGGCGGCAAGGGCGCAGTTGCCGGTCGTGATCTCCAGCGGCCCGGACAAGGTCGCGGTCACGCTCTACCGCGATCCGGCGCGGGGAGAGGAGCCGCTCAACCGCGATGATCCCGCTGCCTTCGCCCTGATCGCGGAGACACGCACGGTGATGTTGCCGCCGGGCGAAGCCGTGATCCGGTTCGAAGGGGTCGCAAGCGGCATCGTGCCGCAATCGGCGATCCTCTTTGGCGCGCCGCCGCGGGAGCGCAATCGCGACGCGGCGCTGCTGTCGCAAAAGGGGCTGGTCGACGCCTTCACCGGGCAACGGGTGATCCTGCGCCGCACCGATCCGGCGAGCGGCAGGACGGTCGAGGAAAGCGCAACCGTCCGATCCGCCGCCGACCGGCTGGTGGTGACGACGGCGCGCGGAGTGGAAGCGCTCTATTGTTCCGGACTGCGTCAGACCCTCCTCTATCCGGGGGCGCCCGCGACCCTCTCCGCAAAGCCGGTGCTGACCATGACGACCAGGGACCAGCCCGGCGGCCTGGCCACGATCACGCTGGCCTATATAGCCACCGGCTTCGACTGGGATGCGACCTATGTCGGCACATTGGCCCCGGACGGCCGGTCGCTGGACCTGCTCGGATGGCTGACGCTGGCGAGCGCGGACGACACCAGCTTTGCCGATGCAACCGCTTCCGCCGTGGCGGGAAGGGTGAACCGGTCGGATGACAGTCGCGACGAAAGCGGGGAAAGGGCACGCGATGAGGCCCGCTATCTGAACAGGTCCAGTGCCTGCTGGCCCGCCGGGACGACCAGCGACCTGGGCAACGGCCTGTCGCCGCCACCCCCTGCACCGCCGCCCATGGCCATGATGATGGCAGGCGAGGATATCGTCGTGACGGCCCAGCGGCGACAGGAAGTCATGCTGTCGGCGCCCATGCCGGTCGCCGTGGTCGCCAGGGCGGAAAATCTGGGCGACCTCAAGATGTATCGCATTCCCGTTCCCGTCACGGTCACCGCCCGTGCACAGAAGCAAGTGGCGTTCCTGGTGAAGCAGAAGGTTAAGGGTAGCCTGATCTATCGGACGGCAATGAACTGGGAAGAGCCGGACGAGATCCGGATGCTGTTCCGTTTCAACAACAGCAAGAAGGACGGGCTGGGCGACCCTCTTCCGGCGGGCCGAGCGGTTCTCTATCAGGACAGCCCCTGGGGCCGCATGTATGTCGGGGAAAACGCGACAGGCGACAAGGCCGTCGATGAGGAGGTCGAATGGTCCTTCGCTGAAGCCAGCAACGTGACCTTGGACCCAGAACAGGAGGCGGCGGGCAAGGGGGTCATCCGCCACAGCATGGTCGTGCGGAACGCCAACCCATTTCCCATCCGTTTCGAGATCGATTTTCCAACAAACAGCGGGCGGCTGTTCAGCGGCTTCAGCGGTCGCCTGACGAAAAAGCCGGGCAAGCAGGTCTGGGCCATGACGGTGCCGGCGAACGGGACGATAAGCCTGCACTTCCGATCGGCCGAGCGGACCAACTAGAGCTTCGCGCGGAAACCTGCCCCCTCATACAAGGCAGCGCGCGCCGGCTCTGGATTCTTTGCTTTCCGCGATTTCTCAACCAGCGATCCGAACCGATCGCTTGGAAATCGCTCTATTCCCCGCACTTATCCAGACCCAGCGCCCCTTCCCCGTACAACAGGATGGAATCGGAGCGCGCCAGCGCCACCAGAGCAAGCCCCGCCCCCGCCGCCCTTTCGGCGGCAAGGCGCGTCGGCGCCGAAATCGTCACCAGCAAGGGGCAATCCGCCAACACGGCCTTCTCCACCAATTCGTATGAGCAGCGCGAGGAGAGCAGCGCGAAGCCGCCATCCCATGCCCATCCACGCTGCCACATCGCGCCGATCAGCTTGTCGAACGCATTGTGCCGCCCGACATCCTCCCGCGCCAGGCGGATCGTGCCGTCGGCCGCCACGAGAGCCGCTGCGTGGGCCGCCCCTGTTCTCGCATTGAGTGGTTGATGTTTTTTCAAATCCCCCAATGCCCGGAAAACAGCCTGGCTGTCGCTCATTGAAGAGGCCGTGACGGACGGCAGGGGCCGGATCGCCTGGTCCAGATTTTCCAGCCCGCAAATTCCGCAGGAGGATTCCGAGGCGCGATGCCGCACCCGGCTCAGCAAGGCTTCGGTTCGCCCTTCCGGCAGGGTTGCGCGGGCAATGATGCCTTGCCCGGTCGCATGCACATCTACATCAAGGAGCGCATCCTCCCGCCCGATCAACCGCTCCGCCAACGCAAAGCCAAGCACCAGTTCCTCTATGTCGGCGGGCGTGGCCATCAGCACGGCATAGCCGATACCGTTAAATTCGATGGCGATCGGCATTTCATCGGCCAGTTCGCGCGTCACGGGCGCGATGGGGCCTTCCGGCACTATTCGCCTGAAAATGAAGGATCGATCTTCCTGCTCCGCGCTCAAGGCGCCGTGATCCGTCCGACAGCTGCGGCGGCAATGGGCGACAGCGCATCGGGGCGGGCCGTCGCCAGCACAGCAATGCGCTGCTTCATCGCCGGATCCCAGAAGGCGCGGATATGATCCGCCGTCATGGCGACCGCCTCCACCTCACCCAATGCCGCGACATTGCGGGCAATCTGGTTGGCCATGTAGATCAGGCGGTCCTCGGTCGACATGACCTCATTTTCATCGCTCATGCGCGCTATCCTATTCGGCCGCTTCCAGGGGCGCAATGCGTCTGCTCTGGCGGGCCTGACTTGCATAATCGCGCTGCCAGTCGCTCGGCCCGTTCGAACGCATGACCTGTACCGCCGTCACCTTATATTCCGGGCAATTGGTGGCCCAGTCCGAATAATCGGTCGTGATGACATTGGCCTGCGTGTCGGGATGGTGGAAGGTGGTGTAGACCACGCCCGGCGCCACGCGCTCGGTGATCAGGGCGCGCAGGCTGGTTTCGCCGGCGCGGCTCTTGAGCGACACCCAGTCGCCGTCATTGATGCCCCGGTTTTCCGCATCGGTGGGATGGATCTCCAGCCTGTCCTCTGCATGCCAGGCCTCATTGGCCGTGCGCCGCGTCTGCGCGCCGACATTATATTGGCTGAGGATGCGCCCTGTCGTCAGCAGGAGCGGGAAGCGCGGCCCCGTCTTTTCGTCCGTCGGCACATAGTCGGTGACGACGAACTTGCCCTTGCCCCGCACGAAACCGTCGATATGCATGGTCGGCGTCCCGTCCGGAGCGGCGTCATTGGCGGGCCACTGCAGCGACCCTTCCTCCTCCAGCCGGTCATAATGCACGCCTGCGAAGGTCGGGGTCAGGGCCGCGATCTCGTCCATGATTTCGGACGGATGCGCATAGGACCAGCCCAGCCCCATCGCCTGCGCGACGAGCTGCACGATCTCCCAATCCTCAAAACCATTCAACGGCGCCATCACCTTGCGCACGCGCTGGATGCGGCGTTCAGCGTTGGTGAAGGTCCCGTCCTTTTCCAGGAAGGTCGATCCCGGCAGGAAGACATGGGCGTAATTGGCGGTTTCGTTGAGGAACAGATCCTGCACCACCACGCATTCCATCGCCGCCAGTCCCGCGGCGACATGATGGGTGTTGGGATCGGACTGAAGGATATCCTCGCCCTGGATGAAGATACCCTTGAACGTCCCGTCCGTCGCCGCATCGAGCATGTTGGGAATGCGCAGCCCCGGCTCGGCATCCAGCGTGACGCCCCAGGCCTGTTCGAACTGGCCGCGCGCCGCATCGTCCGACACATGGCGATAGCCGGAAAGCTCGTGCGGGAAGCTCCCCATGTCGCAGGCGCCCTGGACATTATTCTGCCCGCGCAGCGGGTTCACGCCAACGCCTTCGCGACCGATATTGCCGGTCGCCATGGCAAGATTGGCGATCGCCATCACGGTGGATGACCCCTGGCTGTGTTCGGTGACGCCCAGCCCGTAATAGATGGCAGCGTCGCCGCCGGTCGCATAGAGCCGCGCAGCCATGCGGACTTCCTCCGCGCTGACGCCGGTCAGCGGCTCGACGGCTTCTGGCGAACGCTGCGGTTCGGAGACGAAATCGGCCCATTCGGCAAACTCGTCCCAATCACAGCGCTCCCGGATGAACGCCTCGTCATAGAGCTTTTCCGTGACGATCACATGCGCCAGCGCCGTCAGCATGGCGACATTGGTGCCGGGCCGCAGCGGCAGATGATGATCCGCCTCGACATGGGGCGATTTCACCAGGTCGATCCGGCGGGGATCGATGACGATCAGCTTCGCGCCCTGCCTGAGCCGCTTCTTCATGCGACTGGCGAAGACCGGATGGCCGTCGGTCGGATTGGCGCCGATGACAAGGATCACGTCGGCCTGCATGACGCTGTCGAAATCCTGCGTCCCAGCGGACGTCCCGAACGTCGTCTTCAGCCCATAGCCGGTCGGCGAATGGCAGACCCGGGCACAGGTATCGACATTGTTGTTGCCGAAGCCCTGGCGGATCAGCTTCTGGACGAGGAACGTCTCCTCATTGGTGCAGCGGCTGGAAGTGATGCCGCCGATGCTGCGCGTGCCATATTTCGCCTGGATCCGGCGGAACTCGCTGGCGGTATGGGCGATGGCCTCCTCCCACGACACCTCGCGCCAGGGTTCGTCCACCGATGCGCGGATCATGGGATTGAGGATGCGGTCGCGATGCTGGGCATAGCCCCAGGCGAAGCGCCCCTTGACGCAGCTATGCCCGCGATTGGCCTTGCCGTCCTTCCACGGCACCATGCGCACCAGTTCCTCGCCCCGCATCTCCGCGCGGAACGTGCAGCCGACACCGCAATAGGCGCAGGTGGTGACGACCGCGCGATCCGGCGTGCCGACCTCCACCACCTTCTTCTCGGTCAGGGTCGCGGTCGGGCAGGCCTGTACGCAGGCGCCGCAGGACACGCATTCGGACGAGAGGAAATCCTGTCCCTGGGACGGCGCGACCTTCGAATCGAAGCCCCGCCCCTCGATCGTCAGGGCGAACGTTCCCTGCACCTCGTCGCAGGCGCGCACGCAGCGCGAGCAGACGATGCATTTGCTGGGGTCGAAATCGAAATAGGGGTTCGACTGGTCCTTGGCCTGGCCCATATTGGTCGCGCCATCATAGCCATAACGCACGTCGCGCAGGCCGACCGCGCCCGCCTGTTCCTGCAACTCGCAATCGCCATTGGCCGGGCAGGTCAGGCAATCGAGCGGATGGTCGGAGATGTACAGTTCCATCACGCCGCGCCGAAGCTGCTTCAACCGCTCGCTCTGCGTGCGCACCACCATGCCCTCGGCGATCGGCGTGGTGCAGGAAGCGGGATAGCCACCCCGTCCCTCCACCTCGACCAGGCAGAGGCGGCAGGAACCGAAGCTCTCCACATTGTCGGTCGCGCACAGCTTGGGGATCGAGCAGCCGGTCAGCGAGGCCGCCCGCATGATCGACGTTCCCTCCGGCATCGTCACCGGCTGTCCATCGATGGTCAGGGTCACGCTTTTGCCCGTCGCGATGGCGGGGGGCGTTCCATGGTCGGTTTCGCGTGTGTAGCTCATTCCGCAGCTTCCTTGATCGGGGCGGGGGCGCCGAAATCCTCAGGGAAATAGTCAAGCGCGCTCAGCACCGGATAGGGCGTGAAGCCGCCCAGCGCGCAGAGCGAGCCATATTTCATCGTGTCGCACAGGTCGCGCAGCAGCCCCGTCTGCGCCTCCAGCCCGACATCGATCCGGTCAGGCGTCCGGGAGTTGAGCGCCTTTTGAAGATATCCCTCCCAGCCGCGGTCCGGCGGCGACGCGGCGACACCATCGCGCGCCGCGATGATCCGGTCCATCACTTCGATCCCGCGCGTCGATCCGATCCGGCAGGGCGTGCATTTGCCGCAGCTTTCGACCGAACAGAATTCCATGGCGAAACGCGCCATATGAGCCATGTCGACGCTATCGTCGAACACCGTGATCCCGGCATGGCCGATCAGCCCGCCCGCCTGGGCAAAAGCCTCATAGTCGAATGGCAGGTGGAACATGCTGGCCGGGAAATAGGCGCCCAGGGGTCCGCCGACCTGCACGGCGCGAACGGGCCTTCCGCTCGCCGTGCCGCCGCCGATGCCGTTCACCAGTTCGCCAAGGGTGATGCCGAAGCCGATCTCATAGAGGCCGCCATGCTTCACATTACCCGCAAGCTGCACGGCGATGGTGCCCCGCGACCGGCCGAAGCCGACCGCCGCATAGGCCTCTGCCCCCTCCGTCACGATGAAGGGGACGGCGGCGAGGCTGAGCACATTGTTGATCACCGTCGGCTGACCGAACAGCCCGGCCAGCGCCGGAAGTGGCGGCTTTGCCCTCACCTGCCCCCGCTTGCCCTCCAAGCTGTCGAGCAGCGCAGTCTCCTCCCCGCAGACATAGGCGCCGGCGCCGACGCGCACTTCGAGCGTGAAGGGCGCGATCCGATCGGCCGACAGCGCGATCGCATCCTGCATGGTGGCAATGGCGAAGGGATATTCGCTGCGGATATAGATATAGCCCTGGCTCGCCTGCACGGCATGACCCGCAATCGCCATGGCTTCGATCAGGCAGAAGGGGTCGCCCTCCATCAGCATCCGGTCGGCAAAGGTGCCGCTGTCGCCCTCATCGGCGTTGCAGACGATGAACTTGGTGTCGGACGCCGCATCCAGAACGGTCTGCCATTTGATCCCGGTGGGAAAGCCCGCCCCGCCCCGTCCGCGCAGCCCGGATGCCTTGACCATGTCCACCACCGCCTGGGACGGCATCGACCGCGCCGCGTCCAGACCGCGCCAGCCGCCCAGCGCGGCATAGTCGGCCAGGCTGAGCGGATCGATGATGCCGCAGCGCGCGAAGGTGAAGCGCTGCTGTCCGGCGAAGAAAGGCAGGGCCGCCAGCTCACCCAGCCGGGAGGCATGGCTGCCATCCAGCACGGCCGCCACCTCTTCGGGCCTTACCGGGCCGAAGCCAATCCGCTTCCCGTCGCTCTCCACCTCGACCAGCGGTTCGATGGAGAAGAGGCCTCGGCTGCCAGTGCGCACCACATCGCATCCAGCCGCTTCGAAGGCGCGCGCGACTTCGTCAGCGCCCAGGGCGACCGAGGCCATGTCCCGACTGATGTAGACGCGCGTCATGCCGCGATCTCCTGCGCGATCCGGTCAAGCGCGGCGGCGTCGATCCGGGCGACGGGCCTGCCGTCGACCAGGGCATTGGGTCCGATGGCGCACAGGCCCAGGCAATAGACAGGTTCCAGCGTCACCTGACCATCGCGCCGCGTTTCGCCCATGGCGACGCCCAGCCGATCGGCCGCCGCCCTTTCCATCGCTGCGCCGCCGCGGGCCTGGCAGCTTTCGGCGCGGCAGAGTTTCACCACATGGCGGCCGGCGGGGGCGCGGCGGAAATCATGGTAGAAGGTCACGACTCCATGAACGTCCGCGCGAGAGAGGTTGAGTGCAGCGGCGATGGCGGGAATGGCCGCGTCATCGACAAAGCCTATCTCTTCCTGCAACATGTGCAGCAGCGGCAGCAGGCGGTCGCGGGTGCGGCCATGAACCTGCGTCCATTCCTCTATCAGCCTTGTCGTCTCTTCCTGCTGCATCTTCCTCGCCTTTCCGGGGCGCTATGCTGCGCCCTGGAAGAGGCTGCGTCAAATTGAAGAGGATCATGTTTGATAGAAATTATCTATCAAACTCCTGGAAGGGTGCTCATGGATCGGCATCGGGCTGGACCGAGGGATGGGCGGCCGCGAACGGGGCTAAGGCCCGCGCCTTCTCTCCTGCCGCGACGAGCGCGGGAAAGGGCGACAGGTCGACCTTGAACCGCTCCGCCGAATAGAGCTGCGGCACCAGATAGCAGTCCGCCAGTCCCGGCCGGTCGCCAAATGCGAAACCCCGGCCGTGGCGCGCCACCCATATTTCCAGCGCGGCGAAACCCTCGGTAATCCAGCGGGCCATCCACCTGTCGATCGCGCCCTGATCCCCGCCGAGATCGGCCTTGAGGGCCTTCAGCACGCGCAGATTGTTGAGGGGATGGATGTCGCAGCCGATCAGCGCCGCCATGGAGCGCACGATCGCCCGCTGGTCCCGGTCGGACGGCAGCAGGGGCGGCCGGGGCCAGCGTTCCTCGATCCATTCCAATATCGCCGGGCTCTGCGCGAGGATGAGGCCGTCCGCCTCGATCACCGGGACCAGCCCCTGGGGCGACAGCGCCTGATAGCCCGCATCCCGCTGGGCGCCGACGCGCAGGTCATGGGCCACCTGGTCATAGGCCAGGGCCTTCAGGTTGAGCGCGATCCGCACGCGATAGGCGGCGCTGGACCGCCAATAGCCATGGAGCGTCAGCGCGCTCATCGCGCAGGCCCGACCAGGGCGCGGCATTCGCCAAAGCCGATGGATATATGGCCCGGCGCCCGCGCCACCGCGGTCAGCGCCAGTTCGTCGCCATCCTCCAGGAAGGCGCGTTCCTCGCCGGTCGGCAGGGTGATCCGCACCTTGCCGCCTTCGGTCAGTTCCATGAGGCTACCATAGCTGTCCGGGGTCGGGCCGGAGAGCGTGCCCGTGCCCAGCAGGTCGCCGGGATTGAGATTGCAGCCGTTGGAGGCGTGGTGGGCGACGATCTGCTGCGCGGTCCAGTACATCCACGAGGCAGGCCCGCGCGAAAGGCGCATCGGCGCCATGCCGGCCGCCCGCATCCTTGCGCTCGACAGATGGACCTCCAGGTCGAGGGCCAGCGCGCCGCCGGCCTGATCGGCTTCGTCCCACAAATAGGGCAAGGGCCGGGGATCGCCCTGCGGCCGGGGAGGCTGGGCGATGCGGAAGGGGGCCATCGCCTCCGCCGTCACCACCCAGGGGGAGATGGTCGAGTGGAAATTCTTGGCAAGGAACGGGCCCAGCGGCACATATTCCCAGGCCTGGAAGTCGCGCGCCGACCAGTCGTTGAGCAGGCAGAAGCCGGCAATATGGTCCGCCGCCTCGGCGATCGGCACGGTTTCGCCCAGCGCATTCCCGGCGCCGATCCAGATGCCCAGTTCCAGTTCATAGTCCAGCCTTTGGCTGGGTCCGACGACGGGCACTTCGGCATCGGGGGCCTTGCGCTGGCCCTGGGGGCGGATCACCGGCACGCCGGACGGGCGGATGGAGGATGCCCGTCCATGATAGCCGATCGGCACATATTTATAATTGGGCAGCAAGGGATTGTCGGGACGGAACAGCCTGCCGATATTGGTCGCGTGGTGAATGCCGACATAGAAATCGGTATAGTCGCCGATCGCGGCGGGCAGATGCAGCGCGCAATCCGTCGCCCGGTGCAGCAGGGGTTCGACCGCCTGCCGCTGTTCCTCATCGCTGAAAAGCGCGCTCAACCAGCGACGCAGCGCCAGCCGGTCCGCCGCCGGGAGCGCCATCAGGGCGTTGAGGGTGGTTCCGCCCAGCACGGCGGCGGCCGAGGCGGGAAGCAGGCCCGCCTCCGCAGCGACACGCAGGTCGAATATCCGGTCCCCTATCGCGACGCCCGCCCGCGCTTCCCCGCCGGGGGGCGAGAAAATGCCGTAGGGCAGGTTCTGCACCGGGAAGTCGGTATGGCCATTGGCCCCCTCCACCCAGCTCGACCGGGCAGGGTCATGGGTTTCATCGATCTGCGGAAAGCTCATGCCCCCTCCTCTTCTGTCGAACCATCCCCCTGCGGCAGTTGCGCCTTGGCAAAGCCAGACCAGCAATCGTCATAATCCAGTTGACCGAGGGGCGTTTCCATCGCGAAACGGGTCGGGCGGAAAGGGAAGCGGCTTTCGAACATGAAGGCCATGGTGTCGCTGATCCGGTGCGGCTTCAACTGCGCGGCGAGCGCGCCTTCATAGCTGGCCCTGTCCGGGCCATGCCCGGCCATGCAATTGTGCAGCGAGGCGCCGCCGGGCGCGAAACCGCCCGCCTTCGCATCATAGGCGCCGTGGACCAGCCCCATGAACTCGCTCATCACATTGCGGTGAAACCATGGCGGGCGGAATGTATCCTCTGCCACCATCCAGCGCGGCGGGAAGATCACGAAGTCGCAATTGGCGGTTCCGGCGCGATCGCTGGGGGAGGTCAGCACGGTGAAGATCGACGGATCGGGATGGTCGTAGCTGACCGTGTTCATCGTGTTGAACCGCCGCAGATCGTAGCGGCAGGGGGCGAGATTGCCGTGCCAGGCCACCACGTCGAAGGGAGAATGGTCCTGCGTCGTGACCCACAGGCTTCCGCCGTATTTCTGGACGATTTCATGAGGGGTATCGTCATCCTCATAGCAGGCGACGGGCGTTTCGAAATCGCGGGCATTGGCAAGGCCGTTGGCGCCGATCGGGCCGAGATCGGGCAGGCGGAACAAGGCCCCGTAATTTTCGCAGACATAGCCGCGCGCCGTCCCGTCGGGCAGGTCCACGCTGAACCGGACGCCACGGGGGATCAGCGCGACCTGTTCCGGCGCGACCTCCATCACGCCCAATTCGGTGGTGAGGCGCAGCCTGCCCTGCTGCGGCACGATCAGCATTTCGCCGTCGGCATTGGTGAAGGCGCGCTTTTCCATCGGGCGGTTGGCGGCGTAGAGATGGACGGCCAGCCCCTCGCCCGCCGCCGGATCACCCGCGCCGCAATAGCTGACCAGCCCGTCGAGGAAATCGACCGGATGTCCGGGCAGCGGCATCGGATCCCAGCGCAGGCGGTTGGGCGTGGGCGGCACTTCATCGAAGGGGCCGCTGCGCAGCAGCGTATCGCGGGCATAGGGCCGATAGGGCGGATGGTTGGCCGCCGGCCGCAGGCGGTAGAGCCAGCTTCGCCGGTTCTCGCCGCGCGGGGCGGTGAAGGCGGTGCCCGAAAATTGCTCGGTAAAAAGGCCATAGGGCGCATGTTGCGGCGAGTTGCGGCCCACCGGCAGCGCGCCGGGCACGGCCTCCGTCGCGAAATGATTGCCGAAGCCGGGCATCATGCCTGTCATGCCGGCGGCGTCCTGCCCGGCGTTCCGTGCCATCCCATCCTGCCTCACTTGACCGAACTCCTGGCCGATTCCCCGGCCGCTATCTGGTATCAATTGTTACCATCATAGCGCTTTGCCAGGGAAGTATCAAATGTTACCAGATGGCAATGACCGGGAAAACGCTGCGCCTTGACGATTTCATCCCCTATCGCCTGTCCTTCACGGCGGCGTTGCTGAGCGACAGCATCGCGCAAAGCTATGAACGGCTGTTCGGCATCAGCATCGCCGAATGGCGTGTCATCGCCTGGGTGGCGGAGCGGGGGACGATCACGCAGCAGCAGATCTGCGCGCAGAGCCGCATGGACAAGGTGACGGTCAGCCGGGCCGCCATCGCGCTCACCGAACGCGGGATTGTCCAGCGCCTGCCCCATGCGCAGGACCGGCGATCGCATCTGCTGGCGCTGACGGAGGAAGGGCAGCGTCTGCATGACGCCATCGCCCCCAAGGCGCTGGAACTGGAAGGCCGGGTTTTTTCGCATTTCAGCGCGGAGGAAGTGGAGACGTTCGTCGCCATGTTGCGGCGGATCGATGCGATCGTGCTGGGTGATGCGGGATGAGGAGCGGAGGGGGAGATGCTCCTTAAATCCCGTCGATCCGCCCCGAAATGTCCCGCGCCACGGCCAGTACCGCCTGGGCTAGCGGCCCCAGCGGCGCACGGTCCGAGACGATCACGCCGATGCGGCTGCCGTCCTCCGCGTCGGGCAGGGCGAAGGTGCGTACCCAGTCCAGCCCGTCCAGCAGCATCGCATGGCTGTCGGGCACGATCGAGCAGAGCCGCCCCTGCCGGACCAGCGCGAACAGGGCGACATAACTGTCCGCCGTCACCACCGGACGCAGCGCGAGGCCCCGCTCGCCCAGGCGCGCGTCCAATATGCGCCGGTTCTGCATGCCCTGGTGCAGCAGGCACAACGGCAGGGCGGCCACATCCTCCCATTCGGGCGGACGCTTTTCATCCAGCACGCCCCGCGCCGCCACGAGCATGTAGCGTTCGACATAAAGCGGGGCGGCCAGCATGTGGGAGGGCGGCTCGAAATCCAGATAGGTGAGGCCCGCATCCAGTTCGAAGGCGGACAGTTCCCGCTCGATCTGGCGCGAGGTCAGCGCACGCACCGAGATGTTGAGGCCGGGATGCCGTTCCAGCAGCGACTCGACCAGCGGGCCGACGGCCGGCATCGCCGCGGGGATCGCGCCCAGCCGCAATTCGCCCTGCAACGGCCCCTTGGCGACGGCGGCCGCCTGCATCAGATTGTCGGTCGCCGCGACAAGCTGCTGCGCCCAGGGGAGGATCGCCCGGCCTTCCTCCGTCAGGCCCGCATAGCGGCGGTTGCGCAGGATCAGCCTTTTGCCCAGTTGCGCCTCCAGCGCGGAAATGCCGGCGGAAAGCGTGGGTTGCGACACATGGCATGCGGCCGCCGCCCGCGCGAAATGCCCCTCCCTCTCCAGAGCCAGGAAATATTGAAGGAGACGGGTCTGCATGCGTTTTACTCGCTGTTTTCCGGCTGATAGGACAAAGTGGCGCGCGGTAGAAGCCGGGTCTGGACGATGGGCGCCATCCGCACTATATACCGCTCGGTATGGAAACACAGACTCAGACAACGAGGGGAAGGCCGAGGGAGTTCGATCCCGAACAGGCGCTTAGCGCTGCGCTCACCGTTTTCTGGCGGCGCGGCTATGAAGGCGCGTCCATGGCCGAGCTGACCGAGGCGATGGGCATCACCAAGCCCAGCCTCTACGCCTGTTTCGGCAACAAGGAGTCGCTGTTCCGCAAGGCGCTCGACCTCTATGAGCGCGACAAGCTGTGCTACATCAGGTCGGCGCTGGATGAACCCACGGCGAAGGGCGTGGTCGAGCGGCTGCTGCGCGGTTCGCTGGCGATCCAGACCGGGGCGACCGATCCGCATGGCTGCCTGGGCGTGATCAGCGCGGTCGCCTGCGCCACCCAGGCCGAGTCGATCCGCGACGAGGTCATTGCGCGGCGCGCCTCATCCGACGCGGCCCTGGTCGCCCGGCTGGAACGGGCGCGCGAGGAAGGCGACTTCCCCGAGACGATCGAGCCGCAGGCGCTGGCCACCTATCTGACCGCCGTGATGCAGGGCATGGCCGTGCATGCCAGCGCCGGAATGTCGCGGGAGCTGCTGGAGCAGCTTGTGGAGACGACCCTGGCCGTCTGGCCAGGCAAGTGACGGAAAAGCAAGCCTTTCGGAATTAGATACCGAAAAATTACCAATCGGTATAAAAGTCCCTTGACCCTGCTGCTGCAGTACATTATATACCATTCAGTATTGAATGGACCTGCCACCGCAAAGGGGTCATAGGATGCGGACATTTCTGAAACTCTGTCGTCGCTGACGACCTGACGCGTGCAGCCCACCGGGGCAGCGCGACCTGACCATCATTTCATCCTTCGACGCGTGGCCCGACGGTCGCGCGGCGGAGAGGTTTTTTCCACGTTCGGCCGGGATGGCTTGCAGCGGACGACGACTTGTCGGCCCGGACATCCCGCCCTTGCGTCCTTTACAGGGGAATTGCCATGGCATTTCTGCAACTTGCCACGCTTGGCGAAGATGGCGGGACGATCGGTGCGGCAGCGGCGCCGAATGCCGGTTTCGCGCCCGTCGAATGGCAGATCATCCAGCTTGCACGGCGGGACGGGCTGGCGTCGCTGCGCGCGCCGAACCGTTGGGACCGGCTGATAAGCTGGATATTCGGAGAGCGGGCCAATCCGCGCCTTGCCAACGGGCGGCTGGAAAGCCTGCGCCGCCTGGCGGTCGACGCCTGGCATCGCGGCTATACGGTGCGCCCGTCCTTCCTGAAGGCGTTTCTCAAGGCTGGCTTCAGCGAAGGCCAGCTTGAGACGCTGCTCGCCAATATCAGCGCGCAAAGACGCGCCGCCTTTTGATCAGGGCGCCTGCCGCCCCAAGGTTCCCGGAGTTGACACTATGAACATGCACAGCCCCATCGACATCGACACCCGGTCGGCAAGCCCCCTTGTCCGCTGGCGAAAGCGTCATGTTTCGCTGGGCGTCATCGCGCTGGCCCTGGTCGGGGGCGTGACGTGGAAGCTGCTCGACAGGCCGGAGGCGCAGGCCGCCGCCACCCCGCTGGTCACCGTGGGCATATCCGCCCCGCTGACCCGCGCGGTGACGCAATGGGACGAATATGTCGGTCGCTTCGCCCCCAGCCAGACGGTGGAGATCCGCCCGCGCGTCTCGGGGTCGGTGACGGCCATTCATTTCAGGGACGGCGACTATGTGAAGGCCGGGCAACTGCTCTTCACCATCGACCAGCGGCCCTTCCTGGCGGCCCTGGCGGAAGCGAAGGCCAGCACCGCCAGCGCCCGCAGCGCGCTGCTGCTGGCGCAGAATGACTATAGCCGCGTCCAGCGCCTGACCGGGGACGAGGCGGTTTCGGCCAGCGAGGTGGATTCGCTGAGGTCCCGCCTGCAGGCGGCGCAGGCCGCGCTGGCGGGCGCGCAGGCACGCGAGCGGCAGCGGGCGCTGGACGTCGAGTTCACGCAGGTCCGCGCGCCGATTTCGGGGCGCGTTTCGGACCGGCGGGTGGATATCGGCAATCTGGTCTCGGCGGGCGAAGGCACCGGCGCGACGCTGCTGACGACGGTCAACAAGCTGGACCCCATCTACTTCAACTTCGACGCGTCGGAGGCGCTGTACCTGAAGTCGCAGCGTGACAAGGGCGCGGGCGGCGCGGTCGAGGTCCGGTTGCAGGACGAAGCCGACTACCGGCACAAGGGCCGGCTCGACTTCACCGACAATGGGCTGGACCCGCGTTCGGGGACGATCCGGGTGCGCGCCGTGTTCGACAATGCGGACATGTTCCTGACGCCGGGGATGTTCGGCAATATGCGGCTGGCCAATGGCGGCAAGGTCAATGCCCTGCTGGTGCCTGACGAGGCCATCCAATCCGATCAGGCGCGCAAGACCGTGCTGGTGGTCGGGCGGGACGACAGCGTCGCGGCCAAGCCGGTGGAACTGGGCCCCGTGGTCGACGGGCTGCGCATCATCCGGTCGGGGCTGACGCCCGGCGACCGGGTCATCGTGTCGAACATCCAGGCAGCCATGCCCGGCGCGAAGGTCGCGACCAGGCCGGTGGTCATCACGGCCAGCCCGGCGCCGGTTGCGCCGACGGATAGCGCCGCGCCGATAGCTGCCCAGGCAACCTTCGCGCGATAGCCCCCGGAACAGCGTGCTCCTGCCTTCGCAGGGGCACCGAGAATATAGCCGATCCGTCCCCCCGGATCGCAAACCCCTTTTCACGCCATCGAGGAATTCGTCCGATGCGCCTCTCCCGTTTCTTCATCGACCGGCCGATCTTCGCCGCCGTGATCGCGGTGGTCATCACCGTGATCGGCGGACTCGCCTTTGTCGGCCTGCCCGTTTCGCAATATCCCGACATCGTGCCGCCCACGGTCACGGTTTCGGCCCAATATCCCGGCGCCTCCGCCGAAACCGTCGCGTCGACCGTTGCCGCGCCGATCGAGCAGGAGATCAACGGCGTCGACGACATGCTTTACCAGAGCAGCCAGTCGACCGGCGACGGCAAGGTCACGATCACCGTCACCTTCAAGGTCGGCACCGACCTGGACGCCGCGCAGGTGCTGGTCCAGAACCGCGTCGCCGTCGCCATTCCGCGCCTGCCGGAAGAGGTGCAGCGGCTGGGCGTCGTCACCCGCAAGACGACGCCGGAATTCCTGATGGTCGTCAACCTGCAGTCGCCCGACGGGACGTTCGACCGCAATTATATCTCCAACTATGCGCTGACGCAGGTGCGCGACCGGCTGGCGCGGCTGGACGGCGTGGGCGATGTGCAGCTTTTCGGATCGCGCGACTATGCCATGCGCATCTGGATCGACCCCGATCGCGCCGCCGCGCTCAACCTGACGGCGGGCGAGATCGTGCAGGCCCTGCGCGCCCAGAATGTGCAGGTGTCCGCCGGGGCCATCGGCCAACCGCCCTATGACGCCGGTTCGCATGGGAGTGAAGCCTTCCAGCTTGGCGTCGAGATGCAGGGCCGCCTGACCGAGCCACAGCAATTTGCCGACATCGTCATCCGCAGCGATGCGGACGGCCGCCAGGTGCGCGTGGGCGACGTCGCCCGCGTCGAGCTGGGCGCGCAGGATTATGGCATCAACACCTATCTGTCGAACAAGCCCACCGTCGTCATCGCGGCGATGCAGCGTCCCGGCTCCAACGCGCTGGACGCGGCGGAGAAGGTGAAGGCGGAGATGGAGCAGCTGTCCAGGCGCTTCCCCAAGGGGCTGGAATACAGCGTCATCTACAATCCGACCGAATTCATCAGCCAGTCCATCGACGCCGTCTATCACACGCTGTTCGAAGCCGTGATCCTGGTCGTCATCGTCATCCTGGTCTTCCTCCAGAACTGGCGCGCCGCGGTCATCCCGATCATCGCCATTCCGGTTTCGCTGATCGGGACGGCGGCGGTCCTGGCCGCCCTGGGCTATTCGCTGAACAACCTCTCCCTGTTCGGGCTGGTGCTGGCCATCGGCATCGTCGTCGACGACGCCATCGTCGTGGTGGAGAATGTGGAGCGCAATATCGAGCGGGGCATGTCGCCGCTGGAGGCCGCCCGCATCTCCATGGACGAGGTCTCGACGGCCCTGATCGCCATCGTCCTCGTCCTGTGCGCGGTGTTCGTGCCCACGCTGTTCATCACCGGCATTTCGGGCGCCTTCTACAAGCAGTTCGCCGTCACCATTTCGACCGCGACGATCATTTCGCTGATCCTGTCGCTGACGCTGTCTCCGGCGGCGGCCGCGCTGCTGCTGAAGTCGAAGCATGACGGACATGACCTGCGCGATGCGCCGCGCTGGCGCCGGCTGGCGGCGCGGGCCGCCGACCGCTTCAATCGCGGCTTCGACCGGCTGAGCGCGGGCTATGGGCGGCTTACCCGCTTCCTCGTCGCGCGGCCCAAGAAGATGCTGCTGACCTATTCGGGGCTGATCGCCGCCACCATCGCCCTGTTCTGGGTGACGCCCGGCGGCTTCATCCCGGCGCAGGACCAGGGCTATTTCCTGGCGGTGGTGCAGCTTCCCTCCGGCGCGTCGCTGGAGCGCACCGACAAGGTGACGCGGGACGTCGCGGCGAGGATCCTGCCCATCAAGGGGCTGCGCGGCGCGGTGATGTTCGCCGGGTTCCACGGGCCGTCCCAGACGCAGGCGCCCAACAGCGCCGCCATCTACTTCCCGTTCAAGACCTTCGCCGAGCGGAAGGCGGAAGGCGTCACCTATGCCGGGATCATGGAGCAGGCGAGCAAGGCAGTCGCCGGTTATGACAAGGCCCGCATCCTGTTGCTGCCGCCGCCGACCATCACCGGCCTGGTGCCGCCGGGCGGTTTCCGCATGATGATCCAGGACCGCGAGGACCATGGCTATGCCGAACTGAACAGGCAGGCGCAGGACTTCATCGCCAAGGCCAACCAGACCCCCGGCCTCAAGATGGTCTACACCCTGTTCGACGTCGGCACGCCCCGCATCTATGCCAATGTGGATCGCCGCAAGGCCGACCTGCTGGGCGTACCGCCGGAACGCGTGTTCGAAGCGATGCAGGTCTATCTGGGTTCGGCCTTCGTCAACGACTTCAACCTGCTGGGCCGCACCTATCGCGTCACGGCGCAGGCCGATGCCGGCCATCGCGACACGGTGGCGGACATCGCCAACCTGAAGACCCGGTCGAACAGCGGGCAGATGGTGCCGATCGGTTCGGTCTCGACCTTCAGGGACAAGACCGGCCCCTATCGCGTGGTCCGCTACAACCTGCTTCCCGCGGTGGAGATCGACGGCGATACGGCGCCCGGCTACAGCAGCGGCCAGTCGCTGACGACGATGGAGAAGCTCGCCTCCACCACCCTTCCCGCCGGTTATGGCAGGGAGTGGACAGGCGTCGCCTATCAGCAGGTGATCGCCGGCAACACCGCCGGGATCGTCTTCGCCATGGCGGTCTTCTTCGTCTTCCTGGTGCTGGCGGCGCAATATGAAAGCCTGACCCTGCCGCTGTCGATCATCCTGATCGTGCCGATGTGCCTGTTCGCGGCCATGCTGGGCGTGAACCTGCGCGGGATGGACAACAACATCCTGACGCAGATCGGGCTGGTCGTGCTGATCGCGCTGGCGGCGAAGAACGCCATCCTGGTGGTCGAGTTCGCAAAGCAGGCCGAGGAGGAACAGGGGCTGTCACCCGTCGACGCCGCGGTGCAGGCCGCCCAGACCCGCCTGCGGCCGATCCTGATGACCAGCTTCGCCTTCATCCTGGGCGCGGTGCCGCTGGTGATCGCGAGCGGGGCCGGCGCGGAACTGCGGCAGGCCTTGGGTACGGCGGTCTTCTTCGGCATGACCGGCGTGACGGCGTTCGGCCTGCTCTTCACCCCCACTTTCTATGTCGTGTGCCGCGCATTGGGCGACCGCTTTTCCCGCAAGGGCAAGGGTCAGGCCCCCGCCGCGCTGCAACCCGCCGAATAAGGAACGGCACGATGATCAAGACTCTCCTCCCCCTCCTGCTGGGCGCGTCCGCCCTGACGGCCTGCGCCGCGGGGCCGGACTACAAGGCCCCGGCAACACCCACCGCCGCTGCGGGCGCGTTCATCGGCGCGACCGGCCCGGCAGTCAGCACGGCGCAGGCCGACGACCATTGGTGGCGGCTCTACAGCGATCCGGTGCTGGACGGGCTGGTGCAGGATGCGCTGAAGGCCAACACCGACATCCGCGTGGCGGTCGCCCGGCTGGAAAAGGCCCGCGCCCAGTTGCGCGGCGCCCGTTCCGACAGATTGCCGCAGACGAGGTTGAGCGGTTCGCCCAGCTATGGCCGGGCGTCGGCCGCGCAGACGCTGCCTGGTGCAGACCGCGAAAACTGGACCATCGATGCGGGGATGAACGTCGCCTATGAGGTCGATCTGTTCGGGCGCGTGAAGCGCAGCATCGAGGCGGCCAGGGGCGACGTCAACGCCGCGTCGGCCGATGCCGACGCCGTGCGCGTGGCGGTGGTCGCCGACACGGTGCGCGCCTATGTCGACGCCACCAGCTCGGCCGAGCGCATCGCCGTGGCGCAGCGCACGGTCGCCCTGCTCGACAACAGCATCCGCATCACCAACGCCCGGTTCGAGGTCGGCCGGTCGGACCGGCTGGACGTGATCCGCGTGACGGCGCTGCGCGACCAGCAGGCGGCGATCATCCCCAGCCTGATCGCGGACCGGGACGGCGCGCTGTTCCGGCTGGCGACGCTGACGGGCCGGGCGCCGCAGCAATTGCCCGCCCCCATCCGCGACCAGGAGAAGACGCCCGACCTCAGCCAGCCCATCCCGGTCGGCGACGGCCGCGCATTGCTGGCCCGCCGGCCGGACGTGCGCGCGGCGGAACAGAGGCTGGCCGCCGATACCGCACGGATCGGCGTGGCGACGGCGGATCTCTATCCGCGCATCACGCTGGGCGGATCGATCGGCACGACGGCCATTGGTGGCGGCGATATTCTGGGCGGCGGCCCCTTTCGCTGGCTACTGGGGCCGCTGATCAACTGGGCCTTTCCCAACCAGGAAGCCAATCGCGCCCGGATCGCGGCGGCCAGGGCCGATGCCGACGGATCGCTGGCGAGCTTTGACGGGACAGTCCTGCAGGCGCTGGAGGAAACGGAAACGGCGCTGTCGGTCTATGCCCATGCGCTGGAGCGCCGCGATACGTTGAAGGCGGCGCGGGAGGCGGCGGACAGGGCCGCGCGCATCAGCCTCGCCCGGCAGCGGGAGGGGCAGATCGACTTTCTGACCGTGCTGGATGCGCAGCGGACGCTGGCGGCGGCGGAAGGCGACCTTGCGGCGGCCAACCGCGCCGTGGCCTTCGCGCAGGTCGACCTGTTCAGGGCATTGGGCGGAGGGTGGACGACAGGCTGACCGTTTGGGACTTGGCGGGGACGCTCTATGCCGGCTCCACCCGCCAATAGGTCGCATAGCGTTCATGCGCGATGCGGTGATAGGGGATGAGCCGGACCGGCGTGCCGTCCTTCGCCGCGATGGTGAATTCCAGCGGGGCTGCGCCGGGCCTGATCTGTTGCGCCAGCGCCTTCGGATCGCCGGCAAGGGTCGGCACGGCGACGGCGCCCCCATTATATTCGCCATATTTGCGTTCGTTGACGATGATGTCGGCGCCCGGGGCCAGGCCCTGCCTGCCAAGCGCGCCCGCCAGGACGATCGGTCCATAGGTGAAGGCGACGATGTCCGGCGCGGCGGGTGTGCTTTCGACCACAGCTTCCATGGCGAGGCGCAGCTCCACCCGGTCGCCGTCCTGCCACAGGCGGTCGACCTCGACATAGCTGCCGGGCGTCGAGGAGCGCAGCACCTCCTGTCCGTTGACCGACACCGTGGCGGTGCGGCTCCAGCGGGGATGGCGCAGGCGCAGCGCGATCTGCGCTGGGGCGCGGAGTTTCCATTGCAGGCTGGTCACGGGTGCGTCGGGGAAGGCGGTGCGCTGGACCAGTTCCGCGCCCTTTTCCCGCCACAGCACCGAGGATGGCAGGAACAGATTGACATAGAGCGCGCGGTCATCGTGAAAATAGATGGAATCCCGGTATTTCACGTGATTTTCCATGCCGGTCCCGGTGCAGCACCAGAAGCTGTCCTCCGGCGTGTGGTAGAGCTTCATATAGCCGGGCCGCGCGCCCTGGAAATAGGTCGTCATGCCGCTGTCCGGATCCTGCGAGGCGAGGATGCCGTTATAGAGCGTGCGTTCATGATAATCGGCGTAATCCGCCTGCGGATCCTGCATGAAGAGCAGCCGCGCCAGTTTCAGCATATTGTGCTGGCAGCAGGTTTCCGATCCCTTGGCCGAGAAGACGTGCCGGTCGAAATCCGCCATGGCGAAGAAATGTTCATTGTCGCCATGGCCGCCCGTCGCGAAGGAGCGGGTGTGGGCGACCGTGCGGAAGAAGAAGGCGGCCGCCCTGGCGTAGCGATCATCGCCGGTTACTTCATAGACGCGCTGGAAGCCGACGACCTTGGGCACATTGGTGTTGGCGTGCATGCCGTCCAGCAGGTCGCGGCCCTCCGCCAGGGGTTCCATCACCGCCTGGTGGGAGAAGCGCCGGGAGAGATGCCGATATTCCTCCCTGCCGGTCATGGCGAAAAGGTCGGCATAGATTTCGTTCATGCCGCCATGTTCGGTGGCCAGCATCGCTTCGAACTGCGCGGCGGAAAGCGGGCGGGTGGCGGCCACGCCCCAGTCGGCCAGCCGGATCAGCACGTCGCGCGCCGCTGCGCTGTCGGCCAGCAGCGCGCCGTCGCGAAGGCCCGCATAGACCTTGTGCAGCGTGTACCAGGGAACGCCGGTGATCCTTTCCCCGCGGATGTGCGCAGCCACCAGCGCCGGGCCGTCGGGAAAGGCACAGACCAGCCCCGATCCCGCCGCCTTCTGACAGGCCGCCAGTTCGCCCGCTATATAGTCGACGCGCTGCCTGAAGCGCCGGTCCTTCGTGGAGCGATAGGCAAGCGCGCAGGCGGAAAGATAATGGCCCAGCGTGTGGCCGTGGCAGTTTATGTCAGCCCAGGTCGGTTCCGATTCCCATCCGCCATAGACCGGCGCCTTTGGCTTCAGCCCCGCATTGGCGCGGAAATTATGCAGCATCCGGTCGGGCTGGAGCCGCAGCAGATAGGCCTCCGTCATGCGCTGGGCGTGGAGGAACGGCCCCTCCCCCAGGGTCACGTCCGCCATGTCGAAGGCTTTGAGCCGGGGCGGCCGCGCCACGCTGTCCGCCGCACCCGCCTGCGCCGCGAAGGATGGCTGCACGCCGCCGAAGCCGGCGGCGATCGCGGCCGCACCCGCGCCGCCGAGCAGCCCCCGACGCGTGGGTTGGATGCTGGGCAGTTGGTGGGACACGCGCTTCTCTCCTGGCCGGGCATGGGTCGCCATGCCGCTGCCGAGAATTGGTATCGTTATACTCATACAAAATGCAAGGCCGATGATCGGCTGGTTGTTGACGACGGCGCCGACCGGACCAGCCGTCGCAGCGCGATCGGGCGGCGGTCAGGATGCGATCGCGGCGTGCCGGAAAAGATGGGATCGCTCCTTCTCCATCCACTCCGCTGTCTGGGACGCGCCCTCCGTCTGTCGATCGAATGTGAAATCAGGCAGGTGGATGTCGATGGCGAAGCGCAACCGGCAGCGCCTGCCTCCCACCCGCCGCGAGAGCAGGACGCTGCCGTCCGGCTGAAGCGCGAACGTCCCCGACGCGATCTGCCGGCCGACCCTGCCGCCTTGCGTACTGTGCGTGATGGTCCGGCCATCCAGCGCCACCGACACCTCATAGCTTTCGATCTCTTCCGGCGTGAGCAGCCGGTCCGTCAGCGCCTGGTCCAGACCGGTGGCATTGCGCAGGGCCGCGTCCAGTCGCGGCAATCGGGATTGCGCATAGGCGACATGGTTTCCCGCGATGATCAACCCGCCGTCCATCGGCAGGTCCTGCCCCATATCCTCGTCATGCAGGCTCAGGAGCCGCAGGCCAAGGAGAGGGCCGCGAAAGGATTGTTGCCGCCAATCCTCGACATAGGCGCCCGATGGGGCGAATTCGAGCACGCTGTTGCCCATGAAGCGCAGCTCCGCCGGTTCCGGCCACTGGTTGCGCGGCTGGTAGCTTCTGGCGATCGACCAGGACATTTGCTGCCTTTCCTCATCCCACAGCGTGTCGCCGACCCAGCCCTGCCGGTCGGACACCGATGTGGCGGCGCCGTCGGGCAGCCGCAGGTCGAGCGTGAAGCTGCGCGACTGGAACCAGTAGACCACGGTCGCCTCATCCGTCACGCCGGTGCAGAAGGTGATGCTCTTGCGCCGGAAAGCCCCCAGCAGGCGGCGCGGAAAGGCCGGCTGGGCCGGAACCACCGGGGGCAGCGCATGAGGCAAGTCGGCCAGCCTCATGCGCCCGGCTTTCCCGCACGCCGCCCGAAGGAATCGAGCGGCATGGCGTTGGCCAGCACCAGTTCCCCCTTCGCGATCCGGCGCTTGAGATAGGCGAAGGTCTGCGCCGTCTGGTTGAACAGGTGTTCACCACCCCTGAGCGGCGGATAGCGGGGTGTTTCGCCCGGCACCAGCGGGGCCACGACATAGTCATAGTCGCAGGCGTGGAAGAAGGGGAAGGAGTAGCGCTGCTGCGCCACTTTCTTCACGCGATGGGTCGTCGCGACATAGCGCCCGTTGGACAGGATCTCCATCATGTCGCCAATGTTCATGATCATCGCGCCATCCATCAGCGGCACGTCCACCCAGTCGCCGTTCCGGTCGAGAATCTGCAGGCCCGCCGCCGTGGCGAAGAGCAGGGTGAAGCATTCATAGTCGGTATGGGCGCCTATGCCCGGCCTGTCCTGCGCGCTGGAATCGAACGGATAGTGGATGAGCCGCAACTGGCTGGGCGGGTTCCGGCGATGCGCGTCGAAATGATCCTCCTCCAGCCCCAGCGCCAGCGCGAAGGCGCGGAAAATCTGGCCGCCAATGTCCGACAGGTGCCGGTAATATGCCGACACGTCCTCGCGAAATCCGGGCATTTCGGGCCAGTTGTTCGGGCCCAGCAGCGGCCGGCGATCGTCAGGCCGCAGATAGTCGCGGTTGATGTCATAGGCTTCCTTGAGATCGCTGGTGCCCGTGCCGAACTGCTCCTCTCCCACGGGCACATAGCCGCTGTGGTTCTGCGAATGGCCGATATAGCTGGCCATCTTCGCCTCATGGTCCAGCGCGAAATACGCCTTGGCCCGCGCGACAAGGCGGCGAAACAGTGCCCAGTCCAACTGCGCCCCGCCAATATAGAGAAAGCCCGCATCGGTGCAGGCGCGGTCCAGCGCGCGGGCTACGTCAAGCCTGTCCTTGCGGGAAGCGCTTGCCAGCCTGGATATGTCGACAAAGGGAAGGACAGCCATGGCGCAACGCTAGGCGAAGCGGGGCATAGGCATAGATGGGACGATTCGATGATTTCCATTGATTTGATCTATGACCACGTCATTCTGGCGAAGGAGGCGGAACATGAGTGATCGATCGATCCTAGTCGACAAGAGGTTCGCAAGCCGTGTCGACTGGAACCTGATGCGCACCTTCGTCGACATCGTCCGCGCCGGCGGGATCGGTGCGGCGGCGCGGCAGCTCAACCGGCAGCAGCCGAGCATCAGCGCGGCGCTCAAGCGGCTGGAGGATCATGTCGGCGTCACGCTGCTCCACCGCACGGCGACCGGCGTGGAGATGACGGCGGCCGGCAAGGCGATGATGGCGCTTTGCGAGGACATGCTCGAATCGGCGCAGATGATGCCGCACCAGATCGCCCAGGCGACCAAGCGGGTCGAGGGGATCGTTCGCATCCAGATCATATCCGGTCTGGTTTCGCCGGAATTCGACGAGGCGATCGCAAGCCTGCACCGGCGCAACCCGGCCATCCACATCGAGATCCGGGTGTCGCCCTGGCGTCAGGTGCTCGATGCGCTGGAACAGGGGGAGGTCGAGATCGGCGTCGGCTATGACAGCAGCGTTCGCGGCAGCCTGATGTACGAGCCGCTCCTGGTGGAGCGCCAGCAGCTCTATTGTTCCCGCTACAGCCCCTATTTCGGATATCGGCTGAACCGCCTCCACGACCTCAGGGACGAGGGATTCGTCCTTACCGGAGACGATGAGATCGAGTTGATCACCCATCTGCGCCGCCGATACCGGCTGGGAACGAAGGTGAACGGCCTGGCCGAGGACATCAACGAGGCGAAGCGGCTGATCGTCCAGGGTGTCGGCATCGGCTTCCTGCCGGTGCTGGCGGCCGAGGATGATGTGGCGCGCGAAAGGCTGTGGCCGATCCTGGATGTGGATACCGAGCCGTCCTACGACATCTTCCTCCTGTCCCGTTCCGAACGCGCCCGCGACACGGCCACGCAGCTTTTCTGGGACGAGGTGATCCGCAGGTTGCGGGCAAAGACCAGGACATAGATCTGATCTATGCATTGCATCAAAACTTTGCGTCTGCCCGATTGACGCAGCGCAGCACAGCCTTCCCATCCGAATGAAAGCCACGCCTGTCCGACGGAATCGCCTGTCGGCGCAAGCGGGCGGGAAACGGCCGGGGAACGGGAAGCGCGATGAAGGACAGGATCTTCAACTCCATGCCGCCCGCGATGATCGCTGCGGTGTTGCTGTTCTGGGCCTATGGTCCGAAGGCCTTGCTGGATCACCCGTGGACGTTCGTGGTGATGTCGCCCCTCATCACCATCATCGTCCTGCTCCTGGAGCTGGTCCATGAACGCCATTCGGGCTGGCGGATGAACAGGCAGGAATTCTTCACCGACCTGTTCTACAATATTCTGAGCGCAACCGTCATATCCTGGGTTTCGACGAAGCTTGCCGAGGATCCGCTCAAGGCGGCCAAGGCTTCGCTGGGCATCACCACGGAATGGGCCATGCACATGCCATGGCTGCTGCAGGTGGCGCTGGTGGTGTTCCTGATCGAATTCGGCCAATATTGGATGCATCGGTTGATGCACAACAGCACGCCCTTCTGGCTGACGCATGCCCCGCATCACCACCTGACCCAGTTGAACGCCGCGAAGGGCGCGGTGGGCAACCCCATAGAGCTGGTGCTGATCAGCCTGAGCGTGGTGGCGCTGTTCGACCTCGACAACAGCGCCGTGTTCGCGGCGATCAACGTGCTGGGGGTGATCTCCACCTTCGCCCACGCCAATGTCCGCGCCGATCCGCCGATCTGGTACGCCTTCTTCTTCACGACGATCCGCCACCACAGCCTGCACCATTCGACGGATTATGAAAGCACGCGCTGCAATTACGGCAATTCGCTGATCCTGCTGGACCGCATCTTCGGCACCTATCGGGAAGGCGAGTCCGCGCTGGTCGGCCAGGATGACCGCCGCCGCCTGTCGATCTGGGAACAGACCCTATTCCCCTTCCAGCCCCTGATCGACAGGGCCCGGGCCGGCAAGGGCGCGGCGCGGGTCCGGGGGAGCATGGCCGACGGCCAGATCGAGGCCGATGCCGCCGTCCAGAACGCCGTGGAAGGCGCGGCACCGGCATGACGACGATGTTCGCCCGGCAGGTCAGCGCCGCGCGAAACGCGCTGATGCGGGGCGACATCCAGGCGACGCGCCAGATTGCCGCCACAATGGTGGCGAACAATCCCACGGAGGCCGAAGGCCATTTCCTGCTTGGCGTCGCGGAGTCGAATGCCGGGCACATCCAGGCCGGGCTCCGCCATCTGGATCAGGCGGTGGCGATCGACCCCAGGGGGGAATATCGCGCGCAGCTCGCCAGGCTGCTGATCATGATCCGCCGGGACGGCGATGCCGCAGCGACGCTGCGGGAGGCCGAAGCGGCGCCGCCCGCCGATGCGTTCAGCCGCGATACCATCGGTTGCGTCTATGCCCGGCTGGGGAACCATGCCGCCGCGCTGGCGCATTTCAACGAAGCGGTCCGGCTGGAGCCGCAGAACGGCAATTATCGCTACAATCAGGCCGTCACGCTCAACTTCCTGGGCCGGGCGGAAGAGGCCGATGCCGCGCTGGAGGCGCTGATCGCCCTCGCGCCCGGCGATGCCCGCGCCCACCATCTGCTGGCCGGCATCCGCAAGCAGACGCCGGCATGCAATCATGTCGAGCGGCTGGAACGGACGCTGGGCGGCACCGGCGACGGTCGAGGGCGGCTGCTGCTCAGCTATGCGCTGGCGAAGGAGCTGGAGGACATCGGGCGGCCGGACGACGCGCTGGCGCGGCTTTGCGTCGCGAACGCCGAACATCGCCGGACCTTGCCCTATGCCTTCGCGCGTGACGCCGCGCTGTTCGACGCGATCGAGGCAGCCTGGCCGCTGCCGCAGGCGATCGGGCCATCCACGGCCGATCCGATCTTCATCATCGGCATGCCGCGCACCGGCACGACGCTGGTCGACCGCATCCTCTCCTCCCATCCGCAGGTCGAAAGCGCGGGCGAACTGCAGGCCATGCCGCTGGCCGTGAAGAAGGCTGGCGGCACGCGCACGTCCACGGTGATGGATGCGGAAACGATCGCAGCCGCGGCGCAGGCCGACATGGCGGCGATCGGGCGCGACTATCTGGAACGGGCCAGCCACCATCGGCGCGACGCAACCCTTCGGTTCATCGACAAGTTTCCCGGCAATTTCTTCTACGCCGGTTTCATTGCGCGGGCGCTGCCCTCGGCCAGGATCATCTGCCTGCGCCGCGATCCCATGGATACGGTGCTCAGCAATTTCCGGAACCTGTTTGCCGTCGGCTCTCCCTATTATGACTATAGCTACGACCTTCTGGATACCGCCGCTTATCATGTCCGCTTCGATCGGCTGATGGTCCGGTGGCGCCAGGCCCTGCCCGGCCAGTTGATCGAGCTGCGCTACGAGGATCTCGTTGCCGATCTGGAGGGTGAGACGCGCCGGCTTCTTGCCCATTGCGGGCTGGACTGGTCGGAGGATTGCCTGTCCTTCCACAGCAATAATGCCCCGGTTTCCACCCCCAGCGCCGCCCAGGTGCGACAGCCGATCTACACCGGATCGGTCGGGCGGTGGAAACGGCATGCGGCGGTGCTGGAGCCGGTGCGCCGCTATTTCGAGCAGGCCGGGATCGACATCCCATGAAGCGAGGGACGCCAACGCCATGACCCCTTTCGGCAAATTGATGCTGGGCGCGATGCTTGCCGCTGCCGCAACGCCCGCCCTGGCGACCGAAGAGCCGGGCACCCGGCTGGTCCATTGCCGATCCGGCAGTTGCCTGCTGGTGTCGGGCCGTCGCGATGACGCGGGCGCCCCGGTCATGATCAACGGCCATGCGGTATCGGTGGACGGCGCGCGCAAATGGCGGGTGCGGCTGCCTGTCGATACTGTCCGCCAATGGTCGCTTCCCCATGCCCGGACGATCACGGTTGCCGTTGGCGGTGGCGAGAGCGAGGTCCACCTGCCAACAGGCCTGTTGGGCCGGAGTGAAAGGCTGACGATGCTGGTCGTTCACGCCAAGTAATAAAACACTTCGCTATCAGTAATAAAATAACGATTTGAAGTCTTGTATTGAAAGTTTCATCTCCCGGAACTATGTGATCCGCAGTCGCCGGAGAGCGGCATTGGTTCAAGACACAGGAGATGATGATGAAGATTGGCCTTGCCGCCCTTGCCGCTGTCGCATGCGCCATCCCGGCGATTGCCAGCGCCGCCGACAATCCCTTTGCGCAGGATCAGGCGATATTGGACCTGAGGGGTCTGGACCTGTCGTCCGCGCAGGGACAACAGCGTCTTGCCATCCGCATGGAGCAGGCGGCCAATGCGGTCTGCGGTGACCGGCTGGCTGGCATCCACCTCGCCCTGGAAGCCAAGGCCCGCGCCTGCCGCGCATCCGTGGTGGCCGACATCCACGCCCAGGTCGAAGCGCAACTGGCAATGACTCCGGCGCCGGTGCGCGTCGCGGCGCTCCGCTAGAGCATTTCCACCATGAGCGGAAACGCTCTGGTCTTTTGATACCGCATTTTCAAGCGATCGGAACCGATCGCTGGTCAAGAAATCGCGGAAAACAAGGAATCCAGAGCGGTGATCTGATTCAATCAGATCGAAATCCAGAAGGACGGTCTGGAAATGCGCCTTTGACGCATTTCCAGACAAATTCCGGAAGAACAAGTACGCGACATGATCAGGGCAGCGCCCCGGTCATTTCGCCAGCCTGGCCGGATGGGGCCACCAGCTCAGCGTATGCACGTCATGCGCCGATGTCCAAAGGCCCTTGCGGGTATAGCGCAGCGCGCCGCTGCCTTCGACCTTGCCGACGCGAGCCTTGATCGTCAGCGTTTCGGGATCAATCGCCACGAAGGTCTGCCCTTCGGTCGTGCGCAGCCATATGACGCCGCCGCCCGTGTCGATATCGCCATATTGCAGCACCTCGCCCACCTTGACGCGGCCGGTCACCTCGCCGCTGACCGGATCGACGCGGGCGACCGTCCCGTCGCCCTGTTCCTGAACCCAGACGGCGCCTTCGCCGGCCGCCAGAAAACCCGGCTGCTTGCCCAGCGCCGTGGTCTTGACCACGCTGTTGGTCGCCGGGTCGATGCGCTGGATCGTCGCGCCGTCGCTGCTCACTGCCCAGACCGAGCCGAAGCCGGAGGCGAGATAATAGGTTCCCGCATTGACCGGGACGGTCGCCGTCACCTGGTTGCTCGCGGGATCGACGCGAGAGACGACACCCTTCTGGTCGCTGGCGACCCAGATCGATCCGGCTTCGGCGACGATGTTGAGTTCGCCCTTCGGATTGGCGATGCCGGTGGCTATGGTCGCCGTCTTTTCGGCGGTGGCGGTGTCGATCCGGACCAGTGCATTTTGCGCGCAATCGGCCACCCATAAGGATCCGGCCAATATCGCCATGGCGCCGCAGGGGCGCCCCATGGCGACTTCCGCCTTCTTGCCCTTCCGGGTCCAGCGTTCGACGCGACCGGCGTTGGTCACCCAGACGCCGTCGCCATCGACCGCCAGGAAATCAGCAAAGCCCGGCACCTGGATCACCTGCTCGGCGCTTGCGGGGGAAGCGAACAGGAAGGTGGCGCAGCTTGCCGTCAGCGCGGCGGCAAGCGCGGATTTCCTGGCCAGCGATCGGCGCCGATCGCCGGGAAATCGCCCCATGATGCGGAGCTTCGGCATCGCTAGGCCCTTCCGTCCATATAGGCGCGCCAGCCGCCCAGCGCCGTAATGTCCTCCGCGCCCGTCAGCGCGCGCGGCTCTGCGACAAAGCCCTTGACGCTGCTGCCGTCCGCCAGCGTCACCGTGCCGATCGCCAGCGGCGCAGGCACTTCGGCCACGAAACTTCCGAACTCCGCCACACCCAGCTCGTAAACCTCAAGCGCGATCGGGCCGCCATCCTCGCTGTGCACGAGCGCCGGCTTGGGCGGGACGCTGTTCGCCATGGCATAGAGCCGGTAGGTCGGCGCCGTTTCAAAGGCGCCGACGAACTTCGCCTCGCGCGATGTCAGTTGCCAGTGAAGCGGCATGTCCTTGAGATGAGCGCCCACGACGGCGAGTTTCACGGTCTGCATTTTGCCCTCCAGATCAAGCGGGGGTGGGGAAGGAAGATCAGCCTTGGCGAGATAGGCGTCCGCCGCGTCGAGCAGGGCGCGATCGCTGTCGGCGGGGCCGATCAGGGTAATGCCGAACCCGGTGCCATTGGCCCTGATGCCGGCTGGAACAGCCACGGCAGCCATGTCGAGCAGGTTCACGAAATTGGTGTAATAGCCAAGCGCGCTGTTGAGCGCGACCGGCGCGGCGAGCAGTTCGGCAACGCGGAAGGTGGTGCCTGTGGTCGGGAAGGCCATCAGGTCGATATCGGCCCATTGCTGGTCGGAATGCCGCTTGAGTTCGGCCAGGCGATAGATGCCGTTGAACAATTCCACCGCGCCAATCGTCAGCCCGGGTTCCACGACCTCCCGCACGGTGGGGTCGATCGCGTCGGGATCGTCGGCGAGCAGCGTCGCCATGGCCGCGGCCCGCTCCGCCACCCAGGGTCCGCCGTAGAGAAGTTGCGCCGCTTCGAGGAGCGGTGCGATGTCGATCTCCACAATATCGGCCAGCCCTGCCAGCCGCTGCAATGCGCGATCGTACAGATATTCGGATTCCACGTCGCCGAACCAGGCGCGCTGGTCCCGGCGGGGCACGCCGATGGTCCTGCACCGGCGCGGGAGGTCCGACAACGGCTTCGAATAGGGGTCCGCCGGATCGAAGCCGGCAATGATCCCGTCGAGCAAGCCGGCGTCAGCGGTATCGCCGGTGAAGACGGTGATGCAATCCAGCGTGCGGCAAGCGGGCACCAGTCCGCGATTGCTCCATCTCCCCTTGCTCGGCTTGAACCCGACCAGATGCTGGAAGGCGGCGGGCACGCGGCCCGAACCGGCCGTGTCCGTCCCCAGCGCGAAGGGGACCAGCCCGGCCGCCACCGCCACCGAGGAACCCGAACTGGACCCGCCACTGACATAGGCGAGATCATAGGCGTTGCGCGGACTGCCATAGGGGCTGCGCGTGCCGTTGAGGCCGGTGGCGAACTGGTCGAGATTGGTCTTGCCGACGCAGATCGCGCCGGCCGCGGCCAGGCGTTCGACGACCGTCGCCGACCGTCCCGGACGATAGGCGAAGGCCGGGCAGGCGGCGGTCGTGTCGAACCCGGCGGCGTCGATATTGTCCTTGACCGCGAACGGAACGCCGGCCAGCGGCAGGTCCTCTCCCGCGGCGAGGCGGGCGTCGATGGCCCGCGCGGCCGCGATCAGGTCGTCGGGCCTTGCCCGGCTGATCCAGATCTGCGGCTGCACGGCGTCATAGGCGGCGATCCGGGCAACCGTCTCCTCCATCACGGCAACCGCACTGGCATGGCCCGCCCTGATGTCTCCCGCGATTGCCGCAGCGCTGCGCCGGTCGAACGCGGTCATGCCCCGGCCCTCAACGCCAGCACCGGTGCGCCGGGCTGCAATGCCTGCCGCTCCTGCACATAGATGGCCGCGACCGTGCCGGTGAAGGGGCTCTGCACCGCGCATTCCATCTTCATGGCCTCGATGACGGCAATCGTATCGCCCGCCTTCACTTCGTCGCCGACCTCAACCAGCAATTTCCAGATACTGCCGCCAAAGGGCGTTTCGACCAGATCGGCCCCCTCCGGCACGTCGATCACGTCCGGCTCGGCCGCGTCGGCCTCCGTCAGGCTGGTGATGCGGTCGAACTCGCCGCTGCGCTGCCATTCGGCACGCTCCTCGTCGAAGGCGTCCTGCCGGTGCGCCTCGAAGGCGGCGATGGCATCGGCATTTTCAGCCAGGAAGGCGCGATAGTCGGCCAGCCGGAACTCCGACGGTTCGATCCGGATGGAACGCCGCCCGCTCGGGAAATCGCGGCGCCATTCGGCCAGTTCCTCCGCGCTGACCGGATAGAATCGGATCTGATCGAAGAAGCGCAGCAGCCAGGGCTTCCCCTCGACAAAGACATCGGTCTGGCGATGCGTGTTCCACACCTGGATGGTCCGGCCGAACAGTTGATAGCCGCCCGGTCCTTCCATCCCGTAGATGCACATATAGGCGCCGCCGATGCCCACGACATTGGGCGGCGTCCAGGTGCGGGCGGGGTTGTATTTGGTGGTGACGAGCCGGTGCCGCGGATCGACCGGGGTCGCGACCGGCGCGCCCAGATAGACGTCGCCCAGCCCCAGGACGAGGTAATTCGCCTCGAAGATCAGTTGCTCCACCGCCGCCGCGTCGGGAAGGCCGTTGACGCGACGGATGAATTCGATGTTGTCCGGGCACCAGGGCGCGTCGGCGCGCACGCCGCCCATATATTTCTCGATCGTCTCGATCGTCGCCGGATCGCGCCAGCTGAGCGGCATATGGACCACGCGGGAAGGAATGGTGAAATCCTCAAGGTCGCCCAGGCGCTCCTCCGCAGAGATCAGCGCTGCCAGCGCGGCACGCTGATCCAGTTGTTCGCCGTCGAAATGCAGTTGCAGCGAACGGATGCCCGGAACGACATCGATTATGCCGGGCAGGGCGATCCGTTCCAGCTCCGTCATCAGTGCGTGGACCCGAATCCGCAATTCTATGTCGAGTATGATGGGACCATATTCGACCAGGATGTTGCGATCACCCTGCTGGCGATAGACAGTCCGTGGACGGCCGGGCTGCTCCGGCATCTCTGCAAGGATGGGCGAGAGCATTTCGATCGGCCGCACCGGCGCGGCATCCTCCACCGATCCGGAGGCGAGCAGCCGCCGCTGCAACGCATCCGCCACGGCCGCATCGTCGATGTTGACGGGGGCGAAACGCAGCTTGTCGCCCGGCGCAAGCTGGCCGATTTTCCACCGATCGGCCGCGATCACCACGAAGGGGCAGACGAAACCCCCAAGCGAAGGGCCGTCAGGGCCCAGGATGATCGGCATGTCGCCGGTAAAGTCGACGGCACCGATGGCATAGGGATTGTCGTGAATGTTGGATGGGTGCAACCCGGCCTCGCCGCCGTCGGCGCGGGCCCATTGCGGCTTGGGTCCGATCAGGCGGACGCCGGTGCGATTGCTGTTGTAATGGACCTGCCATTCGGCGGCGACGATGGCCTCTATATCGGCATCGGTGAAGAAATCCGGCGCGCCGTGGGGACCATAGAGGACGCGCAACGTCCATTGCGTCGAAAGAGCCGGCAGGTCGGCGGAAGCAAGCGGCGCGCCTGTTCGATCGCGCGCGAGGTGCAGGGTATCGCCCGCCAGCAGCCGGCGAGCGGCGTGCCCGCCGAACTGGCCGAGTTCGAAGGTGCTGCGGCTGCCGAGATAGGGCGCGATGTCGAGACCGCCGGCGAACAGGATATAGGCCCGCAGGCCGCCGCCGGACGCGCGGCCAAGGGCAAGCGTCTGGCCGGCCACCACGTCGATCGCGACGCCCCGTGCCACGGCCTGGCCATCCAGCGTCGCCCCGAAATCAGCGCCCATGAGGCAGATGCGCGCCGGCGCGGTGAAGTCCAGCGTCGGGCCGGTCACCGTGACTTCCAGTCCGGCGGTCCCTTCGGGATTGCCCAGCAGCCGGTTGCCCATGCGGAAGGACTGATCGTCCATCGGCCCCGAAGGAGGGACGCCGACCGCCCATAATTTCTGCCGGCCCGGCCAGTCCTGAACGGTGGTGGCGGTGCCGCCGCTGATCACGCGGATGCTGCTGGGATGGGAAACGACGCCGTCAAGAGCGCGGGTGGACACCTCGCCGCTGACGAAGGCGTCGGACCGGACCACATCGCGCAGCCAGCGCAGATTTGTCTCTATGCCATCGACGCGGCTCTGGTCGAGCGCGGCCTGCATCTTTGCGATCGCCTCATCACGCGTCGGGGCATGGACGATCAGCTTGGCCAGCATCGGATCGTACCAGATGCTGACGTCGCTGCCTGCCATGCACCAGGTTTCGGCGCGGATGTCGGGGGGGAACTGAACCGCCGTCAGCGTTCCGGAAGTCGGACGATAATCGAGCGTCGGATCTTCGGCATAGAGCCGCACCTCCACCGAATGGCCGCGCGGCTGGGGCGGCGGCGCGTCGAGAAAGGCAAAGTCGCCCGCGCCGCCGCGGATCATCCATTCGACCAGATCAATGCCCATCACCTCTTCGGTGACGCCATGTTCGACCTGCAGGCGCGTATTCATCTCAAGAAAGAAGAATTGCTGGCGCTCGGCGTCGTAGAGGAATTCCACGGTTCCGGCGGAGCGGTAGACGGCGGCCTGGCCCAGGCGGGTGGCGGCGGCGATCAACTCGCGGCGGACGGCGGGCGGCAACAGGGGCGCGGGGGATTCCTCGACCACCTTCTGGTTGCGGCGCTGGAGCGAACAGTCGCGCTCTCCCAGCGGCATGACCCGGCCTTCGCCATCGCCGAAAAGCTGCACTTCAATGTGCCGCGCCCTGCGGATATAGCGTTCAAGGAATATGCCCGCGTCGCCGAAATTGCTCTGGCCCTGGCGCGCCACGGCGGCAAAGCCCTCCCGAACGTCGCTTTCCTCCTCGCAGATGCGCATGCCGATGCCGCCGCCGCCGGCCGTTGCCTTCAGGATGACGGGGAACCCGATATCCCGCGCCGCCGCCACGGCCTCCTCCTCATCGGTCAGCAGGCCGGTGCCCGGCGCCAGCGGCACGCCATGGGCCGCCGCCAGGGCGCGCGCGCTGTGCTTCAGGCCAAAGGTGCGGATATTGTCGGTCGTCGGGCCGATGAAGACGATGCCGGCTGCGGCGCAGGCTTCGGCAAACTCCACATTTTCGGCAAGGAAGCCGTAGCCCGGATGGATCGCGCCGGCGCCCGTGGCGCGGGCGGCGCTCAATATGGCATTGATGTCGAGATAGCTGTCCGACGCCCGCGCCGGGCCGATGCAGACCGCCTCGTCCGCCTGCGCGACGTGCAGGGAATTTTCGTCCGCTTCGGAATAGACCGCGACCGAGCGCAGGCCCATGCGCCGCAAGGTGCGAATGATGCGCGTGGCGATAGCGCCGCGATTGGCGATGAGGACCGTATCGAAGCTCATGCGGTCACGATCATGCGGACGGGGGTTGGGTTGAAGCCGTTGCAGGGATTGTTGATCTGCGGGCAGTTCGACACGACGACGATCACGTCCATTTCCGCCTTCAGGTCCACGGTCAGGCCGGGCGCGGAGATCCCGTCGACGATGCCGAGCGAACCGTCTTCCTCGACCGGCACGTTCATGAAGAAGTTGATGTTGGAAACGATGTCGCGCTTGCCGCGCCCTTCCAGCAGATTGGCCTCCAGGAAGTTTTCCACGCAGGCATGTTCGGACTTGGTGTGGTGGCCGTAGCGCAGCGTGTTGGATTCGCACGAACAGGCGCCGCCGATGGTATCGTGATAGTCGACCGACGTCGCCGCGATGGTCATCATCGCGCGCCCCTCATTGGATCGCAGCACCGTGCCCTCGCGCAGGAACAGATTGCCCTGCGCGGCCACGGTATCCTGCGCGCTGTACCGTTCAGCGTCGTCCGCCGCCGAATAGAGGAGGAAGTCGACGGCCTGGTTGCCTTCCAGGTCGACGATGCGCAATGTCTGGCCGGCATCGACATGATGCAGCCACGGCGCCCGTGCGGGCACCACGACATCATGGACAATGGCCCCCGAAAGGCCCGTCAAATGGGGATCAAAGCTCATGCGGAAACCCGTTCTTTCCTGGGCATTTTTCCAGTTGGCCCCTGATGGTCGACAATCCGGAAGATGCGGGATCAAAAGACAGAGCGTTTTCGCTCAAAGGCAAAGGCGCTCTAGCGGCGATAATAATCTTCGACATTCAGGAAGGCGCGCAGTCCCTCCGGCGTGGCATTGCGGATGACGTCGTCCTCCGGCGTCACGGGGCCGCGCCAGGCGCTGGCCCGCAGCGGCGTCACGGTCCACCGCTCCCGCGGGTCCAGGACATGGGGGCAGTTGGCGATGACCAGTGTCACGTCCATCTCGGCGCGCAGCACGACGCTGCGGCCGGCGGGAAAGGGTCCGATCAGCGGCGTGATCGCGCCATCCACCTCGATCTTCGCGCCCTTGAACAGCGTCACGCAGGGATGGACGTCGCGCCGCTGCAACCCGTGCTTCGCCGCGCCCAGCAGGAAACGGTCGCGTCCGTTGGGACAAGGCCCGCTATTGGCGCCATTGCCGTAGCGGGCGGCATTGGTCGCGGCGTTGGAAGTCCCGCAGAAGCTGTCATGCGTGCCCGCGCTGTCCTCCAGAAAGCTCATGAGCACCCTGCCCATGTCCGACAGCAGCAGCTTGCCCTGGCCCAGATAGGCGTTCCATTGCACCTTCACCGTATCGGCCACGTTGAGCCGCTCGGTCGGCATGTCCGCGTTGAACAGCAGCATCGATGCGCAGGCATCGCCCCTGAGGTCGATCAGGCGCAGGCGCGCGCCGCGCGGCAGGCGGCGCGTGGCATAGCCGCCGGCCGCGATCGTTTCTTCCCACAACAGGTCCTGGGCAGGCACGTCGGCCGGAAGGTCATCCGCCGCCGGCGGCAACAGCGGCATCGCCTCCACCACCGTCCCCGCCATGCTGCGGGCGTGATCACGGGCGGCCAAGGGATTGGCGAGAGATCCGGTCATGCGGCATTCCCCTTCTGGCTGCCGTTTTCCTGCTCATAGAGCGGCGGCAGCAGCGCGGTGGTCGTGACGAGCTGAAGCTGGTGGACGCCCCGGACCCGGCGCAGCGCGTCGCACAATTCCTTCAACAGGGACGCAGGCCCCTGCACCAGCAGCACTTCAAGCGACTGGTCCCCTTCCAGGAACACATGCTGGGACGAGATCACCTCCTTGAGATAATCCGCCTGCGTCTGGGCAAGCTGATGCCGCACCCGCCCCCGATCGCCGCGATAGACGATCGTGATGGTGCCCGCGAGCATCTCGTCCGGGCGGGTGAAGGCCTCATGCTCGGCCAGCGCGTGGCGGATCAGTTCGGCAATGAGCTGGGACCGCGACGGCAGCCCGCGTTCCTCCACCATGGCGTCGAGTTGCCGGAACAGATCGCCCGGCAGGCTCATGCTGAGCCGCGCCAGAGTTCCGGTGTCGCTACTCATGATCCGTCCTTTCCTCTTCATTCCGTTCGCTCTCGTCCGGAGCGTCGGATTCTTCGCTCGCCGCCGGTTCTGACCGGTCGCGCAGCGGCAGGTCGTAAACCGCGGTCGCGCCGAACCGATGGGGCGCGTGCGGGTCATGGCGGCGCTTGTCGAGCGCAAGCACCCGCGTGCCGAGCGAAAAGGCTTCCCTGATGTCGTGGGTCACCATGATGATCGTCAGCGAATAATCCCGCCAAAGCCGCGTGATCAGCACATGCATGTCCGCGCGGATGCCGGGATCCAGGGCGCCGAACGGCTCGTCGAGAAGCAGGATGCGAGGCTGTTTGATGAGGGCCTGGGCGATGGCAAGACGTTGCTGCATGCCGCCCGACATCTGCGCGGGATAGAGATGCATCGAATCGCGCAGGCCGACCGCGTCCAGCATCTCCTCCGCCTCCGCCCTGGCTGCGCGGCGCGCATGGCCGAACAGCCGGCCCGCGAAGGGAGCCTCGGCGCATTCCAGCCCGAAGATCGTGTTCTGCAGGGCGGAAAGGTGCGGGAACACCGAATAGCGCTGGAACACGACGCCGCGATCGGGCCCGCATTCCGGCGTAAGCGGCGTTCCGTCCAGCAATATGGTCCCGCGGCTGGGCACTTCCTGGCCCAGGACGACGCGCAGCAGGCTGCTCTTTCCGGCGCCGGAGGGCCCTATGATCGAGACGAAGGAACCCGTTTCGATGTCGAGGTTCACCTTCTCCAGGACGATCTTGTCGCCATATTCGACCCAGATGTCGCGAAGGGACAGCAGCGCGCTCAATGCCGCTCTCCATGTGCCCAGGGGTAAAGCCATTGGCTGGCGAGGGTCAGCGCCACATCCATCAGGATCGCAAGGATCGCGATCCAGGCGACATAGGGTATGATCACGTCCATCGAGAGATAGCGGCGGACCAGGAATATCCGGTAGCCAAGACCCACATCAGACGCGATCGCCTCCGCTGAGATCAGGAACACCCAGGCCGGACCAAGCGACAGGCGGACCGCGTGCAGCAGGCGCGGCATGGCCTGCGGCAGGGCGACGCGGATCATGATCTGCCAGGAACTGGCACCCAGCGTCTGCGCCTTGATGATCTGCTCCCGCGGGAGGGCTGCCACATGGGCGGCGATGTCGCGCATCATGACGGGCGCGATGCCGATCACGATGAGCGCAACCTTCGCCGTCTCCCCCAGGCCCAGCGCGATGAACAATATCGGCAGCAGCGCAATGGGGGGGATGACCGCGACCGCCGTCACCAGGGGTCCGAAGGTCGCGCGCACCGGCGGCAGGACGCCGAGCACAAGCCCCGCCACCAACGCCGAGAGCGTGGCGATGCCCAGGCCCAGCCCCAGGCGCTGAAGGCTGGCCAGCGTGTCGGCCCAGAAGACAAGCTGGCCGGTCAGCGGGTCCGGTTGAAAGAGCAGCGCGGCCATCGCCGTTGCCATGCTGCCGGGAAGCGGCAGGATCTTGTCCAGCGGATTGGCGGCATGGCGCTGCGCCGCGATGAACAGGTAAAGCAGCACCAGCAGCAGGATCGGCAGCGAACCCCAGAAGATCCGTTCGCTTCGGCGCGCATGTCGATTCACCCAACGCATCGTCTCATCACCTTCGGCAGGATCGAATGAACGCGATCAGAGTTTTCCGTCCGCCGCCAGCTTCATGAAGCTGTCGTCGAACCGCAGCGTCACCCGCTGCGGATCGCCAAGCGTCTTTCCGCCGGGAAAGGCGATGCCCACGGCGTCGGCCGACGACGCGCCCTTGAACAGCCCCTTGGAAAAGCTGAAGTCGCGAACCTGGGTCATGGTCTTGACCAGCGCCGGAGCAACGGTCGCGGCCACCGCTGCCTTGGGATCGGCATAGAGATGCGTGGTCGACAACTGGCCGTCGAAACTTTCCGGCGTGGCGCCCGACAATTTGGCCATGGCGGCGCGCGCCGCCTTGCCCTGCGCGTCCTGCCGCTGCATCAACGCGACGGTTTCATACCAGATGCCTGTCAGCGCCTTGCCAAGATTGGGGTTCGCCTTGAGCGTCGCGGTATCGACGGCGAGCAGGTCCAGTATTTCGCCCGGGATCTGGGCCGAGCTGAACACCTGCTTCACGCCCGGCTGCGCCTTCATGACCGAAAGCTGCGGATTCCAGGCCACCGCCGCATTGGCCGCTGGGCTGCCAAAGGCGCCCACTATGTCCGCGTCGGACGTGTTCACCGTCCGGACGTCGGTGGGCTTGAGGCCCGCCGTCTGGAGCCCGCGCGCCAGCAGATAATGCGACACGGAAAGCTCGACCAGATACACCTGCCGCCCCTTGATCGCGGCGAGCTGATCCGCGCCCTTCAGCAGGATGCCATCATTGCCGTTCGAATAATCGCCCACGATGATCGCGCTCGTATCCTTGCCGCCGGCAGCGGGAATGGTGAGCGCATCCATGTTCGTGACGGTCACGCCGTCGAACTTGCCCGCAGTATATTGATTGATCGATTCCACATAGTCGTTGACCTGCACGACATTGATCTTGATGCCGTATTTATCGGCCCACTTCTTCACGATGCCCGCCTGTTGCGCATAGGGCCACGGCATCCATCCGGCGTAGATTGACCAGCCGATGCTGAACTCTTTCCGCTGCCCGGTCGCGGGATCGGGCGCCTGTGAACAGGAGGCGAGCATGAGAGCCCCGGCGAGCGCTGCGATCATGCCTGCCTTGCCAACCGTCCTGATCATGATTCGATCCCCTTTCGCAATGCAGCATCGCCTTGCTGCATGGCCTTGTCCATAGAAAATATTACGACATTCATAAAATGTAATAACGTCGGAACCAGACATGGGCCGGCCCGGCGCTGTCGGAAAATCGTCAACGTGCGGGGACATCGTCGAGATCCTTCTCCCATCCTGCTGCATTAAGCGGATTATCAGACGATTCGGAACAGGTTCGCCACCGGGGCGATTCGCCGGGTCGAAGCCTTTCCATCCTTGGGCGGCACACGGGTCTGACGAGGTGTTGCAAGAGATGCCATCTTGTCGGACAAGATGCTCATCCCGCCAAAATCCGCCATTTAATGCAATGCAACACGTTCCGTCCTTCATACTGAGCAGGTGCGGAATTATTACGCTTGACGCGATAGGTAATATCCATACCGTGTCCTGTGTCGTTCATGCGAGCGGCGGAACGGGAAAGGGCGATCTGCCGCAAAGTGAGGGCATGTGGATCGAACAGGGGTCAGCGATGCAGCAGTGCCGGGCGAGATACCGGCTGTCGCCCGCATAGCGCGCGCGGCATTCAAGCGCGGAACTCCATGTGATTTGCGCGATGTTCGGAAATGTATCGTCACCTTTCCGCTTCGCCATGACAGGCTGTTCAGAAACGGCTGCAGTGTAAGCCATTATAAAAATGATCGGTCCTGCGGCGGGCAAATTATGTGACAAGACGCCGGCTCGTCCAGAGCGTCAAGAGGAAGGATGTCACTCAAGGCTCAACGGCAAGGGGGTCGGAGAGACTATGAAATTGCTACGCAATACGCTAATGGGCGCGACCATTTTGATGGGCGTCGGCACCAATACGGTTTTCGCGCAGGATGCCGCGGAAAATGACGGATCGAGCGGCGACCGCAACGAGATCGTGGTCACGGCCACCCGCCGCGCAGCCACCATCCAGGACGTTCCGATCAACATCAGCGCCGTGGGCGCGGAGCAGATTGCCAAGCAGCGGATCGACGATGTGCGCGATCTCGCTGACTTCACGCCCGGCATGACCATTTCCGACACTGGCCCCGGTTCGACCGGCACGATCGTGCTGCGCGGCCTCAACGCGTCGGACACGGACAGCTCGGGCAATTCCTATGACGATGCGATCGGCGTATATCTGGGCGAGGTTCCGCTCTATTACGACTTCAAGATGCTGGACATCGCGCGGGTGGAAACGCTGCTGGGTCCGCAGGGCACGCTTTACGGCCTGGGCACCCTGGCGGGCGCGATCCGCAACATCCCGAACCGGCCCAACCTGACGACCTTCGGAAGCGAGGCGCATGGCCGCCTTTATGGCAAGGATCATAGCGGCAATACCGGCTTCCAGCTGGACGGGGTCATCAACATACCGATCTTCCAGGATCATGTCGCCTTCCGGTCGGCGACGGGCTATTATTACGATCCCGGCTTCATCGATTCCCCCCTGCTGTTGCAGCAGCCTGGCGTGTCCCTGCCGCAGCCGAGCGGTCCTGACGCCGTCACCCCCGCGGATTATGCCGCGAATCTGAAAAGGCGGGACGACGTCAACTTCGAAAAGACCTTCACCACACGCAACCAGTTGCTGGTGCAGTTCAGCGAGGATCTGCAGGCCAATTTCACTTATGCCTATCAGCAGACCAGGACCGACGGCGGCCAATATAACAGCAACGGCGTTCTGGGGACGGGCCGATATGAAAATGCCGCCCGTTATCTCGAACCTGTGAAGCGGCGCGCGCATCTTGGCAGCATGGAAATCAACGCGAATCTGGCGGACTTCGCCGATCTCGTCGCGACGACTGCCTATACCGACGTCAGGAACCAGAGGCGGAGCGACAATACCGACCTGCTGCTCGACCTCGATTATGGCTATGAGACGTTTCCGGCCTTCTCCAGCTGGAACGAGTCCGTCGATCGACGCAAGCAATTCAACCAGGAGGTCCGCTTCGTTTCACGGCATGGCGGGCCGTTCAGCTGGGTGCTGGGTGGATTCTTCAACCGTCAGAAGCTGCATCGCGACTATGTCGAGCATGTGCCGAACCATCCCTGGGTCGAATTCGGAACGCAGCCCAATCCGGACGAAGTCGAATATGCATCCTATGTGAGCTCGAAAGTCACCGAAAAGGCAATCTTCGGCGAAGGCACGTTCAGGGTGACGCCGAATTGGCAACTTACGGCAGGTGCACGATACTTCGGATATACTTCGAAGATCGCCGGCGCGCTTGTGGTGCCGCTGATCGGTGATCCGGTCAGTCCCTATGACATGCCGCCGGCCGGGGGCAAGGCGAAGAAGAGCGGCTGGGTGTGGAAGTTCAACAGCTCCTATAATTTCACGCCCGACATCATGCTCTATGGGACATATAGCAAGGGCTATCGCATCGGCGGTCCGAACAGTGTCGCCCCCTGCCCCAATCCGCTGCCCAACGATCCGGACGGCGACAATATCAACAATACCCAGCTGCCCTGCGGCCTGCCGAACGAAGTCCAATATGGCCCGGATACCACCAAGAATGCGGAAATCGGCATCCGCACCCAATGGTTCGACCGCAAGCTGACGTTCAATTTCAACATCTTCCATATCAAATGGGATGGTATTCAGCTTGATTCGGCCACGCTGAACGGAATTGTCGGCATCACGGTGAACGGCGGCAAGGCGAAGTCAGAAGGCTTTGAAACCTCTTTCCAGGTAAAGCCTGTCGACGGCCTGTCGATCCAGGGCACCTATTCCTACACGAATGCCAAATTGACCCAGAATGTGCCGGACAACATACCCGTCAACGATCCGGCGGGAACCTATCCCAGCGTTCCGATCAAGCTCGACGCGCTATCCGGCGACCGCCTGCCCGGTTCGGCGAAGAACAGCGGCAGCCTGGGCGCGACCTACACCCTGCCGTTCAAGGAGGGCAACATCGTCGCAGACTGGACGGCGACCTATCGCGGCAGCGTCGTGACGCGGCTCGGCTGGGATCGCGCCTTTGGCGACAAGCTGCCCGGCTATGTGCTCCATCGCGCCTCGCTGGCCTATGAAACCGAAAGATACAGCCTGGGCATCTTTGCCAACAACATCTTCGACAAATATGCGGTGTCTTCGGTCGCCAACGACCGATCCCGCGTCGGGCTGAACGATGGAGTGGTCCTGCGTTACTACAAGCGGGCAGTCATCAGCCCACGAACCTTCGGTATTGAAGCACGGTTCAAATATTGAACCACATCCGGGAACGGGGAGTATCCATGACGGATCGCTCCCCGTTTTCCATATATCGATCATTTTGAAGTCGATCTCTTGCATCCGATGTTACCGAGGATTCGACATCTACGGAAAGCTTGCTTTCCTTCCCATGAGAATGTTCCGGAAGATATTGCAAGGAAAGGGAGGCGGGACATGACAGCGCGCGGCACTGCGGTCGTTCGATCGGCCAGGCTGGCCGGGATCATGCTGGCGATCATGGTCCCTTGCGGCCAGCCATCCCTGTCGGCCAAGGGAGCTGCGGCGCCCCGGCTGTTTGCCGAGAGTTGGATCGACGGGACGTTGCCGCAGGAACCGGAAGTCCAGGTGCAGGCGCTGGACAACGACAGTTTCGTCATCCGCCAGTCGGTGAAGACCAATTTCGAGGCACCTTTTCTCTACCTGCTCTTCGGCCGCGACAAGGCGCTGCTGATCGACACCGGCGCGGAGGGCGGCCGCATCCGACCCGCGGTGGACCGGCTGGTGGCGCAATGGTCGGCGGCGCATGGACGCCCCGCGGTTCCGCTGGTCGTGGCGCACAGCCACAGCCATGGCGATCATGTCGCCGGCGACAGCGCCTTTCGCGACCGGCCCGACACGACGGTCATCGGGCTTGAGCCCCAGGACGTGGCCCGCTTCTTCGGCATTGCGCGCTGGCCCGACAGCCTGGCCACATTCGACCTTGGCGGCCGCGCGCTCACCATCATTCCGACTCCAGGCCACCAGGCCGCGGCGATCATGGTCTATGATCCAAGGCTGAAGATCCTGCTGTCAGGCGACACGCTTTATCCCGGCCGTCTCTATGTGCCCGTCAATTTCCTGCCTGACGATCGCGCCAGCGTCGATCGGGTGGCGGCGTTCGCGGCCCGGCATCCCGTCCGCGCCGTGCTGGGCGCGCATATCGAAATGACGCGGTCGCCCGGCCGGGATTATCCCCACGAAGCAAAGGCGCATCCTGACGAACATCTGCTGGAATTGCCGGCAGCAAGCATCACGGAGCTTCAGACCGGGCTCAAGGCCGCCCTGAATGTACCGGAGCAACCGCAGGTGCATGACGATTTCATCATATATCCGGTCGCCCCACGTCCCAATTGAGGATGCATGGCCGGAGCGTTTTCGCTAGAGCGCGTTGCGTTAAATCCGAGTCATGCAGCGCGCTCTATACTTTTGACGTCGCATCGTTTTTGCGCAAAACCGGTTCTCACTTTTGCGCACGACGCTCCAGGCGGACGGAAAGACGCTATGCGCCTAGCAGGCTCTTTCGAAACAGCGACCTGACCAGCCTGCCTTCCAGAACGCGCCCGACGACATAGAGGCAGGCGAAGATCGCGGCGAAGATATAGGCGGCCCTGGGGGAAGGTTTCTTGTCATCCTCCTCCGACTTCGCCTTGTCCTTCTTCGGCTTTTCGGGCGCGGGCGCACCCAGAAACTTGTCGATCGGATGCAGCTGCAGGATCGCATCCTTTTTCTCGGGCTTTTTCGCCGTCGCATGGGCGGTTGCCTTCTCGATCTTCCCGGCGACGATGGTCAATTGGGCAAAGCCCAGGAAAAGCAGGGGCGCCAGAAAGCAGAACAGCAAGGCCCGGCTGCTGAGATGATAGTGCAGCACAAGTCCCGCCGCACCCTTCCTGATCTGAAGCACGCCGCCGTCGAAGATCGACATCCTGTCCTGCGCCCCCTGCCCCTTTTTGCGGAAGGTCAGGGTATCGTCCGTCCGGTCGTGGCTGGTGCCCGCCTCGCGGAACAGGGGGTCAAGCCTGCCAAAGGCGTCGTCACGCGATTGCCCCGGCGCGAGCGGCAGGCTGCCCCGGACGTGCCAGAGCCAATCGATGAAGCGACGGTTCACAGGATGTCCCCTTGCAGGCACCGGGGGTCGATCATTCGGCCGGCTGGGCGGTCACCGGGGCGGAACGCGCCTTGCCGAAACGCTCTTTCAGCGATTTCCAGCCCTCGGTGAAGGGATAGGTCATCGTTTCGGCGATCGACATCTTGCGCCCGCCCTCCATGCCCAGCAGTTCCGCCTCGCCATCCACGCAGGTGCCGAAAAGGCGGTCGATGACGATCCAGGTGCTCGCATAGTTGCTGCGCGTGGCTTCATAATCCTGCGAATGGTGCATGCTGTGATGTTCCGTCGTATTGAACAGGAAACGCCACCAGCGCGGCGAGTTGAAGCGGACATTGATATGCTGGTAGGTGCCGACGGCCAGGCCCAATGTACCCGCGAGCAGGGCGGCGCGGGGCAGGAAGTCGAAGAAACCGCCTATGCCGAGGCCGATCAGGAACAGTTCAACCGGATTGCCGACCGCGCCCTTGTTGATGTTCAACTGGGTGATGTAATGATGCGGCGCATGGGTCAGCCACAGCGGATACCAGTTGTGCATCCCGCGATGCATCCAATATTGGCCGAAATCGAAGATGAACGAGATCAGCAACGCCTGCAGCAGCAGGGGCAGGCCCGTGAACCAGGCCAGCTTGTCCCAGTCGAAATCATGCTGCACCGCTTCGATCACGACATCGCTGCCGATATAGCGTTCCACCAGGTTCAGCAGCGTATAGCCAAGCCCCACATAGAAAAGATCGCTGGCGAGTTCCTTCCATGTCAGGCGCCAGCTTGCGTGGCGCGGGTTCACCCACTCAAGCGCGAGCAACAGGATTCTGACGCCGATGCCGATACCGATGGCGGTCGATGCCTTGGCGATCGAATTGGGCGCATAATACCAGAAGGCGATCAGCGCGAACAGCAAGCTGGGCTGGAACCAGGTGAAGACGAACCGCTTCAACGGTCCTCCTTCCACGCGCGGTATGTTTTCCCACCCCACGACGACGGGCGCCTGCGCGCCTATGATCCTTTTACCTACCCGAACTCCGTCCATACCGTCCTCACATCGCTGCCCGGCCGTTGCGGGTCCTGTACGGCGCGCTCCAGGACGAGGACCATGTCCCGCCCCCGTGCGCATGACGTCGATGCAGGTTCGCGAAACCGCCCCCATCACGCCAGAGGTCATTCCGCTATATATCCCATAGATGGGGTCTATGCCTTAGGCCGCGCCCGGCTATTCCCGCTGATGCCGCCTGGATGATGGACCAGGAGCGCTGACCGGCTGAATCGCGCCTCGGTCCGCTTCAACCTTCTGTGCCGACCACAAGCCTGAAACCGGCGCCGCGCGCTGTTGGGAGCAGGTGGAGTTCGCCATGATAGGCGTCGAGCAGCGACCGGGCGATGGCGAGGCCAAGGCCCGTCCCGCCTTCTCCCCTCCGGGTGGTGAAGAAAAGGTCGAAGATGCGGCTCCGGTCCCCCGGCGGTATGCCGGGCCCATCATCGGCAAAGTCGATCCATGCCGCGCCCTCACGCAAGGCGACGTCGATGTCCAGGCGCGACGCCCCCGCCTGCCGCGCATTTTCCGCAAGCGTCGTCAACACGGCTTCCAGCGCCCCGGCGTCCACTTTCAGCGGCGGCAGGTCCTGCGGCAGACGGAGGTTGATGACGAAATCCTCTGCGGACAATGCATCCGCCACCGACGCCAGCAATGGCGCGGCATCGGTTCGCGCATCGCTTTCGCCCACCAGCACGTCGGCGCGTGCCAGTTCCATCAGCCGCCGCACCAGCCGCGCCAACCGCTGGGCATCGGCCGCCATATTGGTGAGGAAGCGTTGCCGATCGGCGGGCGCCATGTCGGCCCCATGATCCTGCAACAGTTCGATCGCGCCGGAGATGCCGGCCAGCGGCGTCTTGAATTCATGGCTGACCGAAGAGGCAAAGTCGCGCAGATAGCGGGATCGCTTTTCGATACTCTGGGCCATCTGCTCGAAATCCCGATAGAGGGCCCGGATTTCCACTACCTGCAGGGAGGGATGGCGCGGCGCGACGCGGCGGCCCAATGCCAGATCGCGTGTGGCGCGGCTCAGGCTTTCGATCGGGCGGACTATGGCGCGCGACAATATGGCCGACAGCAGCACCAGCATCAGGAAAATCGCCACCACGCCGAGCACGATCTTGCCGCGGTCCTCATATAGCCCCAGGGAAAGGGCGCGCGGCGAGCGCGACACCAGCAGCACGCCCGTCACTTGCCCATCGACGCTGATGGGTCGGGCATGGTGCAGGCGAATGCCCGCCGCCCGGCTCAGCCATTCCAGCGGATAATGGGTGGCGATGCCTTCATTCTTCCGCAGCACGGTCACGGCCCTGCCGCCGAGTGCTGCCCTGATCTCCGGCAGGGCAGCCAGGCTCCGTCCGCCTTCCGGGCCGTTCAGGACTATGCCGTGCCGATCCAGCATCAGGATCGAGGACAAGGTCGTCACCTTGGTTTCGGCAAAGGCAGGCATCATCCGCTTCGCAAGCGCAAGGGCGGCGCGATCAGGGCCGACGCGCGTCGCCGCCGCCCGGGGGCGCGACGGCAGGATCGGGGAAGAACGCAGGTCCACCTCCGTCATCCGGTCATGATAGCGCACCGGCGAGGCAGCCGCGGCGTGATCGGCGCCCATGCCGCTCCCCACGACCGCCGCGCTCGCCGCCAGCGCCGCGCCCTGCGCCACCAGTTCCGCCTCGGTCCGTCGCACCAGGGCATTTTCATAGACCCGCAGGAAGATCGCCCCCAATCCCGGCAGCGCCGCCACGAACAGCAGGGTGCCGAGCAGGATCGTGCGCAACCGCAAGACCGGCCAATGCCGGGCGATCCAAGCCTTCAACGCCGCGCTCATGCAGGCGGCGCCGTCCCGTTGCATCCGCCCAGCCGATAGCCGATGCCGGGGCGCGTCTCTATGATGTCGATGCCGCCGACATCGGCAAATTTGCGGCGCAGGTTGCGGACATGGCTGTCCACCGTCCGATCGGTCAAGGCAAAGCCTGGCCCACGAAACCGATCGATGATCTGGTCGCGGGAGAAGATGCGGGAGGGCATGGCCAGCAGGGTGCGCAATATGGTGAATTCCGTCACCGTCAAGCTCACCTCCTCCGTGCCCCAATGCGCCGACCAGCTTTCGGTATCCAGGGCAAGCCGCCCATGGCGGATCGTGCCAATCGCCTCCGCCGCCGGCGGCCGGGCCGAGGTGCGGCGCAGGATCGCCATGGACCGCGCCACCACCTCCCGCGGGGAAAAGGGCTTTACCACATAGTCGTCGCCGCCAAGCTCTATGCCCAGCACCCGGTCGATCTCATCATCGCGGGAGGACAGGAAGAAAATCGGCACGTCATTATGCGCCCGCAGTCGGCGACAGACCTCCAGCCCGTCCATGCGCGGCATGTTGATGTCGAGGATGACGAGGTCGGGCGCGTGCCGTTCGACCTCCGCCAGCGCAGCCTCTCCATCGGCGGCCTCGATCGTCCCGAGCCCCGCCTTGCCGAAGGCGAAGACGAGCAGTTGGCGGATATGGGGATCATCGTCGACGATCAGGATCGTGCTGGGCATGGGGCATAGGATCATCTCCCCGTCTCCGCTGTCAACGCGCGATCCGTCTGCGGACCAACATTCCCATTGGGTGCAGCCGCCGCCGCGGGCGGAATCAGCGCGCCAGAGCAATCCCTCGCTCCCGCATCGACGGCGACAGACCCGATCGCCGCCGTCATGGTCCGCGCCATTTCCAGCCGCCGCTGCCCAAGCAGGGTCCAGCGCTGGCCAAGTTCCCGCGCCAGCCTGGCATGAAGGTCCATCCTCACCGTCCTCACCCGCTCGCGAAAATCAGGTCGCAGGTCGGTCCGTTGCTCCAGCGACAGCAAAGGCAACAGCGCGGAATCGCCCAACTGGCGCAGGTAGCAGAGGTCCAGCGCTACGCCTTGTCCACCGACATCCCGCGCATGACGCACATTCCATTGGGCCGCCACCGCCCCCAGATCGACAAAGCAGATCACGCCCAGCACCAGCCCGGCGGCCGCCAGATTGACGTTGATGAGCCATGCCGCGCTTCGCGCCCGCAGCAGCCGCCAGCAGATCGCGGCGAGGCCGAAGGCGACGAGCGCCATCCAGACCAGCGCGGCGATCCGGAGCCGGGTAAGTGAATAGGCTTCGATATAATCCGCCGTGCGCAGCATGGACGATGCGACCAGAAAGACATTCTGTCCGATCCAGAACATCACCAGGCTGCGGACCACCCGATTCTGCGCCGTTTCCGATCCGGGCCGCAGCGTCACGAGCACGAACAGCGCCGCAAGCAGTGCGGTGGCGACCAGCGGATAGGCACCGCGATGGGCATAGCCGGCCATGGTCATGCCCGCGGGCATCGGCGCCCAGCCCCAGAGCCAGGCGACATCCATCAGGTTCTGAAGCGCGAAGATCAGGTTGAAGACCACCAACGACAGCGTGACCGAAGCGACCGACACGCCCGGCAGGCGCCGGTCGTTCCAGCCATCAAATGCCGGCAGCAGGCGCCGGGGCAGGCGCGGCCGCAGCAAGGCCCAGGCCATCGCAAACAACACCCCCCAAAAGGCCAGTCTGACGATCAATTCAGGCGACAGGTCCGGCAGCAGCAGCGAGGAGAAAAATTGCTCGAACAACGGATTGGCCGCGGAAAAGAGAAGCAGGATCACCGCGCTGCCGATCACCGGCAAGGCCAGCGTCCCCAGCGCCGCATGCAGGCTCCAGGCCCCTGCGCGTCCCGCCGCGCGCAGCTTCAAGATGCGCTTCAGATCGATCAGCGGCCCGAACGGCGCGCGCAAGCCAAACCAGATCAGCCGCTGGAACCAGCGCCAGCCATCGTCGAAGCGCGCCGTTGCCGGGATCAAAGCCGCCACCCCCGCCGCCGCCCAGAACAGGGTCCAGGCCAGCAGGCTTGCGTCGTAGAGCAGGGCAAAGGCGAACAGCCCCGCCGCCGCCATCGCCAGCAAGGCCCCGCCTTCGCGCCGCAGCACGGGCCGCCCCGCCAGCAGAGCGCCCAGCACGGCCAGCGCGAAAAAGCCGAGATAGCCGCCATATAGATGCCGCTGGTAGAACAGCCAGTCCCCGGTCCCTACGATCAGCAAGGCAGGCGCCAGCTTCCAGCGAAAGCGGGCAAAGAGGGGCCATGATGCGGCCAGGGACGGCCGCGCGGCGGAGTAGCGCATCAGTCTTTCTCCCTGAATGTCCGTGCCAGAATGCCGCTGTCCCAAGCAGATCGGTGAGAGCCGCCGATCAATAATCGGCGCAGTTCCGGTGCAGAAAATGTGCAGGCCACCGCGAGAAGGACGGAATTCCGCCGAAAAGATACGAACCCCGGCCTCGACACTCATCGATGCGTGCCGTTCACCATCGATTCGTCGCTTGCAAGCCTCGCTTTGCCGCCCCTATTTCTCTCTATCGAAACAGTGGAGAAACGCGCATGCGATCACATCTGGCGATCACCCTCACCCTTCTGCCCGGCCTCCTGCTCGCGGGCTGCGGCCAGGCTCCCGGCGGTTCCGTCGCCTATGAAGCCGTCAACGATGCCGGTCCGGCCGCAAGCAACGAGCGCTATGACGGTCATCCTGTCAGCCCGATCCACCAGGTCGCGGCCGAGCCGGTCTCAACCTTCGCGGTCGATGTGGATACGGGCGCCTACGCCAATGTCCGCCGCATGTTGCTGGGCGGCCAGGCCGTTCCTGCGGAAGCCGTGCGCACGGAGGAGATGATCAACTATTTCCGCTATGATTATCCGCTGCCCGATGACCGCTCGGCGCCGTTCAGCGTTACGACGGAGGTTTCGACGACACCGTGGAATGCCGGCACGCGACTGTTGCGCATCGGCCTGCGCGGCTATGACGTCGCCCGGTCGCAACGGCCGCCCGCCAATCTGGTGTTCATGGTCGATGTGTCCGGTTCGATGCAGGACGCCGACAAGCTGCCTCTGGTCAAGCAGTCGCTTTCCATATTGGCGGACGCGCTGCGGCCGGACGACAGCATATCCATCATCACCTATGCCGGGTTCGTCGAAACCTTGGTCGAGGGCAGCCACGATCCGGCGGAGATCAAGGCCGCGCTGGACGGGCTGGACGCGAATGGTTCGACCGCTGGCGGCCCGGCCCTGGCACGTGCCTATGACCTGGCCCGCGCCCACTTCATTCCGGGGGGCATCAACCGCATCATCATGGCGACCGATGGCGACTTCAACGTCGGCCTGTCCGATCAGCATGGCCTGGAAGAGATGGTGAAGCGCAACAGGGACGACGGCGTAACGCTCACCACCCTGGGCTTCGGGCAGGGCAATTACAATGATGCGATGATGGAGGCGGTGGCCGACCTGGGCAATGGCAATCACGCTTACATAGACAGCGCGATGGAAGCGCGCAAAGTGCTGGACGATGAACTGTCCTCCACCCTCTTCACCATCGCGAAGGATGTGAAGGTACAGGTGGAGTTCAACCCGGCCCTGGTCAGCCAATATCGCCTGATCGGCTATGAGAATCGCGGCCTTGCCGAACAGGACTTCGCCGATGATCGTGTCGACGCGGGCGAGATCGGCGCCGGTCATCAGGTGACGGCGCTGTACGAGATCGTCCCGGCCGGCGAAGCGGGTTGGGTCGCTCCGCGCAGATATGCCGGCAATCGCGCGCCTTTCCCTCCCGCGGCGGACAACAGCGAGTTCGCCACCGTCCGCCTGCGCTACAAATTGCCCGAAGAGACGCATAGCCGGCTGATAGAGCGTCCGGTTGCCGCCTCGCTCCTTGCCGACGCCAACAGGCCGCGGGGCGACATGGCCTTTGCCGTGGCGGTCGCCGCCTTCGGACAAAGGCTGCGCGGCGACACGCGGCTGGGCGACTACAGCTATGCCGACATCGCCCGGCTCGCCGGCGGCCAGAATGACTATTGGCGGCAGGAATTCGTCCAGCTTGCGCGGTCGGCCGGCCGGGACGGCGATGCATGGCTGCGGTGAATTTTCCGCCGCCCGGCAGCAACCCTCCCGGCGTCAACCGGCGCCCGCCGTCCACTCCAGAAGAACGCGCCGGTTGAGGGGCTCTTTCGCCGGACCGTCGGATGATCGGGCCGGGGATCGCTCCCCGGCTCCGGAAATTTGCAGCTTCGACAGCGGCACGCCCATCGCCACCAGATGCCTGGCGACATTGTCCGCGCGCATCAGGCTCAACCGATCATTATAGGCGTCAGGCCCTGCACTGTCGGTGAAGCCCGTGACGGAGAGCATCCCGCCGTCAGGGCCTGCTTCGGTCATGAAGGCGGCCAGGTCGCGCTGCGCTTCTTCACTGAGAGCGGCCTTGTCGAAATCGAAATGGACAGTGAGCGACCGGGGCCGGACCGCCGGAACCGGAGGTGGCAGCGGTCCGGCGGCGGCCTGCGGTTGCGCGGGAGGATAGACCATGTCGCGACACGACGCGTCGCTCCAGGCGATGCGTTCCAGCCGCATCCGCCGATCCCAGCGCAATTGCAGGCGGCAGATCCGATATTCCGTCCCCTGCCCGGTGTAGAAGTCCAGAATATAGTTCCACCGCCGTTCACCCAGCAGGCCTTCATGAAAATGCGGGACGCCCAACAGGGCATAGACCTGCCGCTTCGTCATGCCGGGCGTCAGCAGGCGCGGCGCCTGCGGCGGCAGGAAGACGCCCTCGCGCCGTGTCGCGCTGCCCGCGTCGGGAAATTCCGACAGGGGCGCAACTTCCGGCAGGAACTGGGGCTCCGCCGCATGGCCGGGCCATGGATGCAGGGCCAGCGCCAGCAGGGCGATCCACCGCCGGTCAGAAAGCAATGCCCATGCCCGCATTGGCGCCTCCCTGATTGCGGCTGTTATAGGCTGCTGAAGCCCGGATGATGAAGCGGCCATTGTCCGACACCTTCGATATTCCCATGGCGATCGCATGTTCCCCCTGCCAGGTGCTGACGCCGACGCCCAGCGTACCGCCACCCGCCTCCGACAATTGGGGTATGCCGGCAATCGCCATGGCGGCGGCGGTACCCCCCTCCGCGTCGCGCCGCAGGTCGCGCAGGCCGGCATTGATCAGGTTGAAGCGGATGTCGGTATAGGCGTTGGCGCTGTCGACCGCCCCTGCCATCCCGCCCTGAAGCTGGCGCAGGTTCACCGCATCGGTCGGCGCGATGCCGTCGGCCACATGGACGATCTGCCGTTCGGCCCCCGCGCTGCCCACCGATACCGTATTGGCCCGGTCCGCGACGGAAGCATAGCCCAGCGCGACGCTGCCCGGCGCGATCGCCTGGGCCTGCGTCCCCAGCGCCAGGCTGCCGCTGCCGGAGGCGACCGCGCCCGCGCCGGCGGCCATGCTGTCCGCGCCGCTGGCGACCGGCGTGGCGTAGCCGGAACTGTTATTGACCTGTAGATAGCCTGCGCGCCCTTGCTGAAGCTCGGTGATCGCGGTCAGATTATAGGCCAGTTGCACATTGGTCGCATGAAGCTGCGCACCGTTGACCGCCTGTGTCGAGGTTTCGCTCAACTCACCGGCGGCAACGCCGCTGATCGTCTGGTCGATGCCGCCGCGCGCCGCATTATAGGCCTGGATCGACGGATCATAGGGCAGCGCGTCCTGCGGTGCAGTCCCGCCTCCGCCAGTTCCGCCGCCGCCGCCCCCGCCTCCACCGCCGGTCCCTCCGCCGCCGCTACCCAGTTGCGACAGGTTGACCGCGTCGGTCGGGGCGCTGCCGGCCGCGACATTGGCTATGGTCGTGCCGCCCGCGCCGCCCAGCACGACGGTGGCCTTGCTGCTGTCCTGATATTTGACGGCAAGGTCGTTCAGCACCGCCAGGTCATAGCTCAACTGGGTGATGGCCGCGCTGTTCTGCGCCACCAGATTGTTGGTCGCCTGCAACTGGGAACCGTTGATCGCGTCGCTGCTGGTGCTGTTCACCGCCCCCGCGCCAACATTGGTGATGCGCGTGCCGCCCGAACCCTGCAACGTCACCTGCGTCCTGGTGCCGTCATCATATTGCACCGCATTGCCGGCAAGCGTTCCGAGCGCATCGTTCACCGCCTGCAATTGGGCGACATTGACGGCGTCGCCGGGATCGGCGCCGCCCGCCAGCCCCGTCAGGCGGCGGCCGCCGATATTGACTTCCGCGCTGGCCGTGCCGCCGATCAGGAAGGCGGGCAGGTTCAGCGTCATGCCGTTCGCCAGCGATCCCGAACCCAGCGCCACGCTGCCCGCATGGGTGGCGGACGCGCCCGCGCCGATCGCGATCGCCCCATAGGCGCCCGTGGCCGTGCTGGCGAGATTGCCGATGGCGATGGCGTCCAGCTCGCCCGCGCTGGCTTCGGACCCCGGCGTGCCCAGTCCGGTGATCTTGTTGCCGCCAAAGGAGATGCCCTTGGGCGTGGTCAGGCTGAAACTGTCGGACGTGGTTTCGCATGTCGGGTCCGACAGCAGGTCGACGGCATTGCCGTTCACGTCCAGAACGTTGAGGGTGATCGGCGCGCCTGCCGCCGCGTTGGCCAGGGCGGCGTTGATGCCCAGATCAACCGTCCCGAAGGTCAGGGTGCTGAGGGTCGATTCAACCGGCGCCAGCACCGGCGTGATGACATCGCCGATCGTGTCGGTCAGCACTGATTTCGGCAGGCTGACGCCCGAACAGGCGCTGACCACATTGGCATGGGCGGTCATCCCTGGCGCCAGGCCGGCGATCAGGCCGGCGCCCGCCAGCCAAGCCCAGCGGCCCTTCCCCCGGCTGATGCTTCCGGCAGTCCCGGTTCGATGCCATTTCGCCCCTCGGTCCATAGATCCGCCCCCTGAAGGCAGGCCTGATCATCCCGGTGACGGCTCGATCAGGCTTTGCGATGTCCCCAGGCCAGAATGGAGGCGTCGCCGCTAAGGCCGCGCGAAGGCGAAAGGACAGGATTTTACGCAAAATTCGTATCTGCGCATTATGCTGGAACCATCTTGCCCGTCTGGCCCTTCTGCATTTTCCGAAGGCGGATGGGCGAGTCGAGGAAATATCTGATCGGCAAAGACAAAATCGTTACGATTCCGTTTTGATGATTTACACCCCTTCGAACATATAATACCGATATCGACAGGGATGGAGGCAAAGGGGAGCCAGTCCGTGGACGATCTGCCGCCCGGCCAAGTGGTCACCGCCACAGCGTTGATTCGGCATTTTGCCGTGCATTCGCGCCAGGCCATGACCGAACCCGTCCATATCATGAACCATGGGCATGTCGGGCTGACGCTCATCGCGACGGACCTGTTCCATCGGCTGGCGGGCGATCAATCCACCGGCCCCGACCAGGGCGCGCAGCTGGAAATCCTGCTCGACATGATTCCGACCCAGGTCCTGCTGACCGACCGGGATCTGAAGCCGGTGCGGGTCAACCTCGCCGCCCGCCGGCGGCTGGGCATCAGCGAGAAGCATGTCGGCAAGCTGTTCCTGCCGCAGATGCTGGAGAGTTCGGACGCGCACTTCCTGTTGCGCGCGCTGGAAAGGGTCCATGACACCGGCGTGCCGGAGACGTTCGAACATAATGTCGCGGGACCGCCGCCGCTGGTCTATCGCGTGCAGGCCGCGGCCTTTCCGGGCGGATTCATCGTGCTGGTCGACGAGATTGCCGATCGGGTGACGCTGCGCGCGCAGGATGCGCAGATCGCGGCCTATGAGGATCTGATCGACGGGTTGCCCGGCCTTGCCCGCGGCGCATTCAACGTCCGGTCGGTCATCACCGACATCTCACCCGCACTTGCGGCGCTGGTCGGGACCGAGAAAGGCCGGCTGGCCGGCACCCGCTTCGCGACCCTGTTCGATGCTTCCGCGCGCGGCGCGATCAACGATGCGGTCGAGGAACTTCTCACCCACGGCAAGCCGTTCGGCATGAGGGCGAGGCTGCTGGGCGGCCATGGCGAAAGCCAGCTCGTCCAGGTCAAGGCCGTGCCGCTTCTGTCTGCCTCCGGCCAGAGGGAGGGCGTCTTCATGATCGGCCCCGTGGCGGCGGACGCGGGCAGCTGAAGCCGAAGGTTCAATATGTGATCGTGACGATCAGGCTGTCGGCATAGGCCCCCGCCTGGGGCCACTGGCCCGCGGCTATTCGGCCATAGACGGGGACGGTCTGGCTGAACGACAGCAATCCGTTCAATGACGCGGTCACGGTGCTGGTCCCCGACGATCCATTTCCCCAAATGGTGGTCCGGCTGGCGGTGGTGTAGAGATTATAGTTGAGCCGCGCACTGCCCTGCGCCATCTGGCGCGCCAGGGCATCGCCCGACAGGCCGGGGCTGATCGCTATATCAATGGTGCCGGCCAGCGAGATCACCCCTGTGCAGCTCAGCGTCACGCTGCCCGCGCCATCCCTGGGCGCGGAGGCGGTGGGATCATAGCCGCCGAAGCTGATCCCCGTCGTCGATGCCGAACAACTGCAAAGCGTGCAGGCCCAGGCCGGGCTTGCCAGCCCCAGGCCAGCCGAAATGGCAAGCGTCCATCCGATCAGCTTCATCATTTCCCCTCCTGATAGGGCAGGCAGGCACGAGGCGCCGATTGCGAGATACCGGCGTCGGCCCGCCTCGTCGGAACGGTCGCGCGGCACGCGATGGCCGGCCCCGCCAGCAGGATTTCCTGCCCGTCCTGCGCGTCGGCCAGGTAGATTTCGCCATCATGCCCCGAAATGCCCGACGACGTACCCTCCAGCGTTACGGTCAGCCCCGCCGGAACGGGAAGGCCGCTGCCGTCCACCAGCCGCAATGTCAGTGGCCGGGCGGCCGGGCCGCCGAAGCTGACCCTCACCGCCTGCCTGTACCCCGGCACCACCACCTGCTCGGCCGCGGTCACAAGGGTATCGATCGGCAAGGCATCCAGATCAATGGCGATGCGGTTGGCGGCATAGGGTTGCAGGCCCGCGACGATCGCCGACCTGCCCGACCCGGCCCGACCCGCGACGGGCCGGTTCTCGAAGAAGACCGTCACATCCTGATCGGCCGACACGTCCACCACCGCGAAGGCATAGTCGAGCTGCGGCGCGGCGACGATCTGTCCCCCCACCCGCAGCAGCGCGCCATGGGCCTGGAAACGCACGCCCTCCATTCCCCCCATATGCGATGCGGAAAGGTCGAGATCGCCGGCCGCGGTGCGCCATGTCACGCCGCCTTCCACCTGCGTTGGCGCGTCGGACCCGCGCGACGCCAGCATGCGATAGCCCCACCCCTGGTCGGGCGGCGGGCTTTGGTTGAAACTGGCGGCGGTACGCCCGCCATCCGCGAACAGGCCGACACTTGAACGCGCGCCGAGCGGCAGGGTGAGCGACCCGAAAAGACTGCTGGTCCGGCTTTCCGAGAGGCGCGTCCGCCGCGCGCCCAGCGTAATCCAGGCCGGGCCCAGGCCAGCGGCATAGGAAAGCGAACCCATGGAGAAACGGTCTCCATCGCTCCGGCTTTCCAGATAATGGGCATTGATGCTGCCGCGGCGGCCCAGGTTGATGCTGCCCGCGACCGCCAGTTCCCGACGTCCCGCGGCGGCCCGCTCATCCTCTCCGACCTGCGTGAAATGCGCATCTTCCTCCATATAGCTCGCCGTCACCGAATAATGCGGGGTGATCCGCTGGACCTGCGCCCGCCACATCAGGCCGTCGCCGTCGCGGCTGTGCGATGCGGCGGCCGACAGCGACAATTCGCCCCAGGAGGACAGGAGCGCGCCAAGTCCCAGCCCAGCCATCTGCACCTTTTCGCTCGCCTCGCCCCGTCCAGCCAGCGTCATCCCCGCCGCCAGTCCATGACGCCAGAAACCCGCGGCGAACGGCGCGCCATAGGAAAAACTGCTTTCCCCGAAATTCCTGCGCAGAAACCCCGCTTCCAGCGAAAAATCGTCCAGCCCCTCGCGCAGGAGCCGGGGGCTGGCATAGAAGCTCTGCGTGACGACACGGGCGGTGCCGGTCGCGTCGCGGATGGTCATCGTCACCTCGCCCGCGCCGTTGAAGAGCGGCTGATAATCGATCCGGAAATCGCCGGGCTGGACCGCCATGCTCTGGCGACTGCTGGCCGCCGCCAGATCAACGACCGAGGGCAGCGCCGCAGAGCCCGAAAGCCGGGGCAGCGGATAGGTCACGGCCTCAGGCGTCAGCGAGAAGTCGGTGCCCAGCCGCAGCCCGGCGAAACGGACCGGCCGGTTCCAGTCGGCCCCCCGCGTCATGGTGTCGCCAAGCACCAGCCGCAAACGCCGATCGGGAAAGTCGCGGATGACATTGCTGTCGAGACGCACCGCAGCCGGACCATCCACGCCCTGCTGCACCAGCGCCGTCGTACCGGCGACGCCCCAGGCGCCCGACAGGCCGGCGTCCAGCAGCAGGGAAGCGGCCCAGTCCCGCCCCCATCGCGCGACCGACAGGTCATAGCCGACATATTGCAGCGGCACCGGCGCCATGACCGGTCGGCCGCGCTGTTCGGCACCGACATGGGTGGGGGAAAAGAGCGAGGGCGCGGCATCGATCAGCAAGGTGCCGCCTGAACTGTCGAGTTGCGCCGAAAGGCCGTCCATGCCGTCCAGCAGGGCGTAATCCGCTCCTTCCACCTCGATGCGCTGCAGTGGCACGGCCCTTTGCAGGCCCCATTGGCGCAGCACGTCCTGGCGGACGAACAGCCTGCCCCGGTCCAGCACGACAAGGCCGGTATCGCTGATCGGTTGGCCGTTGATGATGACGCCCACGGGCACCGGGCGTTGGCTGTCGCCGGGCCTGCCCATGACGGCGAGCGTCATGGGAAGATCGGACGCGGCGGACGGCTGCGCCAGCGGCAGGCAAAGCGGGATGAGCGCCCTACCCAGCATCGAAAGCCCCTGCCTTGCGCCAGGCCATGCCGGAGCGGGCGACATCCGCTGCGCGCCTTCACTGCCCAGACGCTGCGGGGCGGGCGGTGAGCGGTCCCTGGGTCGTCTCCACCTGGACGGTGGCGACCGCGCGGCCGTCCGGCGGCTGGACCGGAAGGTCGATGCGCCCGCCCGCCAGCAGGTAGAAGCCCCTGTCGACGCGCGCGATCGCGTCTCCGCCCGCGGCGGTGCGAAGGGTCATGCCGGTCACCTGGACATGCCGGTCGCCCTGGTTGAACAGGCTGAGCGTCCATCCTCCGTCGGCGACCTTCGCGGTGGACCAGCGGAGCGAAGGCGCTGCACCGGGGGGTGCGCGGAATATGGGCATGCTGATGCGCAGCAATGCCCGCACCGTGCCCGGCACGGTCGTAGCCGTCGGCAGTTCATCGATGATCAGGCGGTAACTTTCCTCGCGCGGTCCAGTGCGCGCCGGCAGGCTGCATCGCACGAGCCTGCTCGCTCCGCCGGGGATGCTGACGATGGAGGGATTGACGACCGGGCCGTCAACGGGGTCGAGCTGGTCCGCGCCGCTTGCATCCTTGCGCCAGCCAAAGCCCCTGATCTGGACCGTCGCAGGGGTCGCGTCATCATTGGAAATGGTAAGCGAGCAGAACTGCTTGTCGGCGGCCATCTCGATCCGCACGGGCAAAATGCGCAGCGTCGCGGCGTCCACCGCCTGCGCCATCCCGAAAAGCGCACAAAGTCCTATCGCCGCCAGAACCCGCGCGGGTCCGGCACCATGGCATGATCCTGTCATGACGAAATCCGCCTTCAATAGCTGACGGTTACGGTCACCGTATCAGCGTAATTCCCCGCAGCCACGCTCTGCCCGACCGGAATGCGGCCGTAAACAGTGAAGGCCGATGGCAGGATGGTCGACGCGGTCTGCGACACCGTGTCCGATCCAACCGAATTTCCCCAATTGGTGCTGCGTCCCGTATTGCTGTACAATCCGTAGTCCAGGGGAGTGGCGCCATTGAGCATCTGGCGCGTGGACACTGTCGCTCCACCGGTACTTCCGGCATTCAAACCTATGTTGAATACTGTTCCCGGCGTACAAGTCACTGTTATGGTACTGGTCGTATCCTTCGGCGTTGCCGATGTCGGATCGTAACTTCCAAACGCCATGTCCGTGGCCGAGACAAGACAGGCATTCAACACTGTCGCGGAAACACCCATTGTCGTAGTGGCGTCTGTCGCCGCTGCCTTGCCTGGCACGAGAGCCAGCAGGATAAACGCATAATATTTGCGCATGACGATCCCCGTCCGCTGAAGTCGATACGCCTTAATCTGCATCAACATTGCATCCAGAAGGTTAGAAAAGCGTTAGCGAAACCATGCATATGCCCGGAGAAGAAGGAAATTTGACGCCCAAGGAGCTGATTTTTAAAGGATATATACCCTTTGGAGTAGCCATTTTTGATATCTTCCCGAATTGGCGCAAACCGGATATTCGCATCCTCTATCCTTTACAGTCTTCGGTGACTCCGGAATACAAACATGATCTGAAAACAATTTTCAGATCTGAAATATTCTTCGCCATTCACCCATTGCCTGTCCGCTTCAACTGTTTTCAGTTCGTCATTATCAGTTCTCAATGCGCGATGATTGTTCTGCCATTGCCCCGGCAAGGCACCCGATGACGCGCGTCGTGGAGGCATTTCGACGCAGCATCCACCCGCAATCACCACTACCCCTGCCTTGTCGATCGGAACCATCCTCCTCATGCGGGCGAAGGTGGCGTAAACGACCTGCCCCTTGCCCTTGCGTTCCTGATTGCCTGGACGCGATCTTTTGTTCAGTCTGGGCCGGATGAAGACAGAAGATGATCGGCAGGAATTCCCATGGGCCAGAATTTGACCTTCCCGCGAAAGCATCCGGTCGCCGTCACGCTGCTCCTGCTGTCGCTGTCGGGGATCGGCCTGGGCGGCGCGCTCTGGGCCTGCGCCGACTCCTCCTGTTCGCCGGGCTGGCAACTGGCTTCGCCCGATTATGATTGCGGCGGGCGGGCGGCGATCAGTCCGGGCAATGATACGCGGATCAACATCCTGCTGCTGATGCGCAGCCTGAAACCCGTGAACAGCGATCGCGCCGGGGCCGACGGCGATGTGAACAATCCGCAGTTCGGCCGTACCTTCATGACATGGCCCGGCCTGCGCGCAGCCTTCTGGCCACAAGCGGGGGAGAAGGACCAGGAAAGCAGCGCCATGGGCAATGGCGATGCCGCCGGCTGCGCGGTTTCCCCGGATGGCGTGGCCGCGTTCAACGCCGCGCTTGCGGTCGAGACGGACCTGCCGGCAGCCGAAAAGACCGAGCTGACCGGGCTGCGCGCCAGGACCGGCTGCGATGCCGCCCATTGGGACGATGCGCCGATCTCGACCAGGCTCGGCCGCGAATATCTGTCCTATCTGAAGGCGGCCGACGCCTTCCACAAGGGCGACTGGCAAAGCGCGCGACAGGGCTTTGCTTCGCTGACGCGCAGCCGCAGCAAATGGGTCGCGGAAACCGCCCAATATATGCCGATCCGCATCGGCCTGCGCGCGGCGGTGACCAAGGCGGTGGACGAATATGGCGATTTTGCCGGGCCGGAAAAGGTCGATGCGGCGGCGGTCAAGCAGGCAGGCGACGCCATCGGCGCCTATCTCAAGGCCTATCCCAAGGGCCGCTATGCCACGTCGGCACAAGGCTTGACGCGCCGCGTCGCATGGCTGAGCGGAGACATGGCGGCGCTTGTCCAGAGCTACGAAAAGCTGGTGGCCACGATGCCCGGCGACGATGAAGCGGCAGCCGACCTGGCCGAGGAAATCGATATCAAGCTGCTGGAGCGCCCGGATGCGGGCAGGATCATCGGCAGTCAGAACGGCGTACCGCTCTTGCTGGCGGTCGCCGATCTCAAGCAGATGCGGGGGCAGAATACCGATCCCGCTCCTCTTTCCGCGAGCGAATTGACGGCGCAGAAGAGGCAGTTTGCGGCCCATCCTGATCTTTATGGACTGCTTCAGGCCAGCCGGGCCTATTATGGTGGAGACGATCCGAAGGCGATATTGGCGTTGCTGCCGGATGCGGCGCGCAGCAGCGGCTTCACGCCCCTCGCCTTCAGCCGGCAGGTCCTGCGCGGCATGGCCCTCGGCCGGACGCGCGATCCCAATGAAGCGGGTTTCTGGCGCGACCTTCTGAAGGGAGCAAGCCCGCTTTATGAGCGGCCCCTGGTTGAAATGGGGCTGGCCATTCGCTGGCAGCGCGACGGACGGGTGGAGCAGGTCTTCGCCCCCGGATCGCCGATCACGGACAGCATGACCCGGACGATCCTGCTGCAAACCCTGGCGCCGCCCGCCATCCTGCGCATGACGGCCAGGGATGGCACCCGTCCCGCGCGCGAGCGGGACGTGGCCCGTTTCACCCTGCTCTACAAGGATCTGACAAGGGGTGCCTTTGGCGATTTCGGCAACGATCTGACTCTGGTGCCCGCCAATGCGGGGAGCGAAGGCGGACTATGGGACTTTTCCCAGCAGGACAGGATCCCGACCGGGCTGTTCCGAACCGGGCAATGGTCCGACGGCTTTCCTTGCCCCAGCATAGCGCAGATCGCCGCGACACTGGCTAAGTCGCCCGGCGATGCAAAGGCGCGGCTGTGCCTGGGCGATTTCTACCGGCTGAACGGTTTCGACGGGTTCGGCCTGTTCAATGCGAGCGAGGACAGGTCCATGCTCGGCAGCGGGCCGGACGGATTTTCCGGCCGTTCCCTCTCACGCTCGGATATCTACGCCGCGATCATCGCGGACAGGCGAGCGGCGCCCGACGACCGGGCCTATGCCCTCTACCGCGCCGTCATGTGCTATTCGCCATCCGGCTATAATGGCTGCGCCGGTCCCTATCGGACCTCGGAAGAAATGGATGCGGCGCAGGCGCCCCAGGCCGATCGGAAGGCCTGGTTCACGGAGTTGAAGCAACGCTATCCGCAAAGTCGATGGGCCAGGTCGCTGCGCTATTATTGGTGAGATATGGGCGCGGGCAAAGGCACGATGGCGCTGCTGGCGTTCCTGGCGCTGGCCGGTTGCCGGCAGGAGGCGGAAACGGACGCGGGAAAGGTCGTTCCGGCGGCCTATGACGCCTTCTACCTTTGGCCCGGCATACGTCCGACACGGGATGTTCATGCCAGGATCCTCTATCTTCTTGATGGAGAGGTCCGGCGCGGCGGAACGGCCCGCATGGAAAGATTGCGCATGGGCACGCCGCGCCTGCCGGGCAAAAAGGTCTGGCTGGTCGTCAGGGCGGATCGGCTGGATTGGAATGACGCCGTTTACAGCGCGATCTTCGATGATCTGGCGCATTGGCGGGCGGCAGGGAATGAAGTCGTCGGGCTTCAGGTCGATTTCGATGCCGCCACGCGAGGCATCGACGGCTATGCGCGCTTCCTGCACGATCTGCGCAAACGCTTGCCGCAGGACTGGAAACTGTCGATCACGGGTCTGATGGACTGGAGCGCGCATGGCGACCCAGATGCCTTGCTTCGACTGGCAGGACTGATCGACGAGGTGGTCATCCAGACCTATCAGGGACGCAGCACCATTCCCGGCTATGAGGATTATTTCCGCCGGATGAAGGACTTTCCCATCCCCTTCCGGGTCGCGCTGGTCGAGGGAGGAAGCTGGCAGGCACCGCTGATGCTGTCACGCCATCCACAGTTCAAGGGCTATGTGGTTTTCCTGCTGTCCCGCACTGGATCCAAGGAACGCTGATCTTCCTGGTCTTTCGTGGAAGGGCAGTCGCATCAGGCGGTTTGAGGCTGGTCTTGGGCTGTTAGAGCGATTTCCAAGCGATCGGAACCGATCGCTGGTTAAGAAATCACAGCAAAAAAGGAATCCAAGGCGGCAATCTGGTTCAATCAGATCGGAACCCGCGCTCGACTATTTTCGAATTGACCGTTTACGGCCAAGGGCTCGGAAAATGGCATCAAAAGACCAGAGCGTTTCCGCTCATAGTGAAAACGCTCTAGATTTTGGGGTATCAGACGCAAGAAAGCCCGCCGTTGCGGGCGGGCTTTCTTGCGTGAAGCAGATATTGTGGATGGGTATTGAAGCGCGAGCTATAATGCCTGGCGACGCCCTACTCTTCCGGGGCTTGAGCCACAGTACCATCGGCGCAGACTGGTTTCACGTCCGAGTTCGGGAAGGGATCGGGTGGGTCACAGACGCTATGGTCACCAAGCAATAGAG